>JBILLS010000021.1:0-34910 GCA_044375955.1 Candidatus Nanopelagicales bacterium | reverse complement strand
AAGTGAGAGTGGGGATGGGTCCATGAGTGAGAAGCGCACCCTCGGGCACGGGATCATCGGTGCCGGGTGGATGGGGCATGTGCATGCGCGTGCCACCGGACGTCTGACCCACCACTATCCAGACTTGCCGGTGCGCACCACCCTCGTGGCCGTGGCGGACACCTTGCCGAGTCACCTCGAAGCATTCGTGGATCAGCACGGACCTATCGAGACCACCCAGGACTGGCGCGCAGTGATCGACAATCCCTGCGTGGACGTTGTCAGTGTGACGGCGCCCAACGCGGTGCACGGTGAAATCGGTGAGGCGGTTGCGCGTGCGGGCAAGCACCTGTGGATCGAGAAGCCGGTAGGTCTGAATGCCGCCGACTGTGCGCGCGTTGCGAAGGCCGTACGTGAGGCCGGGGTCCAGGCCGCAGTGGGATTCAACTACCGCAACTTCCCGCCCGTGGAGCACGCGCAACAACTGATCCGATCGGGTGCAATCGGGGCGCCCACACATGCAACGGTACGGACACTCGCGGACTACGCCGCCGATCCCGGTGGCACCCTCTCCTGGCGCTACACGGTCGCGCAGGGTGGCCACGGCATCCTCGCGGACCTTGGGTCGCATGGTTTCGATCTCATCCGCATGCTGCTCGGTGAGATCGACGAGTTGGTGGCCGATACCGCAACCTTCATCGACAAGCGGCCGATCGCCAAGCCTGGGGCAAGCCACTTCGCGACGGCAGACCTCAACGATCCGGACGTGGAGTTCGGTCCTGTGGAGAACGAGGACTACATATGTGCACTGCTCCGTATGGCTAACGGGGCTCGGGTCACGTACGAGGCGGGACGTTCATCCATCGGTGATCAGTGCAACTACGGGTTCCACATCCACGGCACCGAGGGTGCCGTGAGCTGGGACTTCCGGCGGTCGGATGAACTCAGCCTGAGCGTCGACGGTCCCTACCAGGGGCGGCCCACCCAGATCGCGCTCGGCGAGCCCGGGGTCGGGGAGTACCAGCGCTTCCAGCCCGGTGCCGGTGTAGCGATCGGGTACGACGACTCGAAGGTGATCGAACTGGCGCGTCTCCTGGAATCGGTCCAGGCGGGTGCCCCGATCGGCGCCACCATCGAGGATGCGCTCAAGGCGGCGCTGGCCAACGAGGCGGTGCTGGCCTCCGTGGCCTCCGGTCACTGGGAGCCGGTGGGATGAGCGAACTCGCGCTCCTGCCCTCCGGACTCGGGGAGGTCACCTCATCTCTCCCGATAGCGGTGTATCCCGATGAGGGCGAGGTCGATCCGGCCGCCCTCGCGGCGGCAACCTTCTTCGTCCCGGTCTACATGGGTCCCGCCGCCAACCTCGCACTGATGGGGCAGATGCCAAACCTGCGCGTGTGCCAGTTACTCACCGCCGGATTCGACAATGCGCTCGCGCACCTCCCTCCGGGAGTGACCCTGTGCAATGCGTCGGGGGTGCACGATGCGAGCACCGCGGAGTTGACCCTGGGCCTCATCATCGCCAACCTGCGCGGTCTCGATGACGCGGCCCGAGACATGCAGCAGGGGGTCTGGCGTCATCGCCGGTTGCCCGCCCTCGCGGACAAGGTCGTGCTGGTGATCGGGGCGGGTGGCGTGGCGCAGGCAATCCGTAGGCGTCTCGAACCCTTCGAGGTCGAGGTCATCATGATGGGGCGCACGGCCCGCGATGGAGTGCGTGGGTTGGCCGAGCTCGATGCGATCCTGCCCACCGTCGACGTCGTCGTTCTTGTCGTGCCCCTGGATGACACCACCGCGGGCATGGTGGATGCGGGCTTCCTTGCGAGGATGAAGGACGGGGCGCTGCTCGTGAACGTCGCGCGCGGAAAGGTGGTGCAGACCGATGCGCTGCTCGCCGAACTCACATCGGGTCGACTGCGTGCATCGCTCGACGTGACAGACCCGGAGCCCCTCCCGCAGGACCATCCCCTGTGGGCCGCGCCTGGTCTGTTGATCAGTCCGCACGTGGGGGGCAACTCCTCGGCATTCCTGCCGCGTGCGCGGCGGCTCGTGTCCCAACAGTTGGAGCGCCTGGCGACCGGGCAGGAGCTCGTCAATAGAGTCGTGTGACGTGAGCCAGGTGTTCGTCGACACCGTGCGTGTTCTCGAGGCATGGCAGGCCGATGATGCGCAGCAGGAGGCACTGCGTCGCGACTACCTGGCCTTCCTGGGCGAACACGACAACGGCGTCTTCCGCGAATGCCGTGTCGGTCACATCACGGCAAGTGCGATCGTTATCGATTCGGCCAGAAGTCATGTCCTGCTCACACTGTATCCCAAAGTCGGGCGGTGGTTGCAACTGGGCGGGCATATCGAGCAGGGGGACCCGAGCCTTCATGCGGCGTCGATGCGCGAGATGCGCGAGGAATCAGGATTCTCCGGCGGTGTGATCTCCCATCACCCACTCCGTCTCGATCGCCATCCCGTCCCGTGCGGGCCGGGGCAGATGAGTGTGCACCTGGACGTGCAATTCGGAATCGAAGTACCGGAGGTATCCGCGCCCGTCGTGAGCGAGGAGTCGCTGGACTTGCGGTGGTTCCCCGTCGACGGGCTGCCCGATGACGCGGACGTGAGTGTGCGGGCGCTCGTGGACGCGGCCACGCGCTGGCATCGCTAGCCAGCGGGTGAACACGCCGTGAACCCGGCGAGGAATTTTCTATCCACACCATGCGGATGAGATTTCCCTTGGAATCACTGGACTTCTCGCACCCATCCTCAGGTCGTCCACAGCACGATCCCCGCGGTGTCCCCAGGGAGGACGCAGGGGGTCCACAGGGGGTCCACAGGTCCGTCCACAATCCAGATGAACGATTGCGCCCGCGGGATTGACGCTGTTCCGGTGACCTCCTACCTTGTGACGCCGTTGGGGTTCCCGGGATAACGGGTCGCAGCGTGCAAGGGGAAGGCACGTTGGGGCTGCGAGACCTGGGAACCCCACGGCTTTTTCGGCCCCGGCGGCGGTCCCTCTGGCCCCGGGTTACCCTGGGGGTTCGTCCAACGTGAGGAGCCCTAGGTGTCTGCGCTGCTGTGGTGGCTGATCCCGCTGGGAGCCGTTGCCCTCGCGGTGGGATTCGTGGCGCTGGTGCGCAGGCCTGCCAAGCCGATGCCGGACATCACCTCGGAGTACGTGCAGTTGCAGAAGGCCATGGCCAAACCACTTCCCACTAGCCGCCGTCGTTCGCGTTGACGGACACCTCTCCCGGATTCCCTCCGTCCGGCTCGGCCGAACCGCGCCGCCCGCGACTGTCCGGACGCGTCTGGACCCTGATCATCAGCGCGGTTGTCACGGCCTCACTACTCGCGGTTGCGTTCCTGCTTCCCGTGCCCTACGTCCGTCTCGCCCCGGGCCCGACCTTCAATGTCATCGGGGAGATTGACGGCGCGCAGGTGATCGAGATCGAGGGCACGGAGACGTACCCGGTCTCCGGTGAACTCGATATGACCACGGTCTCGGAATCGGGGGGACCGCGTGGCGGCCTGACGTTCGTCGAAGCGATCGCCGCGTGGTTCAACGCGAGCGACGCCGTGGTGCCGCGGGAACTGCTCTACCCGGACGATGTCACCGGGGACGAGATCCGGCAGCGGGGCGCGGCTTTGTTCAGCACCGCGGAGTCCGATGCGATTGCCGCGGCGCTCGGGTATCTCGACATCCCCGTCAGCACCGAGGTCATCGTCACCGCTGTCCTGGATGACACACCCGCCGATGGCGTGCTCGAACCACGGGATCGGATCCGGGCGATCGATGGCGTGGAGGTGACTACGCCACAGGATGTCGTGGACGCCGTGCGGGCCGCGCCGATTGGCACTGCCCTCGCCTTGGATATCGAACGCGATGGTGACCCCACCCAGGTGCGCGTTTCTTCGGTCGACAACCCCGACAAGCCCGGGACGGGGCTCCTGGGAATCACGGTCGGCAACTTCTATACGCCGGACTTCATCATCGACTTCACGTTGCAGGACATCGGCGGGCCGAGCGCCGGCCTGGTCTTCGCGATGGGGATCGTCGACAAGCTGACTCCCGACAACATCACGGGTGGTGAGCACATCGCCGTGACGGGGACCATCGATCCGGACGGGGGTGTCGGATCCATCGGCGGCATCCGCCAGAAGCTCACGGGTGCGCGGGATGCCGGTGCGGAGCTGTTCCTCATGCCTCGGGGCAACTGCACGGAGGCGGAGGGCTACGTGCCGGAGGGGCTCACCGTCGTTCCCGTCGAAACGCTCGCGGACGCCATCGACGCGCTCACCGCCTGGCGTGCCGGCAACGAGCTCGCCGCCTGCCCCGCCTAGCCACCCGGCCGCGCGCCGTGACCTCGGTGTGCCTCCGGGAGGCAGGTGCCATATGTTCGAGGGGTGAGTTTCACCGCTACGACGCCTACCGGTAGCCCCGCCCAGCCACGGCGTGGGGGAGTGCTCCTCCCGACCATCGCGATCCTCGCCGTGATCGTGATCGCCTTCGTGATCTTCACCGGCTTCTACACCGACTGGCTGTGGTTCGACTCGGTCGAGAAGTCCCAGGTATTCACGATCGCCCTGGTGACCCGCGGGATCATGTTCGGGATCTTCTCCTCGGCCATGGCCCTCGTTGTGGCGCTGTCGCTGACCATCGCGTACCGGACCCGTCCTGCGTACGTGGGCATGACTCCGGAGCAGGCGAGCCTTGAGCGCTATCGCGAGGCGATCACCCCGTACCGAACCCGGCTCGCTCTGGGCCTCACGATCGTCGCGGGCCTCTTTGCCGGCCTCTCCGCATCGGGTGAGTGGGGTGGATTCCTGCTGTGGCGGAACTCGACTCCGTTCGGCATCACGGACCCGCAATTCGGCCTCGACCTCTCCTTCTACACCTTCGAGCTGCCGTTCCTGCGTTTTCTGTTGAGTTTCGGATTCGCTCTGGTGATCGTGTCGCTGCTCATCACCGTCGTCGTGCAGTACCTCTACGGCGGCCTGCGTCTGCAGCCCCGGGGCGACCGCGCGACGGTCGCAGCGCAGGTGCAGGTGTCACTGCTCGTCGCGATTCTGATGATCCTCAAGGCGGGTGCGTACTGGCTGGATCGCTACGAGTTGATGACCAAGAGTCAGCAGCTCGTCGCTGGATTCACGGGTCTCAAGTACGTGGATGTCAATGCGGTGCTGCCGTCTCTGAACATCCTCACGTTCGTGGCTCTTCTCGTCGCGGCACTGTTCCTGTTCAACGCGATCCGCCGTCACTGGGTGATCCCGGTGATCGGGCTGGGCCTGTTGATTCTCACCAGTGTCGTGGTGGGTGCTCTCTACCCGCTCTTCGTCCAGCAGTTCCAGGTGCGTCCGAGCGAGCTTGTGCGCGAGCAGCCGTACATCCAGCGCAACATCGAGGCCACGCGCGCCGCGTACGGGATCGACGACGCCGAAGTCAAGGACTATGCGGGGACGGTCTCACCGCCATCGCCGGAGGTCCTGCAGGCGAGCGCCGGAACCCTGGACAACATCCGTCTCCTGGATCCGGCCGTGGTCTCGCCGACCTACAACCAACTCCAGCAGATCCGTGGCTACTACTCCTTCAACACTCGACTCGATGTCGACCGCTACGCCCTCGAGGGAGGGCAGCGTGGCGCCGTCGTCGCCGTCCGTGAGATCAACCTCGCGGGCATCCCCGAGGGCCAGCGCAACTGGACCAACGAGCGTGCCGTGTTCACCCATGGCTACGGCTTCGTCTCTGCCTTCGACAACACCGCGCTCACCAACGGCCAGCCCGATTTCTTCGAAAGTGATATTCCGACGCAGGGATTGTTGGACATCGACCAACCGCGGGTGTACTTCGGGGAACTCAGCCCCAGCTACTCGATCGTGGGTGCGCCCGAGGGGTCACCCCCAATAGAACTCGACTACCCGGATGATGCGAGCCCCACCGGTCAGAAGACCAACACCTACACGGGTGATGGCGGGGTACCAATGGGTTCCCTCCTCGGTCGAATCCTGTTCGCGACGAAGTTCCAGGACTCCAACATCCTGCTCTCCGACCTGGTGAACGAGGAGTCACAGATCCTGTGGGATCGCGATCCGTTGACCCGAGTTCAGAAGGTCGCCCCGTGGCTGACTCTCGATCAGGACCCGTTGCCGGTGGTTGCCGGCGGTGGGATCAAGTGGATCGTCGACGGGTACACCCTGTCCAACGATTACCCGTATAGCAGCCGGGTATCGCTGACCGAGGCCACCGCCGACTCCATCAGCACCCGCGGTGGCCCGATCGGACTTCTGCCGCGCGACCAGATCAACTACATGCGCAACTCGGTCAAGGCCGTTGTCGACGCCTACGAGGGAACGGTCGACCTGTACGCATGGGACCCGTCGGATCCGGTCCTGCAGACCTGGATGAAGGCTTTCCCGGACACGGTGCTGCCGGCCAGTGAGATGCCCAAGGAAATCGTCGAGCACGTGCGTTACCCGCAGGACCTGTTCAAGGTGCAGCGCACCATCATGAGCCGCTACCACGTGACCGATCCCACGACCTTTTATAACGGCACCGATGTGTGGATCGTGCCCTTCGATCCCACGGTCGCACCCGCGCAGGTGTTCCAGCCGGCGTACTACCTCACCCTCCAAATGCCGGGTGCGGCGGGACCGGCGTTCTCGCTCACGACCACCTTCGCTCCCCAGCGTCGGCAGACGCTCGCTGCCTTCATGGCGGTGAACTCGGAACCGGGGGAGGACTACGGGAAGATCCAGGTTCTCCAACTGCCGAGTAATACGACCATTCCCGGCCCGCAGCAGGTGCAGAACAACTTCGAGTCCGATCCGGTCGTCTCGTCGCAGTTAAACCTGCTGCGTCGAGGTGGTTCCGAGGTCGAACTCGGCAACCTGCTCTCGCTGCCGTTCAACGGGGGATTGCTCTACGTCGAGCCCGTCTATATCCGTGCCTCGGCGGAGGGCTACCCGCTCCTACGCAAGGTGCTCGTCGGCTACGGAGCCAACGTCGCCATGGAGGACACCCTGGACAAGGCCCTCGCGGTTGTGTTCGGCACGTCGGCCACCCCGACCCCGGAGGCGGTCCCCGATCCTGAGACTGGGGAGCCGATGACACCGGAGGTCGTTCCCGAGACCCCGTCCACGGGTGATCCGGTCACCGATTTGTCGAACGCGATCGCTGATGCCCAGGCCGCGTACCAAGAAGGCCAGGCGGCCCTGGCTCGCGGGGACTTCGCGGCCTACGGGGTTGCTCAGGACAAGCTCGCGGCGGCACTCGAGCGAGCCGCGGCCGCTGAGGCGCAACTCAGTGGTCCGGCGCCTCCCGAGAGCCCGGCCCAGGAGGTCCCTGCCCAGGAGGCCTGACGCGCGGGGTTTGGAACCGGGCGTCCGGGACCATACGTCCTTCCAAGGATGCACCGTCACCCGACGGTGTCGAATTGGAAGGATCCTCGTGATCACCCTGCGAAAAGCCGCCATTACGGCGGCCATGACGACGGCGATTGTGCTCGGGACCACCGTGGGAGGGGCTATTCCAGCCCAAGCCCATGGATATGTCTCGGCGCCCTACAGCCGAGCGCTGGCCTGCAAGATGGGCCTGAACACCAACTGCGGCAACATCGTCTTCGAGCCCCAGAGCCTGGAGGCCCCCAAGGGCTACCCCCAGGCCGGGCCGGTCGACGGAAAGATCGCATCGGCGGGGGGTGCATTCCCGCAACTTGATCAACAGACCTTCGGGCGCTGGTACAAGAACGAGATCAGCCCCGGTCCGTTGCGCATCGACTGGACATACACCGCGCCCCACAGCACTGCGCAGTGGCGCTACTACATCACCAAGCAGAGTTGGGATCCGAGTGGTCCGCTGGAGCGAAACGATTTCGAGTTGATTTCCACGATCGCCCACAATGGAACCGCGGCCAGCAACAACAAGGTCCACACGATCAGCATCCCCGCGAACCGCAGTGGGTATCACGTGGTCCTGGCCGTCTGGGATGTCGCCGACACCGCAAATGCGTTCTACAACGTCATCGACGTGAACATCACCGGCACCGGAGCACCGGCCGACACCCAGCCTCCGACGGTCCCGACGAATGTCCACTCCATGGGGGAAACCTCGTCGAGTGTCGATGTGATGTGGGGTACCTCGACGGACAACGTGGGTGTGACCGGTTATGTGGTGTTCCGCAATGGGGTGGAGATCGCGCGACCGACCGCTGCCCGCTTCATGGACATGGGCCTGGCCGCGAACACGTCGTACACCTATACGGTGCGCGCGGTGGACGCCGCGGGTAACACGTCGGCTCCGTCGGCGCCGTTCACGGCAACGACGAAGGCTGCCACCCCTGTCGCGGATACGACCGCACCGAGTGCCCCGTCCAACGTGCACTCGATGGGGGAGACCTCCTCGAGTGTCGATGTGATGTGGGGTGCCTCGACGGACAACGTGGGTGTGACCGGCTACGTGGTGTTCCGCAATGGGGTGGAGATCGCGCGACCGACCTCTGCCCGGTTTATGGACATGGGCTTGGCCGCGAACACGTCCTACACCTATACGGTGCGGGCGCGGGATGCTGCGGGCAATGTCTCGGCCGCCTCGGCACCCTTCACGGTGACGACGAAAGCGGTGACGCCCGCGCCCACGCCCACACCGACACCCACGCCAACCGTGGCACCGGCGGGCCAGTGGAGCTCCACGGCGCGCTACGCAGTGGGTGACCGAGTCACCTTCAATGGCGTGACCTACGTGTGCATTCAGGCGTACCAGGGCTGGGGTGATCCGAACTGGATCAATGCGCCGTCACTCTGGAAGGCGGTCTGACCTAAGTCGAGGGGGGTGGTCGGCTAACCGGCCACCCCCAGAGCCGCGGGCGTTCTCGCCCCCAGGCTGATGGGAGCGGCGCGTCACGTAGACTGGTGTTACCGACGCGGGGTGGAGCAGCTCGGTAGCTCGCTGGGCTCATAACCCAGAGGTCGCAGGTTCAAATCCTGCCCCCGCTACTGCAGGGAACGGGCAGATCGCATGCGGTCTGCCCGTTCTGCATTGTGGGCGAGATGTCGGCTCGCGCCTCAGGCCTGACTCAGGCGGACGGTGAGCAGGGTGCGGTCACCCGTGCGCTGCAGGGAGGTGGATGCGGCCAGGGAGCCGATCAGTTGCGTCCCCAACCCTGCAATTGGTTCAGAAGCAGATGGGCCGGTCCCGTCATCGCTGATGGTGATCAGCAGCCGCGCGAGGTCGTTCGTCTCAGGGTCGACGTCCACAGTGACGACCACGTGCTCTGCTTCGCCGTGCCGGACCGCGTTCGCGATGGCCTCCTCGGTGATCCGTCCGATTGCGTCGATCGTCTCGGGTGCGAGGTTTGTGACGTCAGCTCCCACGACGTACTCCACCTCGCACAGTCCCTCCCACAGGCCACTGCGCCGGGAGAGTTCGTCGAGCACGTTAGAGGAATGCGGCCGGCCCAGCGTCGGCATCGGGTTCTCCAGGGCGTCGAGCGCCCGCGTCAGTGCGGCGCTGAAATGCTCGGGATCGCGATTGCGGCCGGCCTCCTCGATTGCCATCGCGGATCCGAGGATCCGCGACTGCACCGCACCGTGCACGATGCCGCCCGCTTCTCTCAGCAGACTGGCGAGAGACTGGCTGCGCGCGGTGGCCTCGATGAACTCTCGATTCAGTTCGGCGGCCATGGCGTCAAGGCGTTGCGCCGATAGCTGGGACACGGCGCCGAAGGCCGATGTGGCCAGAATGACGACGAGGCCTGCGACGACGTTGGCGAGCATGCCCACGACGGAATCGGGGGATTCTCGCCAACGGTCGAGGTGCGCGCGAACTGCTCGCCGAGGATTCGCATCCACCCACCTGCGTGGCGATGTCCAGCGAGCGCTCCATCGATGACGGTGGTGACCGCGCGGTTCCTGTCCGTGCAGCAGCGCTCTGTGCGTCAGGCCTGACTGTGACGGCCGCTGAGAAGGGTGCGGTCGTGCGTGCGATGCCGTGAGGTTGACGGTGTTCATCATGTGGCATCCTCGTGGGATGTCTCGTCTCCTAGCCAGCGTTGCCGGTCTGGCATCAGCCTGTGCTCTGGGGCTCATGAACGCAACGCCTGCATCGGCGGCGCCCACCTGCACGCCCGCGCCGGTTCTCGGAGCTACGGTGACCTGCACCTTCTCGTCCGGTGGATTTACCGAGTTGACGGTCCCCGACGGTGTCTTCGCAGTGTCGCTCGACGTGGCCGGTGGTGGAGGCGGAAGGAACTCGACCCTTTCCGACGGCGGCAGTGGCGCACTCGTCCGAGCCACGGTGGATGTCAGACCCGGGCAGACGCTGCGCGTGTGGGTGGGCGGGGGCGGAGGCATGGGCACCGGAGGTGGTGGCCTCGGCTTCGGGAACGGAGGCTCTCCTGCGGGTTCGTTCGGCGGCGCAGGGGGTGGGTCGAGCGCAGTGCTCCTCGATGGAATCGTGGTCGTCGTCGCCGGCGCTGGCGGCGGTGGAGGAAGCAATTCCTTGGGAGCAGGCCTGGGCACGGGTGGGAGTTCGTTACAGGATGGCTCCAGCGGTGGTCTGGGCTGCCTAGCCCCCGATGCTGGCGGGGGAGGTGCGAACGGAGTCGGCGGAACCTCGTGGGTCGGGGAAACAGGGGGAGCAGGCTTCAACGGCTCTGGCGGAGCAAGTCTTGCCGGCTTGGGCAGCGCGCCATCGGCCGCGGGTGCTGGCGGAGCTGGCTTCGGAGGTGGCGGGGCGGGATCACGGGGCTTCTGCGCTGCCGCCGGTGGTGGCGGAGCGGGAGGCAGCTACTCGATCGGGTCAGCGACCTTCACGTCCGCGGGCAATGCGGGCACGTCTGCGACCGGTGGATCGGGCGGCAACGGGTACGTGAGGCTGGCTTTCACTAACTCTCGCGGCTCTGCGGCTCCGCCGGATCTGCATCAGGGCGTAGGCCAGCCGGCGGCTGGATGCGCTGCCGTCGACAGACCGGATCTGGACTGGGCGGGTGTGTCCAGCGGGGGATGGGGTGCGTCGTGGGCGCAGTGGCTCAACTCCGGTGCTGGGGGCCCCGTCTGCGTTCGGGTCCTTCGCTTCTCCACGGTTTCCCAGAAGTGGACCGTCGTGTCATCACCGTGAACAGATCCCCTCACGCGGGGGCGTGGCTCGCCTGCGTGAGCACCGAACGCCCCGCTGATGGGGGTCTAGACCCCCAAATCCACCCTCTCCGTAGGGGAAGGGCGGTCGAAGCATCGCGGTCATGAGTAACTCGGGTGATGGCCTGCCCGGCAGACACTGTCACCGGCGTATCGTGGGGGACGTTGTCGGGGGATTCCCTCGACGGTGCGGTCACGGCCTCGACCTAGGTTCACGAGTGGGAGCAGCAGTCATGAAGCGAGTGATGGGCGTGATCTCGATCGCCGTGGCACTGGTCATGGCCTCGCTGATCGGGGTTCCTACGGCGCAGGCCTCCGTGACGGCGACCACGATCGCGGTGTCTGCCGGGAACAATCAGAGCGCTCCGATAGCCGGGTCCGTGGCAACGTCCCCGGCGGTGCTGGTCACCGGGGCAGGCAGCGCCCCCGTGGCAGGAGTCTCTGTCACGTTCGCGGTTGCCCTGGGTGGTGGCACTCTCGGCTCGCCAGCCACAGTGACGACGGGCGCCGACGGCATCGCCACCTCGCCTACATGGACCCTCGGCGCGACCACCGAATCGAACACCCTCACGGCCACTGCATCCGGCCTCACCGGGTCACCGGTCACCTTCACCGCGACGGCGGGAAGTGTCTGCGACGTGCTTGCTTCCAATGGCAGCGGAACGAGTGCTGATCCGTTCAGGATCGCCAATCAGACGCAGTTGGCGCAACTGGCCTCGGACAGCAACTGCCGCGCCTCGGGCCTGCACTTCAAGCAGACGGAAGACATCACTTTGTCCGGTGACTGGGCTCCCATTGGAGGTGACCACCTCAGTCCCTTCAGGGGAACCTACGACGGCAACAGCAAAACCATCAGCGGGCTGTCCCTCCCCTCGGCCGAGCTCAATGGCCGAGGTCTTTTCGCCTATACGATCGGCGCGACGCTGACGAACATCAGACTCATCGGCGCCTCGGTCAGCGGAACTGGGTCCTTCACGGGAGGGATTGTCGGCAATGCAAGCGACACCGACATCCTCAACAGCTTCGTCTCCGGGACGATCACGGGAGGTGGTGATATGGCCGGCGGCGCCACCTGGGTGGGCGGAGTTGCGGGCTACATCTCTACCGGATCGCTCATCCGGAACACCACCTCCGCCGCCACAGTCACGAGTGGGCACAACAACGTCGGCGGAATCGTCGGTTTCGCCGGGTCATCTGAGCTCATTTCGGTGACTTCGAGCGGCAATGTCACAGTAGTGAGGGATGGCAGCTGGACTGGCAACGTTTACCCTGGGTGGACGGGTGGGATCGCCGGGGAAGCCGAGAACACCTCGATCCAAGATGCTTCGAACACCGGCGCTGTCACGGGTCACATCTGCGTTGGAGGAGTCGTCGGTTGGCTCAAAACCACAACCGCCACCAGCCGCCAGGTGACCGGTAGCACGTCGTCAGGCGCGGTGACGGGCTTGTCTTGCGTCGGCGGCCTAGTCGGGTACGTTAGTACCGCCGGTGCTGGGAGCATCACCATCTCCGGCAGTCGGGCTGACGGCTCCGTCTCTGGCGTCAGTGGTGGTGCTGGGGGCCTTCTGGGCGCCGGCGTCACCGGTGGTGGTGGGAGCATCATCATCTCCGGCAGTCGGGCGAGCGGCGCCGTCTCTGCCCAACAGGACGTCGGTGGACTCGTCGGGGAGCTCGATGCGCGCACCTCAGCGACCGCAGTTGTCGAGGACAGCTACGCGACCGGCAGCGTGGCCGCCACTTTCAATGGCGAGTCCGGAACCGGCAGCCAGGCCGGTGGTCTGGTGGGAACCCTGCTTGGCAACACGACCGTGAGGCGCAGCTACGCGACGGGTGCCGTGACGGCGTGGAGGTGGCTTGGCGGACTCGTCGGGGATGCTCAAGGGACGACTTCCCCCGCGACCTCAGTGACGATCGCGGATTCCTTTGCGACGGGGGCCCTCACCTTGACCAGGATTTCGGCTCCTCCGCGCGGCGAGACGAGCACGACTCCGGGATACGCTGGCTCGCTCGTGGGGGATGCACCCAATTCGACGATTCAGAACTCCTACGCGGTCGGCTGGATAGGCACCCTCAATCCTGCTGTCGGCGGCGTCATGGGAGGCACTTACGCCTCCACCACGATCTCGGGCGTGCAATGGGACACGCAGACGACCGGAACCTCGTATGCCGGCTATTCGCCCGCCTATCCCGGTCCCATGAGCGGAACCACGGGGCTCACCACGAGCCAGATGCGGTTCTCCACGAACTTCCCGGGCTGGAATTTCAGCACCGTGTGGGGATACGACTGCTCAACATCGATCTACCCGCAGCTGCGGTCCATCAACTCGAGTGCGACGGCGACCTCGTGCCCGGAGCCACCACCGAGCACCGGTGGTGGGACCTCGACCACGGACCCGACGCCGACGCCGACGCCGACCCCAACCCCAACGCCGACCGTTGCCTCAACGGCACCACCGGGGCTTTCGCCCGGTGGCACGAGCATGACGATCGGTGGGCGCCGGGTGGAGGTCACCACCACCGAGGGTCGTCGCGGTGCCGGCCTCACCCTGACTGGGGGACCGGTGTCACTCACCCTGCGGGGCACGACTTCCCGGGGCCAGGGCGTCCCACTTACCTCAGACGGCTCGCTCATCCTGCCCCGTTCGGGTCAGGTGCCGACGCAGGTCTCGGGTCTGGCGCCGAACACCACCGTGACGCAGACGCTGTATTCCGATCCGCTCACGCTCACGTCGTCGTCGGCGAGCAGCAGTGGCGACTTCTCAGCGTCCGCCACCCTGCCGTCGACCCTGCCACTCGGCCAGCACACCCTGAGCCTGTCTGGCACCACCAATACCGGCGAGTCCTTCACCCTGGCCATCGGCGTCGTCATCGCGACGCCCGCGGCCGCGCTCGGCGCTGACCCCATCCTCAGTGTGTGGCCCCGAAGTGCCGCTTCGAGCAGCTCCGTCACCGTCAAGGCGCACGGAGTGCAGGCGGGGTGCCGGGTCAGTTTCACGTCCGGGCGAGACCGGACCTACGCCAGCGCCTCGCGTGATGGCATCGCGACGGCAAAGGTCGTGATCGGGCCGACGCGCCTGGCGCAGTGGTCCGTCCGTGCCACGGTCACCGGGAAGGGCTGTGTGCCGAAGGCCGTGAGCACCGGCGTGAAGGTGACGTCGGCGACGTAGCCTCCCGTCGGCCGGGGGTGGAAGGTCAGCGTTGACATGCGAGGTGCAGGCCTCACGCCCCCAGCGGTGCAGGCGGGTCTGCGGATGCGCGGTTTCGTGAGCGAATCTCGCGGGGCTCACAACCCGGCGTTCGCGCCCTGCCGGTTTCTCCCCGCCATGAGACAAAACGGGCAGACCGGACACGATCTGCCCGTTTTGCGCATCCACTGTCGCTCCGCCCCCGCGAGACGTACGATTCGTACATGACGGAGATGGCGGTGAGTGAAGCGCGGGAACAGTTGGCTGCCGTGATTGAAAGCGCGACCCGTACGGGGGAGCCGGTCTACCTCACGCGGCGGGGCCGACCAGTCGCTGTCGTGGTCGACCCGACAGTCTTTGAGCGACTACTCGAAGATGCTGAAGAGGCGCTCGACCGCGCGGAATTGTCTCTCGCGCGCGAACAGGAGGACTACGTTCCCTGGGATCAGGTCAAGGCCGAGCTCGGTCTCGTGTGACACCCCGCTACGAGATCCGCATTGCTCGACGCGCGGCCAAGACACTCGCTGGCCTTGCGCGACGGGAGCAGCAGCGAATCCGCGCCGCGATTGAACTCCTCGCCGAGAATCCGCGTCCACCGGCGTGCGTGGCGATGTCAGGGGAGCAGGACGTCTATCGCGTGCGAGTCGGGGATCACCGGATCGTGTACGAGGTGATCGATGCGGTGCTGGTCATTCACGTCGTGCGAGTCGGGCATCGACGCGAGGTGTATCGCTAGGTCAGCGAGTATCGGTGGGATCTCAAGCGAGGCGAGGCCACGCGGCGGACCGGCAGTTGAGCCCCAGCGGCTGATCTGTTGTCGGCGTTTGTGGAGAAGGTGGATGCAGTCCGTAGACCCACCCGTGTCCTCGCCGTCGAGATGCGTCAGTCGTGGGTCGCCTTCGCGGCGATGGCCGCGTCAGTCGTGGCGTACTGCTGCAAGAGTCCTTCTTCCCGCCTTTTATTCGGGAATCGCAAGGCCACGAGTACTGCGCCGAGGATGATCGCGAGCGCGGCCGCCGCGTAGGCCCAATTGGCACCGGTGAGGAAGGACTCTCGGGCAGCGGCGGTGATCGCATCCGCGTACTGCGGGTATTGCTCGCCGATGGCCTCAGCACTCGCGTAGGAAAGTTGGAGCGCGTTCTCAGTACTCGAGGTGATGGTGGAAGCCTCCGGTGAGGCACCGATCTGGGCGATCATGGATGTGGCGTAGCCGGCGGTGAGCAGTGATCCGAGGATCGCCTGCATCACTGCGCCACCGAAGTCCCGCTGCAGGTCGGTGGTGCCCGACGCCATCCCCACGCCGGTGATGGGCACGGAGCTAGTGAGGGAGCGGGACGCGGGAGTCAACACGAGCCCGGCGCCGATGCCGACCAGGAGATAGGCGATTCCCACCTGCCAGTAGGGCGTTGTCTCGCCCCAGGCGATCAACATGAGCAGGAATGCAGGGAGTATCGCGGCGTAGCCGAGCAGCATGGTGGTGCGTGAGCCGAGGTTGACATCCAAGCGAGCAGACAACGGAGCCACCCCCATCATCCCGATCGCGGAGGGAATCACGGCGATCCCGGCGTTGAACGTGGAGTAGCCAAGGACGTTCTGGAGGAACTGCTGGCCGATGAACATCGCACCGACGAGTGATCCGAACGCGATCATGCCCCCGAGGGCCGGGATCCAGAAGAGGGTGCGCTTAGCGAACGTGAGGTTGTAGAGGGGGAACGGTGCGCGTCGCTCATGGAAGACGAAGGCGACCACGAGGACGATCGCGAGGAGGATCATGATCAGAGCCGCGGTGAACGTTTCGGGTGTCGTGATCGTGCCCAGGCCGAGCACGAAGAGGGCGATCATCGCAACGGTGAGGATGCCGCCCACGTGGTCGACCGGGTCCGTGGTCTCGTGGACGTGGGCCGGCACCACGCGCAGCACCAGCACGAGCGCGATCACTGCAGGGATGACCCCGATGAGGAACACGGAGCCCCACCAGAAGTACTCCAGCAGAGCACCGGCGATCACGGGCCCGATCACCGCCCCGCCGCCACTCACTCCGGACCACAGGGCGATGGCCTTCACTCGTGCAGGCCCCGCGCCCCAGAGGGCGGTGATCAGTGCCAGCGTCGTCGGGTATGCCATGCCCGCGGCGATGCCGGTGAACACGCGTCCGAAGATCAGGATCTCCGGGTTGGGGGCCCACGCCGAGATGATGCTTGCGGGGATGGTCAGCAGCATTCCGAGGCTGAGCATCAACTTTCGGCCGTGCCTATCTCCCAATGCGCCGAGGTAGAGCACGCTCATCGCCAGGCCCAGGGTGCACCCGACTGCGACGAGGTTCAGCTGGGTCTGACCGGTGCCGAACGCCCGTCCGATGTCCGGGAGGGCGATGTTCGCCACCGCGAGGTTGATGTTCGCTACGAGGGCCCCGAGGATCAGTGCACTCAGGACGAGTCGAGCATGGGGCGGAGCACCAACCGATGGTGCTGGCTGCGTCACCGCGTCCTCCTGGAACTTGGAGCTTGAGCCTAGCCGCACGGACGTGGGAGCGGGATTACTGTTCGACCATGTCAGCGAGTGCTCCGCTTCTCTCCGATCGCATCCACGGCAAGACCGTCGAGGAACGGCAAGCAGCCGGTCGTGCCGCGCGCCAGCAGGTGTCACGTCGCGCTCTCGGGGAGTTCGCACCATCGGCGTCGCGAAAAGATCCGGTGGACATCATCGTCGGCCAGGAGACAGATCGGGTGCCGGCGCTCCTTCCCCTGCGCCACCAGCGCATGGCCGCGAATCCGTTCGCCTTCCTGCGCGGTGCAGCGGCGATCATGGCCGCCGATCTCGGTGCACGACCCTCCACGGGACTCCACACCCAACTGTGTGGTGACGCGCACCTGGCGAATCTCGGCATCTTCGCGGGACCGGATCGCTCCCTGGTGTTCGACATCAATGACTTCGATGAGACCGCACCCGGGCCCTTCGAGTGGGATGTGCTCCGACTCGCCACCAGTTTCCTCGTTGCAGCCGAAGAGGCCGGACACTCCCAATCCGCGGCCGCACGTCTGCCGGGCATCGTGGCAACCGCGTACCGGGATGCCATGGCGTCCTTCGCCGGCATGTCCGACCTCGATATCTGGTACTTCCGGATCGACACGGCACTTATGCATCGGTGGGGGCAGCGCGAGGGAATCCGAAACTCCGATCGCGCCCTGCGCTCCACGGAAGCCGCAGCGCGGTCACGCAGCGGTTGGTCCGCTGTGAAGAAGCTGACACATCTCGATGAGGGTGTGCCGCGCTTCAACAACCAGCCCCCGCTCCTGATGTCCCTCGGCATGCAGGGGGACGGGCGGCCCGTGGTCGAGAGGATGTTCCAGGCCTACAAGGAAACACTCCTCGTCGACCGACAGGAACTGCTGCACCGCTACTCGATCGTCGACGTGGGACACAAGGTGGTGGGCGTCGGATCGGTTGGGCTGCTCGCCTTCGTCATTCTCTTGCAGGGACGTGACGTGAACGACCTGCTCGTCCTGCAGGCGAAGCAGGCTGTCTCGAGTGTGCTGGCACCCTTCACCGGACTCACTGTTCCCACACCTCCCGGCCGCCGGGTCGTCACGGGGCAGCGCGTGATGCAGGCAGCCTCGGACGCCTTCCTCGGCTGGGTCGACGGACCCAACGGCCGTTCCTACTACGTTCGACAGCTGCGCGACATGAAGTGGTCGCCGGATCTGAGCAGGATGAGCAGTCGTGTGTATCGGGCGTATGCGGCGTTGTGTGGCACCGCGTTGGCACGCGCCCATGCGCGGTCCGGTGATGCGATCGCGATCTCCAGCTACCTCGGTCAGTCCGACCGTTTCGCGCAATCCGTCACCGAGTTCGCCTGGGCCTACTCGCAGCAGAACCTGGCCGACTATGCCGCGTTCCAGGAGGCGATTGCGAGCGGACGGATTACTGCCGGCGAAGAGGCCGAGGGCCTCACACTCCGCGTCGACCCGAAAGGCAACGTCGTCCTGGAGTCGCACACCCAGTCCTCGGCCCCGTAGCCCCCGTGTTGACAGCCCTCGGGGCGGCTGACAGACTGCCAAAGTGAACACTGTTCATACGCGGAAGCCCGTGAGGGGTCTGTCGGGCCCCACGCGCGCCCGCGCCGCCGCCACCCGGGGCGGTGCAGCGGTCCTCGGCCTCCTCCTCGTCCTTCTCCCGGGCATGCCCGCCGCGGCGGAGCCGGGCGTGACCGCGGTCACGATCCAGGGTGGACCCACATCGGCCAGCGACCAGACCCCGGTCGAGTTATCGGCGGACATCTATATCCCCGACATCACCCCCGCACCCGCGGTGATCCTCGCCCACGGGTTCGGCGGCAGCAAGGAGTCCGTGACAGATCAGGCGACGGATTTGGTCAATGCGGGTTTCGTCGTGGCGGCCTACACCGCACGCGGCTTCGGGGATTCCACCGGCACGATCTCCATGAACTCACCGCAATTCGAAATCGCGGACGCATCCCGCGTCATCGACTACCTGGCCAGCCTTGCCAGCGTCGAGACGGAGGGACCGAATGATCCGATCGTGGGTGTTGCGGGAGGCTCGTACGGAGGTGCACTCTCGTTGATGCTCGCGGGGTACGACGAGCGCGTCGATGCCCTGGCAGCAGACATCACCTGGAACGACTTGGAATCCTCCCTATTCGGACAAAGCATGCTCGGGGCGAAGGATCCGGGTGTCTACAAGCAACTGTGGACGTCGGTCTTCTTCAGTTCCGGACTCGATTCCCCGCCAGGCCAAGCGGACCTCTGCGGCAGATTCTCACCGGAGTGGTGCGCCGCCTACACGGAGGTCGCGACGACGGGAAAGCCGACTGAGGCCTCGCGTGCACTGATGAGGCAGTCCTCGCCCGCCAGCATTACCGATCGGATCACGGTCCCGACGTTGCTCGGTGGTGGCCAATCGGACTCGCTCTTCCCTCTGCAACAGGTGAATGCGAATGCCGAGCAGATTCGCGCGGCGAACCCGGACACTCCGGTCAAGGTGGTGTGGCATGGACAGGGGCATGACGGCGGTGCCGACGAATCGGAGCGCCTCACCGCATTGACCCGGTCGTGGTTCCAGGCGTACCTCGCCGATGGACCTCCCGTGTCCCCAGACTTCGAAGCATCACTCGTCGCGAGTTCTGCACTCGACGATCGTGAATCGGACTCCGTGGAAGTTCTCACGAGCGCCCAGTACCCGGGCCTGTCCGGAGACACCGAACGCACGATCCCGATCGCGGGCCCACCGCAGAGGATCCTCGCCCCGGCCGGCGGAGTTCCCGCCGCGGTGAGTTCCCTGCCGGGTATCGGGTCCCTCGGTGGGTTGCTCTCCCTCCTCGATACCCGGGTTGCGCCGAACCAGAGCGCCCAGTTCGTCTCAGAGCCCCTGGTCGAGCCACTTCGCATCATCGGGGCCTCCCGGGTGAGCCTCGAAGTTTCCAGCGACGTTGCGCGGCAAGCCGCGTTGTTCGTGGGTCTGCGCATTCAGACAGGTGCAGGTGCACTCCTCCTGCCCAACGGACTCATCGCCCCGGTCAACGTCGCGGTGGGGCCAGCCCCGCAACGCGTCGACATCGAGTTACCAGCCATCGTCGCGGATATTGCCGCGGGGGATCGGCTCGTCGTCACCGTGAACACCACGGATCAGGCATTCCGCATGCCAGGCGAGCCCGCGGTCTACACCGTGGCACTCGCCGACCCTGCCCTCGTGGTTCCCGAGGTGACAATGACCGGCAGCGCGGGTGGACTCCCCCCGTGGGCGTGGCCGCTCATCGCCCTGGGCGTCGGCATCGTTGTCGTGATCGCTGTGCGACTCCTCCGTCCGCGGGCCCGCGGGGTCGCGGTGCGTCCCGATCTCGAGGGAAGCCCGCTCGTGATCGAGGGGTTGGTCAAGCAATTCGGAAAAGGCGTGAAGGCAGTGGCGGGTGTGGACTTCACCGTCCCGCGCGGCGTCGTCCTTGGCCTCCTCGGCCCCAATGGCGCTGGCAAGACCACGACCATGCGTATGGCTATGGGCCTGATCCAGCCGACAGCGGGAAGCGTGTTCGTCTTCGGTGAGCGCGTCACACCGGGCGCCCCCGTGTTGTCGCGGATCGGTGCCTTCGTCGAAGGTCCGGGATTCCTTCCCCATCTGTCGGGACGCGAGAACCTCGACCTCTACTGGCGGGCGAGCGGTCGCTCGGGAGAGGCGTTCTTCGATCAAGTCCTCGAGATCGCCGGTCTTGGACCGTCCGTCGATCGCAAGGTGCGCACCTACAGCCAAGGAATGAAGCAACGTCTCGGTATTGCCCAGGCGATGCTCGGCATGCCGGACATCCTCCTTCTCGATGAGCCGACCAATGGACTCGATCCGCCGCAGATCCGCGAGATGCGTCAGGTGCTGCGCGACTACGCGACAGATGGGCGCACGGTGATTCTCTCCTCGCACCTCCTCGGTGAGGTTCAGCAGACATGTAGCCATGTCGTTGTGATGCACCGTGGCACGGTCGCGGCGACGGGCACCGTTGCCGAGTTACTCGCCGGCCGTAGCGGCCAGCAACTCGAGGACGTGTTCATGGACCTGGTCGGATCCGACCACCTGGTGAATGCCGGCCCGTTGCCGGAAGGGGATCGATGATGGACCAGTACTCGGCCCAGAGAACCCTCAGTGTCCGCGTGGAGTTGATTCGCCAGATACGACGTCGCCGCACCGCTGTCGCCTTCGCCCTGGTCATCGCACTCCCGATCATCGTCGTGCTCGCGGTGAAGTTCGGCCCGTCCTCGAGTGGTCGAGGGGGACTGGCGGACGGT
Source organism: Candidatus Nanopelagicales bacterium (assembly GCA_044375955.1). GTDB lineage: Bacteria > Actinomycetota > Actinomycetes > S36-B12 > S36-B12 > VGCC01. The sequence continues at coordinate 13,843 of JBILLS010000021.1, read as the reverse complement.
GATCTCGATGTCTTCGGGCTGCTGGCATCCGGACCGTGGAACTTCGCCGTGAGCGGGTTGCTCTTCTCGTCTGCGTTCCTCCTGGTGATCCTCGCTGCGATGTTCCTCGGCGACACCGTTGCCAGCGAAGCTTCGTGGGGGACGATGCGCTACCTCCTCGTTGCGCCCGTTCCGCGCCGCAGATTCCTGATGGTGAAGCTGGTCGTCGGTCTGCTGTTGACCCTGGCGGTGTTGCTCGCCCTCGTCATCGCGTCATTCCTCCTGGGGCTCCTCGCCTTCGGGAGCGCCCCTCTGGCCAGTCCCTTGGGCGGCACCCTCAGTGCGGGGGAATCCACGGTGCGGCTCGCGATCATCACCGGCTACATCGCGGTGACCCTGCTCGTCCCGGCGGGAATTGCCTTCCTCGCCAGCGTGTCCACGGATGTCCCACTGGGGGCCGTCGGAGCGGCCGTCGTGATCGTGATCTTCGCGAACATCCTCGATGCGATCGAGGCGCTGGGATCCCTCCGCCGGCTTCTCCCGACGGACTACGGCGGCGCGTGGGCCGATGCTCTCGGGTCGGTGGTCGTCTGGGACGAAATGGCCGTCGGTCTGGCGTACAACGTGGCAGTCTTCGTGGTGCTCGTGGGTATCGCCGTGGTCAAGTTCGAAAGGAAGGACATCCTGTCGTGACCGAGTCGACCGACCTGTCAGCGTCGGTCGTCATCGTCGGAAGCGGCATGGGTGGTGGCACCCTCGCCTGGGGTCTCGCACAACGCGGAATCGACTGTCTCGTCGTTGAGCGCGGGTATGCCCTCCCTCGCGAACCCGAGAACTGGGATCCGCGGGCTGTCTTCGTCGACCGTCGCTACAAGCCGAGTGAGAAGTGGTCCACGCCGGATGGAGGCTCTTTCGCCCCCGGTGTGCACTACGTCGTGGGCGGCAACACCAAGGTGTACGGGTCGAGTCTGCCGAGGCTGCGGGAGTCAGATTTCCTCGAGCGCCGGTTCCCCAGCGGGATCTCACCGGCGTGGCCGTTCACCTACGCCGACCTGGAGCCCTACTACTGCGATGCGGAGGACCTCTACCGCGTGCACGGCGACCAGTCCGATCCCCATGCCCCCTGGCGTAGCAGGCCGTACCCATATCCGGCGCTGGCGCAGGAGCCCTACATCGAGGACCTGCTGGGACGGTTGCGTGACCAGGGACTCCATCCGGGCGCGACGTCGATGGGCGTGGACCTACGCGAGGGCGGGGCGTGCATCCGGTGCGCGACGTGCGACGGCTTCCCGTGCCAGGTGTGGGCCAAGTCGGATTCCGAGGTGTGTGCGCTGCGACCAGCCATGGACTCCGGGTTCGTCCGGTTACTCGAGGGCGTGACCGTGCAGCGACTCGAATCACGTAATGGGCGTGTCGTCGCGGCGGAGGGTGTGCGGGGGACCGAGCACGTGCGCATCACCGGTGGCGTTTTCGTCCTCGCCGCTGGCGCGGCGAATTCCGCGGCACTCCTCCTGCGCTCGGCGAGCGACGAGCACCCGCAGGGGTTGGCCAATTCCACCGGCCTCGTGGGTCGTAACTACATGGTGCACAACAACACGCACATCGCCGCTGTTGCGCCCTTCCGCATGAACGACGTCGTATTCCAGAAGACCGCTGCGGTCAATGACCTCTACGAGGATCTCGGGGATGGATACGCAGGGGGGACGCTGCAACTCATCGGAAAGGTGCAGGGATCGATGATGAAGACCCACGCCACCAAAGTCCCAGAGTTCGTTCTCGACCGTTTTGCTGATCGCAGTGTTGAGTGGCTGGTCATGAGCGAGGACATTCCCGACCCCTACAACAGGATCACCCTCGATTCCGACGGCGACATCGTGGTGCAGTGGCGGCGCACGAACTACGACCGGCACGAGAAACTCCTCGCCCGCGCCAAATCCATCTTCCATCGCGCGGGTTACCCGGCCGTGTTCGAGCAGAGGTTCACCATCGACATGAATAGCCACATGTGCGGCACCGTGGTCGGTGGGAGAGATCGCGGCTCGAGCGTGCTCGACCCCTGGTGTCGAGCGCATGAAGTCCGAAACCTCTTCGTTGTGGACTCCGCCTTCTTCCCGTCCAGTGGTGCACAGAATCCTGCGATGACGATCGCAGCGCAGGCACTGCGGGTGGCGGCGGAGGTGGAGTGGTCGTCTGCGGCATGACTTGGCAGGATGCGCACCGTGCCCTCTAAGTCCAGCTTCCGAGTGATCACGATCAACCTGAATGGGATCCGTGCGGCCGCTCGGCGCGGGGGACTGGACTGGCTCCATGCGGCCACGCCACACGTGATCTGTATGCAGGAAGTCCGGGCCACGGATGCCCAGGTGGCCGAGACGTTGGCGGGGACACCCTTCGAGACATGGCACGTTGCGCATACGGAGGCACCGCAACTCGGCCGCGCCGGTGTCGCCGTCCTCAGCGCCGAGCCCTTCGACGCGGTCCGCGATCACGTGCGCATCGACGATGTCGATGGACTCGGGCGCTGGATCGAGGTGGACATCGACTCGCCACTGGGTCCGCTGACGGTTGTGTCGGTCTACATCCACACGGGGGAGGCCGATACTCCCAAGCAGGTGGAGAAGTACGCCTTCCTGAAGGGAATGGACGCGCGGTTGAAGTCGCTTGCCTCACGTGCCACGCGCACGGGACGTGAGGTCCTGGTCTGTGGGGACTTCAATGTCGCGCACCACGAGGTCGACATCAAGAACTGGAAGGGCAACCTGGCCTCGGCCGGTTTCCTCCCGGAGGAGCGCGCCTACCTGGATCGCTGGTTCGCCAAGCCCTGGGTCGACCTCGGGCGCACGTTGGGTGGTCCCGGGCCGGGTCCCTACACCTGGTGGTCCTGGCGTGGTCGTGGATTCGACACCGACGGTGGATGGCGGATCGACTACCAGATTGCCACACCCCGGCTCGCCACCCGTGCCACCAAGGCCACGGTGGGCAAGGCGCCGACCTACGCGCAGCGGTGGAGCGACCACGCTCCGCTCGTGGTGGACTTCGCATAACGACGGAAGCCCCGCCGCCCGAGGGCGGTCAGGGCTTCGACGTCAGGTCCGCAGACCCGCAGGCCTCTAGAGGTTGCGCGAGAAGATCGCGTCAATCTCGGCGAGGTCCGAGGGACCCATCGCTTGACTGCGCTGGCGGTCCCATTCCCGGTAGATCTGGCGGCGGCGACCCGCCTCCTGATCGTGCGAGTGGTCGAACAGGTGCGCGAACAATTTCCCGAAGGAATTCACGGAGGATCACTCCATTTTCTTCTCAACTGACCCGGGGGTCTCCCGGGCTCACCCCAAGTATCCCCCAGATTTGTCAGGGAACACGACAAATAAGGGCACTTTGTGCGTCAATTCACAAAGAATCCACCGAGTGTTCCCCAGGAAATACCCCACGGGGTATGCCCTGGGGGCCATCGGCAGCCGACGACGGACCCTGCCCCCGCACCCCTCGGGCGTAGTGGAGGATGAGCCGGTGGCACCGCCGATCACCTATTCACCCAAGGTGTTCCTCCCGCTGACCCACCTGTGCCGGGACGCCTGCGGGTACTGCACCTTCGCGGAGAGTCCCCGTCGGGCCCGGGCGCCCTACCTGGACCTCGACGAGGTGCGCGCCATCGCCCGGCAGGGCGCAGCGGCCGGGTGTCATGAGGCGTTGTTCACCTTGGGGGAGGCACCGGAGGAGCGCTACTCCGAGGCACGCGCCTGGCTCGAGGAGCGCGGGTACCACTCCACCATCGACTATCTGGTGGCCGCATGCGCGGCCGTGCTCTCCGACTCCGGACTCCTCCCGCACGCCAACGCCGGTGCGGTGAGTCGCGAGGACCTGCTGCGGCTCCGCGCGGTCAGCCCCAGTCAGGGGATGATGATCGAATCCCTGAATCCCGATCTACCCGCGCACCGTGGTGCACCGGATAAGGCACCGGAGCGCAGGTTGGCGACCTTGGAGTGGGCGGGGGAGTTGGCGATCCCCTTCACCACCGGCATTCTCGTGGGTTTCGGTGAGTCACGTGCGGATCGCGTCGAGGCACTGGAGGCGATCGCCGCCAGTCACCTTAGGCACGGCCATGTGCAGGAAGTGATCGTGCAGAACTTCATGCCCAAGCCGGGGACCGCGATGCGCAACTCGCCGGCGTGCAGCCTCGATGACCTGATCGATGCGATTGGTCTGGCCCGCGCGATCCTGCCCGCGGACATCGCCGTGCAGGCTCCACCCAACCTCGTCGACGATCCGGGTGTGCTGATCGCCGCGGGTATCACCGACTTCGGTGGTATTTCACCGGTCACCGCCGATTTCGTGAATCCCGAGCGTCCCTGGCCCCAGATCGAGCACCTGCGCACGATCACCCACCTGCACGAGCGCGAACTCGTGCCCCGACTCACGGTGCATCCCGCCTACGTGCGGTCCATGGACCGATGGATCGCACCCGAGCTGCACACGGCCGTCCGCGATCGTTCCGATGCGGAGGGTTTCGCCCGCGATGACCCGGGCGCAGTGCTCCGCGAGGAGTACCGCCAGTCGGCGAACGTGGGCACGGGGGCGGAGGTGGTTCTCGCGGGTCGGCGATCCACCGCCTGGTACGCCGGCTCCGGCACGCACGCACCGACGATCCCGCAGGAAGCTTTCGCCTCAGGGGCCATCGCCGAGGTGCTGAGCGGGGTGGCGGACGGCCAGGAGATCGGCGTCGAGCAGATGGTCACCCTGTTCGGGGCACGTGGCCGCGAAGTCGCAGCCGTTGCGCTTTCGGCCGATCGGATCCGTGCAGATGTGGTCGGTGACGTCGTGACCTACGTGGTGAACCGCAACATCAACTACACGAATGTCTGCACATTCAAGTGCACATTCTGTGGATTCTCCAAGGGTCCGCTGTCGCTCAACCTGCGCGGCACCCCGTACCTGTTGAGCGATGACGAGATCGCTCAGCGGGTGCGCGATGCCGCCGACCGCGGCGCCACCGAGGTGTGCTTGCAAGGGGGGATCCACCCCGACTTCGACGGCGAGTTCTACCTCCGGGTGGTGCGGATCGCCCGTGCCGCGGCTCCGGGGATCCACGTGCACGCCTTCACCGCACTCGAGGTCTCCGAGGGTGCGCGGCGCCTGGGAATCGACGTCCGCGACTATCTGGTCACGCTCCGCGACGCCGGTCTGGCATCACTTCCTGGTACAGCCGCGGAGATCCTCGACGACGAGGTCCGGGAGATCATCTGCCCGGACAAGGTTGATACCCAGCAGTGGCTCGACGTCCACGAGGCGGCCCATGAGATCGGCCTCACCTCCAACATCACGATCATGTTCGGCAGCATCGAGAGTCCCATCCATTGGGCGCGCCACATCGATCGCACGCGCGCGGTGCAGAAGCGCACCGGTGGTTTCACGGAATTCATCCCTCTGCCCTTCGTCCACATGGCTGCGCCGATGTATCTCAAGGGGCGCGCTCGCCGGGGGCCCACGTGGCGCGAGGTCGTGTTGATGCATGCCGTGGGTCGCATCGCCTACCGGGGGTACATCGACAACGTCCAGGCCTCCTGGGTCAAACTCGGCACCGATGGCGCGCGCCAACTGTTGAACGCCGGAGTCAACGATCTGGGAGGCACCCTGATGGATGAGAACATCTCGCGTGCGGCGGGAGCCAGCCATGGCCAGGGGCTCGAGCGCGCCGACTTCGAAGCCATCGTCGCCCCACTCGGCCGGACTCTGCGCCAGCGATCGACCCGATACGTCCCCGTGATGGAGGTTGCCGTATGAAGATCCGCACCACCCACTCCACCGTCATCACCACGCACCGTGAGGCCGGCGCCGACGTCTCACCCCCCACGGTCGTCGCGGTTGCGGCCATCGCGGTCGAGAACCCGCTGGCAGGCCAGGGGAGCGTGGCCGACCTCGGTGAGTTGGAGGCACTCGGTGCGCAGGCCGCGGAGTACCTCGTGTCCGCGTGCCTGGCGGTCCTGGCTAGCGCCGGTGTCGGAGCGGGAGAGGTGCGGGGCTACGGCAAGGCGGCCATCGTGGGCACAGCGGGTGACCGGGAGCACAGTGCAGCGATCCTGCATCCGCGCTTCGGGGCACCCGTGCGCGCGGCCATCGGTGGTGGCGCGGACATCATCCCCGGGACCAAGGCTGTTGCCGGCCCGGGAACCTCGATCACCCTGCCCCTCGGTAACAAGGACGACCGTTGGGTCTTCGACGACATGGATGCGGTGACGGTCGCGATACCCGATGCCCCCCGTCCCGATGAAATCGTCATCGCACTCGCGCTGAGTGCCCGGGGACGACCCAACGCACGCACAAGGAAGCCCACCTGATGTTCAAGATCATGATCCAACTGACACGGCGCGAGGACATGTCGCGCGAGCAGTTCCTCCATTGGTGGCTGGAGGAGCACGCACCTCGGGCGCGGACCCTCCCGGGAGTGCGCCGCATCACCTTCAACGTCGTCGACCCCGAGGCCGGCATCGATGCGGATGGCATCGCGGAACTGTGGTTCGACTCCGAGCAGGACTTCCACAACGCCTACGCAACGGAGATCGGTGCGGCCGTCGCGGCTGACTCGATGGCGCATGTCTCGGCACGCATCCGTGTTCCGGTGACCGAGCATCAGATCGTGACGGATCGTTGACCAAGCGCCCCACGAGTTTCCTGGGAACACCCGCCACCGCACCGGGACCCCTCGGCCCCGACATGGTGTCGGCCATTCGCACTATCCGCCGAGATCCGCTGGCCTTCCTCACCGCGACATGGAAGCGCTACGGGGACGTCGTGCAATTCCCGATCCCGAGACCCCCGACGTATCTGGTCAACGATCCCGAGTCCGTGCGTCATGTCCTGGTGGGTAATGCCCGCAACTACGGGAAGTCCACGATCCAGTACGAGTCGCTGGCCCTGGTGACAGGGGAGGGGTTGCTCAGTGCGGACACACCCCGGTGGCGGCGTCAGCGCCCGATGGTGCAGCCGGCCTTCCATCACGAGACCCTGGAGGGCGTGGTCGCGACGGTGGTGTCGACCGCCCGCGGAGTCGAGCGGGAGTGGTCCGAACTCTCTCCCGGCATGGTGATCGATGCCGATGCCTACATGATGCACGCCGCACTCGAGGTCGTCGGACGCTCGCTCTTCGGCTCCGACCTGTCCGGTGATGCTGCACGAATCACGGCCGCAACGCTGTCTGGGCTGGAGGTGGTGATCGCCCGGGCGCGGGTCCCGCTCACGCCACCGAGGTGGCTCCCCACGCCCGCGAATCGCAAACTGCAGCGCGCGCGTGCCAACCTGGACGCCGCCGTTACGGGCATCCTCGCCGAACGCGCTGGTGCCGGCCCGGGTGCGGGGGACATGCTCGACCTCCTCATCGCTGCCCGTGATGAGCGGGGCATCGGACTGACACCGCAGGAGATCCGAGACGAGATCGTCACGTTCATCGTCGCCGGGCACGAGACCGTTGCCTCCGCGCTCGCCTGGGCCTGGCTGCTGCTCGCCCAGCACCCCGACATGCAGGAGCGGATCGCAGAGGAGGCTCGCAACGCCCAGCCCTGGTCGCGGGCGAGCATCGCGAATCTTCCCTTCACCCGTGCAGTCTTCGACGAGACGATGCGGCTCTATCCCCCCGCGTGGGTGATCACGCGTTCCGCAAAGGAAGCCGATGTGCTCCCGTGCGGAGTGTCGATTCCGTCGGGTGCGCTCGTGATCATCAGCCCGTACCTGCTGCATCGCCATCCGGATGTGTGGTCACGTCCCGAGAGTTTCCAGCCCGATCGATTCCTCGCCCCGTACGAACGCGACGCGTTCATTCCGTTCGGTGCGGGCCCGCGCCTGTGTATCGGGCGGGATTTCGCCTATGTCGAAGGCGTACTCATGCTCGCGATGCTCGCGCGCGCCTTCCGGGTAATACCGACGAGCACCCGGTTGCCCTGGGCCGATCCTCAGGTCACCATCCGTCCGCATGGTGGAGCACCCGTGCGCATCGAACCTCGCTGATCAGTCGCCTAACAGCGCGCAGGCGTACGTGTGCAGGCGACCGTTCGTGGTCAGCAGTGAGCCATTGCCGAGGGCTGATGTCCCTGCGAACGTGGTGGCGCGACCACCCGCTTCCCCGACGATGGGGAGGAGCGCCGCGAGGTCGTAGATCTGAAGGGCGGGCTCTGCCGCGATATCGACCGCACCCTCAGCGACGAGCATGTGCGACCAGAAGTCGCCATAGGCGCGCTGGCGCCACGTGCTCTCGACGAGTGAGGTGAATCCTGTCGTGGAGGACCCCCAGCCGATGGTGTCCGAGTATGCGAAGGACGCGTCCTCGAAACGATCCACCGCACTGACGTGGATGCGACGCTCGCGCGGGGACTCCGGTCCTCGGGTGAATGCCCCTTCACCCACCTGCGCCCACCATCGTCGACCCATCGCGGGTGCCGACACCACACCGACAACGGCCTCACCGTCGACGGCCAGGGCGATCAGGGTGGCCCACACGGGTACCCCCCGGACGAAGTTCTTGGTGCCATCGATCGGGTCGATGATCCACTGGCGGTCACCGTCGGTTCGACCGAACTCCTCGCCATGGATCGCATCCCGGGAACGGTGTTCGGCAAGCAGATCCCGCACGGCGGTCTCCACCGCCCGATCCGCATCGGTGACGGGGGAGAGATCGGGCTTGGACTCGATCACGAGGTCGTGCGCGTGGTAGCGGGCGAGGGAGATCTCGTCGGCGGCATCGGCCATACGCAACGCGAGCGCGAGATCGGTCTGCACGCAGGGAATGTACAAGGTCTACCCTGACGACGTGCTCCCCGAACAGGTCTGGGGTCTACCCCTTCACCCGCTGGTGATCCACGCGGTCGTCGTTCTCCTTCCCCTCACCGCAGTCGGTGCGCTCCTCATGGTGCTGCGCCCCCGGTTCTCGAAGCGCTTCGGGGTGATCGTGGTCATCGGGGCGGTCCTCTCCGCCGTGTCGGGACTCCTCGCGACGGAATCGGGCGAGGCCTTGGCCCGCGTGCGTCCCGTGACCGGCGACCACGTCATGGCCGGGGACGTCGTTCCGTTCCCCGTGATCGGGTTCGCGATCCTGCTCACGGTCTTCTGGCTCTTCGACCGCGGTGTCCCGGGCAACCGCACGCGCCCACTGTGGCTGAAGGTCCTCGGCGTGGTGGTGATCGTGGCGGCTGCCAGCTGCACGTTCCTCGTGGTGCGTGCTGGCCACACCGGTGCTCTCAGTGTCTGGGGCTGACCTCGTCGGGCGCTAGCGCACGTGAACGCAGAAGTCGGTGCAGGGATGCCACACGCGGTCCCAGTTGCGGATCATGGATGTGGGGGGTCAACGCGCATTCCGCCTCATCGTGACTGCACGAGCGCGGGCAATCGGTGATGAGTGCGGCCAGATCGGGGAAGGCCATCACGAGATTCTGCGGATCCACGTGCGCGAGGCCGAATGAGCGGATCCCGGGAGTGTCGATGATGTGACCCCCTGCGGGGAAGCGGAAGGCGCGCACCGAGGTGGATGTGTGTCGTCCCTTACCGGTGGTCACGTTCACCGAGCCGGTGGAGCGTTCCGCCTGGGGAACGAGTGCATTGACGAGTGTGGATTTGCCAACACCGGAGTGTCCGATGAGCACGGTGTCGTGGGCGCTCAGGGTGTTGAGGAGTTCCGGTGTGGGGAGGCCTTTCGGCACCGGGAACACCGGGACGTCGAGGGGTGCGTACATGTCCCGAATCCCATCGGGGTCCGCGAGGTCGATCTTGGTCACGATGATGATCGGCAGGATCCCGGCGTCCATGGCCGCGACGAGGGAACGGTCGATGAGCCCGATGCTGGGCTCGGGATTCGCCGTGGCGGTGACGATCGCCAATTGGTCCGCGTTCGCCACGATCACGCGCTCGATCGGGTCCGTGTCGTCGGCGGTGCGCCTGAGTTCGCTCGTGCGCGGATGACGGGAGACGATGCGCACGGGGAGGTCGAGGGAGCCCGGTTCCTCGCCGACCACGCCCACCCGGTCACCGACCACGATGCCCTTGCGGCCCAGGTCGCGCGCCTTGACGGCGAACTCCTCGCGCGTGCCGGTGTCAACGGTGAAGCGTCCGCGGTCCACTGCCACGACCATGCCATCGCGCGCCTGGTCGAAGCTCGGGCGGTCTTTGGACCGTGGACGCGACTTGCCGCGCCCAGGACGGATGCGGACGTCGTCCTCATCCACCTCGACCCCGCGACGACTCACGCGCTACCTAGGAGTCGCGACCACATGCCGGGAAAGTCGGGAAGGGTCTTGGAGGTGGTGCCGATGTTCTCCACGCGCACCCCGGGAATCCTCAGGCCGACGATCGCTGCCGCAGTGGCCATCCGGTGATCGTGGTAGGTCCGCAGGTCCGCCGCCTGCGGGGGACCTGGCTCGATGCGCAGTCCATCGGGCCGTTCCTCGACATGTGCGCCGACGGCGCTGAGTTCGGTTGCGAGTGCCGCGAGTCTGTCGGTCTCGTGTCCGCGCAGATGGGCGATTCCGGTCAACGTGCTCGGTGAATCCGCCAGGACGGCGAGTGCGGCGACAGTCGGGGTCAACTCGCCGACATCGGCGAGGTCCACGTCGATGCCGTGCAGCGCGGCTGGCCCCTGCACGGTGACGCCGTCTGCCGATCGACTCCACGTTCCACCCATGTGTTCGAGGATCGGCAGGATCGCGGCACCCGGTTGCGTGGTGACCTCCGGCCAGTCGGCGACGGTCACCGACCCCTGGGTCGCCATCGCGGCAGCGAGGAAGGGTGTCGCATTGGACAGATCGGGTTCGATCCGGGTGTCGCTGGCGCCGATCGTTTGCGGATCGACGTGCCAGATGGTGGGGCCATCCCTGTGCACCTCGACGCCGTGGTCGGCGAGCATGGCGATCGTCATCTCGATGTGGGGAGTACTGGGGAGGCGAGCACCCTGGTGGTGGATGGTGACGCCCGAACCGAACCGGGCCGCACTCAGGAGGAGTCCCGAGACGAATTGGCTCGAGCGGGAGGCATCGATGGTCACCACGCCTCCCGGCACCTCGCCGTGACCGTGCACCGTGAACGGCAGGGTTCCCCGACCGCCGTCGTCCACCTCGACCCCGAGGTCACGCAGGGCGGTGAGAAGCGTGTCCATCGGGCGCACCCGTGCGGTCTCATCGCCGTCGAAGGTGACGCTTCCCGAGTTGAGGGCTGCGACCGGGGGCACGAAACGCATGACCGTGCCGGCAAGTCCGCAATCGATGGTCGTGGTCGCGTGCATGTGGTGGGGGCGCACCCGAACAGTCATGTTCCCCTCGTGGGTCTCCGGCGTCATCTCCAGGGAGTGGCCCAGGTATGCGAGGGCGGAGGCCATGAGCCGGGTGTCGCGGGCGTCGAGGACACCGCGGATCACGCTGGGTCCATCGGAGAGGACGGCGAGCACGAGAGCGCGGTTGCTCGCGGACTTCGATCCTGGGACGTGCACTGTTCCGCTGATCGGGCCGACGGCCACGGGAGCGGGCCACCACGTCACACCGCGACACTAGTCCGTGCGGAACTAGGGTCGGAGCATGTGCGGGCGGTATGCGGCGAGTATGGACATTGCCACGCTCGTCCGAGAGTTCGAGATCGACTCAGCGGGAGTCGAGTTGCCTCCGCGCTACAACATCGCACCGACCACAGAGAACTACATCGTCACGGGAGATGGTCGTAGCCGATCACTCGAGTTGGCGCGCTGGGGGTTGGTGCCGCCCTGGTCGAAAGACGCGAGCATCGGCAATCGGATGATCAATGCCCGGGCGGAGACCGTCGCTACCAAGCCTTCGTTTCGGCGCGCATTCGCGCACTCACGGTGCCTCGTCCCCGCCGATGGCTATTACGAGTGGTATCGCCCGGCGCAGGGAGCCAAGCAGCCCTTCTTCATCCACGCCACCGGCACCTGGGCGATGGCGGGGCTGCATGAGATGTGGCGTTCCCCTGAGGGATCCACCCTCCATTCCTTCGCGATTCTGACGATGGCTGCGGGCCCGAATCTGGCATCGATCCATGACCGCATGCCCGTCACCCTGGACCCGACATCCTTCGACACGTGGCTCGACCCGGAGTCACCTCGCGATGAGGTCGAGGAGTGTCTGCGCCCCGAGCACCAGGTCGCGATGGAGGCGTACCCGGTGAGCACGGCGGTGAACAGCGTGCGTAACCAGGGGCCGCAGCTGATCGAGCCGCTCCGCGCGAGCTAGGCTCACGCGACGTCGAGGAGGACCATGGACTACGCGATCCGCGCGGAGATGGTGGCCTCCGTGCACTCCGTGGTTGTCGAAGCCGGGGGCTCCGTCACGATCGGCGACACACTGATGATCCTCGAATCGATGAAGATGGAGATTCCGGTTGTGACCGAGTTCGCGGGCACCGTTCGAGAAATCAGTGTGGTTCCCGGCGACGTCGTCCAGGAGGGCGACGTCCTCGCGATCCTGGATGTGCGCTAGTACGCACTACCCTGGTGGCTGTGAGGGATCTCGCCGCTCTCGTCGACGAGCACTCCGACCTCACTCCCGACCTCATAGCGAACCTCGCCGATCTGGTGGCGGCCTGGGATCTTCTCGCTGACCTCGCATTCAGCGACATGGTGCTGTGGGTACCGACCTGGAATGACGCCGGATACGTCGCCGTTGCGCAGGTGCGCCCCTCTACCGCGTCGACCGCGGTTCCCGACGATCTCGTCGGAACATTCCTGCCGCGGGGGCGGCAATCGGTGATCGACCAGGCTTTCGCGCACGGCCAACCCGTGCTCTCTCGTGATGAGCATCGCGCGTGGGCGCCCACTGCACTCGAGGCGATTCCGATCGTGCGGGCGCACCGGGTGGTGGCGATCATCGCCCGACACCCCAGTCCCGTCGCGCGCGGGGGGAGTGCTCTCGAGGACGTGTACCTCATGGCGGCCGATGAGTTGGTGGCGATGGCGGCCACGGGGGAGTTCCCCGTGCGCGATCGCGTCGAGGAGGCGGTGGAGTCTCCGCGCGTCGGTGACGGGCTTCTGCGCCTGGACGCCACCGGTCGAGTGGACTACGCATCTCCGAACGCGGTGAGCGCTTTCCGGCGGTTGGGTTTGGCAACGAATCTGGTGGGGGCCAACCTCGCTGAACTCGTCGCACGGCTCAGTCACCGCCCGATGGGGTCCGCGGTGACCTCAGTGGTGGGGGGTCGAGCCGCGGGGCGGGTCGAGGTCGAGGCCCCCAGCGGCACCGTCGTCATCCGATCGATCCCCCTCGCTGTGGGTTCGCTGGTCTTGATTCGCGATGTCTCGGAAGTGCGTCGTGGACAACGCACTGTCCTCTCGCGCGAGGCCACGATCCGGGAGATCCACCATCGGGTCAAGAACAACCTGCAGACCGTGGGCGCACTGCTGCGGTTGCAGTCGCGTAGGTCCGAACTCGCGGAGACGCGCACAGCCCTGGCCGAGGCGCAGGCGCGCATCGGTGCGATCGCGGTGGTCCATGAAGCCCTATCCACGGACGCTGACTCCGAGGCGGAGATGTCCGTGGTCCTGGATGCGTTGGTGCAACTCATGCGCGAGCTGGCGCCGGCCTTCGGAGCCGTGCCGGAGTTTCACATCGAATGCCCCGACATCCGTCTGCCGGGGGAGCGCTTGACCCCTCTGGCCATGTGCATCACCGAGGTGCTGACCAACGCGGTCGAGCATGCCCATGCGGGGCGCATCGACGTCCGGGTTGCTCGGCAGCCACGTGGATTGGAGATCCGAATCTCCGATAACGGCGTAGGAAGTTCATCGCCCATGCCCGAGGGACTCGGGATGTCGATCGTCTCGACGCTGGTCGAAACCGAACTCGGCGGCGACGTGGAGGTCGAGACAGCCCCGGGGCAGGGAACGACG
>JBILLS010000069.1:0-3348 GCA_044375955.1 Candidatus Nanopelagicales bacterium | reverse complement strand
ATCGCATCGCAGACCGTTCCGCTGATCGCGCTCGCCCCCTTGATCGTGGGAATCGGCAATCGAATCTCGATCGGCCCCATCGAGTGGTCGACCACCTACTCGGTCATGTTCATCGCCTCTTACCTGGCCTTCTTCCCGCTCTCCGTGGGCGCCCTGCGCGGCCTCCAGGCACCGACCCCCACGGCCCTCGAGTTGATGCGCTCGTACGCGGCGACCCCGGGCCAGACTCTCCGCAAGCTCCGCTTCCCTTCGTCTATCCCGTACCTCGTCCCCGCCCTCAAGGTGTCTGCCGCGGCCGCAGTCGTGGGAACAGTCGTCGCGGAGATCTCTACGGGTGTACGGGGTGGTATCGGACGACTACTCATCGAGTACGCCCGCCAGATCACCTCCCAGCCCGCGAAGGTGTACGTCGCTGTCTTCGGCGCCATCGCACTCGGACTTCTGGTCGCGGCACTCGTGACCGCACTCGATGTGTACCTCACCCGCAACCTGCCAAAGGAGAAGAGCGCATGACCGAGGCGCAACACGCTGTCGAGGCCTCCGGGGTGTGGAAGGTCTTCAACGCCGGTCTTCCTAACGAGGTAACGGCCCTGCAGGACGTGAGTATCACCGTCTCCACCGGGGAGTTCATCTCCCTCATCGGGCCGTCCGGATGCGGTAAGTCGACCCTGCTGCGGGTCATCGCGGACCTCACGGATGCCACCCGGGGAGAGATCCGCGTGGCCGGGGTGACGCCCCACGAGGCTCGCGAGCGCCAGTTGTACGGCATCGCCTTCCAGCAGGCCGCGCTCTTCGATTGGCGCACCGTGCGCCGTAATGTGGAACTGCCCCTCGAACTCATGGGATGGGATAAGACACGCAGGACGCAGCGTGCCCTCGAACTCCTCGACATGGTGCAGCTCGCGGACTTCGCAGACCACCGGCCGTGGGAATTGTCCGGCGGCATGCAACAGCGGGTTGCGATCGCCCGCTCCCTCGCAGCGGATCCGCCGCTGCTCCTCATGGACGAACCCTTCGGGGCACTGGACGAGATGACCCGGGAGCGCATGCAGAATGAATTACTGCGAATCCGCCGGGAGACGGGGAAATCCGTGGTGTTCGTCACCCACTCGATTCCCGAGGCCGTCTACCTCTCCGACCGAGTGGTCGTCATGTCGCCGAGGCCCGGTCGCATCACCGACATCGTCCCCATCCCACTCGGACTCGAGCGGACCGAGGACACCCGCGAAGAGGAAGCCTTCTTCGAGGCGGTCACGGCGGTGCGCGAGGCCCTCCGAGGCCGCACCGGTGGAGCCGAGGCACGGGCCCGGATCGGCGAGGTGTGATGTCGGATCGGCTCAAGTACATCTGGCCACCACTCCTCATCGCAGTGGTGTTCCTGGCTGCCTGGCAACTGCTCGTCGTAACCCAGAACATTGAGCCCTACCTGCTCCCCGCACCGAGCTTGATCGGCTCCAACTTCTTCAGCGACATCGACAAGATGTGGGAGACGGCTCTCTACACGGGCACCACAGCGCTTCTCGGACTTATGTTCGGAACGATTCTGGGAATCGCGATGGCGCTGGTGGCGCAACGCTTCGTGCTGGTTAACAATTTGATTACACCGCTTGCCGCAGGCCTCGCGGCAGTGCCCATCATTGCCCTGACTCCGGTGTTGAACAACATGTTCAGCATCACGAGTCGCACGCCGCGAGTGCTCGTGACGATGATCATCGTCTTCTTCCCCATGCTCGTGAACGTGACGAGGGGTCTGATCCAGGTTCAGAAGGTTCAATTGGAGTTGATGCGATCGATGAACGCGCAGCCGAAGACCGTGCTGCGGGTGCTTCGTATCCCCAACGCCATTCCCTTCTTTTTCACCGGCCTGAAGATCGCCGCGCCACTTTCGGTGATCGCGGCCCTCGTCGCCGAGTACTTCGGGGGCCCCCAGGAGGGCCTGGGGAGTCGCATTGCCAGCTCGGCTGCGAATACTGCCTACGGACGCGCGTGGGCATATGTCGTCGCAGCCATCATCACCGGCCTAGTGTTCTACCTGATCGTCGTTGCCGTTGAACGCTGGACCACACCATGGACAGGCAGAAGCCGTTCCGCCTGACACGAGAAGGAGGAAGTATGCGCAACATTGCACGCAGCCGGTGGACCCGAGCCGTGGGTCTCGCCGCTGTGGGTGTGCTGGCACTCTCCGCTTGTAGCAGTTCCGACACTGCAAGCGAGACGGCGGAGGAGACCGCCGCTGCCACCACAACCGAGGAGACAGAGGCGGCAGCCGCCGCCGAGGGCGCCGAGTGCGCCGAACTCACCCCAGCAAGCCTGCAACTCCAGTGGTTTGCGCAGGCGCAGTTCGCTGGTTACTACGCAGCCAAGGATCTTGGCTTCTACGAGGAGGCGTGCCTCGACGTGAGCATCCTCGAGGGTGGCGTCGACATCGTCCCCCAGACGGTCCTCGCACAGGGTGGCGCCGACTTCGCCATCTCGTGGGTGCCGAAGGCGCTGAGCTCGCGTGAGCAGGGCGCGGGGATCGTGAACGTGGCGCAGGTCTTCCAGCGCTCCGGCACGCTGCAGGTCGCCTGGGCCGATTCCGGCATCAAGTCCCCCGCGGACTTCAAGGGCAAGAAGGTCGGCAACTGGGGCTTCGGTAACGAGTACGAGATCTTTGCCGCGCTCAAGGAAGCCGGGCTCGATCCAGCCTCGGACGTGGAGCTCGTCCAGCAGCAGTTCGACATGCTCGGCCTGCTCAACCGCGAGATCGACGCAGCACAGGCCATGACCTACAACGAGTACGCCCAGCTGCTCGAGGCGGTCAATCCGGATACCGGTGAGCTCTACCAGCCGGAGGACTTCAACGTCATCAGCTACACCGAGGTTGGTGTGGGCATGCTTCAGGACGCCATCTGGGCTTCTGAAGAGCGCCTCGCGGATGCGGCCTACCAGGATCTGACGGAGCGCTTCGTAACGGCATCCTTCAAGGGTTGGATCTACTGCCGCGATAACCCGCAAGAGTGCGCGGACATCGTCACCGCCAATGGATCGCAGCTCGGTGCCAGCCACCAGTTGTGGATGATGAACGAGATCAACAAGCTCGTCTGGCCATCACCGAACGGAATCGGTGTCATGGATCCTGCCGAGTGGGACCAGACGGTTGCGATCTCGCTCGACACACCGAACCTGGAGGGCGCCACGGTGATCACCGCTGCACCTCCGGCGGAGGCGTACACGACGCAATACGCCGAGGCGGCCAATGCGGCGCTTCAGGCGGACGGCCTCAACACCACCGGCGATGGCTTCGCGCCGATCACGGTGACCCTCAAGGAGGGTGGAGCCTAAGCAGTTGCTACGCGAAGGGGCCCG
>JBILLS010000029.1:0-26212 GCA_044375955.1 Candidatus Nanopelagicales bacterium | reverse complement strand
TGCGGCAGGATCCTGATCACGAATCGATGTTGGCCATCACGTGCTTGATCCGGGTGTAGTCCTCGAACCCGTACATCGAGAGGTCCTTGCCGTAACCGGAGTGCTTGAAACCGCCGTGCGGCATCTCAGCAACGAGCGGGATGTGGGTATTGATCCAGACACAGCCGAAGTCCAGACCCCGTGCCATGCGCATGGCGCGTCCGAAATCCTTCGTCCAGACCGAGGAGGCAAGCCCGTACTTCACTCCATTGGCCCAACGCAGGGCTTCTGCCTCGTCCGAGAACTTCTGCACCGTGATGACCGGCCCGAAAATCTCGCTCTGGATCATCTCGTCGTCCTGCTTCAGCCCCGCCACGACCGTGGGCTCGATGAAGAAGCCCCGATCACCCTGACGCTTTCCGCCCGCCGCGATCGACGCGTGCGCCGGTGTCCGCTCGAGGAACCCGAGAATCCGCTCGAACTGGTGGACGTTGTTCACCGGTGGAACCATCGCGTCTCCGGTGGGGCCGTCCTGGAACGTCGTCGCGGTAGCCGCGGCCTGCTCTGCGAGCGCGGCCACGAATTCGTCATGGATGCCCGGGGCGACAAGCATGCGCGTGGCAGCGGTGCAGTCCTGCCCTGCGTTGAAGTACCCGGCCACCGCCAGCCACTCCGCGGCTGCCGCGATGTCCGCATCGTCGAAAATGACCACGGGTGCCTTGCCGCCGAGCTCCAGATGAACGCGTTTGACGTCGCGAGCCGCCGACTCCGCGACCTGCATGCCGGCGCGCACCGAACCGGTGATGGCAACCATCTGCGGGACGGGATGTTCGACGAGTGCCCGGCCCGTGTCGCGGTCGCCACAGATCACGTTGAGAACTCCCGGAGGAAGCGCATCCGCCTCAGCGATGATCTCCGCCATGCGCACCGTCGAGACAGGCGTGGTGTCGCTGGGCTTGAGCACCACGGTGTTACCCGCTGCAATTGCCGGCGCGAACTTCCAGACCGCCATCATCATCGGATAGTTCCACGGTGTCACCTGGCCGATGACTCCGATCGGCTCACGCCGGATGATCGAGGTGAAGCCCCTCATGTACTCCCCCGCCGCACGTCCCTCCAGGACACGGGCGGCACCCGCGAAAAAGCGGATCTGATCCAACATCGGCGGGATCTCCTCCGCGGCGGTCACCGCGATGGGCTTACCCGTGTTCTCCGACTCCAGGGCGATGAGTTCCTCGGCGTGAGCCTCGAGTGCGCCGGCGATCTTGAGGAGTGCTGCCTGCCGCTCCGAAGGGGTCGAGTCCCGCCATGACTCGAACGCCGTCTCCGCCGCGGCATATGCCCGATCGACATCCGGTGAACCCGAGATCGGCGCGGTCGCAAAGACCTCCCCTGTGGTCGGGTTGACGAGATCGCTCGTGCGGCCGTCGAAGGATTCCGATGATGTGCCATTGATGAAGTTGCGTACAGCGCGTGCCACGGACACTCCCTGGGATCGAAGGTCCCATCAGCCTAGACCTGCTGCGTATTTCGCGGCATAACTCCGGAAACGATGTCCGATTTCGTGGATGAAACCCCTTGTAACCTTCGGATTCATTTGCTTTACCCCGCTGACACTCGGCAGGATGGGCCCATGGCCTCCCGATCCGCCGTCCTCGATGACGTGTCCCGGGCCATCATCGAGCAGCTGCAGCAGGACGGACGTCGGCCGTACGCCTCGATCGGGAAGGCCGTCGGGCTCTCCGAGGCCGCGGTCCGCCAGCGTGTTGCGCGCCTCCAGGACGCCGGGATCCTGCAGATCGTCGCGGTGACCGACCCGATGCAGGTGGGTTTCCCACGGGCCGCCATGGTCGGAATCACCGTCGACGGTGATATCGATCCGGTGGCCTCAGCCATGGAGGCGCTGCCCGAGGTCGACTACCTCGTCATCTGCGCGGGCTCCTTCGACATCCTCGCCGAAGTGACCGCCGAGGACGACGATCACCTGCTCAGAGTCGTGAACCAGTCCATCCGCGGCATTTCAGGAGTTCGCACCACCGAGACATTCGTCTATCTCAAACTGCGCAAGCAGTTCTACGCATGGGGAACACGATGACAACGACACCGCAGTATGTGACCGAAGCTGGGCCGGACTCGTTGGCCTTGCGAGCACGGGAGCACCTCTGGATGCACTTCACCCGGCACTCCGTCTACTACGACGGTGGACATGTGCCCGTCATCGTGAAGGGTGATGGTTGCTACATCTGGGATGACCAGGGGCGCCGGTACATCGACGGTCTCGCCGGGCTCTTCGTGGTCCAGGTTGGTCACGGTCGCAAAGAACTTGCTGCCGCCGCCGCCAGGCAGGCGGAGGAACTCGCCTTCTTTCCCGTCTGGTCCTACGCGCACCCCCGCGCGATCGAACTCGCCGAGCGCCTCGCCGCTTATGCGCCGGGCGATCTCAACCGGGTGTTCTTCACCTCGGGGGGTGGCGAGGCGGTGGAGACTGCGTGGAAGCTTGCCAAGCAGTACTTCAAGATGACGGGACATCCGACCAAACACAAGGTCATCAGTCGATCGATCGCCTATCACGGGACACCTCAGGGAGCCCTGAGTATCACGGGTATCCCACCGGCGAAGGTTCCCTTCGAGCCCCTCGTCCCCGGCGGAGTCAAAGTCCCCAATACCAACTTCTATCGCGCGCCCGAGGAGTACAGGTACGACGAGAAGGCCTTCGGCCTGTGGGCCGCCAATCGCATCGCCGAGGCGATCGAGTTCGAGGGCCCCGACAGTGTCGCCGCCGTGTTCCTCGAGCCTGTGCAGAACTCGGGAGGCTGCTTCCCACCGCCCCCCGGCTACCTCGAGCGCGTTCGCGAGATCTGCGATCAGTACAACGTCCTCTTCGTAGCTGATGAAACGATCACGGCCTTCGGACGCATCGGCGACATGTTCGCGATGAATCGTTTCGGCGTCGTTCCGGACATGATCACGTGCGCGAAGGGCATGACCTCGGGCTATTCCCCGCTCGGAGCCATGATTGCCAGCGAGCGCTTATTCGAGCCCTTCAAGCACGGATCGAACGCCTTCCTGCATGGGTACACCTGGGGAGGGCATCCCGTGAGTGCTGCGGTGGCAATGGCCAATCTGGACATCTTCGAGCGAGAAGGTCTGAACCAACACGTGGTGGAGAACGAGGCGGCATTCAGGAGCACCTTGGAAAAGCTCCATGACCTGCCGATCGTCGGCGATGTCCGCGGTGCCGGCTATTTCTATGGCATCGAATTGGTGAAGGACAAGCACACCCGTGAGACGTTCACCGAAGACGAGGCCGAGCGTCTTCTCCGGGGATTTCTATCCAAGGCCCTGTTCGATAACGGTCTGTACTGTCGCGCGGACGACCGCGGTGACCCTGTCGTGCAGCTAGCGCCAGCGCTGACCATCGGCCAGAAGGAATTTGACGAGATCGAGCAGGTGCTCCGCCAGACACTGACCGAAGCATGGTCGATCCTCTAGCGCCGCCCGGTTCGACGCGGCGCACGACGCTGCACCGCCTTCCGGACAAGGCTATCCACGATCGCGCTGTTGCCTACGCGATCCTCGATGCGGGCCTCCTGGCCCACGTGGCCTTCCTCGGGGACGACGGACCCGCTCTGACTCCGATGGGTTACGCACGCGACGGCGACCGCCTCCTCATGCACGGTTCCCGGGCCTCGCGATCGATGCGGGCACTCGCCTCCGGCACTCCCGCGGTCGCCAACGTCACTCTCCTCGACGGTGTCGTCCTCGCCCGAAGCCTCTTCGAATCCAGCATGCACTACCGCAGCGTGACCGCGTTCGGAACCGCGTGCGAGCTCCCCGCGGACGAGGTCGACGAGGCCCTCCGGATCATGTCCGAGCACATGCTTCCGGGGCGCTACTCGGAGGCGCGTCGTCCGACCCAGCAGGAGCTCAGGGCGACTATCACGATCGCATTCCCACTCGACGAGATCGCAGTCAAGGTGTCCGCGGGAGCACCGGAGGACACGGACGAGGATCGGGAGGATCCACGCATCGCGGCGCTCTGGGCGGGAACCGTCCCGATCATGTCGCAGTGGGGTCCTCCCCGCGCCGACGATCTGACCCCGACAGGGACACCGGCGCCCGAGTACATCGCTACCTGGCTTCCCCCTGGGCGCTCATGAATCCGGCCCGCATCTCGTACTGGTGGGACTCCCTTCCCGGCGACCTCCGCTCCCCACTCGGTGAATCGCTGACATCGGATTGCTCGGTCGACGTCGCCATCGTCGGTGCCGGATACACCGGACTGTGGACCGCGTACCACCTGCAGAAGATCGCTCCCTCACTGCGTATCGCCATGGTCGAAGCCCATGTCGCCGGGTTCGGAGCCAGTGGCCGCAATGGAGGGTGGGCATCAGCCCTGTTCCCGGTCGGACGAGACGCGATGGCACGGGTCCACGGACGCGAGGCGGCTCTGGCCACCACGCAGACGATGGTCGAGTCAGTCACCGATCTCGGCTCCACCGCGGCCTCCGAGGGGTGGGATATCGATTGGGCGCACGGGGGCACCATCGTGGCCGCGCGCACTCCACTCCAGGTCCAGCGGGCTCACGAGGAGGTGAATGACGCCGCCGCCTGGGGTCTCGACGCACCACATTTCCTCGACGCCGAGCGTGCTGGTGCCCTCATGCGACCCACGGACCTCCTGGGCGCGACCTACACGCCCCACTGCGCGGCGTTGCATCCCGCGCGGCTCGTGCGCCTGCTCGCCCGCACCGTTGTGGCACGTGGAGCACTTCTATTCGAAGGAAGCACGGTCCGGCGTATCGAACCGGGTGCAGTGCGCACCAGCGACCACACCATTCGCGCACGCTATGTCATCCGCGCAACAGAGGGCTACACCGCACGGCTCGAGGGACTGCGTCGCACCTTGGCGCCGGTCTACTCACTCATGCTGGCGACGGAGCCCCTGTCCGCGGAGGTCTGGGAACAGATCGGCCTCGACCACCGTGCGACCTTCTCGGACGGCCGCCACCTAATCATCTACGGGCAGCGCACCGCCGACGACCGCATCGCCTTCGGCGGACGTGGCGCGCCCTACCATTTCGGTTCGGACATCGCTCCGGCCAACGACCGGGACCCGAGGATCCACCGCGCGCTCTGGGCGACACTCGTCGACATCTTCCCGGTGCTGCGCGGCCATCAGGTCACCCACACCTGGGGTGGGCCCCTCGGCGTCGCCCGCGACTGGTGGCCCAGTTGCGGTCTCGATCGCGACACGGGCCTGGGGTGGAGCGGGGGCTACGTCGGGGACGGTGTCACCACGTCCTATCTGGGCGGTCGGACCCTCGCCGACCTCATCACCGAGGTGGACTCCCCCCGCACGCACCTCCCCTGGGTGGGGCATCGGTCACCGCGCTGGGAGCCCGAGCCCCTGCGCTGGCTGGGCGTCAACGTCGGTCTCCAGGTGATGTCCCGCGCCGATGCGGTGGAGGAGAGGCGGGGTCGCACACCGGTCACCGCGAACATCGTCCAACGCCTGCTTGGCGGATGACACTAGGATTGGATCCAATCCTGCGCCCGGAGGTCCGATGAGTAAGGCACCGCAAGATCCCTTCGCCCTGTACGCCATCGACTCCCTCCTGTCGGAGGAGGAGAAGGCCATCCGCGATGTCGTTCGCTCCTTCGTCGACTCCACGATCAAGCCGAACGTCGCCGAATGGTTCGAGAAGGGTCACCTCCCGACCCGCGACCTGGCCAAGGAGTGCGGTGCACTCGGGCTTATGGGCATGCACCTCGAGGGGTACGGCT
Source organism: Candidatus Nanopelagicales bacterium (assembly GCA_044375955.1). Taxonomy (GTDB): domain Bacteria; phylum Actinomycetota; class Actinomycetes; order S36-B12; family S36-B12; genus VGCC01. The sequence goes on along the minus strand of JBILLS010000029.1, from coordinate 20,446 downwards.
GCGCAGGCGTGTCCGCGGTTCCATACGGCCTCGCCGACCTCGAACTCGAGGCTGGAGACTCCGGGATTCGGTCCATGGTCAGCGTCCAAGGCTCCCTCGCCATGTATGCGATCCATGCATTCGGATCCGAGGAGCAGAAGAATCAGTGGCTTCCGGGCATGGCGTCAGGCGACCTGATCGGCTGCTTCGGGCTCACCGAGGCCGACTACGGCTCGAACCCCTCCGGGATGCGCAGCTCCGCAAAGCGCGACGGTGAAGACTGGCTTCTCAATGGCTCGAAGATGTGGATCACGAACGGAACCGTCGCTGATCTGGCGATCGTCTGGGCACAGACCGATGAGGGCATCCGCGGCTTCATCGTCCCCACGGATCTGCCCGGGTTCACCGCGAACGACGTCAAGCACAAGATGTCCCTGCGCGCCTCAGTCACAGCAGAGTTGGTCTTCGACAACGTCCGTCTCCCCGCCGATGCCGTCCTTCCGGGTGTCGTCGGACTACGGGGACCGCTTAGCTGCCTCAACGAAGCACGCTTCGGAATCATCTTCGGAACCGTCGGAGCGGGACGCGACTGTCTCGAAACCGCTATCGACTACTCCATTGATCGTGAGCAGTTCGGCAAACCGATTGCCGCCTACCAGTTGACGCAGCGCAAACTCGCCGACATGACCGTGGCACTCGGCAATGCGATGCTGCTCGCCCTGCACTTGGGTCGCCTCAAGGAGGCCGGCACCCTGCGCCCAGAACAGGTCTCCATCGGCAAGATGAACAATGCGCGGGTTGCACTCGACATTGCTCGCGAGACGCGGGGCATCCTGGGCGGTAACGGCATCACGCTGGAGTACCCGATCATCCGCCACATGAACAATCTCGAATCCGTGTACACATACGAGGGCACCAACGAAATGCATACGCTGGTGATCGGCGAGGCCCTCACAGGGATTGCCGCGTTCCGCTGATGGTCGGCCCACTCCAGGGTCTCCTCGTCGCCGATCTCTCGCGGGTGCTGGCTGGTCCGTACTGCACGATGCTCCTGGCAGATTTGGGAGCCACGGTCATCAAGGTCGAACGCCCCGAGTCCGGTGATGACACCCGCGCATGGGGTCCCCCCTTCGCGTCCGATGGGCTCTCCACCTATTTCCACTCCGTGAATAGGAACAAGGAATCCCTGGTAGCGGATCTGCACGACCAGGCGGATCTCGCCCGCCTCCACCGGCTTGTGGACCAGGCAGACGTCATCGTTGAGAACTTCAAGGTCGGATCCCTCACCACCTTCGGCCTTGACTACACCGCCGTGGCCACTCGGAACCCACGTGCGATCTACTGCTCCATCAGCGGTTTCGGCTCTGGCTCCGGGGCGGGATTCCCGGGATACGACCTTCTCGTGCAGGCGGCCAGTGGCCTGATGAGCATCACCGGCGACCAGGAACCGATGAAGGTCGGAGTCGCGGTCGTGGATGTACTGACCGGACTACATGCGTGCGTGGCAATCCTGGCGGCCCTTCACGAACGTGACCTGTCGGGAGTCGGGCAGCACGTGCAGGTAAACCTCCTGTCGAGTGCGCTGAGTGCTCTGGTGAATCAGGCATCGTCCGTGCTCGGAGCCGGAATCGTGCCCGGACTCCTGGGGAACGCACACCCGTCCATCGCGCCTTACGAGGTCTACACAACGGCAGATCGTCCGCTCGTCATCGCGGTGGGAAACAATCAGCAATTCAGATCCCTGTGCACGGTCCTGGGACACCCCGAATGGGCAGCGGACCCACGATTCGACTCCAATCCTGTCCGCGTCGCCCACCGCGATGCGCTCCGGGAACTCCTCACCTCCGTCCTGCGGCAGCGATCCGCAGAGCAGTGGCACGAGTCACTCACGCGCGCCGGGGTTCCCTGCGGGCCCATCAACACCGTCGCCCAGGGTCTCGACCTTGCACGCACACTCGATCTGGCACCCCAGTCACCGCCGGCGGATCCGACCGATCCCGTAGCGCACGTGGCACCCCCCTTCCGTCTATCGCGGACACCAGCCACGTATCGCACACGACCCCCACAACTCGGCGAGGACACCGCGAGGATCGTGGATCGACTCGGATTGGATGGCTAGTCCGTGACCACTGCACAGGAGGGGGTCCTTCGCGCCCTGCGAGGCGACCTCATCACCGGCCACTTCGAGCCCGGGGAGCAACTTGTCCAGGAGGCTCTCGCCGAACGTCTCGGTGTCAGTCGTGTGCCCCTGCGCGAGGCGCTCAAGGTCCTGGAAGCGGAGGGCCATGTCACCTACCACCCCCACCGCGGCTACTTCGTCACCCGATTGAGTACCGACGACCTACTGGAGGTGTACCGCCTTCGCGAGATCCTCGAGACCGAGGCCCTCGAGCATGCGGTCCCCATGCTGACATCCGAGGACTGCGACGCCCTCAGCGATCTGATGGTCGCGGTCGACAATGCCATCCGTGAGGACGACGTACGGATGATCTCCGAGGCGAATAGGCGTTTCCACTTCGCCCTCTTCGAGTTCAGCGGCATGCCCAGGTTGGTGAGGCTGATCCGGCAGCTCTGGGACGCTACCGAGGCCTACAGGTCCGTCTACTTCGCATCGGCACCCAACCGAGACCGCATCCACGATGAACATATCGAGATACTCGAGGCTTTACGACGCGGAGACATCGCCGGCACCGTGCGCTGGCACAACATCCATCGGCAGAACACCATCACCGCGGTCAGTGCCGTGATCGAGGCGCGCCAGAGTTAAGCAAGTGCGGCGAGTTGACCGCAAGCCCCGTCGATCTCCCGACCCCGGGTATCGCGCACCGTGATCGCGACCCCTCGATCGCGGACGATGCGCACGAACTCCCGCTCACGCTCGGGGCTCGACGCCGTCCAGGGAGATCCGGGCGTCGGGTTGAGTGGGATCACATTCACATGCACGAGGTGACCTGCCAGAAGATCAGCGAGTGCGGCCGCCCGTTCCGGTTGATCGTTGACGTCGCGGATGAGCGCATACTCGATGCTGATCCGTCGACCTGTCACCTCGGCGTACTCCCACGCGGCGGAGAGCACCTCCCGTACGGGCCAGCGAGTATTGATCGGAACGAGTGTGTCCCGAAGCTCGTCGTCGGGGGCATGCAGGGAGACCGCCAGGGTCACCGGTAGCCCCTCGCCCGCGAGTTGTCGGATGCGGGGCACCAGGCCCACGGTGGACACGGTGATCCCTCGCGCACTCATGCCCATTCCGGCCGGAATCGGATCCACCAGGCAATGGAGGGCACCGATCACCGAGGCGTAATTCGCCAAGGGCTCCCCCATGCCCATGAAGACGACGTTGCTGACTCGTCCCGGGCCTCCCGCGATCAGCCCCGACGCCAGAGCCCGCGCACCATGCAGGACCTGTCCAACGATCTCGCTCGTGGACAGATTCCTCGTCAAGCCTGCCTGTCCGGTCGCACAGAAGGGACAGTTCATCCCACAGCCCGCCTGCGAAGAGATGCACATCGTGACCCGATCCGGGTAGCGCATCAGCACGGACTCGACCAGCGAGCCATCATGCAGCCGGTACAAGGTCTTGACCGTCGCGCCACCGTCGCACTCGAGGGTTCGGATGGACGTGAGCAGCTCCGGAACGAGTGTGCGCATGGACTCGCGCTCGGAAGCGGGTAGATCCGTCCACGTGAGCGGATCGAATTCGTATCGGGCCAGCAGGTGGCGCGATGCCTGGTCGGCCCGGTAGCCCGGAAGTCCCCGCTCCGTCACCATCGCACGCCGCCCAGCTGGATCCCGATCCAGGAGATGCTCCGGCGGGCGCCCACGCGTGGGCGCGTCGAGAGTGATGGTCATGACGCGATACCGGATCCGAGGAAGAGCGTGAACAGTGCCCAGGACGCGAAGGCGTTGGGCACGAGCGAGTCGAGTCGATCCATCATTCCGCCATGGCCCGGCAGGAGACTGCCCATGTCTTTGACACCGAGATCTCGCTTGAGTGCACTCTCGGCGAAGTCGCCCGCAGTAGCGGTCACGGTCAGGACGACACCTGCGACGACTCCCTGCCACCAGGCCGCATCGAGCAGGTATGTGAAGGCGAGTGCTCCGACCAGGGCCTGGACGATGAAGGAACCGGCCAGCCCCTCCCAGGACTTCTTCGGACTGATGTCCTTCGCGATGGGGTGTCGTCCGACCAGCACGCCGACGGCGTAGCCGCCGACGTCGTTACCCATGGTGAGGAGGATGAAGACGACGACGCGCATCGGACCGTCGTCGGCAGCGAGGGTCAGCATGAGGAAGCCCGCCATGAACGGCAGGTACACAATGGTGAAAATGGTCGCCGCGGTGTCCTTGACGTAACCCTCGAACCCGCGGCGAATCCGCCAGAGCATGGACAGCAGGACGGCGACCCCCAGGACAGCCAATTGCAGGGTCGTGCCCCAGACGTAGGCGACGGCGGGAAGCACAACCGCGGCCGCGTACACCGGCGTCCGGGCGATGCGGATTCCTGCACCCTGGAAGGCACTGACGAGCTCCCGGCTCGCGATGACCAGCGCTGCGATGACGACAAGCACGAAGAGCCACTTCTGCGTGAAGAGGCTCACCAGGACGAGGGCGCCCAGAACCAGGCTCGAGGCGATGGCTGCGGGGAGATTCCGCCCCGCGCGCGAGCCGGACCTGGTTTCCGTCACGTCAGACCTCGAGCAGTTCTGCTTCTTTGTGCTTCAAGATTTCGTCGACGTGCTCGACATGCTTGTGCGTCAGGTCATCCAGTGCCTTCTCGGCACGCCGGACGTCGTCCTCACCCGCGTCGCCGTCCTTCTGCAGCCGGTCCAAGGTGTCCTTGGCGTGACGGCGGATGTTGCGGATGGAGATTCGGGAATCCTCCGCCTTGGTTCGCGCGACCTTGATGTACTCCTTGCGTCGCTCTTCGGTCAGCTGAGGCAGAACGACCCGAATGATGGCGCCATCGGTGGTTGGGTTGATTCCGAGATCACTCTCCCGCAGGGCCTTCTCGATTCCCGACGTGGCGCCCTTGTCGTAGGGAGTGATGATGATCATCCGCGCCTCGGGCGTCTGAAACGAGGCGAGTTGATTGATCGGAGTGGGGGTTCCGTAGTAGTCGACGAGGATCTTGCTGAACATGGCCGGGTTCGCGCGCCCCGTGCGGATAGTCGCGAAATCCTCACGGGCGACCTCGATCGCCTTGTCCATCTTCTCCGCTGCCTCGAGCAGCGTCAGATCGATCTCTTCGCTCATCAGATGTACTCCTTCACGACCCCGATTGGGAGATTAGCGTTCCGATGCGTTCTCCTCGCACCGCGCGCGCGATGTTCCCTTCCACGAGCAGGTTGAAAACAACGATGGGCAGGCCGTTGTCCTGACAAAGCGAGATGGCGGTCGCATCCGCGACTTTCAAGTTCCGCTGGAGCACCTCGGCCGGGGTGAGGACGTCGAAGCGTTGGGCGTCGGCGTGGGTTCGAGGATCGGCGTCATACACGCCGTCCACTCCCTTGGCCATGAGGACCACTTCGGCCCCGACCTCCAGGGCGCGCTGGGCGGCCGTCGTGTCCGTGGAGAAGTAGGGCTGCCCCAGCCCGGCGCCGAAGATCACCACGCGCCCCTTCTCGAGGTGGCGGATCGCTCGCCGCGGGATGTACGGCTCGGCGACCTGGCCCATGGCGATGGCGGTCTGGACTCGGGTCTCGATACCCGCCTTCTCGCAGAAATCCTGAAGCGCGAGGCAGTTCATCACCGTCCCGAGCATTCCCATGTAGTCCGCTCGCGCACGATCCATGCCACGGTCGGAGAGTTGGGCTCCCCGGAAGTAATTCCCTCCGCCGATGACCACCGCCACCTGCGCACCCGAGTGGACCACCGCGGCTATCTGACGGGCGATGGAGGCCACAACATCCGGATCGACCCCGAGTCCCCCTCCACCGGCGAAGGCCTCACCGCTGAGTTTGAGCAGGACCCGCTTCCAACCACCTTCCGGGGCACCAGGCCAGGTATCGATGGTGCCCTCGAGCGTCGGCTGAATCGACCCTGAACCCATTGCCCCTCCCGCTCAGGCCTGTCCGGGTTCGAAGCGGGCGAACGCTGTTACATCGGTCCCAGAGTCGGCGAGGACCTGGGCGACGGTCTTCTTGTTGTCCACGACACTCACCTGCTCGAGGAGAACCGTGTCCCGGAAGAACGAGTTCACCCGGCCCTCCACGATCTTAGGCAGCGCTGCTTCCGGCTTACCCTCTTCCTTCGCGGTGGCCTCGGCGATCCGACGCTCGTTCTCCACGGTCTCGGCCGGAACCTGATCGCGGGTCAGGTAGTGCGGTCGCATCGCTGCGATCTGCATCGCTGCACCGCGAGCGACCTCTTCGTCACCCGTGTAGGAGACGAGGACCCCCACCTGCGGTGGAAGGTCCGAGGCGCGACGGTGGAGATACACGGTCGCCGGCGCGGACACGACAGCGACCCGCCCAAGTTCGAGCTTTTCACCGATGACGCCGGCCAGGTCCGCGATGGACTCGGTGACCGTCCGGCCGCTCGGCAGACTCACCGCGAGGAGTTGCTCGCGGTCGCCCACCTGGTGAGCGCTGGCGGCCGATGCGATCGCGCCCGCGAGGGCCTGGAAGTCCTCGCTCTTGGCGACGAAATCGGTCTCGCAGAGCAACTCGATCAGGGCGTTGTCCTCCGCCGCGACGAGGCCGTTCGATGCCGTGCGCTCGGCACCGCGCTTGGCAGCCTTCGCCGCACCGGAGATACGGAGGATCTCCACGGCCTTGTCGAAATCACCGCCGCTCTCCTCGAGGGCCTTCTTGCACTCCATCATCCCCGCAGAGGTGATGTCACGCAGGCGCTTCACGTCAGCCGCGCTGATCGTCGTCATGTCCAACCTTTCCGCTCGGGCGCGAGGCGCCCATGATGTGAGGACTATTCCTGGGTGGTCTCGTCCGTGGATTCCGTGGCGGCACTCCCAGTGAGCAACTCGCGCTCCCACTCAGCGAGAGGCTCCTCGGCTACTGTCCCCGAGGATGCAGCCACCCCGGCGCGCGCGATGAGACCCTCGGCCACGGCATCCGCGATCACCCGCGTCAGCAAGGCGACCGAGCGGATGGCATCGTCGTTGCCCGGTATCGGGAAATCGACCTCGTCCGGGTCGCAGTTCGTGTCGAGCACCGCAATGACGGGGATACCCAATTTGCGCGCTTCTCCGACCGCGATGTGCTCCTTCTTGGTGTCGACGACCCAGATCGCAGACGGGATCTTCGCCATGTCGCGGATACCGCCCAAGGTGCGCTCGAGCTTCTCCTTCTCGCGCCGCATCATCAGCAGTTCCTTCTTGGTCATCCCGGACCCGGACACATCGTCGAAGTTGATCTCCTCGAGTTCCTTGAGGCGCTGGAGACGCTTGTGGACAGTACTGAAGTTGGTGAGCAGGCCACCGAGCCAGCGCTGGTTGACGTAGGGCATCCCCACGCGAGCCGCCTGCTCGGCGATGGCCTCCTGGCCCTGCTTCTTGGTTCCCACGAACATGATGGTTCCGCCGTGGGCGACGGTCTCCTTGACGTATTCGTAGGCACGATCGATGTAGGACAGCGATTGCTGCAGATCGATGATGTAGATGCCATTACGTTCGGTGAAGATGAAACGCTTCATCTTCGGATTCCAGCGCCGCGTCTGGTGACCGAAGTGGACACCGCTCTCGAGCAACTGGCGCATGGTGACGACAGCCATGACGAACTCCTTCGGGCTCGCGCCCGTGTGGCTCCACCGTGGTGGGGCGACGGTTGACGATCGTCCCGGCGGGACGATCCCTGGTGGCCCCTGCCGCCCGCACCTCCGAAGAGGACCGCAGGGGCGGACAGGCCTATTGGCATGGGCCACGCGAAATGTGTGGTGCACCCCCGGAGGGGCCACCCGAGTCTACGGCGTCCCGCCCCGGCATCCTCCACAGGGCGTGCGCCCGGAGGCTCGTGGTCCCAGGCCGGTGCGCAGGGGGCTCGCTCGGGGCACCGTTCTCCCATGCCCGCCATCGCCGCCCTCCTGACCGCCCTCGCCTGGGTCTGGCCGGTGGCCGGCCCGGTGGTGACGCCCTTCCAGGCCCCGTCGCACGCATATGGACAGGGGCATCGGGGGGTCGACATCCAGGCGGGTCCCGGTTCGGCGGTGCGCGCCGCCCACGCGGGCACCGTCAGTTTCGCCGGAGCGGTCGCCGGAGTCGCCACCGTGAGTATCCGGACGGGGTCGGTCACGTCCACGTACCAGCCGGTCCACGCCATCGTCTCCCCGGGCTCGCACGTGGCACCCGGGGAGGTCATCGGTCATCTCGGTCGCCGCCACGGACACTGCACCTGCCTTCATCTGGGTATCCGGATGGACGGGGTGTACGTGGATCCACTCGAGTTCCTGCGGGCACGCACCATCCTCAAGTCACCCCGATCGCCGTGACCGGCCACCCTCGTCCACGAAAAGCCGGGCCATGTTGGTGAGTTCTTGGATAGTGCGTTCCACCTGGGCACGCGTCAGGCCACTCGTGACCATGAGGTCGTCCACGGTCGCACCTCGGGATTGCGGGAGGGCATCAAGGAGGGCTCTCTGCGCCTCGGATAGGCGTGACCAAGGCTCCTGTGTACGCGGCTCGTCCGTGGCAACGAGTAGTGACAGGACGTCGCGCGCACTGGTCACCAATTCCGCGCGACGATCGACGATGAGTCGGTGACATCCGTTGGACAGTGCCGAGGTGACCGGCCCGGGCACAGCCAACACCGGACGACCCAGCTCAGCCGCGTGACGGGCAGTACTCAGCGAACCGGATCTCTGGGCGGCCTCGACGATCAGCGTTCCTCGGGCGGCGGCTGCGATCAACCGATTCCGGGTGAGGAACCGAGCGCGGCGTACCGCGGATCCGAGGGGGCTCTCCGACACGACACATCCACGCTCCATCACCGCATCGAACAGTCCGACGTGAGCCCGCGGGTAGGGCACGTCGACTCCTCCGGCGGTGATGAGGACGGTTCTACCCGTCGCCAGTGCTCCCCGGTGCGCAGCCGCGTCAATCCCGAATGCTCCGCCCGAGATGACGGTGACCCCCGAGGCCGCAAGCTCCGCGGCCCACGAGCGCGCCACGTCCGCTCCGTAGTGCGTGCAGGCGCGTGCACCCACCAGGGCAAGCGAGAGGTCGCATATCCGGGATAGCCCGGATTGACCACGTACCCAGATGACATGCGGGGCGAGCACGCCCACCTGGTCGAGCCCCGCTGGCCACTCGGGGTCGCCGCGGACCAGCCAGCGCACACCACGCTCCTGGGCTCGGGACAACTCCGACTCGAGGTGACAGCGCGCCCAGCGCAGGGCGTACACCTCCCGATCACGGTGCGCAATCGCCCCCGCCAATAAGCGGGCCAGGGTCGCACCGGCACCACGCCTGGAGCAGTGTCCGTCGATGATCGCGTCGGCAGGATCACACACGTGCGCCAACGCGAAGCGGGCACGGCGTTCGTCCGCGCACCAGTGGTCGATGTCGGCGTCCCTCACATGGTCCCCACGTGCTGGGCTGCGCGGTAGAGGTCGACGGCTTCCCGGAGATCATCGCGCGTAGGTCGGTCATGGGCACGAAGATCGGCGATAGTCCACGCCACGCGTAGGGACCGATGAAGTCCGCGCAACCCTCGAGCCGCGAGATCACCCATGATGTCGTCGGCCGCAGCATGGACGGCGAGTTCGCGCGTCAGGACACTGACCGGGACACGACAGTTCAGGGTGATGCCGTATCCGGCCAAGCGGTGAGCCGCGCGGTGGCGCGCCTCGATCACTCGATCGCGTACTTCGTGCGATCCCTCCGAGCCGAGCGACGATGCCTCGACACCGGACATATTCACCCCGATGTCCAGCCGACTGCGCACGGGCCCGGAGATCCGGTACTGGTAGGTGCGGATCCTGTCGGGCTTGCATGTGCACCGCTCCTTGGCGGATTCGTTGTAGTGGCCGCAGGGACACGGGTTCGCCGCGAGAACCATCTGAACATCCGCCGGAAGGGAGCCCAGCCAGCCGGCTCGATGGATAGCGATGGTGCGGGATTCCATCGGTTGACGCAATCCCTCAATGACGTCGCGATGGAACTCGGGGGCCTCGTCCAAGAAGAGGACGCCGCGATGCGCCAATGTGACGGCCCCCGGAACCACCCCGGAGCGACGCACCGAGCCGAGAACTGCAGCTGAGGATGCACTGCAGTGCGGAGCCTGGAACGGTGGCCGGCGAACCAGCCGGTCGTGGGTCAGCCCGGCGACCGAATGGATCGCCGTGACCTCACGCGATGCGTCGTCGTCCAAGTCCGGTAGAAGTCCGGGGAGCCGCTCGGCCAACATCGTCTTGCCGACTCCGGGGTTCCCGGTCAGCAGGAGGTGATGACCTCCGGCGGCGGCCACCTCCAGTGCCCATCGCGCATGCGACTGACCCTTCACATCCCCGAGGTCGAGGTGGTCACGGGGCTCGGTGACCGACTCGATGGGAGCGCGCATCGGCACGCCCTCCCCCGCGAGTGTGTTCAGCGTGTCGGACAGCGAATCCACGGCGTAGACCACCAGGCCCGGGAGCACTCCGCACTCGGCCGAGTTTCGGCGAGGCACGATCACACTGCGACACCCGCGCTCACCCAGGCTCAGGGCGAGTGCAAGTGCGCCACGTACGGGTCGGATTCCCCCGTCGAGGGCGAGCTCTCCGATGAGGCCCACATGCCCAAGGCCGTCGATCTCGATCCGACCCGCGGCGGCGAGGATGGCGACGGCCATCGGTAGGTCGAGTCCCGCGCCGTGTTTGGGGAGTTCGGAGGGCGCCAGGCTGACCGTGACGCGGGTATCGGGCCACGAATGGCCCGAGTTCTGGATCGCGCTGCGGATCCGCCAGCGAGCCTCGTTTACCGACGCACCCGGGAGGCCGACGATCCCCACCGAGGGTAGGCCGGGACCCACATGGACCTCGATGTCGATCGGTACGCCTCGCACGCCGTCGAGAACAGCACCGCACGATCGCGCGAGGCCCATGTCACACGTTCCGGACGTGTTGGACGATGGGTGGACCATCCCAGGGCTGGATGATCCCGACAACGTCGAAGCGGATTACTCGCGGACCGATGCGCTGCTCGCTTACGTACCGAAGTGCCAAATGGCGCAGCTTTCCCATCTTGCGACGGCCCACAGCTTCGAGTGGCGTCCCGTGAGAGATTGAGCGCCGGGTCTTGACCTCGCAGATGACCAACGCATCACCATCGCGCGCGACCACATCCAGTTCACCGGCATCGCACCGCCAATTGCGATGGAGGATGACCATGCCCTGACCTCGGAGAAAGTCCGCGGCGAGGCCCTCGCCGTAGGCGCCGAGGGCATCCTTCGGCGCCATCGACACGGGGTCGGATGCATCTGCCACCCCCCGACTGTCCTGTGGGGTGCAGGGGTAGGCAAGGCCTTTACGCGGTGCTGGGGATAGCCGCCTGTGGATCGATCACGTGGGCACCTCGATGCGCCAACTCCTTCGATGGTGCGTGGTCAGTCCATGGATCCCGATGGCCTCCAGATGACTTCGCGTCCCGTACCCCTTGTTCTGATCCCATTCGTACGCCGGGTGCGCGAGCGCCAACTGGCGCATGGTGTCATCACGCATGCACTTGGCCATGATGCTCGCGGCCGCTACTCCTACACAGCGCTGATCTCCACGGACGATCAACGTCACGGGCGGCAGGTCGTGGTTCTCCGCCTCCCCGAACAGGGTTCCCTGTCCGCGTGGGCTGAGGTAATCATGGGATCCGTCTAACAGGATTGCATCAGGCACACAGTCGAGTTCCTCGAGTGCGCGCATGGTGGCAAGACGCATCGCCGTCACGATTCCGTCGCGATCGATCTCGAGTGGCGTCGCATGACCTACGGCGACATCGGCTGCCCATGCCTCGATGCGAGGTCGCAGCCGCTCCCGACTCGCCGGGGTCAGGAGCTTGCTGTCCCGGATTCCCGACGGGGGTCGCCCACTCTCCCTCGAGACGAGCACGACACCGACGGCAACCGGACCCGCGATGGCCCCACGACCCACCTCATCCACGCACGCGACGTGCCGTGCACCCTCCCGCAGGACGCGTCGCTCGAGACGCAGGGTCGGAGCGGCCATCACTGCATGTCAAGTGCCGGATTACCGAAAATACTCGGAATCGATTCGATACCAAGGCGATCGAATGGCCACATCACGACGACCACGCGGCCGACGACATTATCGACGGGTACGGCCCCGAAGTCTTCATCGAGATGGAAGCGGGAATCCCGGGAGTCACCCCGGTTATCGCCTAGCACGAAGACCGAATCTTGAGGGACCGTGACGTCGAAGAGGACCTGATCTGTCGGGCCGATGATGTAGTCCTCGTCCAAGGGGACACCGTTGACGACGATACGACCTTCGGCATCGCAGCATGCGACGCGGTCGCCCCCGACGCCGATCACACGCTTGACGAGGTCCTTCCCAGAATCGCTGGGCAGAACGCCAACGAAAGTCAATGCCTGCTGAACCCAGCCCAGGGGACCCCCCGGGGGTGGTGGTGGCTCGGGCAACCAGGTGGACGGATCCTTGAAAACCACGATCTCCCCACGTGAGACTCCCGCCAGTTCGGTGGTGACGCGTGAGGCGATGATCCGGTCGTTGACGAGCAGCGTCTCCTCCATGGATGCGCTGGGCACATAGAAGGCCTGGACCACGAAGGCGCGCACCACGGCCGAGAGCCCCAGCGCGATCACGATGATGACCACGAATTCACGGACGGCGCGCCAACCACGGGACCGCTCCTTCGCCACCGCTGCGTGCTTGCCACCGCGCGACTGCTCGACACTCGCAGAATCAGGCACCGACTCGTGAGGGTTCTCGGGTTCTCGCGCCGGCACCGCCATCAGCGGAGCCTGTCGAAGGTCAACGGGATATCGATGGAGTCGACGCGAGTAATCGGCCACAACACGTTCATCGCCCGACCGACGACACGACTCTCCGGGACGAAACCTCCGCCGGGATCCCCCAGGTGAAATCGGGAGTCGGAGGAGTTCGACCGATGATCACCCATGACCCACAGCATGCCCGGTGGGACCTCCACATCGAATGGTTGCGTGCTCGGCGAGTCTCCGGGGAACAGGTACTCCTCTTCCTCCAGGGGTGTGCCGTTGACGAGGACGCGGCCGGACGCGTCACAACAGGTCACGCGATCGCCCCCGACACCGATGACCCGCTTGACGAAGTCGGTGTTGTCCGGTGCCATCAGTCCGAAGGATTGGGCTAAGTATGCGATTGCGCCGAACAACGGATTGCGATCGGGGACCGCCGACGCGGGTACGAAGGAATCTGTGCCATCGAACACGACCACATCGCCACGGACTATCGGGCGAGTGTGATACACGAGCCGGTTCACCAGGATCCGATCACCGATCTGGAGGGTGTTCTCCATCGACCCCGACGGAATGGAGAAGGGCTTCACCACGAAGGTGGTGATGAGGAGAACGATCCCGATCGCGACGGCGATGGTGACAGGAAGGTCCCACCATGGTCGCCGACGTCCGTCGGCCAAGGGTTATTCCTCGGGCTTAGTGTTTTCGCGCTTCTCGCGAATCTTGGCAGCCTTACCGCGGAGATCGCGGAGGTAGTAGAGCTTCGCGCGACGAACATCGCCCCTGGTCACGACCTCAATCTTCTCGATGATCGGGGTGTGCACCGGGAAGATGCGCTCGACACCCACACCGTAGGAGACCTTGCGCACGGTGAACGTCTCGTTCACGCCGGAGCCGGAGCGTCCAACGACCTGGCCCTGGAAGATCTGGACACGAGTCTTGTTGCCCTCGACGACCTTCACGTGGACCTTGACGGTGTCGCCGGGACGGAAGTCCGGGATACCGGACTTCAAGGAACCGGCATCTACAGGATCGAGCGTCTTCATGGCTATCTCTTCCTCCAGGCGCCTGCGCCTGCGGTCTACGGGTGTGTCTGGTTCGTGCCCGATCCTGTGTGGCAGATCGCGGGCGAGGCGTCAGTCTGCCACATGGACCTCCCCGTCAGTCCAACCCGGGGTCGAGCAGACCGGGCCGCATCTCGGCGGTCCGGCGCTCCGCCTCACGCTCCCGCCAGCTCGCGACACGGGCGTGGTCACCACTCAGGAGGACCTCCGGCACCCGGAGCCCCCTCCACTCCTCGGGCCGGGTGTACGTGGGTGACTCCAGCAGACCCGCGCATCCCTCGCCGAAGGAATCCCGATGCGAGCTTTCGTCGTTACCGAGCACACCCGGGATGAGCCGCCCGACCGCCTCGACCAGGACGAGGGCCGCCACCTCACCCCCCGCAACCACGTAGTCCCCCAGCGAGACTTCGTAGACACCGCGCCAGTCGTCCTGCCCCCCGTAGTGCGCTCCGACGCGGGCATCGATCCCCTCGTATCGTCCGCACGCGATGACGCTCCACTCCACGTGACTCAGACTCATCGCCGCGCGATGATCCAGCGGACGTCCGGACGGTGTGGGGATGACGAGAAGGGGATCCAGCTCCCCCGACGCACGGATTCCATCCAGTGCCGCTCCCCACACGTCGGCCCGCATCACCATGCCGGGGCCGCCGCCGTAGGGAGAGTCATCCACGGAGCGGTGCCGATCGGTTGCCCACTCACGAAGGTCGTGCACACGCACGTCGAGAAGTCCGGCCGCGCGAGCCTTCCCGATCAACGAGATCTCCAGGGGCCGGAGGTACTCCGGAAAAACCGTCACGATGTCGATGCGCATCAGGAGTCCAGCAGACCGGGCGGCGGCGTGAGCGTGATCACCCGCGCGGCGAGATTCACCGATGGAACGAAGTCCGCCACGAACGGGACGAGGACCTCGCGACCATCGTGGTCGATCGCGAGGAGGTCCTGCCCGGGTAGGTGGAGGACATCGCGTACGACCCCGACCTCGGAGCCTTCCAGCAGGATCGCACGCATCCCGATCAACTCTGTGTCGTAGAACTCATCCGGATCATCTGGTCGCGCATCGTCTGCCCGCTCGATATGGAGGATGCGCCCACGAAGGCCTTCTGCACCATCGCGGTCGTCAATGCCCAGGAACTTCACCCTGAGTCGGCCTGAATGCGATCCACTGCTCTCGACGATCAGGGTGCGCCCCTGCTCGTCCTCAACAGCGGCACCGGGAGCGAAGCGGATCTCGGGTTCATCCGTGCGTGGTTCGACCATGACGTCGCCGCGGATGCCGTGGGGTCGGCCGATGCGACCGATCACCACCTGCATGGGCTCTACCGTTCGGTGGTATCGAGGAAGTCGATTCGCACTCCGCGGCCGGAATTGATCGCCGCGATGACGGTGCGTAAAGCGGTGGCGGTGCGACCGCTCCTGCCTATCACGCGTCCCATGTCCTCGGGGTTGACGCTTACGTTCAGACTCATACCCCGACGCCCACTCTTCTGCTGGACGTGCACGTCCTCAGGGTTGTCGACGATGCCGCGCACCAGGTGGCCCAGGGCTTCGTCGAGCATCAGTCGCTCTTCTCCGCGGACTCGTCCTTCGCGCCCTCGACCACGCGCTCAACGGCCTCCTCGACGGCGTGAACGGCCTCCTCGACAGCGTCGGTGACGGTCTCGACGACCTCCTCCACCGCTGCGACCACCGTGTCCGCGACCTCTTCGACGACCTCGACAACGGCTGGCTTCTTCTTCGGTGTCTTGGGAGCATCGGCCGCCGATTTCACCGCAGCCTCGAAGGCCAGCATCTTGTTGGGCTTCTCCGGTGCGACCTCCAGAGTCCCCTCGCCGCCGGGAAGTCCCTTGAACTTCTGCCAGTCCCCCGTGACTTTGAGGATCGCGGTGACCGCTTCCGTGGGCTGCGCACCCACACCGAGCCAGTACTGCACGCGGGCGGAATCAACCTTGATCACGCTCGGGTTGTCCAGGGGCTGGTAGATGCCAACCTCCTCGATCGCACGGCCATTGCGCGCCGTGCGGGAATCGGCGACGACGATGCGGTACTGCGGCGCGTGGACCTTGCCCAGGCGCTTCAACTTGATCTTGACAGCCACGAACCACTTCTCCTGTGTTCTCGGGTGGTGCGCACCATCCACGCGTGGGGACGCGCCGACGGTGAAAACCGTGGGTACCGATCGGGGGTGAGAGGGGCCCGTCGTCGGTGAGTGCCCACCAAGTCTGCCAGACCTCGGCCGCGACCGGTCATCTGGCCTACTGCAGGAGGCGCTTCAGGTCCGGTGGCAGGCTGCCCATGTCCACTGGCTCGTTGCTCGTCTGGCCCTGGAGTGCCCGCTTGGCGGGGTTCCCGCTTCTCCCCTTGGCACCCTTCCCCGGCTTGCCCTGCTTGGCCTGTCGACCCTTGCTCTTCTTCCCACCACCGGTCATCCCCGGCATCCCGGGGAGACCGGGGAGACCGGATCCTCCGCCCATCTGACGCATCATCTTCTGCGCCTGCCCGAAGCGGTCGATCAAGCCGTTGACATCGGACACTGATGTTCCAGACCCTCGTGCGATGCGGGCTCGACGGGATCCGTTAAGGATCTTGGGGTCACGCCGCTCGGCCGGCGTCATCGACTGGATGATGGCTGACACCCTGTCCAACTCACGATCATCCACGCTGTCGAGCTGCGCCTTCATCTCCCCCATGCCCGGCAGCATTCCGAGGATCTTGCCGAGCGAGCCCATCTTCTTGATCGACTGCATCTGCTCGAGGAAGTCCTCCAGAGTGAAGTCCTCACCCTGACTCACCTTGCGCGCCATGCGCTCGGCCTGCTCGGCGTCGAAGGCGCGCTCGGCCTGTTCGATCAGAGTCAGCACGTCACCCATATCGAGGATGCGGTTGGCCATGCGGTCTGGATGGAAGACCTCGAAGTCGTCGAGCTTCTCGCCCACGGAAGCGAACAGGATCGGACGCCCGGTCACGCCTCTGATGGACAGGGCGGCGCCACCACGAGCATCACCGTCCAGCTTGGTGAGAACGACGCCGTCGAATCCAATCTGCTCCGCGAATTCCCGCGCCGTGGTGACAGCATCCTGACCGATCATCGAGTCGACGACGAAGAGAACGTCGTCAGGCTCCACCGCCTGGATGACGCGCGCAAGCTCTGCCATCAGCTCATCGTCGATCGCGAGGCGACCAGCCGTATCCACGATGACGACGTCGTGCAATTTGTCTGCAGCAAACATCCGTGCATCCCGTGCAACACGTACCGGATCCCCGACGCCATTGCCCGGCTCCGGTGCGAACACCGCGACGCCCGCCTGCTCAGCGACGATGCGCAACTGATCGACTGCATTCGGGCGCTGGAGATCGGCGGCGACAAGCAGCGGGGTGTGGCCCTGCCCGCGCAGGTGCAGACCGAGTTTCCCGGCAAGCGTGGTCTTACCTGAGCCTTGGAGTCCGGACAGCACGATCACCGTGGGACCGGTCTTGGCCATGCGCAGTGGTCGGGTATCCCCACCCAGGATCTCCACCAATTGCTCGTGGACGATCTTGACGACCTGCTGCGCGGGATTCAGGGCCCCGGAGACCTCTGCGCCTCGAGCACGCTCACGGATTGCTTCGGTGAAGTCCCGCACTACAGGCAGTGCTACGTCGGCCTCGAGAAGTGCCGTTCGGATTTCCCGAACCGTGACGTCGATGTCCTCCTCGGAGAGCCGACCCTTGCCGCGCAGGCCACGGAAAGTGGTGCTCAGCCGATCGGCGAGGGATGCGAACACGCGTTCACCGTAATCAGTAGGGCGTCAAGGGACCGTTCGGGGGTGCTGCGAGATCGGCGCTGATCGCATCGGCGACCCGATCCGCGTGGTCGGGGGCCAGCGGATCCCCCGACGGATCGACCACGAAGAAGGAGTCCACGGCCTCCGAGCCGGCCGTGGTCACGACGGCGCCCCGGATGACCGCTCCATGCTGGGAGATGACCCGCGCGATCCGGTGGAGAAGTCCGGGTTCATCGTGGGCCCGGACCTCCAAGCGGGTGTGGGTGGACGGAGCGTGGCTGACCAGGACGCGGGGAGGGGCGATGTCCGATCGGCGTTCCGGGGTGGCCCGTCGCGCCATCCACTCCGCCACGTGGGTGGACCCGTCCAGGACTCGACGGATGTCGTCTGCAATCCGTCCAGGGTCAGGAGCATCACCGAAGAACGGGCGCACATGCCAGTCCTGGGCCGCACTATCCCCCACCGTGACAACATGCGCCGCCCGGATCTCCAGTCGATGTGCGGCGAGGACACCTGCGACGATGGAGAGCAATCCGAGTCGGTCGGGTGCACCGACCGTCACCAGCAGACCATCAGCGTCGGGTCGCGCGGTCACGATGACACCCGGTGAACCGAGCACCTCCC
This sequence comes from Candidatus Nanopelagicales bacterium, assembly GCA_044375955.1. Taxonomy (GTDB): domain Bacteria; phylum Actinomycetota; class Actinomycetes; order S36-B12; family S36-B12; genus VGCC01. The sequence goes on along the minus strand of JBILLS010000029.1, from coordinate 2,116 downwards.
TCTGTTCCACCGACGGCTCGGGTATCACCTCACCGGAATCGGCGCCCCCCACCACGTGACCGACGAGACGGCGCAGTAGTTGCTCCCTCCACTCGGTATCCACGCTCGGCCCTGTCGCCTTTTGATCGGCAAGGGTGAGACACAGAAGGAGCTCGAGGGTTTCGCGATCCGAGATCCGTTCCCGCACTGCAGCCCATGTGGCCGGATCGGTGATGTCGTGACGCAATGCCATTTCTGGAAGTAGCAGGTGCCATCGAATCAGGGAGGTGATCACCCCGGTGTCGTGCTCATCGAGGCCCAGACGACCACAGATCCCGGGTGCAAGCTCTGCACCAACGACGCAATGGTCCCCACCCCGCGCTTTCCCGATGTCGTGGAGCAGGGCGCCGATCAATAAGAGGTCGGGCCGATGGACATCACGGGTGAAGCTGGATGCGTGAACGGCTGTCATCACGAGATGGCGGTCGACAGTGAAGGTGTGAACGGGATCCCGCTGGGGTGCGGAACGGACTGCCTCCCACTCAGGCATGACACGCACGAGCAAGCCCGCCTGGTCCAGGGCCTCGAACACATCCGCCGTACCGGATCCAGCACCGAGGAGGGAGACGAAGGAACCGAGCATCTCGGTACTCCACCGCTCCGGGAAGACCGCCTCCTGCGCCAGTCGAGTGAGCGTCGCCTCGGACAGGGGGTAACGCTGTTGGGCGCTCGCGGCGGCAGCCCGGAGCAAAAGCCCGTGGTCCGCAGGTACGTCGACATCGCGGGCGATGTGTATCTCGCCGTCGGAGACCACCAGGCCATTGGCGATCGGAGTCCGAGTCGGAGTTCTACGCACACTCCTGCGCACAGATGATTGCCGCTGTAGTCGATCCAGGCGGAGCCAGGCCTGGTCGCTGACGTAGGCGATTTGTCGGGCTGCGAGGTAGACGGAGCGAAGCAGACTGTCGGGATCGGGGTGGCCCAGTGCGGTGGCGATGTCCGAGTGGCTCTGGAGCACGAGTCGATCACCGAGTCCCTGTCGATGAAGCTCGTCCCGCACGTCCAAGAGCCGAGAGAGAGAGTCCTCCCACGGCACATGGGGGATGTCGACGAGCCAGGACCCGGCGATTGCGCGGATGATGGTCGCCTCGCGGATTCCTCCGTAGGACTCCTTCAAGTCCGGCTCGATGCGCTGGGCGAGGTCTCCCGCACGTTCACGTCGCGACATGACCAGCGCGCGCAGCTCGGGTGCGCGACGGAGTGCCTGCGCACGCCAGTCGGAGAGCACCGAGTCGCGCACCGAATCGACGAGGTCTAACTCTCCCGCGATCGGACGCAGGTCCATCACCCCGAGTGCAACTCGGATGTCTGACTGGGCAAGACGTCTCGTGTCCGCTGGCGTGCGCACGCTGTGGTCCATCGACACGCCCGCATCCCAGATCGGGTACCACAAAGCCTCGGCGAGGGCGTCGATGTTCGGTACCGACGAGTGCAGCAGGATCAGATCAAGGTCACTACGGTCCGAGATTTCCCGGCGACCGTAACTGCCCCCTGCCGCGAGACACACGCTGGTCGGTGCGATCCCGATCCCCTCGAGGGCGTCGTCGAATACTTCAGAGAGCCACGCGTCCGTCGCATGAGAAAGAGCCGCACGGCGCTCGGAACCACTGAGATCCGAGCGCCGTGCGTCCTCGCGTTGCTGGGGTGGGTTCGCCATGCGATCAGAGCGCGTCGACGCCCTTCTCCCCCGTGCGGACGCGTACCACTGTGTCCACGGGTGTCGCCCACACCTTGCCGTCACCGATCTTCCCCGTGCGAGCCGCAGTGACGATGGCGTCGATCACCGAGTCCGCCTGGATGTCATCGACGAGTACCTCGATGCGCACCTTCGGAATGAGGTCCACCGTGTACTCGGCTCCTCGATACACCTCGGTGTGACCGCCCTGTCGACCGAAACCCGAGGCTTCCGAGACAGTCATCCCCTGGATCCCAAGTCCCTCCAAAGCGGACTTGATGTCCTCGAGTTTGAAAGGCTTGATGATGGCCGTGATGAGTTTCATTACTGCTCCTCCGCTCTCGCACGCCCTGCATGACCAACTCCGGCGAAGACGCCCCCACCACCGGACTCCCCTAACTC
>JBILLS010000058.1:0-6767 GCA_044375955.1 Candidatus Nanopelagicales bacterium | reverse complement strand
GTATGCGGACTCCGCATGTTCAGCGAGGTCAACACCCGAGACCTCCTGCTCCTCGGTGACCCGAAGGCCGATGACGGCCTTGATGACGAGGGCTATCACCAGCGTCACGACGAGCGAGTAGACGAGAACCGCTGCCGCGCCCACGAACTGCAACCACAGCTGATTCCATCCACCACCATAGAGAAGCCCATTGATTCCAGTCGGGGACGCCTCCGTGGCGAAGAACCCGATGAGGAGCGTGCCCACAAGGCCTCCGACCAGGTGGACGCCCACGACGTCGAGGGAATCGTCGTACTTGAGCCGGTACTTCAGGCCGACGGCCAACGCGCAGAGCACGCCCGCGATCGCCCCAATGGCCATGGCTCCCAGCGGGCTCACCGCTGCACAGGCAGGGGTGATGGCCACCAGGCCCGCGACGACGCCCGACGCAGCACCGAGCGAGGTCGCCTTCCCGTCGCGGATCTTCTCGGTCAGGAGCCAGCCGAGCGCCGCGGCACAGGTGGCTGCGAAGGTGTTCAGGAACGCCACCGCCGCCGTGTTGTTCGCCGCCGTGGCTGAACCGGCATTGAACCCGAACCAGCCGAACCACAGCAGGCCCGCACCGATCATCACCAGCGTCAGATTGCTCGGGCGCATCGGTGTTCGTGGCCATCCGAGACGTCTACCGAGTACGAGGACGAGGGCGAGTCCGGCGATTCCCGCGTTGATGTGCACCGCGGTACCCCCCGCAAAGTCGATGACTCCGAGCTTGTAGATCCAGCCACCGTTGTCTCCGGCGAGATTGAAGACCCAATGCGCAACCGGGAAGTACACGAGGAGTGCCCACACGCCAGCGAAGACGAGCCACGCGGCGTACTTCATTCGATCCGCCACCGCACCGGCGATGAGACCCACGGTCAGGCAGGCGAACATCGCCTGGAAGGCCACGAAAGCCATCGCTGGGTACACCGACTCCGGATTGTCGGTCATAAGGCCCTCGAGCCCGGCGTACTGGGTCACGTTTCCGAGCCACCCGGCCTGACCATACGAGTCGCCGAAGGCGATCGAGTACCCCACGAGAACCCACAGGACTCCCACGATGAACAGGGCGCCGAACACCATCATCAACATGTTCAATACCGACTTCGACCTGACCATCCCGCCATAGAAGAAGGCGAGGCCGGGAATCATCAGTAGGACAAGCGCCGCCGCGGTCATCAGCCACGCTGTGTCACCTGTATTGAGAGCAGTCTCCATACGCGTACCTCCCTACGTCACTCGGGCTTCACCATGCCGATCACGGCGAAGTTGCCCAAGGTTCGGGTGTGCGCGTTTCAGCGAGGACCCCTCCCCATTACTAGGGCATGACGAAATCCTCGATCTGGTTACAGGCCTGTTACGTGTCCGAGATCAGCGCGTCGACGAACTCGGCGGGCTCGAAGGGGGCGAGGTCATCCGGCCCCTCCCCGAGCCCCACGAGTTTGACCGGGACGCCGAGCTCGCGTTGGACCGCGACCACGATGCCTCCCTTGGCTGTGCCATCGAGTTTGGTCAGGACGATCCCCGTCACATCGACCACCTCGGCGAAGACCCGCGCCTGGGCGAGGCCGTTCTGCCCGGTGGTCGCATCCAAGACGAGGAGGACCTCGTCCACCGCGCTGCGCTTCTCCACTACCCGCTTGATTTTTCCGAGCTCATCCATCAGGCCCGTTTTCGTGTGTAAGCGTCCCGCGGTGTCGATGATGACCGCGTCAAGTTCCGCATCGGCGGCCGTGGACACCGCGTCGAATGCGATGGCGGCCGGGTCTGAACCCTCCGGTCCGCGAACCACGGGGGCGCCCACGCGATCCCCCCAGGTCTGCAGTTGCTCTGCCGCTGCGGCACGGAAGGTGTCCGCAGCCCCGAGGAGGACGGTGTGGTCCTGGGCGATGAGCACCCGTGCGAGCTTCCCCGTTGTCGTCGTCTTGCCCGTGCCGTTGACCCCGACGACGAGCAGCACCGCGGGACGCCCTTCCGTCACGGAAGCCACCTCACGATTCATCTCGGGCCCCACCATGGCGAGAAGCTCCTCCCGCAGAAGGCGGCGCACCTCGTTCGGGTCATGGCCGCCGTCCACCCGAACCCGCGAACGCAGGCGCTCCATCAACTCCCGTGTAGGCCCGACACCGAGGTCGGAGGTCAGGAGCAACTCCTCCACCTCGTCCCAGGTCGCGGCATCCACCCGATCGCGGGTCAGGAGCGCCAGGAGCCCGGACCCGAGGGTGGATTGCGACCGGGCAAGCCGGGCGCGCAGCCGGCGCATGCGACCAACCGCGGGGGCAGGGACCTCGACCTCCCACACGGCCGCCTCCGCCGCTTCGGTGGGGGGAAGCGGAGCAACCTCCTCCGCGGTCTCCGGAGCGGCGATCACGGTCGTCTGCACCGGTGCCGAGGTGCGTGAGCGCCGCAGCAGGAGCCCGACTATGACGCCGAGCAGCAGTCCAGCGAGGACAACGGAGAGTACGAGAAACAGCGAGGTGTCCATGGAAATCCTCCAGGCCGATCAGCCTAGGCGCTGACCTGCTCTCTCAGTCGCTGGCCGATCATCTGTGTGACTCCGTCTCCCCGCATCGAAACGCCGTACAACGCGTCGGCGATCTCCATCGTGCGCTTCTGATGGGTGATGACGATCAATTGCGACGAGTCACGCAACTCTTCGATGATGTCGATCAACCTGCCGAGATTTACGTCATCGAGGGCGGCCTCCACCTCGTCCAGTACGTAGAACGGACTGGGTCGGGCCTTGAACAGGGCAACGAGGAAGGCGACGGCGGTCAGGGATCGCTCCCCGCCTGAGAGCAGCGACAGGCGCTTGACGCGCTTCCCGGGAGGCCGAGCTTCAATGTCGATGCCCGTCGTGAGCATGTCGGATGGGTCGGTGAGAACGAGTCGACCCTCTCCACCCGGAAAGAGACGAGCGAAGACTCCCTCAAACTCACGTGCAACATCGGCGTATGCCTCGGAGAAGACCTGCTGCACACGGGCATCGACTTCTCGGACGATCGCGAGAAGGTCCTCGCGGGTGCGCTTGAGGTCGTCGAGTTGCTCGGTGAGGAAACGGTGACGCTCCTCCATCGCGGTGAATTCCTCGAGCGCGAGCGGATTCACCCTGCCGAGCAGTGCCAGCCCCTTCTCGGCGACCGCGAGACGACGCTCCTGCTCGGAGCGCACGTAGGGGTAGGGCTGAGGGGCAGGGGCATTCGGGTCGACCTCATCGCCGGGCGCCGTCACGCTCGGCGGCACGAGCTGATCCGGTCCGTACTCCGTGACGAGGATGTCAGCCTCCACGCCGAACTCGGACAGGGCACGCTCCTCGAGCTGTTCGATCCGAAGCCGCTGCTCCGCCCGTGCCATCTCGTCTCGATGAACGCTGTCGCGCAACGCGTCCGACTCGGTGCCCAATTCACGCAAGCGGGAACGGATCTGCGAGAGCGTCTGATCACGCTCGCGCGCACGGGTTTCGATCGCAGTCCTCTCACGATGGGCGAGTTGGGTCGACCTGTCGATATGAGCGGCTACGGCACGGCTCGCCTTGAGGACGGCCTGGGCGACGACGAGTGCTGCGGCGCGGCGCTCGCGGCGCTCCACCGCGGCGGCGCGGGCAGAACGTTCATGCGCTGCGTCACGTTCCAGTCTCGACGCACGTTCGGAAACGGCGGAAACACGCTCCTCTGCGGTGCGGACTGCCAGGCGAGCGTCGACCTCGGTCGTCCTCGCCTCCGTTACGGAGCCCTGCATGTCTATGCGACGGTCGGTACCGATGGTGGGCTCGGGCTCGCCCTGACTAGCGTCGAGTCGCGCGCGGAGGCGCTCCAAGGTCTCACGATCGGAGGTCAGCGCGCTCCGGGCCGCTTCGAGTGCACGCTCGAGCCGATCAGCCTCGGCGGCGGCCGATCGAGCCGTCTGCCCCAGGATGCCCAATTGCTCAGCGACCGCCGCCATCTGAGCATCCGACTCATGCAGTTGCCGGAGGGTCCCCTCCGCGGTGCGGGTCGCCGCGCTCTGCCGTTCCCGGGCCGACGAGAGATCGAACGTGAGCCGCTCCGCCGCATGCGTCAACCGCTCCAGGTCCGAGCGCGCCTCGTCGAGGGCGGCCTGCACCTCGACCAGGCTCGGAGCACCCGTTGATCCCCCACGAATCAGCCCGCGACGGAAGACATCCCCCTGCTCGGTCACCCATGTCAAGGTTGGGTCGGCATCGACACCACGAGCAGCTGTCTCACTGTCGTGAACGAGGACCGCCGTGCCCAGCAGGTGGTCGACGATCGCTGAGAGGTCCCCGGTGGCGCGTACCGACTCACGCAGCCATCGCCCCAAGGGCGGGTTGATCGACGGTGACGATGGGTTCCCGGCACTCTGATCCGCCACGATGATCGTGGCGCGACCAGCGTCGAGTTCCTTCAAAACCACGAGCGACTCGACAGCTCCGCGAACGCCGCGCACGACGACCGCATCGGCGATGTCTCCGAGGACAGCCGCCACGGCCGCCTGCGCCCCGGGATCGACGTGGATCAGCGACGCAAGCGATCCGATCATCCCGGCAACGCGCTCGGAGGATGCAAGGAGCGTTCCGCTCGCATCGCTGCGCCGCAAACTCAGCTCGAGGGCATCGCATCTGGCAGCGACCGCGACTCGCTGACGATCGACGTCAGTGATCTCGGACTGCACGCGTTCGACGTCCGCATCCGCCTGAGCCAGCATGGCGAGAGCCGCCTCATGTTCGGCATCGAGGCCGAGTTCGCCCTGGTCAAGTCCGACGACGTTGACTTCGATGCGCTGGAATTCGCCCTGGGCGACCACGCTGCGCTGGCGCGCATCCTGCACCTGGTCTGTGAGCCGTGCGATTTCGGCCTCGCGCGCCGCAACCGCTGACTGCGCAGCGTTGACGTCGCCCGCAAGGACCGCAAGCCCCTCACGCCGATCCGCATGGGCTCGCTCGATGCCGGCTACCCGCTCCTCCTCCGCGGCGAGGGCGGCTTCAGCGGCCTCGCGGCGGGCGACCGCAGCGGTCAGCGCCTCGCGCAGTGCTGTGACCTCGCGACCCAGCTCGAACTCCTCGGTCCGTAGCGTGCGTGCCTCCGCTTCGAAGTGTTCGGGGTCACGACCCTGGGCGATCTCCTCATCCTCAGGCTGGAGATAGCGCACCCTCTCCACTGCCAGCTGCTCGAGACCGTGGAAACGCTCACGCAAGGAGCTCAGGGTGAACCACGTCTCCTGCGCCAGAGTCACCGCGGGGCCGTCACGCTTGGCGTCCGCTTCCAACTGCGCTTCGGATGCCTGAAGACCCGCGATCTCGGCCTCCACGAGCGACTGACGTTCGCGAAGCGCGGTCTCGTCGGCCACCTCCGCGGCCAGCGCCTCACGCATCTGCGTGAGATCGTCGGCCATGATGCGCAGACGAGCATCGCGGACATCGGTCTGGATCACCACGGCTCGTCGTGCGACCTCCGCCTGACGTCCGAGGGGCTTCAATTGGCGGCGCAACTCGGCGGTCAGGTCTGACAGACGCGTGAGATTGGCCTGCATCGCGTCGAGTTTGCGCAGCGCCTTCTCCTTGCGCTTGCGGTGCTTGAGCACCCCCGCGGCCTCTTCGATGAACCCCCGACGGTCCTCCGGGGTCGCCCTCAGGATCGAGTCCAACTGCCCCTGGCCGACGACGACGTGCATCTCGCGCCCGATGCCCGAATCCGACAGGAGCTCCTGCACATCGAGCAGTCGACAGGGTTCCCCGTTGATCGCGTACTCCGAACCGCCGTTGCGGAACAGGGTCCGGGAGATCGTCACTTCGGTGTAGTCGATGGGGAGGGCGCCGTCGGTGTTGTCGATGGTGAGCGCTACCTCGGCGCGGCCCAGAGGCGCCCGCCCGGTCGTGCCGGAGAAGATGACGTCTTCCATCTTCCCGCCACGGAGGGACTTGGCACCCTGCTCGCCCATGACCCAGGCCAGTGCGTCGACCACATTGGACTTGCCCGACCCGTTGGGACCCACGATGCAGGTGACACCCGGCTCGAAATGAAGGGTCGTCGGAGCCGCGAAGGACTTGAAGCCCTTCAGTACCAAGGTCTTAAGGTGCACGTCGCTCCGGTTCGGATCCGTTCCCTGAACCCTACCTGCCGTTTCGGCGACCCCCGGGACGCGACGCACGCTGAGTGGCCCGCGGGACCGGCTGGCATTTCGGGCAGAAGAAGCTCGATCGATTCATGAAGCTCTCCCGTTGGATCGGGGTGCCGCAGCGCGCGCACGGCTCCCCTTCCTGGCCGTAGGCATGGAGCGAACGCTCGAAGTACCCGGACCGACCGTTGACGTTCACGTAGAGCGAGTCGAAGGAGGTGCCTCCCTTGCGCAATGCGGCGTCCATGACGTCCCGAACATGACGCAGGAGATCGCGGACTGCGGACACGGACAGTGCATCCGTCCGGCGACGGCCATGGAGACCGGCCCGCCAGAGTGCCTCGTCCGCATAGATATTGCCCACCCCGGAGACAAGAGTCTGGTCTAGGAGGGCCCGCTTGACCTCCGTCCTTCGTGTCCGAAGACCTCGGATGACGGCATCGGGGTCGTAAGCAGCCTCGAAGGGGTCGGGGGCGATGTGCGCGACCGATGCGGGGACGGTGCGCCCCAGGGCACCGGGCGTCAAGGGCTCCACACCCATCCAGCCGAACGTCCGTTGGTCCACGAACCTCAGTTCACGTCCGTCGTCGGAGAAGGCGAAGCGGATGCGGAGATGGGTCTCTGCCTGGGACCCAGGC
>JBILLS010000050.1:0-10765 GCA_044375955.1 Candidatus Nanopelagicales bacterium | reverse complement strand
GAGGTATCCGTAGATTACGTAGTTCAAGAATTCGGGACCGGTGATGATCCCGTAGAAGGCGATCGTGCAGAAGACCACCGTGTCCGCGAGTTCCCCCACCGCGGTCGATCCGATGAGTCGAGCCCACAGTGCCTTCTCGTTCGTCCGCTGCTTGATGCGGACCAACACGTACGCATTGAGCAGTTGGCCGACGAGGTACCCGGCGATGCTGGCTAGGACGATGCGCGGGACGAAACCGAGTACCGCCTCGAACGCATCCTGATGGGGGTAGCCGTCTGCTGGCGGAGCGAATTGAACAGCGAGAAAGGTCACCGCTGCGAGGACCAACATGGCGAAGCCGAGCAGAATCGCCCGCCGGGCAGCACGGAATCCATACACCTCGGAGAGGATGTCTCCGATGATGTAGGCGAGCGGGAACAGGAAGACACCACCGTCCGTGATGATCGGGCTCACGGTGAATCCACCGACCGCCACGTTCGGGCCGAACTCGATCAACTTCGTGGCGCCGATATTCGAGATGAGGAGTACGGCGACGAAGACCCCGACGAGCATCGGGTAGAGGCTGGATCCCGTGGTCGCGAAATGCACGGGGGGGTGTGCGGGTGATCGCGTCGCGTTCATGACGCGCCCCCGGCAGGATTCGAACCTGCGACCTTCGGTACCGGAAACCGGCGCTCTATCCCCTGAGCTACGGGGGCCGGGGGAGCGCCAGATTATCAGCGCGTCCGCGATGATGAGCCCGTGCGCACCTTCAGCAGCCTGAGCATCGTGACGCGCAGTCGGGATGTCGCGCAACTCCACGCGCGCAACAACGGATCACTCGTGGCCGCAGGTCTCGCGTTCTATACCTTCTTCGCGCTCGCTCCTGCCGCCATCGCCATCGGCGCGATCGCAGGGATATTCCTCTCGCCCGAGGAACTCGCCCGCGCATGGCAGGACCTGCTCTCCCGTAGTCCGGACACCCTGAGTGCCCTCCAGCCAGCGGTCGACGGACTCACCAAGGTCGCGATGTCCGCCTCGGGTGGCGTTGCGCTCGTGACCGGTGTGTCCGCCCTCGTCGTGGCGATATACGCCGCGTCGAAGAGTGTCTACGGACTGCGGGTGGCGATGACCACGGCGCTTTCCGGAGGGGTGCCGAGCACGGGGTTCGCGCTGCGCATCATCTCCGCGGTGGCTGCCTTGGTCGTCCTGGTGGGCATCGTGGTCGGGCTCGGAGTCATGACGATCCTGCCGAGTCTGCTCGGGGCGGTGGGTCTCGATGCACCCGCGGGCACCCGTATCGGGTGGGTCAACTGGCTCGTGGTCGCCCTCGTGACCTGGGGACTCGTGTACCTGACCTTCCGCACGGCACCCGTGGGCGGCGGACAGGTTCGGTGGCGGTCACCCGGTGTGCTCGTATCGGTCGCATGGATCCTCGGAGCCGTGGCCGTCTTCGGCCTCTACAGCGCATGGTCATCCGCGGTGGGCGCTGCGCTCCTTGTCTACGGAGCGCCGATCGCGCTCCTGCTGTGGCTCTATCTCGTCGCGCTCGGCCTGCTGATCGGTGCGGCGGTCGAGTCGTCGTTACGAGGAGAACCAGCGCGGAGGCCCGGCGACCAACGCGGTGACGAAGGCGCCCAGCGCAGCCCCGAACCCCATGGACACGCTGCCCAGGAGGGGAAGGATCAGTCCGGTCAGCCATCCGGCGGCGCCGATCGCGACCGCGGAGACCACGGCGAAGGCGATTCGCCCTGAGCGCTGCCCGGGTACCCGGGCGGGCGTGCGGGGGGATCCACCTCCGAGCAATCTGTCGATGTCGTCCATTCCTCCAGTGTCCCCCCTGATGTTCCGAAACGACACCGGCCCCCTCCCTGACGGGACGGGGCCGGTGCAAGCCTGATGGTGGAACTCAGGCGATACGGACCTTGTCCGCCTGAGGTCCCTTCGGACCCTGGGTGATCTCGAACTCGACCAGCTGGTTCTCCTCCAGCGAGCGATAGCCATCGGCATCGATCGCGGAGTAGTGGACGAATACATCGGGACCACCGTCGGCCTGGGCGATGAAGCCGTAGCCCTTCTCGGCGTTGAACCACTTAACGGTTCCTTGAGCCATGATGCGCGTTCTCCTTGCAGTAGGTGGCGCCGGACACCTCGCCCGACACCGGCAGATCCGCAAACCTACGTTCGGGATCTGATGTTGCTCAGAGATTCGTGGCCCGGGGGCCACGCCAAACGGTCGTGCTCATGGTTCTGCCTACCGGCAGCATAACCACATCCGGGGCCCCCGCGTACCACAGCCAGTGGATACCCTCGCGCGGTGACCATCGACGAAGTACGTGCGCTCGTCGACGCACAGGTCCGGGCGTGGGCCTCGGACGCCGGTGTCACCCTCCCTGCCGGCTGGTCCGCCGAACTGGAGCGACCAAAGTCCCGGGATCACGGGGACTACGCGACCAATGCCGCCCTCACCCTCGCGAAAGTCTCGGGAACGCCCCCACGTGAGATCGGCCAGGCTTTGGCCGCGCGCCTCGGGGAGGCGCCGGGGATCGCCACCGCCGAGGTGGCCGGACCAGGTTTCGTCAACCTCCGGCTCGAATCCGCTGCCCAGGGGGAGATCGCCCGGCTCGCGGTGACCGCGGGAGCGGACTTCGGTCGAGGTTCTGCACTCGAGGGAAAGAACGTGAACGTCGAGTTCATCTCCGCGAATCCGACTGGGCCCCTCCACCTCGGCCACACGCGCTGGGCAGCGGTGGGTGATGCCCTCGCCCGGGTCCTGACCGCAGCCGGGGCGCGGGTCACCACCGAGTTCTATATCAACGACCGAGGCGTCCAGATGGACCGTTTCGGTGCATCCGTGATGGCCGCGGCACACGGTCAGCCGATTCCCGATGACGGATACCACGGTGGCTACATCACCGACCTCGCTGCTCGCATCGTTCAGGCAGATCCGACGATCACTGCACTTCCCGAACAGGAGCAGTTCGTCGCCTTTCGCGAGGCGGCCTACGCGGAGCAACTGGCACAGCAGCAGGCGGTGCTGCAGATCTTCCGCACCAGGTTCGACGTCTGGTACTCGGAGCGAGCCCTGCACGACTCCGGGGCAGTCGATCGAGGTATCGAGGTACTGCGCTCCGCGGGTCACACCTATGAAGAGGACGGAGCACTCTGGCTGCGCACCACCGATTTCGGCGATGACAAGGATCGAGTCCTGCGCAAGGCGGATGGCGAGTACACCTACTTCGCGTCGGATACCGCCTATTACGTCGACAAGCGGGCCCGGGGTTTCGATCTGGCGATCTACCTCCTCGGGGCAGATCACCACGGGTACGTGAATCGTCTCCGGGCCGTTGCCGCGTGCGCGGGCGATGACATGGACGCGCACGTCGAAGTGCTGATCGGTCAGTTGGTCAAGATCACGCGCGGAGGCGAGGAAGTTCGCCTGTCCAAACGGGCGGGGACGATCGTCACCCTGGAAGACCTGGTGGAGGAGGTCGGGGTCGATGCGGCCCGCTACACGCTGGCCCGATACCCCGTCGACTCCCCATTGACCATGGATCTCGACGTCATCACGGCCCAGACCAATGACAACCCGGTCTTCTACGTCCAGTACGCCCATGCCCGGATCGCCTCCGTGTTGCGCAACGCCCAGGAACTCGGCGTCGACTGGCGCACGGCGGAATTCGATCCCGGGCTACTCACCCATGAGAAGGAGAACGACCTCCTGGGGCTCATCGCGGAGTTCCCGGGAGTGGTCGCCAGTGCGGCGGAGTTGCGCGAACCGCATCGCGTGGCGCGCTACTTGGAGACCCTTGCCACGAGTTACCACCGGTTCTACGACTCCTGCCGGGTACTTCCTCGCGCGGATGAGTCTCTGGAGCCCATCCATGTCGCGAGGCTCTGGCTCTGCGCCGCTGCGGTGCAGACCTTCGCCAACGGGCTCGGGATGCTCGGTGTGAGTGCACCGGAGCGCATGTAGGCGGCACTAGCCTGAGCACGTGTCTGCGGCGAGTCTCGGCCCCATGTGGCCCCAGGGTGCGCACCGCAATGCAGACGGAAGCCTGGTGGTCGGTGGCGTCGACATCCGTGATGCCGTGTCGCAGTACGGCAGCCCCGTCTTCCTGATCGACGAAGACGACGTGCGAGCACGTGCCCGCGCTTTCCGCGAGTCCTACACCGCAGCAGGCGCACGTCGCGTCTACTACGCGGCGAAGGCTTTCCTCGCCACGACCGTCGCCCGCTGGGTGTACGAGGAGGGGCTGGGTATCGACGTCGCCAGCGGCGGCGAGCTCGCGGTGGTCCAGCGCGCCGGGATCCCCGGTGAAGCGATCGTGATGCATGGCAATAACAAGTCGATGGAGGAGATCGAGCAGGCCATCGAGTACCGCGTAGGGCGCATCGTGGTCGACTCCTTCGAGGAGATTGCGCGCATCGCAGATGCAGCAGCGCGAATCGGTGTCGTGCAACCCGTACTGGTGCGCGTGACCCTGGGCGTCGAGGCCCACACTCACGAATTCATCGCCACCGCACATGAGGACCAGAAGTTCGGACTCTCTGCCACCCATGACGTGGACGAGGCGGTTCGGCGGATCAGTGCGCTCCCGTCACTGTCCATGGTCGGGCTGCACTCCCACATCGGCTCGCAGATCTTCGATGCTTCCGGATTCGAAGTTGCGGCCGCACGCATCGTCGCTGTCGCCCAGCGACTCTGGGACCAGCAGGGGATCGAGATCGAGGAACTCAACCTCGGCGGGGGGATGGGAATCGCATATCTGGAGAGTGATGATCCCCTCGACGTCACCGAGATGGCACGCGAGATCTGCGAGATCGTCACGCGCACGTGCGATGAGGCCGGGATCCCACGTCCCGCACTGGCCTTCGAGCCGGGACGGGCGATCATCGGTCCCGCAGGTGTGACCGTCTACGAGGTGGGCACAGTGAAGCCCGTCCGCCTCGATGACGATCAGGTGCGTTGGTACGTCTCAGTCGATGGGGGAATGAGCGACAACATCCGCACCGCTCTCTACGGCGCGCAGTACACGGTCACCTTGGCTTCACGCGATTCCGATGCCTCTCCGATCCTCTGCCGCGTGGTGGGCAAGCACTGTGAGTCCGGCGACATCGTGGTGCGCGATGCGATGCTTCCCGGTGACCTCAGCCCGGGTGACCTCCTCGCGGTGGCGGCAACGGGCGCGTATTGCCGGGCGATGGCCTCGAACTACAACTATGTGCCCCGTCCGGCGGTCGTCGGTGTCGCGCAGGGGCGGTCGCGGGTCGTCCTGCGGCGGGAGACCCTGGATGACCTCGTGGGACTGGACCCGGGTGCGTGAGGGTCATCGGCCTCGAACCTGAGAGGCTATGCCCATTCGGGTGAGGAGTGGCCGCCGTGGCTGACAAGCGTCCCATCACCGTCGCGCTGCTCGGTGCAGGCACGGTGGGCTCTTCCGTTGCCACACTCCTGGCGGAGAACGCCGAGGACTTCGCGCATCGCGTAGGCGCCCCCGTCACCCTGACCGGCGTAGCGGTACGCGACACCGCGCGGCTGCGTCCGGGCATCGACCCGTCCCTGGTGACCGACGACGTGCTCGCCCTCGCAGGATCCGGTGCAGACGTGGTCGTCGAGGTCATGGGTGGAATCGAGCCCGCGCGCTCAGCCATCTTGGCGGCGATGGCTGCGGGCTCGAGTGTGGTGACGGCCAATAAGGCGCTCCTCGCCGAGGACGGCGCATCGCTCTACCGCGCCGCTGCCGAGCATGGCGTCGACCTGTACTTCGAGGCGTCCGTGGCCGGCGCCATCCCCCTCCTGCGTCCCCTGCGGGAGTCACTCGCGGGTGATCGAGTGGTCTCGGTCATGGGCATCGTCAACGGAACGACGAACTTCATGCTGACGAAGATGGACGAGGACGGCGCCGAGTACGACGACGTCTTCGCCGAGGCGCAGGCTCTGGGGTATCTCGAAGCCGACCCGACCCTCGATGTCGGTGGTCACGATGCGGCCGCGAAGGCGGCGATCCTCGCCGAATTGGCCTTCCACACGCGCGTGACAATCGACGACGTCTACGTCGAGGGAATCACGGGCGTGACCGCAGAAGACATGCGCGCGGCACGCGCGATGGGATTCGTCATCAAGTTGCTGGCGGTGGCCGAGCGGGCCGGCGACGGAATCGTGGTGCGTGTTCATCCAACGATGATCCCCCGCGAGCACCCGCTCGCGAGTGTGCGTGGCGCATTCAATGCCGTCTTCGTCGAGGCCGAGGCAGCTGGAGAGATGATGTTCTACGGACGCGGTGCCGGCGGGAACCCCACGGCGAGTGCGGTCCTCGGCGATGTGGTTGCTGCAGCGCGCAATCGGCGAGCGGGCGGTCTCGGCCCGGGGGAGAGCACCTACTCGAACCTCCCCATCCTCGACATCGGTGCGGCGAACACGCGCTACTACGTCAATCTGGATGTCACCGACCGCCCCGGAGTGCTCGCGTCGATCGCGAACGCCTTCGCCGCGCACGGTGTCAGCATCCAGGTCGTGCGTCAGGACGGCCACGGCTCAGAAGCGGGGCTCATCGTCCGCACGCACCGGGCGCAGGACGCCGATCTCCAGGCCACGATCCGGGCCTTGCGGGAACTGGACACGGTCAAGCGGGTTGTCGGCGTGATGCGCGTTGAAGGCGAGGCGGGCGACTGATGGCCCATCAGTGGCGTGGTGTCATCGAGGAGTACCGCGAGCGACTTCCGGTGGGCCCGACAACTCCTGTCGTGACCCTGCGCGAGGGCGGAACACCACTGGTCTACGCATGCACGTTGAGTGAGATCACCGGGTGTGAAGTCTGGTTGAAGTACGAGGGCGCGAATCCCACCGGATCCTTCAAGGATCGTGGGATGACGATGGCGATCAGCAAAGCCGCGGAGGCGGGGGCGAAGGCCGTCATCTGCGCATCCACGGGGAATACCTCCGCAAGCGCCGCCGCCTACGCGGCGAAGGCCTCGATGGTCAGCGGTGTGCTGATCCCGCAGGGCAAGATCGCGATGGGCAAGTTGGCCCAGGCGATCATCCACGGCGCGAAGATCCTGCAGATCGAGGGCAACTTCGATCAGTGCCTGGTGGTCGCGCGGGAACTCGCCGACTCTTACCCGATCGAGTTGGTCAACAGTGTCAATCCCGTGCGGATCGAAGGACAGAAGACCGCTGCATTCGAGGTCGTCGACCTGCTCGGGTTCGCACCGGATATCCACTGTCTCCCCGTGGGCAACGCGGGCAACGTGACCGCCTACTGGCGGGGCTACCGCGAATACCACGCCGATGGCATCTCAGACCTGCCGCGCATGTGGGGATTCCAGGCCGCAGGTGCGGCGCCCCTGGTCCGAGGTGAGCCCGTGCCGCATCCGGAGACGATCGCGACAGCTATCCGGATCGGAAACCCGGCTTCGTGGGATCAGGCGATTGCGGCGCGCGACGAATCCGGTGGCCTGATCGACATGGTGACCGACGAGCAGATCCTCGACGCCTACCGCCTGCTCGCCGAGCGTGAGGGGCTCTTCTGCGAACCATCGAGCGCTGCCAGCGTTGCCGGTTTGCTGCTCGCGAATGAGAGTGGTCGCCTCGACCGCGGACAGCGCATCGTGTGCTCGCTCACCGGCCACGGACTCAAGGATCCGCAGTGGGCCCTCAACGGCGCCCCCGAGCCCACGGTCATCGCTCCGCGCGCGGATGCTGCGGCGCACGCGCTGGGATTGTCATGACGATCCACTTCACGCGCGAACCCGTGCGCGTCGTCGTGCCTGCGAGCAGTGCGAATCTCGGCCCCGGTTTCGACTGCCTCGGGATGGCCCTCGCCCTCTACGACGAACTCGTCGCCATGGTGTCCGATGACGAGGGTGTGTTGATCGAGGCTGCGGGGGAGGGCGCTGATGACGTCCCTCGGGACGAGAGTCACCTTGTCGTGCGGGCCATGCGGCTGCTGTTCGACCACGTGGGCTCCCATCCGGCCGGGTTCGTCCTCCGGTGTCGCAATTCCATCCCCCACAGTCGTGGCCTTGGATCGTCCGCGGCCGCGATCATGGGCGGTCTCACTCTCGCGCGGGCCCTCATCGACGGCGGGGCAGACCGGATCAGCGATGACGACCTGCTCACCCTCGCGCTTGCGCTCGAGTCGCACCCGGACAACCTCTCAGCCGCACTTCTGGGGGGATTCACTGTCGGGTGGATCCGTGAGGGAGCCGCGCGAGCGGTGCGGATGCCCGTACATCCGAGCATCAGGCCCGTGGTGGCGATCCCGCCGCATCGCATGGCGACCACCACCGCACGCAAGGCCCTCCCTGCCCAAGTCCAACTCGATGATGTGATCTTCAACATCTCACGTGCCGGATTGATGGCTCATGCGCTGCGGGACCGACCGGATCTGCTCCTGGACGCCACCGAGGATGCGTTGCACCAGCGCGCACGTTCTGGCATCTATCCCGATTCGATGGACCTCGTCGACGCTCTGCGTGGACGGGGTTTGCCGGCACTCGTCTCCGGTGCCGGACCGGCCGTGATGGTTCTGGGACACGAAGCCGGTCACGGCGTCGATGCAGTGTCCGCGCTCGCGCCCGCGGGTTGGGACGTGGTGTCGGTGCCGATTTCCCCGACGGGCGCCGCGGTCGTTCCGATCCACCCCTAGCGGGATCAGCGGGGGTACGTGTTAGGCTCCTGTCACTTCGGCAGCTGGCAATGGCCCGGCTATCCACAGATCCGGATTCCCCGCAGGACATCTGATCGCCACTGCTTCGTGACCGAGGTTCCATCTCAGGATTCCCGTTAGGACATCACGTGACAGAAACCGCAACGAGCGCCAGCACATCCAATGGCCTCTCCAGCATGCTGCTCCCCGAACTCAAGCAGTTGGCCCAACAGTTGGGCATCGCCGGGTCGAGCGCCATGCGCAAGGGTGAGTTGATCACCGCAATCCAGGACCGACAGAAGGCAGCCGGCAGTCCGCGCCGCGCGGCTCGTCGTGACGCCGGACCCGCTGAGCAGGCTGGTGCCGAGGCCCGCCGGGAGGATCGTTCGGACGACCGCCGTGATGATCGCCCCGAAGGCCGCCGCGATGATCGCCGTGACGACCGACGTGACGACCGCCGCGATGATCGCCGTGACGACCGCCGTGACGATCGTGGTCCGCGCACCGGTGGCGAGGACCGTGGCGATGATTTCGACGGTGGCCGACGTGGCCGTCGCAGGGGGCGTGACAGGTTCCGCGATCGTCGTGATCGGCCTCGCGGTGGGGGCTTCCAGGAGTCCGAGCCCGAGGTCAGTGAGGACGACGTCCTGCTGCCCGTCGCCGGAATCCTCGACATCATGGACAACTACGCCTTCGTGCGGACGAGCGGCTACCTGCCCGGGCCGAACGACGTCTACGTTTCACTCGCCCTCGTCCGCAAGCACGGTCTGCGCAAGGGCGACGCCATCACCGGTCAGGTTCGCCAGGCACGCGATGGCGAGCGTCGGGAGAAGTTCAATCCGTTAGTGCGTATCGAGACCATCAACGGAAGTGACGTCGAGACCGCGCGCTCGCGCCCTGAGTTCTCCAAGCTCACCCCTCTCTACCCGCAGGATCGTCTGCGCTTGGAGACCGGACCCACCAACCTGACCACCCGCGTCATCGACCTCGTCGCGCCCATCGGCAAGGGTCAGCGCGGCCTCATCGTCTCGCCTCCGAAAGCGGGTAAGACGATGGTTCTCCAGGCGATCGCTAATGCGATCACGGAGAACAACCCCGAGGTCCACCTCATGGTCGTGCTCGTCGACGAGCGTCCCGAGGAAGTCACCGACATGCAGCGGTCGGTCAAGGGCGAGGTCATCGCCTCGACCTTCGATCGTCCTGCCGAGGATCACACGATCATCGCGGAGCTCTCGATCGAGCGCGCCAAGCGCCTCGTGGAATTGGGTCACGACGTCGTCGTGCTCCTCGACTCGATGACCCGACTCGGTCGCGCCTACAACCTGGCCGCCCCCGCGTCCGGGCGCATCCTGTCCGGCGGTGTGGATTCGACGGCTCTCTACCCGCCCAAGAAGTTCTTCGGTGCGGCACGCAACATCGAGAATGGCGGATCGCTGACCATCCTCGCCACGGCCCTCGTCGAGACCGGATCCCGCATGGACGAGGTGATCTTCGAGGAGTTCAAGGGCACCGGCAACATGGAACTCAAGCTCGATCGTCGGCTCGCGGACAAGCGCATCTTCCCTGCAGTCGATGTCGATGCGTCGGGCACTCGCAAGGAGGAGCTGCTCATGTCGGCGGAGGAGCTCAAGATCGTCTGGAAGTTGCGCCGGGTGCTCCATGCCCTGGATCAGCAGCAGTCGATCGAGCTGCTCCTCACGAAACTCCGCGAGACGGAGAACAACTACGACTTCCTGCTCCAGGTGCAGAAGACGACCCCGTCCGCACCCGGGTCCTCCGACGACTAGGGGAGGAACCCGTCCGGGGAGGGCGGGTGTCATACTTATGCGCCCGGTTCACGGTGGCCACCCGGCCATCGACCCGGACCCGATCGAGGAGAGACCGTGAAGGCCGATATCCATCCGGAGTACGTGGAGACCACGGTGACCTGCACCTGCGGGAGCACCTTCACCACGCGGAGCACTGCGAAGAACGGCGTCATCCACGCGGATGTCTGTTCGCAGTGCCACCCGTTCTATACGGGTAAGCAGAAGATCCTCGACACAGGTGGTCGTGTCGCCAAGTTCGACAAGCGCTACGGCAAGGGTGGCGCAGGCGACAAGTAGATGAGTTCCCGGGCGCCGGCCCGGGATCGG
>JBILLS010000031.1:0-25596 GCA_044375955.1 Candidatus Nanopelagicales bacterium | reverse complement strand
CCGCGTGTCTCCCCCGTCGCGCGGCCGGTCCCCGACCGGCGCCCGACTCGTCTGTAGGGGAGTCGTCCGAAGGAGTGGGCATGTTCGACAACTGCGTGGAGCTCGAGGCCGAGTTCACCGACCTCGAACGCGCCCTCGCTGACCCCAGCGTGCACGCCGATCAGGCACGAGCCCGGACCCTCGGTCGCCGATACGCGCAACTGCGCCCCGTCATCGAGTCCTATCGGCACTGGCGGACCCTCGCCGACGACGAAGCTGCCGCGCGGGAACTCGCCGAGGATGATCCGGTTTTCGCCGCAGAGGCCGACACTCTGTCACTCCGCGTCGAGGAGGCCGCCGAACGACTCCGCACGCTGCTCCTTCCGCGTGACCCCATGGACGATAAGGACGTCATCCTCGAGGTCAAGGCCGGCGAAGGTGGTGAGGAGTCTGCGCTGTTCGCGGGTGACCTCGTGCGGATGTACCTCCGCTACGCGGAGCGACGAGGCTGGAGCACGGAGATCATCGATGCAGTCGAGTCCGATCTCGGCGGGTACAAGGACATCTCCGTCGCCGTCAAGGCGCGCGGTGTTCCCGAACCCGGTGATGCGCCGTACGCGCGCTTGAAGTTCGAGGGCGGGGTCCACCGGGTCCAGCGGGTGCCCGTGACCGAATCGCAGGGACGTATCCATACGTCAGCCGCCGGGGTCCTCGTGATGCCCGAGGCCGAGGACGTCGATGTCACGATCGATCCCAACGACCTTCGCATCGACGTGTACCGCTCCTCCGGCCCCGGTGGGCAGAGCGTCAACACCACGGATTCCGCGGTACGCATCACCCACATTCCCACGGGTGTGGTCGTGTCCTGTCAGAACGAGAAGAGCCAGCTGCAGAACAAGGAGTCCGCACTGCGCATCCTGCGTGCCCGCCTCCTCGCACTCGCCGAGGAGGCAGCCGCCCAGGAGGCTTCCGACGCCCGCAAGTCCCAGGTCCGTACCGTCGATCGCAGTGAACGGATCCGTACCTACAACTTCCCGGAGAATCGACTCAATGATCACCGGGTCGGCTTCAAGGCACACAATCTCGACCAGGTCCTGGACGGAGATCTCGACGCAGTGATCGATGCATGCGTGTCCGCCGATCAGGAGAGTCGACTCGCGGAAACATCCGCATGAGCGACTTCACGACCGGAGGTCGCGCAACGGTGCGCGACGTCTTGGTCGATGCGGAGCGCCGTCTGGACCGGGCGGGAATCCCCTCGCCGTCCGTGGATGCCAGCGAGCTCGTGGCGTTTGCGCTCGGAACGACCCGGACGCGGCTTTTCCTACATGATCGCCTGGACCCGGATCAGCGGGTGCGGGTCGAGCAGCTCATCACCCAACGGCTCAATCGCGTACCACTCCAGCACATCACGGGGACAGCAGCGTTCCGGCGACTCGTCGTGAGCGTGGGGCCCGGCGTATTCATTCCCCGTCCGGAGACCGAACTCGTCGCCGAGGCGGCGATCCGAGCTTTGGGGGAGATTCCGGAAGGTAAGCGCGTCGCGATCGACCTCTGCTCGGGATCCGGCGTCATCGCCCTCGCTCTGGCGACCGAGGTCCCGCAGAGTCGCGTCATTGCGGTGGAGATCGACGACGTGGCCATCGGGTGGACGCGCGCGAACGTCACCGCCCATCGAGCACAGATCGACGCCGCGGGCAGCAGCGTGGAGGTGGTCCACGAGGACGCGGTCCTCGCGTCCCAGCAATCCCTGGTGTCCGAGCGTGGGAGGTGTGCTGTGGTGGTGTGCAACCCGCCCTACATCCCGGTCGGGATGGTTCCGCGGGATCCCGAGGTGCGCGACCACGAGCCGCGCATCGCGCTCTACGGGGGTGAGGACGGGATGGACCTGGTGCGCGGGATCCTCACCACGGCGGGGGACCTGCTGTGCCCGGGTGGGCGACTCGTCATCGAACATGCGGACGTCCAAGGCCCCGCCGGTTCCCAGGGAGGTGTTCCGGGTCTCGTCTCAGACGCACGCGACACCGATGGACGCCCCCTGTTCCGCGACGTGGTCGATCGCACCGACTTCAACGGCCGTCCGCGCTTCACGGTGGCGACTCGCATATGACGCTCCGCATCGAGTGCGCGGACGGTCGCGAGCGGGTTCGGGCGGTGACCGCAGCCATCGCGGCACTGCGCCGCGGGGACCTGGTGATCCTGCCCACCGAGAACACCTACGTCCTCGCCACGGATGCCTTCTCGCCCCGGGGGGTTCGCGCACTCCGTCAGGCCAAGGGTCACGCCGAGGAAACCCCACTCGGATTACTGGTTCCGAGGGCCGGAACCGTGCCGGGGATCGCGGCCGACGTGTCCTCCACCGCGCGAACCCTGATGGCCGCATTCTGGCCGGGCATGGTCACGCTCCTCCTCGATGCACAACCGACCCTCGCATGGGATCACCCGCAGGGGAGTCCGGTCGCCGTACGTGCCCCGGCCCATCCCGTCGCACTGGGCGTGGTCACCGAAGCCGGACCGACGGCGGCGAGCGGTATCACAGACGCGGGTGATCCCGTCCGCTCCTGTGAGCTGGCGATGCAGATCCACCCGGATGCCGGGATCGCACTGGACGCGGGGGTCCTCGATGCCCGATGGTCGGACTCCGAGGATCCCGAGCTTGCGAGCACCATCATCGACGTGCGTGGGGACTCGGCGGTGATCATGCGACATGGTGCGGTGAGCGAGGAGCGGATACGCGCGGCGCTCGCTGCGACCTCCTGACGCGATCACTACAGTGGTGCTCCACCACATACGCGAAGGACACCGATGCCCACGACGCCCTTCTGGGGACCCGATTTCGACGCACTGCAGGCCGAGGATCCCGAGATCGCCGCCGTCATCATCGCCGAACTTGAGCGCCTGCGCGGGGGTCTGCAGCTCATTGCGAGCGAGAACCTGACCTCGCCCGCGGTCCTCGCCGCACTCGGTTCCACGTTGAGTAATAAGTACGCGGAGGGGTATCCCGGGCGTCGCTACTACGGCGGGTGCGCGGCCGTCGACGATGCCGAGGAGATCGGCATCGCCCGAGCCAAGGAGCTCTTCGGCGCGGATCACGCGAATCTCCAACCGCATAGCGGCGCGAGCGCAAACCTCGCCGCGTATGGCGCATTCCTCTCGCCTGGCGACACCGTCCTGGCGATGAGCCTCCCGCACGGTGGACACCTCACACACGGATCGAAGGTGAACTTCTCCGGGAAGTGGTTCAACGTCGTCTCCTACGGTGTCCGACAGGACACGGAGCTCATCGACTACGACGAGGTCCGCGCCCTTGCCCTAACCCATCGCCCGCGCATGATCATCGCCGGCGCCACGGCGTATCCGCGTCTCATCGATTTCGCCACCTTCCGCGCGATCGCCGACGAGGTGGGGGCCATCCTCATGGTCGATGCCGCACACTTCATCGGCCTGGTCGCGGGCAAGGCGATCCCGAGTCCGGTGCCCTACGCCGACGTCGTGTGCTTCACCACACACAAGGTGCTGCGTGGACCGCGCGGAGGGATGATGCTCTGCAAGGCCGAGCATGCGGCTGCGGTAGACAAGGCTGTCTTCCCGATGATGCAGGGCGGCCCGCTCATGCACGCGGTGGCGGCGAAGGCGGTCGCGCTCCGCGAGGCCGCCACCCCGGAGTACCAGAAGTACGCCCGAGACGTGATCACCAACGCCCAGGCCCTCGCTGCGGGACTCGCCGAGCGTGGGATGCGTCCCACGAGCGGGGGCACCGACACCCACCTGGCCCTGATCGACCTGCGTGGGGTCGACGTCACCGGGGCCGAGGCGGAGCAGCGCTGCGACTCGGTGGAGATCACCCTGAACAAGAACGCCATCCCCTACGACCCCGCCCCGCCGGCCGTGGCCTCGGGAATCCGGGTCGGCACCCCGTCGGTGACCACCCAGGGGATGGGAACCGAGCAGATGGACACCGTGGCCGAGCTCATCGCCCGGGCCGTGAAGGACCCCGAACCCGGGATCGCGGACGAGGTCGCTGCCCTGGTGGCCCAATTCCCCGCCTACCCCCGTCCGTAGGGGACCATAGCCTCCAGGAGCGTGACCCTCCCCGGTTTCGGGGAGCCCGAGGGAGGTGGCCGTGCGCGAGTACCTGCTCTGCCTGCTGGCGGCCGCTGCGGTGACCTACCTGACCATGCCCCTGGCCCGTCGGATCGCGATCGCGGGCGGATTCATCGCCCCGGTCCGCGACCGCGACGTCCACGCCGAACCCACCCCGCGGTTGGGCGGCCTGGCCATGCTCGCGGGTCTCCTCGCGGGCCTCCTCCTTGCCAGCAAGTTGCCGATGATGGGCGCGGTGTTCGAGGGTGGCTCCACCCCGCTCGCACTCCTCTCGGGTGTCGCGGTGATCGTCGCCCTCGGCATCGTCGACGACAAGTGGGGTCTGGACGCACCGACCAAGCTCGCCGGCCAGGTGCTCGCCGCCGGGCTCATGGCCTTCCAAGGCATCGCGATCATCTGGCTGCCCATCGGGGGCACATTCGTCCTCGACCCGATCATGAGCGTCCTGTTCACCGTGCTGATCGTGCTCATCAGCATCAACGCCATCAACTTCATCGACGGCCTCGACGGGCTCGCCGCAGGGATCGTCGCTGTCGCGGCGGGAGCCTTCTTCGCGTACGCCTACCTCCTCAGCGTCGAGCAGGGGCTGGAACGTGCCACCCTCGCCACTCTGGTGAGCGTGCTCCTGGTCGGGATGTGTGTGGGATTCCTCCCGCACAACGTCTTCCCGGCCCGGATTTTCATGGGCGACACCGGATCGATGATGCTGGGGTTGCTGCTGGCGGCGAGCACGATCACGTTGTCGGGCCAGATCGACCCGAGCTCCGTCGCGGGCGGGGCGCTGCTGCCCACCCTGCTCCCGATCCTGCTCCCGATCGCGGTGATGGCGGTGCCGCTCGTCGACCTGGGGCTCGCCGTGGTCCGGCGCACGCGAGCCGGCCGCAATCCGTTCGCCCCGGACAAGCAGCACCTGCACCACCGCTTGATGGAGATGGGCCACTCCCAGCGTCGTGCGGTGCTGATCATGTATGCCTGGACCGCGCTGGTGGCGGGTGCGGCGGTGGCCGCGGCCTTCGTCCCGCTCGGTTACGCGCTCGCCGGTTTCGTCGTGGGCACCGTCCTGCTCGTGGTCGTGGTGCGCCGGCCCGCATCGAGTCCGACCGGCCAGGTCATCGAGCTTCCCCGTCGTCGGTCGGGGTGAGCAAGGCCACGTCTCCAGGGGCCCCTCCTCGGATGTGCGCACAGCACACCCTGCGATAGCGTCGGAGGACGCCCCGAGGGATGGATCGAGATCAGCACCATGAGCACCACGCGCAGCATCGACGCGCTCGTGCTGCGCACGGCCGGTGGTGTGACTGTTGTGGTGGGTGTGATTGCCGCGGTCATCGGCATGCTGGTAGGCGGTGGCAAGGGCCTCCTCGGAGCGGTGATCGCCACGGTGATCGTGGTGGTGTTCTTCTCCATCGGGCAGTTCACTCTGGGGGCCGTCCTGAAGAGCAACCCGCAGATGGCACTCACGGTGGCCTTGATGATCTACCTCGTGAAGGTGGGCGTCCTCCTCGTCCTGATCATCCTGTTCTCCGGCACCACCCTCTTCGACACGAAGGTGTTCGCTGCGACCATCGTCGCGGGGACACTCGCCTGGACCGGCGCCGAGGTGTGGGTGTTCGCGCGCACCAAGGTCCTCTACGTGGAACCTGCGGGGGATCGCTGATGGGGACGAGCACAGGGTGGTACGGTTCCCGCGCGCAGCAGCGGTCGCAGTCGGCACTTCCCACCATCAGAGACAACCAGCGCCTGATGGACAACGCCGCCTGGACCATCAGTAGTCGACTCATCGCCGGGCTCGTCCTGTACACCGGCCTGGGGTGGTTGCTGTCCCTGTGGCTTGGCCATCGGGCACTGCTCATGGCGATCGGAGCCCTCGTCGGGCTCGGATTGTCGTACTACCTGATCTTCACGAGCCTTGCTCGTGAAGGTCGACTGGCGAAGACCGCACGCAAGGATGGAGGGGACGCGTGAGCGCTGTGCTCGCCGCCGGTGGCCTGGACTGTCATCTCCTGTCCGGCTGTGGTTTCCCCGCTCCGGGAGCCGAGATCTTCGTCTTCCAGGACATCTTCACCTTCAACCTCCTGCAGCTGGAGTTCGGCATCTCGAAGGTGCACATCCTGCTCTTCCTGGGCGTTGTCATCATCGTGGGCTTCTTCATGTACGCGTTCCGTCGGCCCAAGCTGGTTCCCCGTGGTGCCCAGAATGTCGGAGAGTTGGGCTACCTCTTCATCCGCGATGGCATCGCCAAGGAGACCATCGGTCACGGCGGGGAGAAGTTCGTCCCCTTCCTGTTCAGCTTCTTCTTCCTGGTCTGGATCCTGAACTTCTTCGGGATCGTCCCGGGCGCGCAACTGCCCGTGACGTCCATCTTCGCGATCCCCGTGGCCTTCGCGGTGATCGTCTATCTGGTCTGGGTGCCCCTGGGCATCTACAAGCAGGGTTTCTTCGGCTTCTTCAAGAACATGATGTTCCCGCCCGGCGTGCCGAAGGCGATGTACATCCTGTTGGCGCCCATCGAGTTCATCTCGAACATCTTCGTGCGCCCGTTCACGCATGCCGTGCGTCTCTTCGCCAACATGTTCGCAGGTCATCTGCTCCTCGCGACCTTCAGCATCGCCGCCTTCTACCTGATCAGCGCCAGCGTCATCGGCATCCTTGGCTCGGTCGCTTCCTTCGGTCTCGCGGTTGCGTTGACCGGCTTCGAGGCGTTCATCCAGGCGCTCCAGGCCTACATCTTCACGTTGCTCGCCGCCGTCTACATTGGGAGTGCGCTGCACGCGGAGCACTGATCGACCACGTCACACAACTGAATAGACATCAACCCAGACCGACGGAAACGCCGTCGGCCAGGAAAGCAAAGGAAACGACATGTCGCTCCTCGCGGAAGTCACCGGCTCCATCGGCTCGATCGGCTACGGCCTCGCAGCCATCGGCCCCGGCATCGGTATCGGCATCATCTTCGGTCAAGGTGTGCAGGCCATCGCACGCCAGCCCGAGGCGTACGGCGTCATCCGGCAGAACATGCTGCTGGGCTTCGCCCTCGCCGAGGCACTCGCGCTCATCGGCTTCGTGGTCCCCTTCGTATTCGGCACCTGATAGCAACCGCACAGCAGAAGAGGTAGTGACGTCATGAACGTTCTTGCCGCAGTTCAGGCCGCGGGCGAGGAGATGCCCCGGGTGCTCGACGTGCCGATCGATGAGTTCATCATCGGCATCATCGCGTTCCTGATCGTCTTCGGCACGCTGTCGAAGTTCGCACTCCCGAAGATCAAGGCCACACTCGAGGAGCGGGCCAACATCATCGAGGGTGGCATCCAGCGGTCGCAGGCAGCGGAGGAGGAGGCTCAGAGACTCCTGGAGGAGTACCGGTCGCAGCTCGCGCAGGCGCGCGAAGAGGCCGCGGGCATCCGCACCCAGGCGCAGGCTGATCGGACGGCGATCATCGACGAAGCCCGCAACGAGGCACGTCAGGCTGCGGCGGCCGTGAGCGCGGCGGCCGAAGCGGCCCTCGCCGCCGATCGCGCCCAGGCGATGTCGACGCTCACTCGCCAGATCGGGGAGATCTCGGTGACCCTCGCCGGCAAAGTCGTGGGCGAGGCGCTCACCGATGATGCTCGCGTCCGGGCCACCGTCGATGCATTCCTAGACGACCTCGAACGGCAGGTTGCCCGTTCATGATCGGAGCCAGTCGCGACTCCCTCGCCGCGTGCGTCGAAGACCTCGACGCACGGCGGGGTGCTGCGGACTTCGCGTCCGTGGGCGAAGACCTCTTCGCTGTCGCGTCCCTCTTGGATCAGCAGGGTCAACTGCGGTCCACCCTCGCCGACTCCGGGCAACTGGAATCAGCTCGCCGAGGACTCGTGGAGCAACTCCTCGGCGGCAAGATCTCACCGACCTCCCTGGCGGTTGTGGTGTTCGCGGTCGGCCAGCGCTGGTCCGAGGACGACGACCTCGTCCTCGCACTCGAGCAGTTGGCGGACCAGGCGGTGTTCACGGTCGCCCAGGACGACGGCAGCCTCGACGCCACCGAGGAGGAGATCTTCCGTTTCGGTCGAGCCGTCCAAGGATCCCCGGAACTTCAGATGACCCTGACGGATCCGGCCCAGAGCGCCGCGGTCAAGGCGAGCGTGGTCACCGATCTGCTGGGCGGGCGCGCGACGCTTGCCACGGTGACCGTGGTGAAGTACGCCGTCGGCCATCTGCACGGCCGTCGCATCGACAGCGTCCTCGACCAGCTCTGCGACCTCGCGGCAGCACAGCGCGAGCGCGTGGTGGCCCAGGTGCGGGTGGCGCGTCCGCTGGACCCGGAGCAGTCGCGGCGGCTGGCTGCTGCGCTGAGCGCGCTCAAGGGGCGCACGGTGCGCCTGAACGTCGCGGTCGACCCCGAAGTCCTGGGCGGCGTCCATGTCACCCTGGGTGACGAGGTCATCGACGGAACGATCGCAACACGCGTGGAGCAGGCGCGACGCGCCGTGCTCGGATAGAACCCACCAGTGCCCACCCGGGCCCAGAACAGGAAGCAGGACACCATGACGGAGCTGACGATCCGGCCGGAGGAGATCCGGGATGCGATCGAGCGGAACGTCGCGGCGTATTCGCCGGCAACCGCCCGTGAAGAAGTCGGCCGTGTGACGGAGATCGGCGACGGCATCGCCCGCGTCGAGGGTCTGCATTCGGCAATGACCAACGAACTCCTCGAGTTCGACGGTGGGCTGCTCGGCGTCGCGCTGAACCTCGACGTGCGCGAGATCGGCGTTGTGCTGCTCGGTGACGGCTCCCACATCGAAGAGGGTCAGCCCGTGCGGCGGACCGGCGAGGTCCTGTCCGTCCCCGTGGGTGACGCTTTCCTCGGTCGCGTCGTCGATCCCCTGGGTAACCCCATCGACGGCCTAGGTCCCATCGCCGCCGAGACCCGTCGTGCACTGGAAGTCCAGGCACCGACTGTCGTCCAGCGTCAGCCGGTGAAGGAGCCGCTGCAAACGGGCATCAAGGCCATCGACGCCATGACCGCCATCGGCCGTGGTCAGCGCCAGCTCATTATCGGTGACCGGCAGACCGGCAAGACCGCCGTATGCCTGGACACCATCCTCAACCAGCGTGAGAACTGGAAGTCGGGGGATCCCAAGAAGCAGGTCCGCTGCATCTACGTTGCGATCGGTCAGAAGGGCTCGACGATCGCGTCGGTCAAGGGCGCGCTCGAGGAGTACGGAGCGATGGAGTACACGACCATCGTGGCGGCGCCGGCATCCGATCCCGCGGGCTTCAAGTACCTCGCCCCCTACACCGGCTCGGCCATCGGCCAGCACTGGATGTACAACGGCAAGCACGTCTTGATCGTGTTCGATGACCTGTCGAAGCAGGCGGAGGCCTACCGCGCGGTGTCGCTGTTGCTGCGCCGTCCGCCAGGTCGCGAGGCGTATCCCGGGGACGTCTTCTACTTGCACAGCCGCCTCCTCGAGCGCTGCGCGAAGCTCTCCGACGAGATGGGCGCGGGTTCGATGACCGGCCTCCCGATCATCGAGACGAAGGCCAATGACGTCTCGGCCTTCATCCCGACAAACGTCATCTCCATCACCGACGGCCAGTGCTTCCTCGAGTCGGATCTGTTCAACTCGGGTGTCCGCCCCGCCATCAACGTGGGTATCTCCGTATCCCGCGTCGGTGGCTCCGCGCAGCCCAAGGCGATGCGCAAGGTTGCCGGCAGTCTGCGACTCAACCTGGCGCAATACCGCGAGCTCGAGGCCTTCGCCGCGTTCGGTTCCGACCTCGACGCCGCGTCCAAGGCGCAGCTCGAGCGTGGTGCGCGGTTGGTCGAGTTGCTCAAGCAACCCCAGTACAAGCCGCAGCCGATGGAGCGTGAGGTGGTCTCCGTCTGGTCGGGAACCACGGGCAAGCTCGATGACGTGCCGGTCGAGGACATTCGTCGTTTCGACGCGGAATTCCTGGAGTACCTGGATCGCTCGGCCCCGCAGGTGTTCGAGGCAATCCGGACCACCACGGAGCTGTCCGACGACACCGTGTCGGTCCTCGACTCGTCCATCGCCGCGTTCAAGAAGCAGTTCACTACCAGCTCGGGCCAACTTCTCATCAACGATGAGCCTGTCGAGGCGCTCGCTGACGAGGAGATCGACCCGACTCAGATCAAGCGGGCGGTGCGGGGCTAGTCCATGGGTGCACAACTGCGGGTCTACCGACGACGCATCAAGTCGGTACAGGCGACCAAGAAGATCACGAAGGCGATGGAGTTGATTGCATCGTCTCGGATCGTGCGCGCCCAGGCGCGTCTTGCCGCGTCGACCCCGTACCTCATCCAGTTCACACAGGCGATCTCGGCTGCGGCCTCGCACGCCTCGGATGTGTCCAAGCACCCGCTCACCGCGCGCGCGGAGAGTCAAGTCCGTGCTGCCGTGCTCGTCATCACCGCTGATCGTGGCCTCGCGGGCGCGTACTCCTCCAATGCAATCAAGGAGGCCGAGGCCCTCACCCGGAACCTGAACGAGAAGGGCATGGAGGTCGTTCCCTACGTCGTGGGGCGCAAGGGGGTCTCGTACTACCGCTTCCGCGACCGCCCGATGGGTGGCCAGTACACGGGATTCACCGATCAACCGACCTACCCGAATGCTCAGGCGATCGGTGAGGCGCTGCTCGAGCGATTCCTCCAATCCACGTCCGAGGGGGGTGCCGACGAGATCCACGTCGTCTACACGCACTTCCTCAATATGGGGTCCCAGGAAGTGCGCGTGCGCCGGATCCTCCCGCTCGAGGTCGTGGACGAGGTCGTGGATACAAGTGAGCGGGGGATGCCGTTCCCGCTCTATGAGTTCGAGCCTGGGCCGGAGGCCGTCCTGGATGCCCTCCTCCCGCAGTACATCAACCAGACCGTCTGGTTGGCACTCCTGATGTCCGCCGCGTCCGAGCACGCCGCCCGGCGCCGGGCCATGAAGTCCGCGACCGATAACGCCGAGGAACTCATCCGTACCCTGACCCGCCAGGCCAACCAGGCCCGGCAGGCCGAGATCACCCAGGAAATCAGCGAGATCGTCGGCGGCGCCGACGCACTCTCCGCCTAAGGCACGTGAAAACAACGAGAGAAGGAAGAACATGACCGCAACGACCGAGACCCGTACCGGCGTCGGCCGCGTGGCACGCGTGACCGGGCCCGTCGTCGACGTGGAGTTCCCCGTCGAGGCGATGCCCGAGCTGTACAACGCGCTGAAGGTCGATGTCTCCTTCGACCAGGGAGAGGAGGGTGGCGGTAAGCACACTCTGACCCTCGAAGTCGCCCAGCACATCGGCGACAACATGGTGCGCGCTATCTCGATGCAGCCCACCGACGGCCTCGTCCGCGGCGCCGAGGTGCGCGACACCGGTGACTCCATCACCGTTCCGGTGGGCGATGTCACCAAGGGGCATGTGTGGAACACCCTTGGCGTGCCGCTCGACGTCAAGGAATCCGACCTCGACATCAAGGAGCGCTGGAGCATCCACCGCTCGGCGCCGGCGTTCGATCAGCTTGAGTCGAAGACCGAGGTCTTCACGACCGGCATCAAGGTCATCGACCTGCTCACGCCCTACGTCAAGGGCGGCAAGATCGGTCTGTTCGGTGGCGCGGGTGTGGGCAAGACGGTTCTGATCCAGGAGATGATCTACCGCGTTGCCGAGAACTTCGGTGGCGTGTCGGTGTTCGCGGGGGTGGGGGAGCGCACCCGCGAGGGCAACGACCTCTTCCTGGAGATGACCGAGTCCGGCGTCATCTCCAAGACCGCCCTGGTCTTCGGTCAGATGGACGAGCCGCCGGGCACCCGTCTGCGGGTCGCTCTGGCTGCCCTGACCATGGCGGAGTACTTCCGCGATGTGCAGAAGCAGGACGTGCTCCTCTTCATCGACAACATCTTCCGGTTCACTCAGGCCGGGTCCGAGGTTTCCACCCTGCTCGGCCGTATGCCGTCCGCGGTGGGGTACCAGCCGACCCTCGCCGATGAGATGGGGCAGTTGCAGGAGCGCATCACGTCGACCCGCGGTCACTCGATCACGTCGCTGCAGGCGATCTACGTCCCGGCCGACGATCTCACCGACCCCGCACCGGCGACGACCTTCGCGCACCTAGATGCCACGACCGTCCTCTCGCGGCCGATCTCCGAGCTCGGCATCTACCCGGCCGTGGACCCGCTGGACTCCACCTCGCGCATCCTCGACCCCCGCTACATCGGCGAAGAGCACTACCGGGTTGCGGCGCGCGTGAAGGAGATTCTGCAGCGCTACAAGGATTTGCAGGACATCATCGCGATCCTGGGCATCGACGAGCTCTCGGAAGAGGACAAGATCATCGTCGGGCGCGCTCGTCGCATCCAGCGATTCCTGTCCCAGAACATGTTCGTGGCCGAGGCCTTCACGGGCCAGCCAGGTTCCTTCGTCCCGGTCGAAGAGACCATCGCGTCGTTCAAGGCGCTTTGCGATGGTGCCTACGACCACCTTCCCGAGCAGGCCTTCTTCATGTGCGGTGGCATCGACGATGTCGAGCGCAACGCCGCCGAGTTGGCGAAGAAGTAGTCATGGCCGAACTCGACGTTGCCGTGGTGTCCGCCGAGCGCTCCTTGTGGAGCGGCTCGGCGCGCAGCGTCGTCGCCAAGACGCCGGAGGGGGAGATCGGCATCCTGCCGGGGCATGAGCCCGTGCTCGCCCTTCTGGTGGAGAGCCCGCTCCGTATCGAGCAGCCCGACGGCACCAAGGTGCTCGTCGCTGTCCACGGTGGGTTCTTCTCGGTGGACTCGAACACGGTGAACGTGATCGCCGAGGTGGCCGAACTCGCCGAGGACATCGATGTCGATCGTGCGCAGGCGGCACTGACCCGTGCGCAGGCAGCCGGAGCGGAGACGGACATGTCGGCTCTCAAGCGGGCGGAGACCCGCATCCAGGTCGCGGGAGTTGCGAAGGGCCTGCGCTAGTCGTCAGCTGGCACCAGGCGCAGCGTGATCCGATCGAGGACGCGCAAGCGTCTACGCTTCACTGAGGAGCGCCAGACCTCCATGGTCATCAGCTGAACCGGGAACCAGAGCAACACCCAGCTCGTGATGCTCAATCCCTCACCCACGACGTCGATGAGGTACTCATCGCTGGGATCGGCGTTATTGCGGACCAGGATGCTCGCGAACTGGAACAGGAAGAACGCGATGATGCCGAGGGGGAGTAGTCGACGCCCGATGGCGCCCCCGGCCTCCGTGCTGTCGAGGTCGATGATGTTCTGTACTCGAACCCACCGGCGAATTCCGGCCGTGAGGGCCTCTTCGAGGCCCGGGTAAATCTGATCCGGCGGTAGCGTCACGGCGAGCTCGACTTCCGCTGCACCTCGCGGTTGCTTGCGCAGGAGCATGTCGCGCACAGTGTCCATCGCGGGCTGGGCGGTGTACTCGGTGTAAAGCGGTGAGGTGGGGCTTATGTCGTCGGCGGTGAAGAGCTGGCTCGGGTGAGCGAGCTCGAAGGCGATGACGAACGGTGCCATGACTAGCGGGTCGCCCCTGGCTCCCAGAGCACATCGCCCCCGGCATCGACATTGGCAACCCGCGCCAGGATGAAGAGCAGATCGCTGAGTCGATTCAGATACGTAGCTGTCAGGTTGTTCATCCCGCCGTGGTACATGTCCAGTGCGGCCCAGGTGGTGCGCTCTGCGCGGCGCACGACGGTGCGTGCCACGTGGAGATGGGCGGCAACGGGTGTTCCCCCCGGCAGGATGAAGGAGCGCAGGGGGCTCAGCGACTCGTTGAACTGATCACATTCGCCTTCGAGTCGAGAGATGTACTCCTGTGTCACCCGCAGGGGCTCGTGCTCGGGATTGTCGACGACCGGTGTGCAGAGATCCGCGCCGACGTCGAAGAGCTCGTTCTGGACCCGCCGGAGCAAAGTGGCCACCTCCGGATCCACGCCCGGCTGGGCGAGTACGACTCCGATGGCGCAATTCGCCTCGTCGACATCGGCGTAGGCCTTGAGCCGGGGATCGTTCTTGCCCGTCCGAGACATGTCACCCAGCGACGTCGTGCCGTCGTCGCCCGTCCGGGTATAGATCCGAGTGAGATTCACCATGCGATGACCCTAGGGCAGGGGGAGACTCTGCGCTCGTACGATGCGCGAGTGCAGTGGTTCCGCATCGAAGGTGGTGAGCGCCTCGTTGGCGCCGTCGACGTCTCCGGAGCCAAGAACTCGGTCCTGAAGCTGATGGCAGCCGCCCTGCTTGCTCCGGGAACCACCACGGTCACCAACGTCCCCGATATCGACGACGTGGGGATCATGTCCGAGCTCCTTCGTCGACTCGGATGCGCGGTCACGCACGACCGGCCCGGTGCGACCCTGGTGATCGACGTTCCGGAGAGTCCCGATCACCGTGCCGACTACGACCTGGTGCGTCGCATGCGGGCGTCGATCTGTGTTCTCGGGCCGCTGTTGGCCCGCTGTGGTGCCGCGGACGTCGCCCTCCCCGGAGGCGACAACATCGGATCCCGGGGTCTCGACCTTCACATCGCCGGCCTTCGCCGACTCGGAGCTCAGGTGTCCAACGAGCATGGCTACCTGATCGCCGTCGCCGATCGCCTCCGAGGCGCGGAGATCTGGTTGGACTTCCCCAGTGTCGGAGCCACGGAGACCCTCGTGATGAGTGCGGTCCTCGCGGAGGGACGTTCCGTCATCGACAACGCCGCACGTGAGCCCGAGATCGTCGACATCTGCACCATGCTCGTGGCGATGGGGGCCGAGATCGAGGGGATCGGGTCGGCCACCTTGACGGTGACCGGTGTTCGCGGACTCTCTCCCGTGCGCCATGCGACCGTTCCCGATCGCATCGTTGCGGGAACCTATGCCGTCGCCGCGGCGATGACGGGGGGATCCCTCGAGATTCGCGGTGCGCACGCCGACCATCTGTCCCTGCCGCTCGAGAAGTTGGCCATGGCGGGCGCGACCATCGACGTGGGCGAAGATCACTTCACGGTCACCATGGACGACAGACCGCGAGCGGTGGATGTGGTGACGCTTCCCTACCCGGGATTCCCCACGGACCTGCAGCCGCAGTTCATCGCCCTCAATTCGGTCGCCGACGGCGCGGCGTTGGTGACCGAGAACCTCTTCGAGGCCCGGTTCCGCTTCGTGCAGGAGTTGGCGCGCCTCGGCGCCGACGTCCGCACCGACGGTCACCACGCACTCGTCCGAGGTCGTGCACGCCTCTCGGGTGCTCCGGTGGAAGCCACCGATATCCGTGCGGGAGCAGGTTTGGTGTTGGCGGGCCTCGTCGCCGAAGGTGTGACGGAGGTGTACGGGGTGGATCACATCGATCGGGGGTACGCCGGTCTCGTCGCAGCCCTCACCGGGGTGGGCGCCCGGATAACCCGGGAGGGTGTCAGCCCCTGAGTATCTGGCGTGCACGACTCTCGTCGGCCGGCCACACCATGATGCGCGGCCCCTCCAGGGTCTGAGCCAGGTTCGCCCGGATTCCTGCGTCCTCGAGTCGGCGGCGGGTCATCTCTCCCTCGACGTAGGAACCCGGTGCGGCGACGCTCACGAGCAGGCCGTATTCCTCCACCGAGCCCGAGCGTGCGGGCGCGGCGACCACGGAGTCTCCGCGCCGGAATGCCCAGCGCAGGATGAAGATCAGGATCGCCAATCCGCCGGCGGCCACCAGCGGGCCGAAGAGGAACGAGAAGGATCCGGACACGGCCCTATCGTGACGCGCCCCGGGCTGTTGCGCCACCGGGTACCGTGCCTCGGTGCGAATCCTGGTCGCCCGGTGCACCGTCGACTACGTCGGGCGGCTCACCGCGCACCTTCCCGAGGCGGAGCGCGTGATCATCATCAAGGCCGACGGGTCGGTGCTGATCCACGCGGATGGCGGTTCGTACAAGCCGCTCAACTGGATGAGCCCGCCCTGCACATTGCGTGAGGCGGGGTCTGATCCGCTGACCTGGGAGGTCACGAACAAGGCGGGGGAGAGTCTGATCATCCGCATCCATGCGATCTCGCACGACAGCGAGCATGCACTCGGGATCGATCCCGGTCTGGTGAAGGATGGGGTCGAGTCCCACCTCCAGGTCTTGCTCGCCGAGCACCTCGACGTGCTGGGGGCCGGGTATTCGCTGGTGAGACGCGAGTACCCCACGGCGATCGGTCCGGTCGATCTGCTGTGTCGTGCACCGGGCGGACTTCACGTCGCAGTCGAGATCAAGCGCAGGGGAGAGATCGACGGCGTCGAGCAGTTGACGCGTTATCTGGAACTCCTCAACCGCGATCCACTCCTCGCCCCGGTCGATGGTGTCTTCGCTGCCCAGGAGATCAAGCCCCAGGCACGAACGCTGGCTGAGGATCGGGGTATTCGCTGCGTGGTCCTCGACTACGAGGAGCTCAAGGGCACATCCGACATCGGATCCCGTCTCTTCTGACTTTGGCAGACTGGCGCCATGGGACGGAAGAACCGGCGCACGGAGGCGCAACCGCGGGAATACGTTCCGAGCACTCGGGTCGAGTCCCACCCTGATGGTGAGTGGTACGTCCGTCCGCTCACGGGCTCGTCGGCGACGAAGGACTACCGCTGCCCTGGATGCGATCAGGTGATCCGTCCGGCCACACCTCACATCGTGGCGTGGTCCGCAGAGGATCCGCAGGGTGCCGAGCAGCGCCGTCACTGGCATACCCCGTGCTGGTCCGCGCGCGATCGTCGTCGGCCCCGATGAATATCTCCGCCAACTCGGTGCTACCGGCCCAGCGCCGCGATATCGAATTCACGACCACCGATGGCCTCACCCTCG
Organism: Candidatus Nanopelagicales bacterium; assembly: GCA_044375955.1. Lineage (GTDB taxonomy): Bacteria > Actinomycetota > Actinomycetes > S36-B12 > S36-B12 > VGCC01. The sequence goes on along the minus strand of JBILLS010000031.1, from coordinate 8,740 downwards.
TCGGGGAACTCGCCCTCCCCGTCAATGCCCCGCCCCGTGCGTGCATCGTCTGCGTCCACCCGCTTCCCACGCATGGCGGGATGATGGACTCGCACGTGCTGCGCAAGATGGCGTGGCGACTTCCCGCCCTAGCCGACATCGCCGTGGTGCGGTTCAACACCCGCGGCACGAGCAGCGCGCGCGGCACCAGTGACGGCACCTTCGATTCATCGGAAGGAGAGGGCCGTGACCTCGCCGCCGCAGTGGCGTGGGTCGCGGCGCAGGGTCTCCCGCGCCCGTGGCTGGTGGGGTGGTCCTTCGGCACCGATGTGATCCTGCGCCACGCGCGCACGCTGGATATCGCCGGTGTGATCCTGCTCTCGCCCCCGCTGCGGTTCACCACCGCGGTCGAACTGGCCTGTTGGTCTGATGCCCACGTGCCCGTGGTCGCTCTGATTCCGGAGCGTGACGACTACCTGCCACCCGAGCCGGCGCAGGAGCGTTTCTCGGTCGCCCCGAACATCCGGCTCATCGTCGTCGAGGACGCACCGCACCTGTGGGTGGGAGAGAAGTTCGTCCAACGCGTGCTCGATGAAATCGTCGGAGCGATCACCGGGAATCACGCCCCCCTCCCTCGTGAGTGGGACGGGCCGATGGAGCGCTGGTCGGACCTCTAGTGCTCGACCGGCTGCACCAGCTCGATCAGCACGCCACCGCTGTCCTTCGGGTGGGTGAAGTTCACGAGTGATCCGGCCGTCCCGATTCGGGGCTCGTCGTAGAGGACGCGTACGCCCTGTGAACGCAGGTGATCGGCCACTGCACGGACATCGGTCACGGTGTAGGCGACCTGTTGGATGCCGGGACCGGATCGTTCGAGGAATCGTCCGATGGGGGAATCCGGATGCAGCGTTGCGAGGAGTTGGATGCAGGACCCGGAGTCACCGACCGCCAACATCGCCTCCTCCACGCCCTGCTCGTCATTGACCTCGCGGTGGACCACTGTCATTCCGAAGACGCGCCCGTAGTAGTCGATCGCGTCGTCGAGGTCGGGAACGGCGATACCGACGTGATCGATTGCCCGAAGCCAGGACTCCATGTGCGTCATCGTAGGCACCCCTACGGTCGGACCTGCATGATGGGGTCGTGGATTCGGTGGACACCGTGGCTGCGGGTGTGCGTGCGGGGGGCGTCCGTGACATCGCACGCGCAATCAGTGCCATCGAGAACTCACCGATCGGTGCACCGGACCTGCTGGATTCCCTGGGTGCTCCCAGCCTCCCCGCACACGTGATCGGTGTGACAGGCGCACCGGGTGTCGGCAAGTCCACGATGACATCGGCGCTCATCCGCGCCTTCCGCGCACGCGGAGCGAAGGTCGCCGTAATCGCTGTCGACCCGTCATCGCCGTTCTCGGGCGGTGCACTCCTCGGTGACCGCATCCGCATGCAGGAGCACTCGGGGGACCCGGGCGTCTACATCCGGTCGATGGCCTCCCGGGGGCACCTCGGTGGACTGACCGCGGCGATCGGACCGGTGTTGCGCGTATGCGAGGTGGCGGGGTTCGACGTCGTGATCCTCGAGACCGTCGGAGTCGGCCAGTCGGAGGTGGAGGTCGCCGCCGCCGCTGACACCACGTTGGTCCTCATTGCCCCCGGTATGGGTGATGGGATCCAGGCCGCGAAAGCCGGCATCCTGGAGATCGGCGACATCTTCGTCGTCAACAAGGCCGACCGGGATGGCGCGGCGACCACCGCCCGCGAACTGCGCCACATGATCGCCCTCGGCGAGCGACTCCCCCAGGAGTGGGAGCCACCTGTGCACATGACCGTTGCGAGCACCGGTGAGGGCGTCGAGGAGGTTGTCGAAGCCGCGCAGGGCCACCGTGCCTGGCTCGTCGAAACGGGCAACCTCACTCGTCGACGGGAGTTGCGTGCCCGGGAAGAGATCCTGGATACCGCGTCTGCGCTGACCCGCGCCCGACTACTCGAAGACCACGCCGCCGTGGATGCTCGTGCCGCGGAGGTCGCGGCGGGCCGCCAGACCGCATTCGAGGCCGCCCGGAGCCTGGTCACGGACTAGTCCTGGGCACAATGGGGGCGTGAACAAGCCGGGATTCAACGTGGCCGGGGCCATCGACCTCGCAGCCCTCGCGTCCCAGAAGCAGATGCAGGCCAGCGCGAACGCGGCGCTGGCCCATGCCCCGGCCGGCCTTGTCATCGACGCCACGACGGCAACCTTCGCGACTGATGTCATCGAGAGGTCCATGACGATCCCGGTGGTCCTGGATCTGTGGGCGACCTGGTGCGGCCCGTGTAAGCAGCTATCGCCGATCTTGGAGAAGTTGGCCGTCGAGTACGGAGGCCGATGGATCCTCGCGAAGGTCGACGTCGATGCCGAACAGCAGATCGCCGCGGCGTTCCAGGTTCAGTCGATCCCGTCGGTCTTCGCGGTCATCAAGGGTCAGCCCGTGCCCCTGTTCCAGGGTGCGTATCCGGAGGCACAGATCCGCCAAGTCCTCGATGAGGTCCTGCGCGTCGCCACCGAGCAGGGGGTGACCGGGAGCCTCGCCGTGCCGCAGGAGGAGGGAACTCCGGTCGAGGAACCCGTCGACCCGCGCGTCGAGCGAGCGGCGGCGGCCATCGACTCCGGGGAGTGGGAGGCGGCACGCGCCGCGTACCGCGAGATCGTGGCGCAGAACCCGCACGACTCCGATGCCCTTGCGGGACTCGCCCTGGTGGGTGTGCTGGAGCGCACCGCGCAGGGGGAACCGCCTGCGAACCCCGCGACTGTGGAGGAGTACCTCACCGCTGCGGACTTCGCGGTGGCGGCGGGAGACTACCCACGGGCATTCGATCTCGGTATCACCGCGGTCCAGATGGCCTCCGGGGATGAGCGCGTGGCGGCGCGCGACCGGGTCGTGGAGTACTTCGCGATGGCGGGGGACCACCCGGATGTGCCGAAGGCGCGAACGCGCCTGGCCAGCGCGCTGTTCTAGGTGGGACGCCGGAAGTAGCACGCAGCAAGCGGGGGGAGCACCACGGTCGCGCGCGCGCGCCCCTGTGCATCCGGAGTGGCGTGGATCGCTCCGCCATTCCCCGTATCCGTGCCGCCGTAACCCGATGCGTCGGAGTTGAGAACTTCATCCCACTCTCCCGCCATCGGAAGTACGAGCGAGTGCTGTTCGCGCGGCACGGGGGAGAGATTGATGGCCACCGCGATGCAGTCACCGGCGGGCCCCCAGCGCAGCCAGCTGAAGACATTCTCCGCAGAGTTGTCCGCATCGATCCATTGGAAGCCTGACGGCTCGTCGTCCCAAGCCCACAGTGCCGGTGACTCCCGATAGACGGAATTCAAGTCGACGACGAGGCGATGAATCCCCGCGTGCTCGGGATACTGCATCAGCCACCAGTCCAGCCCACGTTCGCTGCTCCATTCCGACGACTGCGCGAACTCGGATCCCATGAAAAGCAACTTCTTCCCCGGATGAGCCCACATGTAGGCAAGGTACGTGCGGAGGTTCGCGAGGGCCTGCCATCGATCTCCGGGCATCCGCGCTGCGAGTGAGCCTTTGCCGTGAACGACCTCGTCATGCGAGAACGGGAGGACGAATCGCTCGCTGTAGGCGTACATCATCGCGAATGTCATCTCATTGTGGTGGTAGAGCCGGTGGACTGGTTCACGACGCATGTAGCCCAGTGAGTCATGCATCCATCCCATATTCCACTTGAAGCCGAACCCGAGCCCGCCGATGTCGGTCGGGGCTGTGACACCGGACCACGCGGTCGACTCCTCCGCGATGGTGACCACCCCGGGAACCCGGCGGTACACGGTCGCGTTCATCTCCTGGAGGAATCTCACGGCATCGAGGTTCTCGCGGCCGCCGTGCGCGTTGGGTATCCACTCGCCCTCGCGGCGGGAGTAGTCGAGGTAGAGCATCGATGCGACAGCGTCGACCCGAAGGCCGTCGATATGGAATTCCTCCAACCAGAAGAGTGCGTTGGCGACGAGGAAGTTGCGAACCTCGGGGCGCCCGAAGTCGAACACGTAGGTTCCCCAGTCGGGGTGTTCACCCCGACGCGGGTCGGCATGCTCGTAGAGGCAGGTTCCGTCGAAGCGGGCGAGTGCCCATTCGTCTTTCGGAAAGTGTGCGGGCACCCAGTCGATGATCACCCCGATTCCCGCAGCGTGAAGTGTGTCGACCAGGAAGCGGAAGTCGTCGGGGGATCCGAACCGAGCGGTCGGTGCGTAGTAGCCGGTCACCTGGTAGCCCCAGGAGGGTCCGTAGGGGTGCTCGGCGACCGGCAGGAATTCGACATGCGTGAAGCCCATCTGGGTCACGTAGTCGACAAGCTCGCGGGCGAGTTCGCGGTAAGTGAGTCCCGGTTTCCACGACCCGAGGTGCACCTCGTAGATCGCCATGGGGCCCCGGTGGGGATCGCGCTGGGATCGCGCACGTAACCACTCGCCGTCCGTCCATGCGTAGGACGAGGTGAACACCACGGACGCGGTTGCCGGGGGTGTCTCGGCAGCCTGCGCATACGGATCGGCCTTATCGCGCCAGACGTCATCGCGTCCGAGGATTCGATACTTGTAGCGCGCGCCGCTTTCAACGCCGGGCAGGAAAAGTTCCCATATTCCGCTCGCACCGAGGCTGCGCATCGGAAACGCCCGACCGTCCCAGTGATCGAAGTCGCCCATGACGCGTACTCCCTGCGCATTGGGCGCCCACACGGCGAAACGCGTTCCGGCGACCCCGTCGATCGTCATCGGGTGAGCCCCGAGCCTCGTCCAGATTTCCTCGTGTCGCCCCTCCCCGATCAGGTGGAGGTCCATCTCGCCCAGCGTGGGAGGAAATCGATAGGGGTCCTCGGTGGTGTGGATCTCGGATCCGTAGTGGATCTCGTGGTGGTACTCGGGAATGGCGGACGTGTGGAGCTGAGCGATCCAGATGTCTCCCTGTTCGCGCTCCATCGGGATCCGGGAGTCGGCGAGTACGAGGATCACGGAGTCCGCCTCCGGCCTCAAGGCACGGAGAGTGACTGAGTCGTCGCCCCTGTGCGCACCGAGGAGCGCGTGAGGATCGTGATGCGCGCCAGAGGCGAGACGCTCGAGATCGGGCGGGATGGTCGACTTCGACCTCCGGGCCATGACCCCAGCGTACGGTGCCGCGAGGTCGTCCGATGCGCGGACATCGCGCGCCGATGCAAGCGATGAAACGTGATTACATCTGCTCTCATCGTCGTGCTGCGAGGTCTCACCCGCTGCGCGCACTACGGTGGCGGACGTGAAAGCCCTCCGTCGACTCAATGTCCGAAGTTCGCTTCCCGGCACTCTGGTGGCCCTCGAGACCCTCGCCCTGAATCTCCGTTGGTCGTGGCATGCCCCCACGCGCGAGGTCTTCCGCTCCATCGATCCAGGTCTGTGGGACTCGTGTGATCAGGACCCGGTGCGACTCCTGGGCGAGGTATCCGCCGAGCGGTGGGCGGAGTTGAGTCGCGACGAGGGTTTCGTCCGATGGGTGGACTCGGTGCAGCACGACCTCCAGGTCTACCTCGACGCCGATCAGTGGTTCCAGGAACTGCAGACCCCGTGCACGGGGATCGCCTACTACTCGCCGGAGTACGGCATCACCGGTGCGCTGCCCCAGTACTCGGGCGGACTCGGCATCCTCGCGGGGGATCACCTGAAGAGTGCGAGTGACCTGGGTGTTCCGATCATCGGTGTCGGGTTGTTCTACCGGAGCGGCTACTTCCGTCAGAGTTTGTCCTGGGATGGCTGGCAGGTCGAGCACTATCCCGTCTGCGATCCCGAGGGCACTCCGGTCACGCTCCTGAGGGAGTCCGATGGGACCCCGGCGAAGATCGGGGTGGGACTACCGGGACACCGAACCCTGGCCGCGCGCATCTGGGTCGCCCAGGTCGGCCGGGTGCCCCTTCTCTTGCTGGACTCCGACGTCGAAGAGAACGCCGCGGCCGAACGCGCGGTGACCGACCGGCTCTACGGTGGGGGAGGCGAGTATCGCCTGCAGCAGGAGATGCTCCTGGGCATTGGTGGTACGCGGGCCTTGCGTGCGTACTGTCGGATCACCGGTACCGCCGAGCCCAACGTCTTCCACAGCAATGAGGGGCATGCGGGGTTCCTCGGGGTCGAGCGCATTCGGGAGATCATCGACGCAGACCCGAGCATGGACGTTGCGTCGGCACTCGAGGCGGTGCGCGCGGGAACCGTGTTCACCACGCACACACCCGTACCCGCAGGCATCGACCGGTTCCCGGTATCGCTCATCGAGCAATACTTCGGAGGCGACAACGCGGTGGAAGTGGTCCCCGTGCACGACATCGTGGCGTTGGGTCGTGAGACGTATCCCGGTGGGGATCCAGAGACGTTCAACATGGCGGTCATGGGCCTGCGGCTGGCAGGTCGCGCGAATGGCGTCAGCCTCCTGCACGGTGCGGTCTCGCGGGAGATGTTCGCTGGGCTATGGCCCGGCTTCGAGGGTGATGACATCCCCATCACGTCGATCACCAACGGAGTGCACGCCCCGACATGGGTCGCGCAACCGATGGCCGACCTCATTGCGGAGACCACGGGGTCGGTGTTCCTCAACGATGCCGCGACCTGGGAGCGCATGACGTCCGTCGATGATCACAGGCTCTGGGAGACCAAGCGTCACCTCCGCGCCGAACTCGCGACCGAGGCTCGACGACGACTCCGCGAGTCCTGGATCGCGCGGGGGGCTGCGGAGGCGGATCTCGAGTGGATCGAGGGGGTGCTCGATCCCGATGTCCTCACGATCGGTTTCGCGCGCCGAGTCCCTTCCTACAAGCGACTCACCCTCATGCTTCGCGACCGGGATCGCCTACGCGCCCTGTTGACCGACCCGGTCCGACCCGTGCAGCTCGTCATCGCGGGGAAGGCGCACCCCAACGACGAGGGTGGCAAACGGCTCATCCAGGACCTCGTGGCGTTCGCGGATGAACATGACGTCCGTCATCGCATCGTGTTCCTTCCGAACTACGACATGACGATGGCCGCCACGCTCTACCCCGGGTGTGATGTCTGGTTGAACAATCCGATCCGCCCGCTGGAGGCTAGCGGTACTTCCGGAATGAAGGCTGCGCTCAATGGTGCCCTCAATCTCTCGATCCTCGACGGCTGGTGGGATGAGTGGTTCGACGGGATGAACGGCTGGGCGATCCCCTCCGCGGACCGCGTCGACGATGCCGATCGTCGCGATGACGCAGAAGCTGCCGCGCTCTACGACCTGATCAGTTCCACCGTGGCTCCGCTGTTCTATGAGCGCGACGAGCGAGGTATCCCGGTGCGCTGGTTGTCGATGGTGACCCACACGCTTGCCACCCTCGGGCCCAAGGTGCTTGCCACCCGAATGGTGCGCGAGTACGTCACCCGCCTGTACCTCCCGGCAGCGGCATCCGCCGTGTCCCTGCGACATGACGGCTTCGCGCGGGCGCGGGAGTTGTCGGCGTGGAAGGCGTCTGTGCGCGGCGCCTGGTGGGGAGTGCGCGTGGATCACGTCGAGGCCGAGAGCGCAGACGATGAGCTACGGCTGGGGCAGTCAGTCACGATCCTCGCCTACGTCTCTCTGGGCGACCTGTCACCCGAGGATGTCGTCGTCGAAGTGATCGCGGGGAGCGTCGATGCGGACGACATCCTGCAATCCCCGTCCATCACCGTCATGCACCCGCGCGAGCAGTTCGAAGGCAACCGGTGGCGCTACTCCGTCGAGCTGACCGTGGACCAGCACGGCGCCTTTGGCTACACCGCGCGCGTGGTACCGCACCATCCGGGATTGATCGACTCTGCTGAGGTAGGGCTTGTCGCACTCCCGATGAATGGAATATCGGAACTCATCTTCCACTAGTCGAACCGTGGTGGGCGACCACCAGGGTCATGCTGCGGTTCGGGACGCGCAGACTCGTGTTCGTCTCGCGTACCGGATCCGGGTACACCCGACCACTCGCGGTGTCCAGGACTCGGGAGTAGCCGTCGGCAAGTGGGGGGCCCGGAAGATGGAACTCGACGTCGGCATCGGTGCCGTTCAGCAGTAGCACGAACGTGTCATCCGTCCACGGGCGGTGAGCGTCGGAGGCATGGACGTCTCCGGTGAGCCACATCGCCATGGCCTGAGAACCATCTCGACGCCAGTCATGTTCCTCCATCTCAGAACCGACCGCGGTGAGCCACATGATGTCTTTGCGGCCGTGCTCGGTCACCGGGTGACCATCGAAGAAACTGTGACGACGGAAGACTCGGTGGTCGCGACGGAGTCGGGCGACGCTAGACACGAAGTCACGGAGCTCGCCCTGCCATAGATCGAGGCCCCAGTCCACCCAGGAGATCTCATTGTCCTGGCAGTACGCGTTGTTGTTACCTCGCTGCGTGCGACCCAGTTCATCCCCGGCACAGAGCATCGGGACGCCGGTGGACAGGAGGAGTGATGTGAAGAAGTTGCGCAACTGTCGTCGACGGATCGCGGTGATCGTCGGGTCGTCCGTATCGCCCTCGTGGCCGTAATTGGCAGACAGATTGTTGTCGGTGCCATCCCGGTTGTCCTCACCGTTGGCCAGATTGTGCTTGTGCTCGTAGCTGACGAGATCTCGCATGGTGAAGCCATCGTGAGCCGTGACGTAGTTGATGCTGGACTGTGGGCGCTTGTTGCTGTCTTGGTAGAGGTCTGCTGACCCGGTGAGCCGCTGAGCGAGCTCACTCATGGATCCGGTCCCGCGCCAGTAGTTTCGGA
>JBILLS010000028.1:0-26826 GCA_044375955.1 Candidatus Nanopelagicales bacterium | reverse complement strand
GTGCGACTTCCTTCTCATGGTCAAGCCCCAGTTCGAAGTCGGACGCGAGGCAGTCGGACAGGGTGTCGTGACCGATCCGGCCCTGCATGCCTCCGCGGTGCGCGGTGTCATCGACGCATGCCAAGGACTGTCGCTACGCGGAGTCGCGGCCAGTGTGCTGCCCGGGCCGAAAGGAAACATCGAATACTTCGTGTGGCTCTCGCGTGGAATCGACGTGGACGCGTGCGACGTGGATACGTCGATCGCGATCGCCGTCGCCGGGAGGCCGGCATGAGTGGCGCCCGGGTGCTCGTGGTCGTCAACACGGCCAAAGCCGCGGCCGTGGGTGTCGCAGTGGACCTCGTCACGCGTCTCTCGGCGGCGGGCGCCTCACCGATGGTGTCATCCGACGACAGTGCGGCGCTGCACTCGACCCCCGTCGCCACCGAAGCCGATATCCGTGCCGCCGACCTCATCCTCGTTCTTGGGGGTGACGGCACCATGCTGCGTGCTGCCGAGATCGCGCGCGGCAGCGGCGCTCCGATCCTGGGGTTGAACCTGGGTCACGTCGGGTTCCTCGCCGAGCTGGAGCCGGAGGCCACAGACGCCGTCGTCACAGCGATCGCGCACCACACGTGGACCACGGAGGAACGGACTGCGCTGGATGTGCGTGTCACACGTGGGGGACAGGTCGTGGAGTCCACGTGGGCGCTGAATGAGGTGAGCGTCGAGAAGGTCACCCGGCAGCGCATGATCGATGTCCTCGTGGAGGTCGACAACCGTCCGCTGTCCCGCTGGGGCTGCGACGGGGTCGTGTGCGCCACCCCCACCGGATCCACCGCGTACGCGTTCTCGGCGGGTGGCCCGGTTGTCTGGCCCGAGGTGGCCGCACTCCTCGTCGTCCCGCTGAGTGCACATGCGTTGTTCGCGCGCCCCCTCGTCGTCGCTCCGACCAGTGTGGTGGCCTTCGAACTCGGTACCGACGCCCAGGCGGTGTTGTGGGCCGATGGTCGACGCACCATCGCGCTCGAGCCCGGCTCCCGAGTGGAGGTGCGTGCCGCGGACACACCCGTACGTTTCGCGCGACTCGTCGCCTCACCATTCACCGACCGACTCGTTGCCAAGTTCCATCTGCCCGTGGAGGGCTGGCGCGGGCGTAGGCCCGAAGTGCAGTAGCCATGCTCGACGAGATCCGCATCGCATCCCTGGGTGTCATCGAGGAGGCCGTTGCGCGGTTCGGCCCAGGTCTCACGGTCATTACCGGGGAAACGGGTGCGGGCAAAACTATGGTGTTGAACGGCCTCGGCCTTCTCCTGGGAGCTCGTGCCGACACCTCGTTGGTGCGGCCTGGAGCGGATGCACTCGACGTGGAGGCGTCCTTCCTCGTCTCTGACGACTCGGCGGTGCTCAATGCTCTCGATCAGGTGGATGCGCGCACGGATCAGGAGACAGACGGATCCCACGTCCTGCACGTGAGTAGGTCCGTATCGGCGCAGGGGCGCGGGCGCGCCGTGGCCGGGGGTCGTTCCGTACCGGTGGCCGCTCTCGGGGAGATCTGCGCGCACCTGATCCACGTGCACGGGCAGGCCGAGCAGCAGCGATTGCGTGAGGAGACTTGGCAGCGCACCCTGGTGGATCGCTTCGCCGGTGCCGCTCTGGAAGCCGCACTCCTCGACTTCCGCGCGGCACGGATCGCGTGGCGTGAAGCCCTCGAGGCACGGGATTCGTTCGAGGCAGCCATGCGCTCCACCGATCACGACAGGCTCGAGCGGGAACTCGCGGAGTTCGATGCGGTGGGTCCACGTGAGGGTGAGTGGGAGGACCTCGAGCGCGAATCCCGGATCCTGACCCACGCGACCGCCTTGCACGAGTACGCGTCCCGAACGTTGGCGGTGCTCCTGGGCAATGACGAGGAGCCGGGTGCGGCGGGGGCACTCGGGGCCGGCTCCAAGGAGATGACCGCCGCCGCCGCCCTCGACCCGGGGCTGGCATCCGTTGCGGCACGTATTGCCAGCCTGCTCGATGAGATCGTCGACGTGGGGTCGGAGGTGCAGGCCTACGCCCGTGCCACGGACGCCGACCCTGACCGCCTCGACGTCGTCGAGAGTCGTCGCCGGGACATCGCGCGCCTGCTCAAGGCCCACGGACCGGACCTGGCCGATGTGCTCGCATGGGCGGAGACCACTCGGACGACGATCGCGCGGTTCGCCGACCTGGAAGCGTCGCGGGCTGCACTCGACGCGGAGGTCGCCACGACGGAGTCGGGTTTGGTCCAGGCGGCGAAGCGACTCACCGAGATCCGGTCACAGGCCGCGCCCGGGTTCGCCCGGGCGGTGGAGGTGGAGTTGGCCGCGCTCGCCATGCCCGATGCCCGGGTGGGAGTTCGGATCGATACCGCGGAGCAAGCGAAGGATTTCGGACTTGCCGGTGCGGACAGCATCACCCTCACCCTGGTGCCGCACCCCGGCGCACCGGAACGGCCTCTGGCGAAAGCTGCGTCGGGGGGTGAGTTGTCCCGGATCGCCCTGGCAATAGAGGTGGTGCTCACCGCCGATGCCCCGACCCTGATCTTCGACGAGGTGGATGCCGGTATCGGCGGGTCGGTCGCCGTCGAGGTCGGTCGCCGTCTCGCACGCCTCGCCGAGCACGCGCAGGTGATCGTCGTCACCCACCTAGCGCAGGTGGCCGCGTTCGCCTCCACCCACCTGGTCGTCGAGAAGGTCACGCGCGCGAAGAAGACCGTGACCGACGTGCGCGAGGTCTCGGGGGAGGAGCGGGTAGCGGAACTCGTGCGCATGCTCTCGGGGATGGAAGGTTCCGCGTCGGGGGCCGATCATGCTCGGGAATTGCTGACCGAGGCTGGTCGAACCACCCGCTGACTTTCGCGCGCCTCGCGACGCACGGTGGGGATCCTGATAGCCTGGTGCCCCGTGGATGATCCCCGGACAAAGCACATCTTCGTTGCCGGCGGCGTCGCATCCTCTCTCGGTAAGGGCCTCACGGCGTCCTCCCTCGGCAATCTCCTCAAGGCGCGTGGACTGCGCGTCACCATGCAGAAGCTCGACCCCTACCTGAACGTCGATCCAGGCACGATGAATCCGTTCCAGCACGGCGAGGTGTTCGTCACCGACGACGGTGCCGAAACCGACCTCGACATCGGCCACTACGAGCGCTTCCTCGACGTGGACCTCCACGGATCGGCGAACGTCACCACGGGCCAGGTGTACTCCACGGTGATCGCCAAGGAGCGCCGCGGTGAATACCTCGGTGACACCGTGCAGGTGATCCCGCACATCACGAACGAGATCAAGTCGCGCATCCGGCGGATGGCGGGACCCGAGGTCGACGTCGTGATCACGGAGGTCGGTGGAACGGTCGGCGATATCGAATCCCTGCCGTTCCTCGAGGCCGTCCGGCAGGTGCGCCACGAGGTGGGTCGGGACAACGTCTTCTTCGTACACGTATCCCTCCTTCCCTACATCGGGCCGTCCGGGGAGTTGAAGACCAAACCAACCCAGCACTCGGTCGCCTCCCTTCGCAACATCGGTATCCAGCCCGATGCGATCGTGCTGCGTGCAGATCGGCCCGTGCCCGCGAGTATCAAGCGCAAGATCTCTCTGATGTGCGATGTGGACGTCGAGGCTGTTGTCGCGGCGGCGGATGCGCCGAGCATCTACGACATCCCCAAGGTCCTGCACCGCGAAGGTCTCGACGCCTACGTCGTGCGCCGACTAGATCTGCCCTTCCGTGACGTCAATTGGTCTGATTGGGACGAGTTGCTGCGCCGTGTGCACCGGCCCGCCCATGAGGTCACCATCGGTCTCGTTGGCAAGTACATCGACCTGCCCGACGCCTACCTCTCGGTCACCGAGGCGATCCGCGCAGGCGGCTTCCACAACGACTGCCGAGTGACGATTCGCTGGATCTCCAGCGACGACTGCGCCACTCCCGAGGGCGTGGCTCGGAATCTGAGCGACCTGGACGGGATCTGTGTTCCTGGCGGTTTCGGGGTGCGCGGTATCGAAGGGAAGCTGGGGGCGCTCACCTACGCACGGGAGCACCGGATTCCCACCCTGGGCCTGTGCCTGGGCCTGCAGTGCATGGTGATCGAGTACGCCCGCAGCGTCGCGGGACTGGAGGGTGCCAACTCCCTCGAGTTCGACGAGTCCACCCCGCATCCCGTGGTCTCCACGATGGCGGACCAGCGCGATGTGATCAGCGGCGAGCGGGACATGGGCGGGACGATGCGCCTGGGTCTGTACCCGGCGAAGCTCATCGAGGGCTCGGTCGTGGCGACCGCGTACGGCCAGCCCTACGTGGATGAGCGTCACCGGCATCGGTACGAGGTGGCCAACGCCTACCGGCCCCAGCTGGAGGAACACGGACTGGTCTTCAGCGGCACGTCGCCGGATGGCCGGCTCGTCGAGTTCGTCGAGTTGCCCGCAGACGTCCATCCGTTCTACGTGGGTACGCAGGCGCATCCCGAGTTCCGTTCGCGGCCGACCCGTGCGCACCCGCTTTTCGCCGGACTCGTGGCCGCTGCGCTGGTGGGTGCGCAGTCGCGGGCCGGTGCCCTGGCCCAGGGCTAGCGGTGGCCGATGACGAGAACTGGACGGGACCGGTTGCCGACACCTTCGGTTCGCGTCCCGCGCACAATCCCGTAGTGCAATTCACCGGCCGGATCTGGTCGGTGGTCAGTGAGGACGTCGAGTTCGATTCCGGAACCGCCCGACGTGACGTGCAGCGCCATCTCGGCGCTGTCGCGGTCATCGCCCTCGATGACGCCGATCGGGTGCTACTTATCCGCCAGTACCGGCATCCCGTCGGGGCGTGGTTGTTCGAGCCCCCCGCGGGACTGCTCGATGTTCCTGACGAGGATCCCTGGCGTACCGCCCAGCGTGAGTTGGCGGAGGAGGTCGGGTATCAGGCCGCCACCTGGCACACCCTCGTCGACCTGCTGAACTCACCCGGGGGCTCGTCGGAAGCGATCCGTATCTATCTCGCCCGCGACCTCGAACCCCTGACGACGGGGCGCCCCGTCACGGGAGAGATGGAGGAGCACCACCTGCCCCGCGTATGGGTGCCACTCGCCGATGCCGTCGCACTGGTGCTGTCGTCGTCGATCGGGAGTCCCTCCGCGGTGGCGGGGATCCTCGCGCTCGCCGCCGTCCACCCGGACGGGATCGCCGCACTGCGTCCGGCGGACACACCGTGGCCGATGAGGGCACACCTGGAGCAGAACGGACGGATCCACCCGATGACTAGTGTGGTGGGAGCGGTCGAGACGAAGCGAGGCGAATCGTGAAGGTCGGGATCCCCAAGGAGATCAAGAACCACGAGTACCGGGTGGCGATCACCCCTGCCGGTGTCATGGAACTCACCCAACACGGACACGAGGTGTTCGTGGAGGCCCACGCGGGTGAGGGATCGTCCATCCCGGATGCGGACTACGTCGCCGCGGGAGCGTCGATCCTGCCGGGCCCCGACCCGGTATGGGAGGCCGCCGATCTCGTCCTGAAGGTCAAGGAGCCGATCGAGCCCGAGTACCACCGGATGCGCGAGGGCCAGGTGCTCTTCACGTACCTGCATCTCGCGGCAGACAAGAAGTTGACCGAGGAATTGGTGGCGCGCAAGGTCACCGCGATCGCCTACGAGACGGTGGAACTACCCGACGGGTCGCTGCCTTTGCTCGCTCCGATGTCCGAGGTGGCGGGAAGACTTGCGCCGCAGGTAGGAGCCCACGCGCTGATGCGCGCCAACGGTGGTCGCGGGGTGCTCATGGGTGGCGTCTCCGGCGTGCACGCCGCCAAGGTCGTCGTGATCGGCGCGGGTGTCTCGGGACTCAACGCGGCAGCGATCGCCCTGGGCATGCAGGCCGAGGTGCTGCTCCTCGATCGGAATGTGGCACGGCTGCGTCACGTCGACGCCATCTACCAGGGCCACATGCAGACCATCGCATCCAACTCCTTCGAGATCGAACGCGCCGTCGTGGATGCCGACCTCGTCATCGGCGCGGTCCTCGTCCCGGGTGCCAAGGCCCCCACCCTGGTTTCGAATGAGCTGGTCTCTCGGATGAAGCGGGGCTCCGTCCTCGTGGACATCGCTATCGACCAGGGCGGGTGCTTCGAGGACTCGCGGCCGACCACCCATGCCGATCCCACCTACCAGGTGCACGGCTCGACCTTCTACTGCGTCGCGAACATGCCCGGAGCGGTTCCCAATACCTCCACCTACGCCCTGACGAACGTGACCCTCCCCTACGCCGTCGCGTTGGCGGACAAGGGCTGGCGCGAGGCCCTACGCGCCGATCACGCGCTGATGCTGGGCCTCAATGTCCAGGGGGGGCACGTGACCTACGCCGCGGTGGCGGAGGCCTTCGACATGCCCTTCGTGCCGGCCTCCCAGGTGGTCCAGGCGTAGGGCATCGCCTCCCCGGTGGGTGCCGTTTCGAACAGTAGGCTCACGGGGTGGCCGATATTCCCGAGCCGAAGCCGCTCACGAAGCATGGGCCCGCCCGGATCATCTCGATGGTCAACCAGAAGGGCGGGGTCGGCAAGACGACGTCGACGGTGAGTCTCGGCGCGGCCCTCGCGGACTATGGGCGCAAGGTCCTCCTCGTCGACTTCGACCCGCAGGGGGCGCTCTCGATCGCGCTCGGTCTCAATCCGAACGAGATGGAATTGACCGTCTACAACCTGCTGACCTCACCGGACTGCCACGTGGGGGACGTGATCGTCGCCACCGATGTGCCCGGCCTGGATCTTCTCCCCGCGAATATCGATCTCTCGGCGGCGGAGATCCAACTCGTCACCGAGGTGGGTCGTGAGTACGCGCTCCAGCGGGCACTGGCTCCGGTCGTCCCCGAATACGACGTGATTCTGATCGACTGCCAGCCGTCCCTGGGCCTGCTGACCGTGAACGCCCTGACCGCGAGCACCGATGTGATCATCCCAATGGAGACCGAGTACTTCGCACTCCGCGGTGTCGCCCTGCTCAAGGACACCCTCGACAAGGTCATCTCCCGGCTCAATCCGAATCTGCGCATTCTGGGTGTGCTGCCCACCATGTACGACCCGCGGACCTTGCACAGCCGTGAGGTCATGGAGACGGTGACGGCTGCCTTCGGGGATCTGGTTTTCACCACCTCGATTCAACGCACGGTGAAGTTCCCCGACGCAGCGGTGGCGGGTGAACCGATCACCACTTTCGCGTCGGGGAGTTCCGGTGCCGAGGCGTATCGACGGCTGGCGCGGGAGGTTCTCGCTCGGTGACGACGGTGTCTGAGGCGCCGGAGGAGACCAGCGGGTTCTCAGTTCGCGTTGGGGACTTCGAGGGCCCTTTCGATCTCCTCCTCTCGCTCATCTCGAAGCACAAGCTCGAGGTGACGGAACTTGCGCTGCACCTGGTCACCGACGAGTTCATCACCTACATCCGTCAGCAGGGGAATGACTGGGAGCTCGACGAGGCAAGCAGCTTCCTGGTGGTGGCGGCCACACTGCTGGACCTGAAGGCCGCTCGGCTCCTGCCGAGTGGTGAGGTGGAGGACGAGGAGGACCTCGCGCTGCTGGAGGCACGCGATCTCCTCTTCGCGCGCCTGCTGCAGTACCGGGCATTCAAGGAGGTCGCTGCGCTCCTCGCGCAGGGCATGTCCCAGGCGGCCAAACGTGTTCCCCGCACCGTGGCGATGGAGCCGCACCTCGCCGCACTCCTGCCCGAGGTACTGCTCGGGCTTGGCCCTGATCAGTTCGCAGCACTGGCTGCCCGGGCGTTGGCCCCGAAGACGGCCGAGCAGGTCTCCATCGCGCACCTGCACGCACCGAAGGTCAGCGTGCGCGAGCAGGCGGCGATCATCGTCGAGCGATTGCGTCGCCAACGGACGAGCACATTCCGGGCACTCGTCCATGACTGTGACTCGACTCTTCTCGTGGTGGGGCGCTTCCTTGCACTGCTGGAGTTGTATCGCGAGCAGGTCGTGCTGTTCGAGCAGATCACCCCGCTGGGCGATCTCACCATCCGTTGGGTCGGGTCGGACTCCGGCGACGTGGAGGTCACGGACGAGTTCGATGTGGAGCGGGACGTGGATCGAATAGAGGAAGAGAGGCAGGCCACCGATGGCTGACGAGGAATTCGAGACGGACGCAACCGAGGAGTTGGGGGCGCCGAGTCTGGCTGCTGCCCTGGAGGCCCTGCTGTTGCTGGCCGATGAGCCCA
This sequence comes from Candidatus Nanopelagicales bacterium, assembly GCA_044375955.1. GTDB lineage: Bacteria > Actinomycetota > Actinomycetes > S36-B12 > S36-B12 > VGCC01. The sequence goes on along the minus strand of JBILLS010000028.1, from coordinate 18,636 downwards.
TGTCCATCGTGGACCTTGCCCAGGCGACCCGTCATCCGGTGGACGAGGTGGGGCAGGTGCTGGCCAACCTGTCGAGTGAGTACACCCAGGAGGAACGCGGTTTCGATCTGCGCGAAGTCGCAGGGGGGTGGCGTTTCTACACCCGAGCAGAGTGTTCCCCCGTCGTGGAGCGCTGGGTGGTGGACGGACAGAACGCACGCCTCACCCAGGCCAGCCTCGAGACCCTCGCCGTGATCGCGTATCGGCAGCCCGTATCCCGCGGTCGGGTGGCGGCCATCCGCGGGGTCAACGTGGACGGCGTGATCAAGACCCTGCTGACCCGCGGACTCATCGCGGAAGCGGGCCACGAGGATGAGTCGCACGCGATCCTCTACCGCACCACGAGCTACTTCCTCGAGCGTCTCGGGATCGCCTCACTCGAGGAGCTACCACCGATCGCAGAACACCTGCCCGACCTCTCCGAACTCGACGAAGTGTTGGACGCGGTCGCACTTGGTGAATGACGAGGGCATCCGACTGCAGAAGGTCCTCGCCTCTGCCGGCCTGGGATCGCGACGTGCCTGTGAGGAGTTGATCGCTGCAGGCAGGGTCGAGGTCGACGGTCGGATCGTGACAGAACTGGGCACGCGGATCGATCCGGTGACCGCAATCGTGCGTGTTGATGGGCAGCGCGTGGTCACTGCACCGGAGACGCGGGTGATGATGCTCAATAAACCGCGCGGGATGGTGAGCACCATGGCCGATGAGCGTGGACGGCCCTGCGTGGGTGATCTCGTGGCCGATGTCCCGGAGCGTGTCTTCCATGTGGGTCGGCTCGATTCCGAGACATCCGGACTGCTCGTGCTCACCAACGACGGCGAACTGGCCAATCGTCTTGCGCACCCGCGTCACGGGGTGGAGAAGACGTACGTGGCCACCGTCCAGGGTGATCTGACTCGCGAGGCCGAACGAGCCCTGCGCACGGGCGTGGACCTCGACGACGGGCCTGCGGCCTGCGATGCAGTCCGAGTTCGGGCGCGTTCGAGTGGGCGGACTCAGGTGGAAGTCGTGCTGCACGAGGGACGCAATCGGATCGTGCGACGCATGTTCGACGCGGTCGGATTTCCCGTGATCGATCTTGTGCGGACCGCCTTCGGTCCGCTGCACCTGGGTGGGATGAAGGTCGGGACGCTGCGCGATCTGCGCCCAGATGAGGTGCGTGCCCTCTACACCGCTGTGGGTCTCTAGTCGTCGCTAGGCTGCGCGCATGCGAGCCATCCGTGGGGCGACATGTATCGAGCGCGATGACGCCGACCTCATGCGCGAGGCGGTCATGGAACTGCTGGGGGAGATGCTCGCGCGGAATTCAATCGATCCGGACCGGCTCGTCAGTGTCATCCTGACCGGAACACCGGATCTGACCAGTTCCTTCCCCGCGGCCGGGGCACGCGCACTCGGCTTGGTGGACGTCCCCCTGATCTGCGCCCAGGAGATGGACGTCTCGGGTGCTCTGGAGCGTGTTGTCCGCGTCATGATGCACGCGGATATCGACACCCCGCGCGCGGAGATCCGTCACGTCTATCTGCGAGGCGCCGAGGTTCTGCGCCAGGACATCGCGCAATGACCCCGGCGGTCATCCCCGGGTCGGTCCACATCATCGGCGCGGGTCTCATCGGCACCTCCGTGGGTCTGGCTCTCCGGCGCGCAGGTGTCGACGTCACCCTGGAGGACTCGCGTGCGGGTCACCTCGAGGCCGCCATCGCACGCGGGGCGGGCCGCGCGGCCGATGCGAATGACACCCCCGTCCTCGTCGTCGTCGCGGTGCCACCGCGTCCGACAGGTGATGTCCTTGCCGAGGCCACGAGGAGATTCCCGGGTGTGGCGGTCACGGATGTCGCCTCCATCAAGTCGGTGGTCCTCGCGGATGCGAAGGCGGCCGGCGCCGACCTGACCTGTGTGGTGGGTGGGCATCCGATGGCGGGGCGGGAGACCTCCGGTCCGGAAGGGGCCCGCGCGGATCTGCTCGATGATCGACTCTGGGTGATCACTCCGACACCCGATGTGGACATCGAAGCGGTGCGCATGGTGCACCGCCTCATCACGGCGTGCGGGGCATACGCGGTGGAGATGTCACCCGAGGAGCACGATCGGGCCGTTGCATTGGTCTCGCACCTTCCGCAGGTGCTTTCCTCCACGCTCGCGGCGCAACTCGTCAACGGCGACCCGGAGGACATTCGGATTGCAGGCCAGGGGCTTCGGGACATGACCCGGATCGCCGGCTCGAACGTGCCGATGTGGTCGGACATCATCGCCGGGAACGCGGCACCCATCGCCGAGGTAATGGCCGCACTCCTGGTCGACCTTCACGCCGCGCAGGCCGCACTCGCCGACCTCGAGCGGGCGCCGTCGGATCGTGGTGCCCTGGACCGGATGGAGGACCTGCTCGAGCGCGGTGGGCGGGGGAGGGATCTCATCCCGGGTAAGCACGGTGCAGCCGCGGCGCAGTACGCGGTCGTCACGGTCATGATCGAGGACAAGCCCGGGCGCCTGGGTCGGCTCTTCGTGGTTGCCGGTGACGCCGGGGTCAATCTGGAGGATGTGCGGATCGAGCATGTCTTGGGTCGTCCGAGTGGGCTGGTGGAACTCTTCGTGCAGCCGGCGGATGCGGAAGTGCTGATTGCCGCCTTCCGCGACCAGGGCATCGACGTTCGCGCATGAGCGCCGCGTACCCTCGCGACGTGCGCCCGGTGATCGCCATCGATGGGCCGGCGGGATCCGGGAAGTCGAGTGTCAGTCGCGAGGTTGCTCGCCGGCTCGGGGTGCAGTACCTCGACACCGGTGCCATCTACCGAGCCCTGACCTGGGCGGTCCTCCAGAGGGGTGTGGATCCCGCGGACGGTGACGCGGTGCGCCGGGTGGCTCAGGACGTCGTGCTCACCAGTGGGACAGATCCGGAGCACCCGACCATCACGGTAGACGGGGTGGACGTGTCCACGCCGATCCGCGGGGACGACGTCACCGCCGCTGTGAGTGCCGTGAGTGCAGTACCCGAGGTGCGGGCACGTCTCGTCGCTCTGCAGCGAGACCGTGTGGAGAGTGCGCCCGGTGGGATCGTGGTGGAAGGTAGGGACATCGGGACGGTGGTGCTCCCAGATGCACCGGTCAAGGTCTTCCTGACCGCCTCACCCGCGGTGCGTGCGCAGCGCCGTGCCGCCCAGGATGAGCATGAGCGCGATCAGGCGAGGGACGTGCGGGAGACGGAGTCGGCGTTGCTTGCGAGGGATGCATTCGACTCGTCGCGGCCGGTATCACCGCTGACCGTTGCCGATGATGCGGTGGTCCTGGACACCACCGATATGGACTTCGACGAGGTCGTCTCTCGGATCCTCGAATTGGTGGCGATGAAGTCATGAGGATCAATCTCGAGGCGACCCTGCGCAATGTCGCCGCACCGGTGGTGGCGCACGGCTTGCGCGTCGACGTACGCGGTAGCCATCGTCTACCGCCGTCGGGTCCGGTTGTCGTGGTGTGCGGTCACGGGGACGAGAAGTCCCACTGGGTGATGCGAACGCTGCTGCGCCGACCCGTCCACGTGCTTCCCGGCGTCGAGGGCCCGTCGATCGACGTGCAACTGGAGGCGGTGGATCGACTCGGGCGGGGGGAGGCGATCGGTATCGCCGGGGGCCAGCCGCCGCCGGGATTCGTGGTGCTGGCCAGTGGGGCGCCGGTGACCCCGGTGGAGCTGATCGAGGATCCCGTCGCGGGATCGCGGATCCTCTTCGTCGGGGATCCGCGCCACGTGCCCCCTGCTCTCGCGGGGGCCGATCCGGCATCGATCGCCGATACTCGCGCGACCTCGGAATGGGTACGTCAAGAAATGGCCGATTTCATCGACGATGTGCGCAGGCGGGTGCCGGTATGAGCGAGGACGCAGACGTCGGCTCCTTCGCCGTCGACACCGACGACGACGAGACCGCCTATCAGGCGGCCCTCGCGGCCGCACGAGCCGAGTTCGGGGACGTGGAGACCGAGCTCGCCGAAATCGGTACCGCGGCGGGGATAGGTGCCGGGCTGCCGGTGCTGGCGATCGTGGGCCGGCCGAATGTCGGTAAGTCCACGTTGGTGAATCGGTTGATCGGTCGGCGTGAAGCCGTCGTCGAGGACGTGCCCGGTGTCACCCGTGATCGGGTCACCTACGACGCGGAGTGGAATGGCAAACGGTTCCACGTCATGGACACCGGGGGATGGGATCGCAAAGCCACCGGACTGGCGGGCAGCATTGCAACGCAGGCCGAGCGCGCGGTCGCAGATGCCGATGCGGTGGCGTTCGTCGTCGACGCAACCGTAGGACCGACGAGTGCCGACGAGGCAGTCGTCGAGGTGCTGCGTCGCGCAGGCAAGCCGGTGATCCTGATCGCCAACAAGGCCGATGACCAGGCCACGGAGATGGAGGCCGCATCCCTGTGGTCACTGGGTCTCGGGGAGCCGGTCGTGGTCTCGGCTCTGCATGGCCGACACTCCGGTGACCTCCTCGATCGCATCGTCGAACTGCTGCCCGAACATGGTGCCGGACAGGATCGGGGCTCGGGACCGCGTCGTGTCGCACTGCTCGGCAAACCGAATGTCGGCAAATCCTCACTACTCAATGCCCTCGCCGGAAGTGAACGTGTCGTTGTCGACAATGTCGCAGGAACCACCGTCGACCCGGTCGACGAGCTCGTCGAGATCCGCGGGGAGCCCTGGTGGTTCGTGGACACCGCCGGTATCCGCAGGCGTGCCAAGGAGGCGAGCGGTCACGAGTACTACGCCACGTTGCGCACCCAGGCTGCCCTCGAGCGGGCTGAGGTCGCGATCGTGTTGATCGACGCGAGTGAGCCGCTTGCCGAGCAGGACGTCCGCATCATCTCGATGGTGATCGACTCCGGGCGCGCACTCGTCCTCGCCTTCAACAAGTGGGATCTGACCGATGAGGACCGACGCGTCTATCTCGAACGTGAGATCGACCGCGAACTCGTCCAGGTGCCCTGGGCCCCCCGGGTCAACGTCTCCGCCCGCACCGGGAGGCATCTCGACAAGCTCGCCACCGCGCTGGACGAGGCCATCACCGGATGGGAGACACGCGTCTCCACGGGTCGACTCAATCAGTTCCTCTCGGAACTCGTCTCCGCCCACCCACACCCGGTCCGCGGCGGTAAGCAGCCGCGGATCCTCTTCGGTGCCCAGGTGGGCGTCGCCCCACCGACCTTCGCTCTCTTCACGACGGGATTCCTCGAGGCGGGCTACCGCAGGTTCATCGAGCGTCGGCTGCGTGAGGACTTCGGCTTCGTGGGCAGCCCGATTCGGATCCTCATGCGCGTGCGCGAGAAGCGCCGGAGATAGGCGACGGGCCCGCGTGTAATGTCCTCCTGCCCCACGAAAGTGAGGCAACGGGCTGTAGCGCAGTTTGGTAGCGCACTTGACTGGGGGTCAAGGGGTCGTGGGTTCAAATCCCGCCAGCCCGACCAGAAATCCACGGGGGATTCCGCATCGGCGTGGTCGGCTGATTCTGATCTTGTACGCCACTTTTGCGCCATTTTGGGCGTGGCTCCCGGAAGGGGACCTCTGCCGGGGAGCCGCTGCCTAACTCCACCGGGATCTTGTATGTACACGGCCGTGGATTTCTGCCCCTGGCTATCGTTCTGCCGTAGCCGATGGCTCAACCGGGGGGCATGGACGTGACGGGAATCCGCGTCGCTGTTGTCAGTGTCAGCCTGATTGCCGCGTTCCTCGCCGCAGCACCTTCAGCGCAGGCGGGTTCGATCTGCAAGGACGGAACGTGGACTCCGAGCGAGGGCCGCGGTACCTGCTCGCATCACGGCGGGGTCGCTCAATCAGGTGTCCCGAATCCGAACACGGCACCGGCCCAGCCTGCAGCACCCACCGAGACTTCGGCTCCGGTGACTGCGCCTTCACCGGCACAGGCGCCAGCCGCACCCGCCGCCGTGGCATCTGGAGGCTCGTTCCTGCAACTCACCGCCGCGATTCCCAGCCGCGGGGTAACGGGCTCCGACACCGGCTCAGTTAGGTACTCGCGGAAAGCCTTCAAACATTGGATCACGCAAGCAGACGGCTGCTCAACCCGCGAAGTCGTACTGATCCTCGAGGCTGTCGGCGGGACGCGGCAGGGATGCGCCGTGGTCGGGGCGACCTGGGTCAGCATGTACGACGCAGCCCAAACAGGGGCACCTGGGAGTTTCGATATCGACCACGTGGTCCCGTTGAAGGAAGCGTGGCTGAGCGGTGCCGATTCGTGGACCCCGGAGAGGCGCCAAGCGTTCGCAAACGACCTCGGCTACGCGGACTCCCTTATCGCTGTGTCCGCCTCCAGCAACCGAAGCAAAAGCGACAAGGACCCGGCCCGGTGGATGCCACCCAACCCGGCCGTTCATTGCACCTACATAGCAGCGTGGGTCGCCGTCAAGTACCGGTGGAACCTGGCCATGGACGACGCTGAACGTCAGAAAGTCGATTCTGTCCTAGCATCGTGCCCAAGCACGGGGATTTCCATGCCTGAAAGGGCTAACTGACCCTCTGTCCAAGTAGGGAGTATTCGATGCTCAACCGATGCACACGATTGGCTCTAGCGTCCCTCTCCTCAGTAGCGCTGGTTATGGCAGTTGCCGCCAATCCAGTCTCGGCGGCAAATACGTTTGGTTCCTGCGACGACCTTCACAGCAAGTACCCGAGCGGGGTCGCCAAGAACAAGAAGGCAGCCCGCGCCATTGTCGCCTCAGGATTCGAGGCCCCCAAAGTCAATGCAGCCCTCTACAGGACCCACTACAGGGATCTCGACCGTGATCGTGACGGCGTCATGTGCGAAGTACCGCTGTAATCGATATCCGAGCCACCAGTAGGCATGATGACCAGCCCCACGGATGCAGAAGCCCCGGCTACGGCGCGCCTCACTAGATACGAACGGCGCACTTCAACCCTGATGCTCGTTCTTGCTTTCGCATACATCGCCATCTATGCGATCGAGGTTCTCGCAACCGGGCTCAACCCCGAGGCGTTGACGATCCTCACGGTGGTCGGCAACATTATCTGGGCTTCGTTTGTCATTGACCTCGTAATTAGGACCTTCCTAGCGCCTAACCGGTGGCTGTACCTCGCGAAACACCCGATCGACGTGCTCGCCGTCGCGCTCCCAATGTTTCGAGCTTTCCGGGTTCTCCGAATAATCACCGCGGGGCAATGGATCCTCACGCGAGGGTCGCACGTGGCCATTGGTCGCACCAGCGCAGCGATCTCCGCCGGTGTCGCACTCGTGGCATTCGTCGGGGCTCTCGCGATGCTTGATGCCGAGAGGAACGCGCCGTCGTCAACGATCGACAACTTCGGAAACGCAATCTGGTGGGCTTTCGTCACTCTCAGCACAGTCGGGTATGGGGACGTCTACCCAATTACGGGTACCGGGCGTGCAGTCGCCGTGATGATGATGGTTGTCGGGGTGGCACTTCTCGGTCTCGTCTCCGCCACCCTGGCCTCCTCTCTACTGGTGCGCCTTCGCGGAGAAGAGAAGAGCGACCAGCAGGTGCTACTTGAACGAATCGACGCCCTCGAAACAAAGGTTGACGATCTCACCGCGCTACTCCGCAGCACTGCCCCTCCAGAAAAATAGGACGAAGATCACGGGACGTATGTACCCGAGAGTGGACCGTGCTGCGTGACCGCGGAGGCGGCTTTCGCAATGTGCCAGTCTTGGGCGGTGACCTTTCACGACCACCTCTGCCTCGACCCCACCCCAGACCCATGCGTCAGTTGCATGGACATCGCCACCATCCGCGAAGACGAACGCTGGAGACTCATCGAACTCATCCAGCAACCACCCGACGGCCGAGACACGAAGGCAGGGATCCTCGAAGCGATCGAACCACCCGGGGACTGGCGGGGGCTTGTTCGGGAAGGCGACAACAAGTAAGCACGGATTACGTTAGCCTTGGGGGAGTCGGCTTCGTGAACCGCGACGGGGGTCTAGGTGAACGATCTCTACACTCTTTTCCTCGGTCTGCAAGTCCTCGCCGAGCAGGCCCTGACACCGCCGTGGCTCTACGTCGTCGTCGTGGGAGTGCTCGGCGCGATGCTTGCGCACGCTCGATTCGCCCCTGGAAATTACACAGTCCCGCTGGTCACAGCGATCCTGGGAGCCCTCGCAGCCGCCTCCTACGCAGTCGACCTGTGGTCCCGAGGTGCCGGATGGCGCGGCTTCAACAACATCTCGGATTACGAGATCCGCACAATCGGTCCCTATGTGCTCACCACCGCGATCTGTATAGGCGTTGCAATCGCGTCCTACGTCCTAGATCGACCGCGCGCCCGACAACGAGAAATTGAACGACAACAACGAGTCCGCGAACGCAATCAACGACCGCTCGAACGATCGAGGGAAACGATGTTTTGCTCAAAGTGTGGGACTCAAGCCAGCGTCGATGCGCAGTTCTGCTCCAAGTGCGGCCAGCCACTCGCTGGGGCAACCGCCGCCGCAGTGACCGAACCTGTCGTCATCAACAGGGTCACCTACAACCCGGGAAGTGGACCCTTCGCCGGGCTCTACTCATTCGCAGGAGGCGGCTGGGTCACCATCGAGAACGGGCAAGTCCGCAAAGCAAGCGCGGTCGGTGGTGGAATCTCGGGGGGACGCATCGTCGCCGCCATCATCTGCTTCATCATTGGCGGCTTCGCCCTCCTCCAATCCTTCTCATGGTTCGCAGGATTCTCCGACCTGGAATCCGAAGGAAACCCCTTCGCAGGAATGCTCGTCCCCCTCGCCCTCGCCGCCCTCGCCGTCGGAGCCGGATTCGTTGTCGGCGGCATCGTGCTCGTCTCCCGCAAACCCAAATAGAAGTTTCAAGTCGACCAGACGGCCTACCGCAAGCAAGCCTCCGCAGCACGAATCCCCGGGTCTCCAGCCGAAATCGCCGCGTCAGTGGCTGCGGCATCTGGCCAAACGGTGAACTCCTTTGCCATTGAACTCGCCGAAAGAATCAGACCATCGCCCGGCGTCAGAGAATTCGTCGCCCAAACTCCGACCTGATTATCGATACCGGTAGCAGAGAACTCCATTGCGACGAAATAGACACTACTGAAATCCGGAGACTTGACGGCTGCTGCGGCTACCGGCATTAGGCCGGTCCGATCTTGTGCGCCTGAAGCGACCGCGTCCATCATCGCTGCGGAGACCGACACACAGTCAGATGAAGGAGCCACGTCGCTGGCTGAGTCGGCTGAACCGCTGCTTTCGGAATCACCCCGGCAACTCCAACCGAACGCCAACAAGATAACCGCAAGAGATCCAATTCCTATCCACACATTCCTGGACGTCTTGTGGGAGGCATTCTCAGATGGCGTTTGGTTAGGTTCGCTTTCCCCATACTCAGCGACACGAGATCCGCAAACTATGCAAAGGCCGTCGCCCCGATTACTGCATTGATGATCACTCACGTCTCCCCCTTGGACGTACGACCAGTATGAGCGTATCAGCGGCAGTGGAGATTAGCTGCGAGACGGACCGGGCCCTTGAACCTCAAATTCCTGGCTGTGGGTAACCATCCTGAACTGCGGCGGTGTGCGCGTGGGTAACAGGCGGGTTGATGCGGTGAAAGGCGGCCAAAGTTTCAACCCACCCCCCGGAAATTGCCCCCACTCGATGCAGTGGATGCAATTAGTGCGTGGGTGCATCGACTGCATCGAGTAGCGGCCCGGGCTCTAGTCGGGCGGGCAAGGCTGGGGTGCGTTCCCTGGGTGATACCAGGTAGTTGGGGCACCGAAGGATCCCTGGCGCTTTGGGGTGATGCCTGCGCGTTTGCGTGCTCGGACGAGTTGGTCCTTGGAGTAGCCGGCTTTGCGGCCGGCTTCGATGATGTCTTGGCGGGAGGCTTCACCTCCTTGGTTGGCGAGGTGCTTGAGGAGCCAGCGTCCTGCGTCGGAGATGTCCTCGACGTCATTTTCATCAACCGTTGTGAGAAGTTCGTCGACGTCCACTTCTCGGGTACCCATGACTTCTACTCGTCCGATGTCGAAGATGCCGGTGTCGGTGTTGACGGGAGTGGAGACGATACGGATGACTTCGGCCTCGCGGGGGATTACACCGAGGTTGGACTTGCCGACTCGGACGAGTTTGGTTTCTCCGGAGTCGTCGGTGGGATCTGGGAAGACCCCGATGACAGATCGAGCTGCGGCGGTGTAGGCGGTGGAGCCGAGGATCCGGTAGATGAAGTCGGTGCTGCTGGATTTGTTGAGGTGGGTTACGCCCAGGATCGCGCATTTAGCCTCATTGGCGACTTGGTTGATAGGGGAGAGGGCTTGACGAATTGACGCACTCTTGTGCGAGTCGAGTCGCCCGTCGAGGACGTCGTCGAGTGCGTCGAGGATCACGAAACGGGCGTTGACATCGCTGATGGCGACGTGAACGGCACTATCGAGGCCCAATGCCACCAGGGCGATGATCCAGGGCACCCGGCGCGGGGGTTGCTCACGTCCTCTTGTCATCGACAGGATCAGGGTCGCGATCGTGCCGATGAGTCCGGTCACAACGACGACGTAGATGGGATTGGACACTTCTGCTCCTCTGATGCCAGGGCTCGGCTCCAGCATCCGTGATGTTCGAGGGGGATGGGGATCTCCGACTTCCCCGATGCCTCCAATGGTCGGTTCAGCGGTTCACGGCGTGCGCCGAGCACATGAGTCACGTAGCGTCGAGGGCATGCGTTCCCGCCTGATCGCACTTCTCGGTGCCCTGCTCCTGGTGATCGTGGGGGCGGCTCCCGCCGTTGCCCATCAGCCTGTGCTCCTGGACGATCAGGACACCACGCCGAGTGCTGGCCCACTTCTCGTCGATGGGACGGTCTCCTTCGCGGTCTATGCCACCGTCGCGCGTGGACAGGAACGAGGATTCCGATTTCGCCTGGCCACGGGAGACCGCCTGGCCATGCAGTACCTGATCTTCGATGAGCCACCGGCCAATGCCCTCCGACCCGGTGCCCTACCCCGGGTCACCCTGATCGATCCCCAGGGGCGCAGGAGCGTTCTCAGCGTGAAGGAGCGGACCGAGTTCTACGAGCCCTACTCCAAGAAGTCCTACCTCTATCTCTCGCGAGTCGAACAGACCGGTAGTGCGGGGACCTATCAGGTGCTCGTGCGTGGTCGTGCATCCGAACCCGTGCAGGTCACGATCGCTGTCGGGTATCGCGAGGTTCCTGGGACTGTGGTCGACTAGCGCGGTGCAGCGAGTGCTGGCGTTGTGACGTGACGAACTCGCCCTGCGTGGTCCTGCTCCCGGGTTTCTCCCGATCAGCTCGACACTCGGCAGCGATCGCGGACCTCTGTCGGGAGCGTGGCCTGAGGCCCATCCCGATCACGACGGCTCCACGTGCAGTGGCTCCGCTCTATATGAGCACCATCCACCTACGGGGGATCGCACGCGAGGTCGCCCGAAGGAGTGCAGGAAGCCCGGTGGCGGTTGTCGGGCACTCGGCGGGTTCCGCTGCCGGATGCTTCCTGGCTTCAACCCTTCGCGGGGCCAGTGATGTGCGGGGACTGGTGATGGTCGATGGTGTGGACAGCCCGAATGGGCTCATCCGTCGCTACCTGCCGAGCCTCGAGCCACTGCGCGTGTCCGCAGTATTCGCGGACCCATCACCGTGCAATCGCCATGGGAAACTCGAACGGGAGATCGTTGCCTTCCCGTGGGTCCATTGTGTCCACGTCCCGGGCGCCGGACATGGTGACTTCGAGGGTCACGCGGTGCCGATCTACTCCCGAGTGTGTGGTGATCGATCCACACCGGCCATATCCCGCGATTTCCGGGACGAGGTCATGCGACAGGTGGAATGGGCGCTGGCCTAGAGACTGAGCAGTATGGCGATGACCGCCGCGATGACCGCTCCGTAGAGCATCAAGACGCCGATGGCTGCGACGCGCAAGGGAGCGCGGTACTCGCCCGTGGCGAAGTGGCCCGCCCGCGCGAACACCGTGCGAAACGGAGTCGCCTCCGTGCGTGGATCACCTGAGGGATCGCGCTGGGACCAGTAAGCGCGCTCATTGCTCATCCCCAGGGCGGCGAAGGCCACCCCGAAGAGGGCGAGGACGATCGCGAAAACCCAGAGGGTCTCTGCCGGGATATTCACGTGGCGAACCTTAGCGGCGGTCACTTTGCTCGTGTCCCTTGTCCGGCCGGTCCCCGCGTGCTTGGGTGAGGCCATGGATCCTCAAGGCGTCATCAGTGCTCTCCTGGCCGGCATCGTGATCGGCCTCATCGCCCGCATCCTGGTCCCCACGATGCAGCCCATCGGCTGCATCGTCACGGTCATCATCGGCATCATCGGGGCCTTCCTCGGCCTAGGAGCCGGGGAGGCCTTCGGGTACGGGGACAACTTCTGGCTGGTGCTGATCACCCAGATCTTCATCGCCACGATCCTCGTCGCCATCACGGCGGCCCTCTTCCGTGGCGCCCGAGGCGGCCCGGGGGGCTGAATTCCGCCCCTCTGGGCGTGGGATCACGGAGTCCATGGACTCGCGTGGCATGGTGAAAGCATGACTTTGCGCACCGTGTCCCGGATGTCCGTTTCACCCCTGATCGCAGGCGCCCTCGTCGTCGGCACCCTGACCTTCGCGCCGCCCAGCCAGGCCGCCGTCGGGGACTCCGCCCTCTTCCCCATGGGGACGAATGCGGCCCCGCAGGACGTTGTCGCCGGCCCCGACGGGAACCTCTGGGTGACCAACCCCGGATCGAACACGATCGCGCGGGTCTCCACGGCGGGTGTCGTCCTGCAGAACTACTCCCTGCCCACGGCTAATGCCGGGGTGCGGGACATCACCGTCGGCCCGGACAACAACCTGTGGTTCACGATGACCACCGCCAACCAGATCGGGCGCATCACGACCGCCGGAGTGATCACGACTTTCAACATCCCGACAGCCAATTCCCAGCCCTACGACATCACGACCGGGTCCGACGGAGCGCTCTGGTTCACCGAGTTCGCGGGGAACAAGATCGGACGCATCACCACAGCGGGGGCTATCACGAACGAGTACGCGCTTCCGGCGGGGAACACCGCACCGTGGGGAATCGTCAATGGCCCGACAGGTAGTTCCCGCGTCTACTACACGTCGTCGGGCAATGGATTCGTGGGCTTCCTGACCGCATCGGGTCAGTTCGGTGGCACCGCGACGTCCAGCACGGGTTCATCCCCCCGTGGAATCGTGACGAACCAGGGCAACGTCTGGTTCACCATGTTCGGATTGAGCCAGATCGGCAACCTGGTGAACGACGCCACCGTCGCGTCGATTCCGATCGGTCAGCAGGCCACCTACATGGCGGTTGGGCCGAATAACACGATGTGGATCACGACTGCGTCAAACTCGATCATGCAACTGTCCGATCGCGGGGCCGTGCTCGGGAACTATGCACTGCCCGTCGCGAATGCACAGCCTGCGGGTCTGGCCCTCGGCCCGGACTCCAACATGTGGGTGGCATTGCCCGGCGCCAACGCGATCGCGCGCGTTGCGACCGCGGCTGTGCTCACCAACAGCGCGGCACCGACCGTGTCGCCCACGACAGGGATCGCCGTGGGCTCGGTGCTCACCACCACGAACGGAACCTGGAGTGCGACCCCGAGTTCGTACACCTACCAATGGCAGCGCTGCTCGAGCACGGTCACGTCGACGTGCGCGAACATCGCCGGGGCCACCGCGATCACATACACGACCGTTGCGGCAGATGCGGGTCAGTTCCTGCGTTCCGGAGTAGTCGCGGTGAATGCGAGCGGGGCGTCCTCCCCGGCCTACTCGGCCCCCATCGCTGGTCCCGCAGCGACGCCGACACCCGCACCGAATCCCAATCCGCGCCCAGCGGCCGGCCCGACCGCGTCGATCGGGAGCGGGGCCACCATCGAGCTCGATACACCTGCCAGGCAGAAGCGAGCCACGCGCAAGATGTACGACGTCATCTTCTCTGCCACCGATGCCCAGGGCACAGTGACCCTGCAATTCCGGTCGGGGAGTAAGCGGAGGACCTTCACGGGTCTCCCGATCAGGGATGGGCTCGTCGAGTTCCAGTGGAAGGTGACGAGGCGGTGGCCGGTGGGCAACACGTCCGTGGTGGCGACCTTCGTGCCGGCCTCAGGATCGAAGTACACCGCGGCCCAAGTCACCGACACCGTTCTGATCCGCAACTAAGGGCACGCGAGAAGGGCACCGGCTGAGCCGGTGCCCTTCGTCGTGGGCGATACAGGAATCGAACCTGTGACCTCTTCCGTGTCAAGGAAGCGCGCTAGCCCCTGCGCCAATCGCCCATCGAGGTGGAGACGGGATTTGAACCCGTGTACACGGCTTTGCAGGCCGTTGCCTCGCCTCTCGGCCACTCCACCATGAGGTTCGTTGCCCCTCCGAGCGGACGACGGGACTCGAACCCGCGACCCTCACCTTGGCAAGGTGATGCGCTACCAACTGCGCTACGTCCGCAATGCCCCCATTGCGGGGGTCCCTAACGATAGCCGACGAGGGACATTTCCCCTGGAGCAGCCCTGAGCCCCACTCGGGGGCAGGATTGCGCCATGCGATCCGAGGCACTGGCGCACCTGGGCGGACTCTGGGCGCACGACCTCCAGGAGGTGGCACGGGATCCGTCGGCCGTGGAATCCGGTGGCCGCTGGGCCGTTGTGATCCCGTATGCGGGGCCGCCCATCTTCGCCCGCTTCGCCCGGTGGGTATCCGAGGCACCGCGTCGCTCACCCGGAGGTTGGTCCTGCGGTGATCGTTGGTCCACGTCGCTGGATGAGCACGCGTACACCAGCGGGGTGCGTCGCATCCAGGATCACATCGCCGCGGGCGATGTTTATCAGGTGAACCTCTGTCGGGTGCTTGCCACCGAGGCGCATGGGGATATCCGGGCCCTGCACGAGGGATTGATGGGCGAGAATCCGGCACCCCACCAGGGACTCGTCTCGATACCGGAATTGGGCCTCGATGTTGTGACGGCCAGCCCGGAACTCTTCCTCCGTCGACGTGGAGCGAACCTTTCCACCAGCCCCATCAAGGGAACGGCATCGAGCCGAGAACTCCTCCAAGACAAGGACGTTCCCGAGAACATCATGATCGTCGACTTGATGCGTAACGACCTGGCGCGGGTCGCGGTGACCGGCAGCGTCCGAGTCCCCGAACTTCTCCGGGTGGAGCAGCACCCCGGTCTCGTGCATCTCGTCTCGGATGTCACGTGTGAAGTCGGCGACGAGGTCACCTGGGAGCAGATTCTCTCCGCAACCTTCCCGCCGGGATCGGTGACCGGGGCCCCCAAGTCCTCGGCCCTTCGCATCATCGACGAATGCGAACCGGTGTCGCGTGAGGTCTATTGCGGGGCGATCGGGTGGATCGACACCGATCGTCGGGAGGCGGAGCTCGCCGTGGCGATCCGCACTTTCTGGATCCGGGACGGTGTGCTGCGATTCGGGACCGGGGCGGGCATCACCTGGGGATCCGACCCCCACGGTGAGTGGCACGAGACCGAGTTGAAAGCGCGCCGACTCTGCACCGTGGCGTCGGAATCCCGTACTCGGCGGACATTGGCAGCCACGTCGTGAGTGTCTGGGTATCCACCGCCCGTGGCCTCGTCGAATCCGAGGCTGCGTCGGTATCGATCTTCGACCATGGCGTCACCGTGGGCGACGGGGTGTTCGAGACCGTCATCGTTCGCGAGGGGCAGCCGATCGCGCTCACTCGCCACCTGCGCCGCTTGGAGCGCTCCTGTTCGATCCTCGGCTTGGCCTTCCCGGGCCGCGAGGCGGTCCTGACGGCAGTCGATGCTGTCATCGCAAGTGAAGAGCAGGCGAAGGTGCTAGGTCGGCTCCGCATCACGGTCACCGGTGGCCGTGGACCCCTGGCCAGTGACCGTGGGGGGCAGCCACCCACCTGGATCGTCGCCCTCGCGGAGACAGAGCCCTGGCCCGGCACCACGAGCGCGATCGTGGTGCCGTGGCGACGTAATGAGTTCTCACCGGTGACCGGCGCCAAGACCACGTCGTATGTCGAGAACGTCGTCGCGATGCAGTGGGCGCGGAATCAGGGCTACTCGGAGGGGATATTCCTGAACACGGGCGGTGCAGTATGCGAGGGGACGAGCACCAATGTCTTCGTGGTGATCGGAGAGGGCCTGTTCACCCCACCGCTCACGAGCGGTTGCCTCGCGGGAATCACCCGGGAGCTCGTCCTCGAATGGACGGATGCCCAGGAGCGGGACCTCACCGAAGTCGATCTCCTGAACGCGGACGAGGTCTTCCTGACATCCAGTACGCGTGACGTACATCCCGTTGTTCGACTGGGATCAACCTGGGCGCGCGAGGGTGTGGGACCGGTGACGGCGGCTACGCAGGAGACCTTCCTCGCACATATTCAGGCCAACCCCGACCCGAAATGATCGTGGGCTCCCGGGTTTCCGGGAGCCCACGATCATGCGTTCGACTAGCGACCGGTGTAGGTGCGTGCGGTCTGGAACGGGTTCCACTGCCCGGGGACGCCCGGAGCGCTCCCGATGACCGTGCAGGAACCGCGCTTGACGATCCGCAGATTCACGGCACCACTGCTCGGGTAGAGGACCTTGCAGACCCCCTTACCGCCCTTCTTCACCTTCCACTGGATGTTCTGACCGGCGTTGGTGTCCTGCTGCGTCGGACTCTCCAGCACCAGCACCCGCCCGGCGGGGTACGCCCCGGAAGCAGGTGCCGAAACCGACGCCGTCTGCGTGCCCGGAATCAGATTGATCGTGTACCCGAAGGTGATCGGGCCGTATCCGTTGCCACCGTTCGTGCTGGCCTTCAGGTTGCAGACACCACTCCCCGTCGGGACATTGATCGTCAGACCCGACACCGTGCATGGCCCTGTCTCCGAGAGTGTCACGGGTGCACCGGAGAGGCTGCTGGCCTGGAACGTGAAGTTCGATCCATTGCCCAGCGTGTAGGTGCCGTTAGGAGACCACGGACCCCAACCGGGCTGGACCAGGGTGATGTTGTCGAACTGGGCGGGTCCCGCGTTGATGGTCACGACCTCGGATGTGGAACCCGAGCCGCCGCCATTCGTCGTGTAGTTGGCGCCGAGTGTCACTTGACCGGCCACATTGGGTGTCCAGGTGAATTGCGCCTGCCCCTGTGAGTTCAGCGGAATGGATGCGCTGATGGGGTTCCCGTTGAGAGTGAATCCCACCGAACCCTGGGTACCCGCGGGGAAGACCGTCGCCGTCAGCGTGACTGACTGGCCCTGGGTCATGGTCGGGGGAGCGTTCAGGGAGATCGTGTTTCCACTGGGTGTAGCGATCGTGGTGTCCGTCGGGGACATCGCTGATCCGTTCGCATTGGCGTCACCCGAGTACTGCGCGCGGAAGAAATAGGTGCCGGCAGAGGGCGGTGTCCACCAGAAGTAGGCGTAGGACTGGCCGTTGCCGGGCCCGGGTGCCAGCCCCATGGCGCTGCTCACCGGAGCGCCATTGGCGTTCACGACCGTGATCTGCCCGGTGGGCTGGTACGCGCTGGGGCTCGTCGATTGAATCGTGACTTCGACCTTCATGGGTTGGCCGACGGTGGTTGTGTTCGGGGAGCTCACGACCGTCGTCGTGTTCACCTTGGAGATCGTGAACGGGACGTTCGTCGCGCTCGCGGGCGAACATCCGCCCGAGGAGTTCATGGTGAGACCGCTGACCGTGCCGGCGATGGCCGGTGTCCAGGCCGCAAGCACGTTATTTCCCGATACGACGCCGGGAACCGTGAAAGTCTGATTGGTGGGTGAGCTGTACGACACCGTCAGGGTGTACGCGCCGCAGGAACTGGGGTCGCCACCGGGTGCGAAGGCGATGTTCTGCGTCACACCGACGGTTCCATTTCCATAGTTGGTGAAGCCCGCGGAGTCGGCGGAAGCCGCCGGGGCTACGGCCAGAGTGAGCCCACCTGCGGTGAGGGCGACCACACCAACCGTGCTGGTGAGGCGGCTCCATCGTGATGCAACTGACATCTGAACTCCTTGGTCGAGGAATGTTTCACGACGGTACACCGCGAGACGCAGACAGGGTCGGACCACACGCATGACGGAAAGAAGTGATCACGCGTTCGATTCGTCACATTTGGACGAGGTTCCCGGAGCACGAGGCTCCCGGCACGCTGCGGTATCGTGCCGCCCCCAAGGGCGATTGGCTCAGTGGTAGAGCGCTCGCTTCACACGCGAGAGGTCACTGGTTCGAACCCAGTATCGCCCACCGAGAGTCCCCACGTCCGGAGGTGTCATGTCCACCGCGATGGACCTTGTGGGCTCCAACCCCGGAGTCATCGTCGCCCGCGTCAACGGCGCACTGGTCGATCTGTCCACAACTGTCGCCGAGGGTGACGTCGTCGAAGGTGTCACGGTCGACTCACCCGAGGGGTTGGCGGTTCTTCGGCACTCGGTCGCACACATCACTGCTCAGGCCGTCCAGGACTTGTTCCCCGAGGCGAAGTTGGGCATCGGTCCCCCGATCACCGATGGCTACTACTACGAATTCGATGTACCAACGGCCTTCACTCCTGAAGACCTCGCCGCGATCGAGAAGCGCATGGTCGAGATCGTGAAGTCGGGACAGGAGTTCCGCCGTCGCGTGGTCAGTGAGAC
>JBILLS010000052.1:0-10020 GCA_044375955.1 Candidatus Nanopelagicales bacterium | reverse complement strand
GCCGCGGAGTTGGCCGGGGAGCCGTACAAGTTGCGCCTCATCGGCAGCGATGGTGGCGCCGAGGTGATGGAGGTGGGTGGAGCCGAGCTCACCATCTATGACAACGTCGGCATCAAAGACGGGAAGGTGTGCTGGAGCGACCTGTGTCGTGGACCACATGTCCCGTCCACGAAGTACATCCCGCCAAATGCGTTCAAGGTCATGCGCTCATCCGCCTCGTACTGGCTCGGAGACCAGAACAACGAGTCGTTGCAGCGCGTGTACGGCACGGCCTGGCCTTCCAAGGATGAACTCCGCGCGTACCTGACCTTCCTTGAGGAGGCGGAGAAGCGGGATCACCGTCGGCTTGGCGCCGAGATGGACCTTTTCAGCTTCCCGGAGGAGATCGGCTCGGGTCTTGCCGTGTTCCATCCCAAGGGTGGAGTCGTACGCCGAGTCATGGAGGACTATTCCCGGCGTCGCCACGAGGAGGCCGGCTACGAATTCGTCAACAGCCCGCACATCACCAAGGCGGCACTCTTTGAAAAGTCCGGACACCTGGATTGGTACGCCGAGGGCATGTATCCGCCGATGCAACTCGACGGCGAGATCGATGCTGATGGGAACGTACGCAAACAGGCCCAGGACTATTTCCTGAAGCCGATGAACTGCCCTATGCACAACCTGATCTTCGGGGCGCGAGGTCGTTCCTACCGTGAGTTGCCCCTGCGGCTGTTCGAGTTCGGGACGGTCTACCGCTACGAGAAGTCCGGCGTTATCCAGGGGCTCACCCGGGCACGGGGGTTCACCCAGGACGACGCACATATCTATTGCACGCGTGAGCAGATGGCGGATGAACTCGATGCGCTCCTCACCTTCGTCCTGGGTCTGCTGCGCGACTACGGACTCTCGGATTTCTACCTGGAGCTCTCGACGCGCAACCCGGAGAAGAGCGTCGGCAGTGACGAGGTGTGGGCCGAGGCGACCGAAGTGCTTCGCCAGGCCGCGCAGCGGCAGGGTCTCGACTTAGTGCTGGACGAGGGCGGCGCAGCCTTCTACGGGCCGAAGATCTCTGTGCAGGCCAAGGACGCCATCGGGCGCACCTGGCAGATGTCGACCATCCAGGTGGACTTCAACCTGCCCGAGCGTTTCGACCTCGAGTATCAGGCGGCCGACGGCACGCGCCAACGTCCGGTGATGATCCACCGCGCCCTGTTCGGTTCCATCGAGAGGTTCTTCGCCGTACTCCTGGAGCACTACGCGGGTGCGTTTCCGCCCTGGCTCGCCCCGGTCCAGGTGGTGGGAATCCCGGTCACGGACGCACACGTCGCGTACCTCGAGGATGTGGCGCGCGCACTCCGGGATCGGGGTGTTCGCGTCGAGGTCGACTCCAGTGACGACCGCATGAACAAGAAGATCCGGACCGCGCAGAAGTCCAAAGTGCCCTACATGCTCATCGCGGGCGATGAGGACGCCTCCGCCGGCGCCGTGTCCTTCCGGTATCGGGACGGCACCCAGAAGAACGGTGTTCCGATCGACGACGCGATCGCCGAGATCACTGCGGCGATCGACGCGCGAGTTCAGGTCTGATGTCCACCGCGTGGGAGCGGCTCTACACCCCGCATCGGATGGCCTACCTGCGTGGTGAGGGGAAGCCGACGCACCACGACGCAGGGGAGGAGTGCCCCTTCTGTCGCGCCCCGCAACAGACCGGGGTGGACGACCTCGTCTTCGCCCGCGGAACCCATGTGTTCGGTGTCTTGAACCTCTACCCGTACAACGCGGGCCACGTGATGATCTGCCCATTCCGGCACGTGGCCGACTACACCGACCTCTCCCACGTGGAAGTGGTGGAGGTTGCCGAGTTCACCCAGCACGCCATGTCGACGCTGCGCAAGGTCTCACATGCCCAAGGTTTCAACATCGGCATGAACCAGGGTTCGATCTCCGGTGCAGGTATCGCCGGACACCTCCATCAACACATCGTCCCGCGCTGGGGTGGGGACACGAACTTCATGCCCATCGTCGGGGGAGTCAAGGTGATCCCGCAGTTATTGGCCGACACACGGGATCTCCTGATCGAAGCCTGGTCGGCCTAGTCCAGCACCCGGCACGTGGAGGTGCCATCGGACAGCCCATGGACATGGATAGGTACCCGCTCGAGGTGTGCGGCGGCGCCGCTGACAGTGAACACGACGGTGCCATCGCCCGGTGACTCGCTGGTGAAGCGCACATCCGGGATGCGACGCAGGTAGGCGTCTATGTCTTCCCGGTAGTCGGCGGGAACCGTGACAGTCACGTGAATGCTCGGCATGCCTCCAGGAACAGGTGCAGGCCACTCGGGGGCGTCGATCTGACGGTCGGGTGCGTTTGCGAGCCACTCGACGACGGTGGTGACCTCATCCGAGCCGATGCACCCCGGTGCAGCGAAGCCGAGGATCGGGGTGATCAGTCCGGCTGTGGTCGCATCCGCAAGTTCACTGTCATCCAGCGCTGACAGCGTGTCGCGAAGTCGTCCACGTGCCGCTTCCGTCAACTCGAGGTGCTGCTGCTCGGACACCATGGTGCGTGTCGTCTCCCCGACGTAGTGCCGGATCACTCCCGACCACAGGTCGAGGAAGCCTGCGAGGTGATCCTCGTCGTCGAGGACTGGGAGAGTGATGGGCACACATCCGTGCGGATCGAACAGTCGCTGGACAAGGGCGCAGGTTTCGTCGAAGTCGGCGCGTGGATCGTCCAGTTTGGTCACTACGACGGCGCGTGCCAGGCGTGCAGCGGCCACCTCGCGCCAGAGGTATGCCGTGGCCTGA
Organism: Candidatus Nanopelagicales bacterium; assembly: GCA_044375955.1. Classification (GTDB taxonomy): domain Bacteria; phylum Actinomycetota; class Actinomycetes; order S36-B12; family S36-B12; genus VGCC01. The sequence goes on along the minus strand of JBILLS010000052.1, from coordinate 7,231 downwards.
TCGATCCCATCGGTGGAACCGAGGACGAAGACCGCGGCCCGCGCGGTTGCCAGAGCGGTCCGCTCCTCGACGAGGTTCCGCGGGTCAACGACGTGGACGTCCCGAGCGCGCAGGCACCGGGCGAGATCGGACTTGCCCGAGGCGGGTGGACCCACAAGGACCACCCCGGATGCGTGAGGCATGGCGGCCCACTGTCGCGTACCGGCGCCCTCCGATGCAAGGGCGCGCGGCGATAGCCTTCCTAAGTGCTCGACAACCCGGCGGCGCGCCGCGTGTTCCGAGGGGTGATCGAACCCCCCGCGCGTCTCCTCGTGCGCCTGGGTATGCCCCCCGACGCTGTCACGATCGCGGGAACCGTGGGCGCGATCGTCGTGTCGCTCACATGCCTGACCACCGGTCGGTTCCTCCTCGCCATCGGCTTGATGCTCATCATCGGAATGAGCGATCTGCTCGACGGGACGATGGCGCGACTGTCCGGCTCGAGTGGGCCGTGGGGCAACTTCCTCGACGCCACCATGGACCGTCTCGCCGACGGGGCGATCTTCGGGAGCATCGCGTTCTGGGGAGCGACGAACGGGCAGTGGTGGGTTGCGGGTGGCGCCATCGCCGCACTCGTAACCGGGCAGGTCACCAGCTACGCCAAGGCGCGTGCGGAAGCGGTGGGTGCAACCGCCAATGTCGGAATCGCAGAACGAGCCGAGCGGCTGATCCTGCTGGGCATCGCCGTCCTGCTCACCGGCCTCGGTGTTCCCTACGTCCTTGTCGCAGCCGTGTGGATCATCGCGGTACTCGGGGTCGTGACCATCATCCAACGCATCGTGTTCGTGCGTCGTCAGCTGCTGCCGGGGGACTCTTCGTGAACGCAGTCGGCGAATGGGCGTCGAGCGCAGGGTTCATGGCCGGCTGGCGACTGATCAAGACGATGCCGGAGGGGGCCTCCTACGCGGCCTTCGATCGCATCGCTGACAGCCTATGGTCGCGCAACAAGGGCGGTGTCGTGCAACTCGAACGCAACCTACGGCGCGTGCACCCGGACTACAGCCACGAAGAACTCCGTGCATTGAGTCGGGAAGGAATGCGCAGCTACATGCGCTACTGGTGTGAGGCCTTCCGTCTCCCCACATGGTCTCCGCAGCGGATCACGTCCACGTTCCACATGGAGCGTCGCCACCTGATGGATGAGGCGCTCGCATCCGGCACGGGGGCGGTGATGGTCCCTGGCCACATGGCGAACTGGGATCACGCGGGAGCGTGGGGATGTCTCCGCTACGGGGGTCTCACCACCGTGGCGGAACGACTCAAGCCGCAGAAGCTGTACGAGCAGTTCCTCGCGTATCGACAGAAGATGGGGTTCGAGGTGTTGGGGCTCGGGGACCCGGACGTCATGCGCACGCTGATCCGCCGATTACGCGAGGGGCGTCTCGTGGCGTTGCTGGGGGATCGGGATCTGAGTGGCTCCGGCGTGCACGTGCAGCTGTTCGGCGAGACAGCGTCACTTCCCGCCGGTCCCGCCCTCCTCAGCATGACCACGGGGGCACCGCTCCACCCCGTGACCATGTGGTTCGACGGGGAGTTGACCCGTGCATACGTCCATGACCGGATCGAGGTGCCGACGGGACTCGATCGTGATGCGGCCGTGGTCGCAATGACCCAGCAGATCGCCGATGCCCATGCCGAGGGGATTCGCAAGCACAGTCGTGACTGGCACATGCTGCAGAAGGTCTGGCTGGCCGACGTGAGTCGGACGCGGGTGGCCGCATGAAGGTAGGTCTCGTCTGTCCCTATGCCTGGGATGTGCCCGGTGGGGTCCGCTCGCACGTGCACGACCTCGCCCTGACGCTCACGGAGCGGGGTTATCAGGTGAGCGTGCTCGCTCCCGCCGAGGATCCCTCGAGTCTTCCACCGTGGGTGCACGATGGTGGGCGACCGATCGCGGTTCCCTACAACGGCTCTGTCGCCCGGCTGAGTTTCGGAGTCAAGGCGGCCGCGCGAGTGCGCGGGTGGATCCGTTCCGGGGACTTCGACGTCGTACACATCCACGAGCCACTCTCTCCCAGTCTGTCCCTCCTCGCCTGCTGGTCGGCGCAAGGTCCACTCGTCGCGACCTGGCACTCGGCCCTCGACCGATCCCGGGTGCTCTCCGCCGGCTACTCGATTGCCCAGACGGCGGCCGAGAAGATCCGGGGTCACATCGCGGTCAGTGAGGATGCCCGGCGCACCCTCGTCGCCCACGTCGGTGGTGATGCCGTGCTAATACCCAATGGCGTCCGGGTCGAGGACTACCGAGATGTGCCGCTGTCACCGCTGGTCGACACTCGCGGCCCCCGGGTCGTCTTCCTCGGACGAATCGATGAGTCGCGGAAGGGACTCGATGTCCTCCTCAGTGCGTGGCCATCGGTTCTGGAGATTCATCCGAACGCACACCTCTACGTGGTCGGCCCGGGGGAGTTGGACTCGCGTCAGGAGGCGATGGTGTCCGCACTGGGTGCGTCCGTGGCCTTCCTCGGTCGTCTCGACGACGCTGCGAAAGCATCCGTCCTCGCATCCGCAACCGTGTACAGCGCGCCGCACACCGGCGGCGAATCCTTCGGCATCGTGTTGGTGGAAGCAATGGCGGCGGGTGCCCCGGTGGTGGCATCCGATCTGCCCGCATTCTCACGGGTACTCGACGGCGGGGCGTGCGGGCGCCTCTTCACGACGGGCGACTCCGAGCAACTCGCCCTCGCGCTGCGTGCGGTGATCGGCGACCTCGAGCTGCAGTCGCGCCTGCGAACCGCGGGGCTCCTCCGAGCCAAGGCATTCGACTGGCAGACGGTGGTAGCCGACGTCACCGCGGTGTACGACAGCGTGAGCATCCCCGGTGAGCGCGTCGTGGAGGATCTGCGTGGCCAGGTGGTCGGACGACTACCCGGACGTTCTCTCTATTCGCGGCGACCGTGGCGCCGACCATGACGGTGGTGTGCCCGTGAGTGGAGGGTCGTGGACCATCGTCCTCATTCTCGTGGGGTCTCTCGCCCTCCTGGTCTTCTATGCCAGCTCGACCGCCGGTCGACTCGACCGGCTGCATCGACGGATCGACACCGCGATCCTCGCCCTCGATGCGCAGGCCCTGCGACGTTCGGCAGCGGCGCAGGAGCTCGCCATGTCGGGACTACTCGATCCGGCGAGCGCCCTCCTCGTCGCCCAGGCGGCGCATGATGCCCGCGAGGCCGGTGACGATCGCAGCATGATCGATGTCCAGCGCACGCAGGTCGAGTCGGATGTCACGCGTGCGCTCCAGGCCGCGCTCACACCGGAGGATGTTCAGGAGATCAGGGCGGACCCTGCCGGAGGGGTACTCCTGGATGAATTGCGCGCGGCGTGCGTGCGTACGCAGTTGGCTCGACGATTCCTCAACGACGGGGTCCGGGCGTGTCGGCAGTTGCGCTCCCAGCGACTCGTTCGCTGGATGCGCCTGGCGGGCCGGACCCCATGGCCGCAGACCAGTGACTGGGACGACGAGGTCCCCTCCGGGTTGACCCTTCCCTCCGGCCCGGGATCGCCCTGAGCGCAGGGGCGCATGGGGCCGTAGCATGGGGCCCTCACGGCGTCGTGACGTCGGACCGAATGGAGCGGGCAGTGGCGCAACAGGTGGGCACCCAGCGGGTCAAGCGGGGCATGGCCGAGATGCTCAAGGGCGGCGTGATCATGGATGTGGTCACCCCCGAGCAGGCCAAGATCGCCGAGGATGCCGGAGCGGTTGCCGTCATGGCCCTTGAGCGCGTCCCCGCGGACATCCGCGCCCAGGGCGGAGTGGCGCGCATGTCGGATCCGGACATGATCGAGGGCATCATCAAGGCCGTCAGCATCCCGGTGATGGCGAAGGCTCGTATCGGCCACTTCGCCGAAGCACAGATCCTCGAGAGCATGGGCGTCGACTACATCGACGAGTCGGAGGTCCTCACGCCCGCCGATTACAAGAACCACATCGACAAGTGGGCGTTCACCGTTCCCTTCGTCTGCGGTGCCACGAATCTCGGTGAGGCCCTGCGTCGGATCAACGAAGGCGCCGCCATGATCCGATCCAAGGGAGAGGCAGGCACGGGCGATGTCTCGAACGCGGTCACGCACATGCGCGCGATCCGTGGTGAGATCCGTCGGCTCTCCTCCCTGTCCCGCGATGAGCTCTATGTGGCGGCCAAGGAACTGCAGGCCCCTTACGACCTTGTCGTCGAGGTCGCGGAGAAGGGCGAGTTGCCGGTTGTGCTGTTCACTGCCGGGGGCATCGCCACACCCGCCGACGCCGCCATGATGATGCAGCTGGGTGCAGACGGGGTCTTCGTGGGCTCGGGCATCTTCAAGAGCGGCGATCCAGCCAAGCGCGCCGACGCGATCGTGCAGGCCACCCGCCACTACGACAACCCTGAATTGGTTGCCAAGGTGTCGCGTGGACTCGGTGAGGCCATGGTCGGTATCAACGTGGCCGATCTACCCGTGCATCACCGCCTCGAAGACCGCGGCTGGTAGTCATGGCCCCGCGCGTCGGGGTCCTCGCGCTCCAGGGAGATGTTCGCGAGCATATTCACGCCCTACGCGCGTGCGGTGCGGATGCGGTCACCGTCGGATCCGCCGAGGAATTGCGCGCGGTCGATGGTCTGGTTGTTCCCGGGGGCGAGTCGACCACGATGTCGAAGTTGGCGCTGCGCGACGGATTGATGGAACCGCTGCGGGAGTCGCGTGCTGCAGGAATGCCGATGTATGGATCGTGTGCAGGGATGATCATGCTGGCCGATCGAATCCACGATGGCCGCCTCGACCAAGAAACGATCGGGGGACTCGACATGGACGTTCGACGCAATGCTTTCGGGCGTCAGGTGGACTCGTTCGAAACTGACCTGAACATCCCCGTTCTCGGTCCCGTGCCCTTTCCCGGGGTGTTCATCCGGGCCCCGTGGGTGGAGGCGGTGGGCCCGGAGGTGACCGTCCTCGGTCGTATCGAGGAGGGGGATCGGGCCGGTACCATCGTGGCGGTCGAGCACGCAGGACTCCTGGCGACCTCGTTCCATCCGGAATTGACCGGAGACACCCGCGTGCACGCACACTTCGTGGAGATGGTGAGGAATCGATGAGTGGCCATTCCAAATGGGCGACGACCAAGCACAAGAAAGCCGTCATCGATGCTCGGCGCGGCAAGCTCTTCGCGCGCCTGATCAAGAACATCGAAGTGGCGGCGCGGCAGGGTGGTCCGGATCCTGCAGGCAATCCCACCCTCTACGACGCCATTCAGAAGGCGCGCAAGAACTCGGTCCCGCTCGACAACATCGAACGGGCTGTCAAGCGCGGCTCCGGTGCCGAAGCCGGCGGCGCGGACTACCAGACGATCATGTACGAGGGGTACGGCCCCAACGGCGTCGCCGTCCTTATCGAGTGCCTGACCGACAACCGCAATCGAGCGGCCGGTGAAGTCCGCGTCGCGATGACACGTAACGGGGGCTCCATGGCTGATCCGGGTTCGGTCTCCTACATGTTCGCTCGCAAGGGTGTCGTCATCGTGCGCAAGTCGGAGGAGATCACCGAAGACCGGCTACTCGACACGGTGCTCGAGGCGGGGGCCGAGGAGGTCAATGATCTCGGTGAGTCATTCGAGATCGTGTCGGAAGCCGGTGATGTCGTCGCCGTCCGTACGGCCCTCCAGTCTGCGGGTGTCGACTATGAGTCGGCCGAGGCGACATTCCTGCCGAGTGTCAGCGTTCCCCTCGACGAGGACGGCGCCAGAAAGATCTTCCGCTTGATCGAAGCACTGGAGGAGAGCGACGACGTCCAGAACGTCTATGCGAACTTCGATGTCTCCGATGACATCTTGGAGAAGGTCGGCTGAGTATGAGCACGTCGGTCGGGACCCAACTGCGCGGCTGGGATGCGGCGACGTTCCGAACTGCCAGCGGTGACCCGAGTATGCGTTCGACGGTCGTGGCCGTCGCGATCCTCGATAAGGCACCCGACTGGGAACGCCTGTGCTACCGGATGGACCGGCTCACCTGCTTCGTACCGAACCTGCGGATGCGCCCGCTCTATGGAGCTCTGGGGTGGAGCGCTCCGCGACTGGCCCCCGACCCTGATTTCGACCTGTCGGTGCATCTGCATCGCTACCGACTCCCGGAGGGTTCGGGGTGGACCGACTTCCTCGCCGATATGCGGCGCATGAGTCTGACCGACTTCGACCGGAATCGTCCGCTGTGGGAAGCGATCCTGGTCGAGGGTCTGCCCAATGGTGAGGCCGCGTTCTGCATGAAGTTGCATCACTCGATTGCCGACGGTCAGGCGACGGTGATGATCGCGCTCTCCCTCTTCGAGCTCGGGCCCGACATCAACCCGGACGAGCCCGTCGCGCCACCTCCGCCCGAGGCGGCCGATGTCGACCAGGCCGAGATCTTCCTCGCCAACACGCGCGACAACCTGGATCGGGGGCGCAGGGCGCTCGAGGAAGGGGTGCGCGGCGTCCTCGGTCTTGCTCGCGGATCGCTGACCGATCCCGTCGAGACCTGGCGCCGCACGTGGTCGTCGGTCACGTCCCTGGGGCGCGTCGCGGCGATTCCGGAGGGCGCCATGTCCCCGCTCATGAAGGGGCGGGGCACCACGTACCACTTCGAGACATTCGAACTCCCGTTCGCCGGACTTCGTGCCGCCGCCAAGTCACGTGGTCTCAACGTGAACGACGCCTTCATGGCGGCGGTCGCGACCGGTCTGGACGTGGCCAGGAGTCCAACGCCGTGTCCATCGCACGCTTCCCGATGCCGGTGGCGGGACTGACGGTCGACGAGCGCATGCAGTCCGCCCACGATCTCGTTGCGCAGTGGAAGGCGGAGCCGGCGATTCGGTTGGCCGACCCATTGGCGGAGGTGAGCTGGTTCGTCCCCGTTCCGATGCTCGCGCAAGCCGCTCGGGCATCCGATGTCACCACGAGCAACGTGCCCGGTCCACCGATACCCCTCTTCTTGGCGGGGGCGCGGATGACCGCCGCCTTCCCCCTGGTCGCGACGATCGGTGCTGCGGTCAACATCACGATGGTCACCTACGACGGCACCGCGTGCATCGGCGTCTCGACCGACGACCGCGCCATCCCGGTTCCCGCCCGCCTCGCCGAGGCGCTTCGGCGCGGGTTCGAGGAGGTCACCGGGGCCCCCGTGGGCTCGTTGGACCGGTACTCGGGTCCATCGGCGAGCCACACGGCCGGTGACACCCCCCAGGGCTA
>JBILLS010000018.1:0-36879 GCA_044375955.1 Candidatus Nanopelagicales bacterium | reverse complement strand
GTCCACCCGTCTCCTCCTCCAGAGCCGTGAAGTCGTTGAGGCCGATGAGGAAGTCGCCACCCGGGGCGTCGTACTGGAAATCCGCGGACGAGGATCCCCAGTCGACGCGAGCCCGGTACACGGGGTAGCCGCCGGGGGGCACGGTGTCATCGAAGGTGAAACCGATATCGCGCGCACGGGATGCCTCGGGTGCCCGCGCGATTCCCGCCATCCCGTCGAGGAAGTAGTTGTAGGGGGAGCGCCTCTCCGTATCGCGTGAGTAGATCTCGGCCATCTTGTTCGGTGAAATGTCCACCACCCCGGATCCGTCGATCAGCGGCCACATCTTGGACTGAACCCCGGAGAAGGCGAATGCGGGTGATCCGTACTGCGCGAGGAGATCGATGTCGGTGATGCGCGCGGAGCGTACGGGTCCGATGCGCGCGGGGATGTCGCTGGAGAAGATCGCGGCGATGCGCGTCATGCCGTATTCGACCTCCTCGATGTAGACGACGTCGGCTCGGTGGAGTCCTGCGTGCGGCTGGGCATTCCCGGTGTTGTCGAGCTTGACGGCCAGGACGGGTTGGGCGGTGGCATCCGGCAGTCCGGTGAGTGGCGATGTGGGAGTCGGGGTCGGGCTCGGGGTCGGGCTCGGGGTCGGGCTGGGCGAGGGGCTGGCCGGGGGACTGGGACTCGAGCCCTCGTTCACGGGGCCGCCACCGGTGCACCCGGCGAGAAGTACGGCCGCCAGGGGTAGTGCCACCAGGGCCCGGCTCCTCACCGGCCCACGGTAAGTGCCGCCCCGTCACGGGGGGATATCTGGGGGAGGAAAGGGTGGGCGAAGTGGTTGACGGTGGAGGGAAGTGGAGTAAAGTGGCGCCACCTGGAGGTGCCAGGGGGATCCACGGGGTCGAAGAGGCGGGAGTGACAGATGTTTCTGGGCACCCACGCTCCTCGACTCGACGAGAAGGGTCGCCTGGTCCTCCCGGCCAAGTTCCGCGAGCAACTGGCCGCGGGTCTGGTTCTCACCCGGGGCCAGGAGCGCTCCCTGGTCGTCTGGCCCACGGCGGAATTCGCCGTGTACGCAGAGCGACTCGGTGAGGCCTCCCGGTCGGATGCCCGGGTTCGGGCCTACCTGCGCGTCCTCTTCTCCGGCGCATCCGACGAGATCCCCGATCGCCAGGGACGGATCACGGTGCCCACCGGTCTCCGCGAGTACGCGGGCCTGGACCGCGAGGTCATCGTCGTCGGCAACGGAACCACGGCCGAGATCTGGGACGCCGAGACCTGGAACACCTACCTCGCCGGCCAGGAGGACAACTTCTCCGGCCTGAACGAGGAGGTGATCCCAGGAGTGCTGTGACGTCGTGCGGCTCGGTCTCCTCCCGCCCACTCCCTGACATCCCTTCCCCGGTGCCAGGCAGGCGATGCGGGCGGGGGCCCGGCCGCGCGGATGCAAGGAACCGCGACCGTGACTCACCACGAAGGGGAAGACATGAGCACCTTGAATGAATTCGTCCAGCATCCGGTAATCCGGGGGATGCGCACCGGGGCAGCAGTCCTCGTCTCCGGAGTCCTGACCGGCACCGTGGTCTACACGGTGGCCACCTTCATCGGCGGATAACGACCCATGAAGGACGAGGGTGTCGACTACGTCCCGCATCACGAGCCTGTGCTGCGGGAACGTGTCTTCGCCCTTCTCGCCCCGGCACTCACCCAGCCGGAGCCGATCCTCGTCGATGCAACCGTGGGTCTCGGTGGCCATGCGCTATTCGCGCTCGAACATGTTCCCGGTCTCCGCCTCATCGGCATCGACCGCGACGACCGCGCGCTTGCCATCAGCAGAGACAGGCTCTCCGCCTTTTCCGATCGCGTGACCCTCGTGCACGCCGTCTACGACCGCATCGGCGAGGTTCTTCAAGAACTCGGACACCCGCACGTGAACGGAATCCTGTTCGACCTGGGTGTCTCCTCGATGCAATTGGATGACCCCTCGCGCGGATTCGCCTACGCCCGCGATGTCACACTCGATATGCGGATGGATCCTGGCGGCCCGGTGACCGCCGCGGACATCCTCAACTCCTATTCGGAGCAGGAACTGGCACGGATCCTGCGCACGTACGGTGAGGAGCGATTCGCCACCCGCATCGCCCGCCGGATCGTCAGCGAACGCGCACATGAACCCTTCACCACATCCGGGCGGCTCGTCGACATCGTGCGCGATTCGATCCCGGCACCCGCGCGACGGCAGGGGGGCAATCCCGCGAAGCGCACCTTCCAGGCGCTGCGCATCGAAGTCAACGATGAATTGACGACCCTCGAGCGGGCACTTCCCCAAGCACTCGACTGCCTTGCCCTCGGTGGGCGGATCGTGGTCATGAGCTACCAATCGCTGGAAGACAGCATCGTGAAGGGGATCCTGAACGAGGCGACCCGCGTGCGCGTTCCCGAGGATCTCCCGTTCATCCCGGAGGGCGCCGAGCCCGCGTTCACCCTCCTCACTCGGGGAGCGCAGACGGCGAGTCCGGACGAAGTCGTTGAGAACCCCCGCGCAGCGTCCGTGCGCATCCGCGGCGCCGAGCGAGTGCGGTGGGCTGCATGAGCGTCACGGAGGTGGCGGTGGCTGAGGCTCCCGTCGCGGAGGCACCCGAGGCGGTCACGGAATTCGCCACCCCCCGGGTCAGCAAGCGCACCCGGGCCCATCTCACCCTCGTCGCACCGCTGAGCCCCGATCGCGCGAGTCGCGGGACATTCGTGCTCATCGTCACGGGGATCCTCGCCTTGGCACTGCTCACCATGCTCGTTATCAACACCTCTCTCGCGCAGGGCTCGTTCACCGTCCAGACCCTTCGCGGTGAATTCCAGGCACTGCAGGAGCAGGAACAGGCACTCCTGGAAGAGGTGGCCGCTGCGTCGGCGCCCATCGCACTTGAATATCAAGCACGGGAACTCGGGATGGTTCCCAGCTCGACCCCGGTGTTCATTTCGGTGCCCGACGGGCGCGTCCTCGGCAAACCGCGTCCTGCACCAGGTGTCGCCTCCCGCACCACCGCGCGCATCACCGCGACTTCGACCTTCAGCACCGACGTGGCGAACCTGCCCACGACCTTCGCCGAAGCCAAGGGCTACGGGGCCGCCGGGAATGCAGTCGTCGCCGGCTCCGGCGAGGACGAGCTCTGGAAGGAACTTCCGCCGCGCGCGCTGGTCGCTCCTGATCAACCGCTGGTCGTCGTCAGTGAATCCGGACCGGATGATCAGCTCTCGGCCGAGTTAGTGGTGAACTGACGTGGCCACCTCTACGCGCACCCGACCACCGGCGGACTCGCGAGCACCGGGTGGTCCGGTTGACGGTGAATGGGCGCACCGTCGACTCGCTCTCGGGGATATTCCCAAGCGGGGGATGATCCTGCTCGTCGCCACTGCGATCGTCTTGACGCTGTTCGGTGGTCGGTTGCTCGAATTGCAGGTCTTCCGCGGACCGAGTCTCGCCACCGCGGCCCTGGATCAGCGGCTCAAGACCACGGAGTTGCCGGCGCAGCGCGGCGCGATCCTGGACGCCGCCGGTGATCCCCTGGCCGTGACCGTGGAAGCGCGCAACATCACCGCAGACCAGACCCTCATCGATGATCCCGCTGCCGCAGCCGCGCGACTTGCACCCATCCTGGGAATGGACTCCGCGGAGTTGACCCTTCGACTCACCGGTGATCGGCGATTCGTCTACGTCGCGAAGATGATCACACCCGAGACCTGGAACAGGATCTCGGACATGGGGGTCCCAGGCATCTTCAGCGAGGTCACCTCACGTCGTGTCTACCCCGGTGGTGAACTCGCTGCGAACGTCGTCGGTTTCGTCGGCGCCGAAGGTGCGGGCATGGGCGGTATCGAATACGCCCTCGAAAAGGAGCTCGCGGGTACCGCCGGTCAGCAGACCTACGAGAAGGGTCCGGGCGGACGCGTCATCCCGACGGCGAACGTCGATCGCGTCGATCCGCAACCCGGGATGGATGTGCAACTCACCATCGATCGGGATATCCAATTCGTTGCTCAGGAGGCCATTGCCGAGACGGTGCGCAACGCTCGAGCCGCCAGTGGCACCGTCGTCGTGATGGAGGTGAAGACCGGACGCATCCTCGCCATGGCCACGGCTCCCACATTCGATGCGAACGATCCGGGTGCAGCCGATCCCTCGAATCGAGGAAACCGAGTGCTGACGGACGTGTTCGAGCCGGGCTCCACGGGCAAGGTCATAACTCTCTCCGGAGTCGTCAACGAGGGTGCTGCCAACCCCTACACAGTGATCAAGGTGCCCCCGAGTCTTCGACGTGGAGGTAAAGCGTTCAAGGATCACACTCCGCACGGAACCCTGCGCCTCACGTTGAGCGGGATCATGGCGCAGTCCAGCAACATCGGCACGATTCTGGCCGCCGAGAGAATCGGCGAGGAGAAGCTCTACGACTACATGAAGAGATTCGGAATCGGCGAGGCGACGGGAACCAACTTCCCAGCTGAGGGCAAGGGATACGTGCCGCCCGTGGAGAACTGGTCTGCGACGTCGATGCCGACGATCGCCTTCGGTCAGGGCCTGAGCGTCAACGCGGTCCAGGCGGCCAATGTTTTCGCCATAGTCGCGAATGGAGGTGTCCGCCAGGATCCCCGAGTTGTCGATGCGTTGATCGCACCTTCGGGCGAGGTAGTCACTCCCGAATCGCGGAAGCGCACTCGAGTGATCTCCCGAGTGGCGGCGCAACAGGTCCTCACGATGCTCGAGACGGTCGTCGGTGATGGAGGAACCGCCCCGCTCGCGAAGATTCCGGGTTACCGCGTGGGTGGGAAAACCGGCACTGCGATGTATGTCGATCCACGGTGCGGCTGTTACAACGGCGATGTCGTCGCATCCTTCATCGGCGTGGCACCCATCGATGACCCCGAGTTGGTCGTTGCGGTCTTCGTATCGCAACCGCGTAGCGGCAGATACGGCGGACAGTTGGGCGGACCGGTCTTCAAAAGGGTGATGACATACTCACTGCAGGCTCGACAGATCCCGCCTACGGGAACCCGGGCTCCCCGGATTCCCCTCACCGCGAAGGGGTAACAGTGTTGGAAACCCCGGAGACACCCTCCGTGGATTTCGCCGACCTGATCAACTCCGCGGGTGGTCGCATCGCGAAACCCGGAGATGTCCGCATCACGTCTGTAAGCCTCGACTCTCGTCGCATTCACGCCGGCGCATTGTTCGCGGCTGTTCCTGGCCATAAGCGCCACGGAAGTGAATTCGCCGAAGAGGCGGTGCGCAGGGGTGCGTGCGCGATCATCACAGATCCCGCAGGTGCTGGCCGTGTCACAGATCTGGGAGTTCCCGTCGCGGTCGTAGATAACGTGCGCGTGGCTGTCGCGCTCATCTCGAAGCAGCTCTACGCGGCAAGTGATGCCATGACACTCCTGGGAGTCACCGGGACGAATGGGAAAACATCCGTCGCGTTCATGATGGCGGGTGGTCTTCGGGCTGCCGGGATCCCTACCGGAGTGATCGGCACCCTTGGTGTCAACATCGGCGAACGATGGGAGCAGTCGGAGCGAACGACCCCCGAAGCCCCCGATCTCCATCGGATCTTCCGTGAATGCCGTGCAGTCGGAATCGATCATGCAGTCATGGAAGTGTCGAGCATCGCGGCATCCGAGAGTCGCGTAGTAGGCCTCAACTTTGCGGTGATGGTCTTCACGAATCTGAGCCAAGACCACCTCGACTACCACGGATCGATGGAGTCCTACTACCAAGCGAAGCGCGCGATGTTCGCTGCCGCCTACTGCCATCACGCTGTCGTGTGCATCGACGACGACTGGGGTGGACGTCTCGTGACGGAGTTGGACATCCCGACCACCACGGTTGCCACCGGCGGACAGGATGCGACCTGGTCCGCAAAGGCCACATCGGAGTGGGCTGTTCGAGGTCCGGGCTTCCATGCACGAGAGTCACTCCAGGTGCCACGATTCGTGATCGCCAACCGACTATGCGCACTGGCCGCCCTGGATGCCTGCGGGGTGCACCCGCATCGTGCGTGGGATGCGATCAGCGGCATCAGTGTCCCCGGACGCATGGAGTGGGTGACCGCTCTCGACGGGGCGCCGGTCTGGGTCGACTATGCCCACAGTCCGGATGCCATCGAGAGGGCACTGCATGCCGTACGTAGCCAGACCCTCGGGAGGTTGGTGGTCGTCCTAGGCGCCGGGGGAGATCGCGATCCGGAGAAACGCGAGCAGATGGGGCGAGCGGGCGCGCAGATCGCCGACATCGTGATCGTGACCGATGACAATCCGCGTTCCGAAGATCCCGCCGTGATCCGCGCAGCGATCGTGTCAGGCGCACGTGGCGTCGGGACCGCGGAGGTGATCGAAATCGGGCCTCGTGAGGATGCGATCCGGCATGCATTGGTCATGTGCCGGTCCGGCGACACGGTCATGATCCTCGGGAAGGGCGCGGAGAGCGTCCAGGAGATCGCGGGTGCGCGCATCCCGTTCGATGATCGCGAGGCCGCCCGTCACATCGCGAGGGATCTCACCTCATGATGCCCATCACGCTCGACGACCTCACCCACGCGATGGGGGCGCCATCACCGGAAGTTGACGTCGAAGTGCGGGGCGTCAGCGTGGACACCCGATCGCTGGTGCCCGGAGATGTCTTCTTCGCGATCCCAGGGGAGAGAGTCGATCCTCACGCCCTCCTCGCCGACGCGGTGTCGGCGGGGGCAGTTGCATTAGTCGTGGAGCGCACCGGAACTGTCCCCTCCGTGCCGACCATCGTCGTCGAAGATTCCCTGCAGTCCCTGGGACGATTCGCACATTGGTACTGGCACGACCGCCTCTCGTGCACGACCATCGGCATCACAGGTTCGAGTGGTAAGACCACGACGAAGGATCTGACGGCCCAAGTTCTCAGCGCATTCGGCCCGACCGTGTGTCCGAAGGGCTCGTTCAATACCGAGGTCGGAGTGCCGCTCACCATCCTCTCGGCTGACCGGGGCACTCGATTCCTCGTCCTGGAGATGGCAATGCGCGGGATCGGCCACATCGCCTATCTCACGCGCATCGCCCAGCCTGACGTTGCCGTTGTCACCAACGTGGGTCACGCTCACGTGGGACTTCTCGGCGGCATCGATCAGATTGCAGTCGCCAAGGGAGAACTGGTCGAGGGCATGAACCCCAGTGGTGTCGCGATCCTCAATGCGGATGACGCACGCGTGCTCGCGATGCGGGACAGAGCCAGCGCACGTGTCGTGTCATTCGGACTATCCACCGCGGCAGATATCCGTGGCGATCACGTCAGGGCCACCCAGACTTCCCTCCTGTTCGATGTGATTGATCAACGAACAGGAACGACCTCCACTCTTGAGATCGACTACGTGGGTCGGCACAACGTGTCGAACGCGCTTGCCGCGATTGCGGTCGGGGTCGAATGCGGGATGACATTGGAGGCTGCGGTCGGCAGTCTCGACGGTGCTCGTCCGCGGAGCGCCATGCGCATGGAAGTCGTGGCAGGAGTGCGCGGAGTCACGGTGGTGAACGACGCCTATAACGCCAACCCTGAATCGATGAAGTCCGCCGTGGCGTCGGTTGCCACGATGGGTAGCCGTAGTTGGGCGGTGTTGGGTGAGATGCGCGAACTCGGTGAATTCGCCGATGATCTGCACGCGGAGGTGGGCAGGCACGCGGCCGAGTCCAACATCGATCGCCTGGTGTGTATCGGAGACGGGACACGCCCGATGCACGAGGCAGCCTCGGACCTGGGAGTCGAGTCTCTATGGTTGCCGAGCACGGAAGACGCGATTCCGGTGCTGCGAGCCCAGCTCGAACCCGGGGACGTCGTACTCGTCAAGGCCTCGCGAAGCGTGGGGCTCGAACGGATCGTCACTGCCCTGGTGCATGACGAGGGAGGTGCTGCGGGATGAGGCTCGTCGTCATCGCGATGACCATCTCCACGCTCATCGCCCTCTTCGGAACGCCCCTCCTGATCAGGATCCTCGGCCGGCGCGGGTACGCCCAGGCCATCCGCACCTCGACGGAGACCGAGCTCTACCCGGACCACGATGCCAAACGAGGGACACCCTCAATGGGCGGTGTCGCCATCGTCATCGCGGTCCTCGGGGGGTACTTCCTCACCCACCTCCTGACCATGCGCCCGGTGGCGGCGTCGGGTCTGCTGGTGCTGTTCCTCATGGTCGGCCTCGGTGTGGTCGGGTTTGCCGACGACTACCTGAAGATCTTCAAGCAACGCAGCACCGGACTCCGCGCGCGCACCAAGCTGATCGGTCAAGCCATCGTTGCTCTCACCTTCGCATACCTCTCCGTGCAATTCCCGGACGCTGATGGTCAGACAGCTGCATCCATGGCGGTCTCCTTCGTACGCGATACCCCCTTGGTACTCCCACTGGGGCTCTTCCTGGTGTGGGTGTGGTTCCTGGTCACCGCCACGACGAACGGCGTCAACCTCACCGACGGACTCGATGGCCTCGCGGTCGGTGCCGCAGTGATGAGCTTCCTGGCGTATGTCCTGCTGAGCATCTGGCAATACGGACAGAACTGCGCCTTCGAGGTGACGCCGTTCTGTTACAGCACCCAGAACCCCCTCGACCTGGCGATCGTCGCCGCCTCGGCAGCAGGGGCATGCTTCGGGTTCCTCTGGTGGAACACCGCGCCCGCCCGGATCTTCATGGGCGATACCGGGTCACTCGCTCTGGGCGGCGGTATCGCCGGTCTGGCGATCATGACTCGGACCGAGCTCCTCCTCCCGCTCCTCGCGGGACTCTTCCTCATCATCACCGTGTCGGTGATCCTCCAGGTCGGTTCCTACAAACTCACCGGGCGTCGGGTCTTCCGCATGGCGCCACTCCATCATCACTTTGAGATGCGGGGATGGCCGGAGATCCAGATCGTCGTGCGGTTCTGGATCATCCAGGGCGTGTGCATTGGCGCTGGTCTGGGGATCTTCTACGCCGAATGGGTCCGCGCGTGACGGACGTCTCGGACGCTCACCGAGGATCCTCCTGGGCGCAGTGGCGGGTATGTGTCGCAGGGCTCGGGGTGGCCGGTTACGCCGCCGCCGACGCCCTGCAACAGCTGGGTGCGCCCGTGCGGGTCATTGACTCCTCTACCACCGCAGAGGTCGAAGCCAAAGCCGAGGTCCTCACCACACTCGGGGTCGACGTGCGCCTGGGAGTGGCGAGCGAGGGGGGCACCGAGCTCGATGGCT
Source organism: Candidatus Nanopelagicales bacterium (assembly GCA_044375955.1). GTDB lineage: Bacteria > Actinomycetota > Actinomycetes > S36-B12 > S36-B12 > VGCC01. The sequence goes on along the minus strand of JBILLS010000018.1, from coordinate 27,656 downwards.
GCGATCTCCTCGTCGTATCGCCCGGTCTGCCCCCGGACCATCCGTGGATTCGAGCGGCGCAGCGGCGGGCGATCCCTATCTGGGGGGAATTGGAGCTCGCCTGGCGCCTCCGCGATCCGGCCACCGCTGCCCCGTGGCTCTGTGTCACGGGAACAAATGGCAAGACGACCACCACGTTGATGCTGGACAGCATGTTGCGCGCTGCCGGGTTGACCTCGGTGACAGCCGGGAACATCGGTACGTCACTCATCGACGTGGTCATGCACGACAGACTCGACGTCATCGCGGTTGAGGTGGGCGCCCCTCAGTTGCCCTTCGTGACCTCGATGAGCCCGTTGGCCGCCGTCTGCATCAACCTCGCCCAGGATCACCTCGATCACTTCGGCGGGTTCGATCAGTACCGAGTCGCCAAGGCGCGGGTGTATCAGCACACGCAGGTTGCGGCGGTCTACAACGTGGACGATCCCGTGACACGCGCCATGGTCGAGGACGCCGACGTGGTCGAAGGATGCCGCGCCATCGGTATCACTCTCGGCACACCGGGAGTAGGGATGCTCGGCATCGTGGACGACCTCATCGTTGATCGCGCTTTCATCGATGATCGCGGAGAACGGGCACAGGAGCTCGCCTCGGTCGCCGACGTCCATCCCGTCGCACCACATAACGTCACCAACGCGCTCGCCGCAGCAGCATTGGCGCGCGCCTTCGGCGTGAGACCTGGAGCGGTGCGCGATGGGCTTAGAGCTTTCGTACCCGCGGGACATCGCATCAGCAACGTGGGAACCGTGGCTGAGGTCACGTTCATCGATGACTCCAAAGCCACGAATACCCATGCAGCCCTGGCGTCCGTCACCGCCTATCCCTCGGTCGTCTGGATCGCCGGCGGTCTTGCCAAGGGACAGGATTTCGACGATTTGATCCAGCGCATCGGGTCTCGACTTCGTGCGGTCGTGCTTCTCGGCCGGGATCGGGAGGTCATCGCCGCTGCGATGCGCCGACACGCGCCCGAGGTCCCCGTCGTGGAGGTGGATCGCACGGACACTGGTGCCATGGAGGATGTGGTCGATCGGGCGCTGGAGTATGCGTGTCCGGGGGACACCGTTCTCCTCGCTCCGGGCTGCGCCTCCTGGGACATGTTCCGGGACTACGCCGAGCGTGGGGACCTGTTCGCGCAGGCCGTTCGCGCGCGGAAGGCGGCGGGATGAGTACCCAGGCGCCCACCTCTAAGACCGCCCTGTACCGACTCGGCACCTGGCTGCGCCACCCCCTCAGCACCTATTACCTGATCATCGGCACGGCACTGCTCCTTCTGGGGCTGGGCCTGGTCATGGTCCTGTCGGCATCCAGCATCGAGAGCGTGCGGGTCTTCGGCTCGCCCTACACCCTCGTCCAGCGCCAGGCCCTCTTCGCCGTCGCCGGTGTCATTGCCATGTATTTCGCTGCTCGCACCTCGATCGAGTTCTGGCGTGCCTTCGCCTGGCCACTCCTTCTCGGCTCCCTCGCATTGTTGATCCTCGTCCTCTTCATCGGTGTCGAGGTGGCCGGTCAACGCAACTGGATCGACATCATCGGTCCGTTCCGACTGCAGCCAAGCGAGTTCGCCAAACTCGCGCTGGTCGTCTGGGGTGCTGATGTTCTGACGCGCCGCCGGGATTCGGTTCCCACCTGGAATACGTTGCTGGTCCCTCTCGTTCCCGTCGCCGGGGTGATGATGGTTCTTGTTCTCCTGGAGGGCGACTTCGGTAATACCCTCATGCTGGCGGCCATCATGGCCGGAATGCTGTTCGCGGCCGGCACCCCGATCCGTTTCTTCGTCGTTCTGGGTGCCATCGGTGCGCTCGGTGTGTTCCTCCTGACGTTGGCGGCTCCGTATCGCATGGAGAGGTTCACGTCCTGGCTCGATCCGGGGGCGGATCGTCTCGGATACGGCTGGCAGATCACCCAGGGTCAATACGCGCTGGGAACCGGCGGACTCTGGGGCGTGGGGCTAGGCGCGAGTAGAGAGAAGTGGGGATCCCTCCCCGAAGCGCACACCGACTTCATTTTCCCGGTGATCGGAGAGGAGCTCGGTCTGGTGGGCACCCTGTCCGTCCTGCTCCTGTTCGGGTTGCTCGCCTTCGCGATCTTCCGGTTGAGTCGTACGACCCAGGACCCATTCGTGCGTATGGCGTCGGCGGGTGTCGGCGCGTGGATCGTCATTCAGGCGGTCGTCAATATCGGAGGTGTCCTGGGCCTCATGCCGATCACGGGTGTTCCCCTGCCTCTCGTCTCCTACGGTGGATCCTCGCTCGTCCCGATACTCACGGCACTCGGCATGGTGCTCGCATTCGCGCGCAATGAACCTGGTGCCCGCAGAGCCCTTCGTCGGCGATCGACGGCCGAAGCCTTGCGGAAGAGGTGACGTGACCACGTGCACGTTGTCATGGCTGCAGGCGGAACTGCGGGACACATCGAACCTGCCTTGAACACCGCGGACACCCTGCGAGAGATTCGGCCCGAGTGCACGATCACCTTCCTAGGGTCCGAACGGGGGCTCGAGACATCGCTTGTGCCTGCCCGCGGCTATCCCCTCGTGACCCTGCCCTCCGTTCCCGTGCCACGCGGGCTGGACCCACGTCTGGCGAAGGTTCCGGGGAGTCTCATGGCGTCGGTGCGGGCGGCGCGCCGCATCCTGCGCGAGGGCGATGTCGATGTCGTGGTGGGCTTCGGTGGCTACGCGTCGGCACCCGCCTATCTGGCGGCGCGCCGGGAACGGGTGCCCTTGCTCGTGCACGAGGCGAATGCGCGACCGGGGTGGGCCAATCGTCTCGGAGCCCGGCTGACCCGCAACGTCGCCGCCGTGCGCGCCGGAGACCTCCCGCATGCACGTGCGATGGGGATGCCATTGCGCCGATCCATCCGGGAACTCGATCGTGCGACCAGCGCCGAGGGGTCGCGCAACGCGCTCGGTGTCCGAAGTCCCACGTTGCTGGTCTTCGGTGGAAGTCAGGGTGCGCGTCGACTGAATGAGTTGGTGGCCGCGTGCCTGGACGCGTGGCTTGCCGAGGGGATCACGGTGATCCACGTGTACGGCTCATCGAACACGCCTCCGGTTGCCCGACCCGGGTACCTCCCACTTGCGTTCACCGATCGGATGGATCTCCTGTACGCAGCTGCCGACCTGGTCATCTGCCGAGCGGGGGCCATGACCTGTGCAGAGGTGGCAGCTGTCGGGCTGCCGGCGATCTACATTCCCCTCCCCATCGGCAACGGGGAACAGGAGCTGAATGCCCTTCCCACCGTACGGGCCGGCGGCGGACTCTTGATGCGTGATCAGGATGTGACTCCCGCCCGACTCATCGATCAGGTAGGCGAGCTGATGCGCGATGAGCCGCGACGCCGAGATATGGGGGATCGCGCACGAGCACAGGGTGTGCGCGATGCTGATCGCACCATGGCGGAATGGATCATCAGAATCGCAGATGAGGGTCGGACACCGTGAACGAGACGCATGGGGGAGACCTCGGACGAGTGCACATCATGGGCCTCGGTGGTGCCGGCATGTCGGGTATCGCGAGGATCCTGGTGGCTCGGGGAGTCGAGGTCTCCGGATGCGATGCGAAGGACTCCCGTCGACTGAGTGCTCTGCGGGCCCTCGGTGTCCGCTCTGACATCGGCCACGCTGCAGATCACCTAAACGGAGTCGAGACGCTGATCCTCTCCACGGCGATTCCGGTGAACAACACGGAGGTCGAAGCCGCCCGCGCTCGCGGATTGTCCGTGATGACACGTGCCGACACCCTCGCCGCGCTGATGCTCGGGTACGAGGGTGTGGCTGTTGCGGGTACCCATGGCAAGACCACGACGACATCGATGGTCACCGTCGTCCTCCAGCACTGCGGATTCGATCCGACGTTCGTCATCGGCAGTGAACTCAATGAGACCGGCGCCAATGCCCATCAGGGGAGCGGGACAGTGTTCGTGGCGGAGGCCGACGAGAGTGACGGATCATTTCTCGCGCTCCCGGCGCGTGCGGGAATCATCACCAATATCGAGCCTGATCACCTGAACTACTGGGGAACCTTCGAGGCACTCGAGAAGGCCTTCGAGGACTTTGTGGTGGGTATCTGCTCCCGCGGGGGGTTCGTTGTCGTGTGCGGGGATGACCCGGGCGCGCTCCGGTTGGGCGAGCATGCCCGGGCGTCGGGACATGACGTGCGTACCTACGGGACGGATCCGGGTGCGGATTTCCGCATGGTGGACTCGGCGGCGGGTGAGAGGGGCTGGAGTTTCGATGTGGTGCACGACGGAGTCCGGCTGGGACGCGTGTCCCTCGGCGTACCCGGGCGGCACAACGCGCTGAACGCACTCGGGGCGATCGCGGTCTGCCTGGGACTCGGATGCCCGGGAGGCGATGTCCTCGAGGGGATCACCACCTTTTCCGGCACGCGGCGCCGCTTCGACTACCGGGGTTCAGCGGCCGGGGTGCGTGTCTACGACGATTACGCACACCATCCGACGGAGATCGCCGCCACCTTGCGTGCTGCGCGCGAGGTCGTTGGCGCAGGGCGTCTCATCGTCGCCTTCCAAGCCCATCACTACTACCGCACCGCGATGTTCGTCCGGGAATTCGGTGAGGCGCTCGGGCTTGCCGACGTCGCCATCGTGCTCGAGGTCTTCGCCCCCGGCGAGACCCCGATTCCGGGCGCCAGCGGCCAGACGATGGCCACGCATATTCCCCTGGATCCCGCCTGCGTCATCTTCGAGCCGTCCTGGTCGGCCGTGGCCTCGCATCTCGCCGAACGGGCGAGGCCGGGTGACATCGTGATGACCCTGGGGGCCGGTGACATCGGGATGCTCGCCGTCGAGGTCCTCGAGCGACTCCGGGGGTCGGAAACCGCGTGACCCGTAAACGCATCGTCACACTGATCGCCCTCGCGCTGGTCCTGCTCCTTGCCGGTGGAGCGATATTTGCCGTCTGGTTCTCGACTCTGCTCGATGTGGAGCGTGTGCGGGTGATCGGTGCGGGGCGGGAGCAGGAGGTTCTCGCCTCCGCGGCGATCGACATCGGTGTCCCGATCGCGCGTGTCGACACAGTCTCGGCGCAGCAGCGTGTGTCGGCGATCCCCTGGGTGAAGACCGCGGATGTGCGACGTGGGTGGCCTAGCGAGATCGTCATCGCCGTGACCGAACGCGTTCCGGTGGCACGCAAGATGAGTAACGGAGGTGCGCAGGGAGTCGACACGGACGGAGTCGTCTTCACGCCGCAGGGCGACCTACCGGAGGACCTCGTCGTTGTGACAGCCGACGGGCCTGCATTGGTGGCGAGCATCGAGGTGCTGCAGGCCTTGCCTCCCGAAATCAAGGGCCGCGTGACCCGCGTCGCCGCGAGCACCCGTGACGACGTGCGCCTGCACCTGAAGTCGGGATCGATCGTGCGGTGGGGGAGCGCCCAGGAACCGGAGTTCAAGTCGCAGGTTCTCCTTGCGTTGCTTCCGCGCCGTGCCCGGGTCTACGACGTCAGTGCGCCGCAACTTCCGACGACCCTTGACGAGAATCCGAAAAAGCGCGATCCGAAACCAACGGGAGTATCGAGTACCCCTTGAGAGTTGTCCCCATTTGCCGGGGAAATATGGGGCAACTTCGCGAATTTTCCCGAATCGACCCTGCCCCGCCTTGCGCTACCGACAGGTGACCCCCTACCCTCCGGCCGGTTCTGATCCAGGCTTTTCTCAGCCTCGAGTAGAGGTTGAGGGTCGGTACCACAGGAGTCGGTGGGTCCCCTCTCGCCGACGCGGACGAAAGGACGAGCGCACCGTGGCCGCTCCCCAGAACTACTTGGCAGTCATCAAGGTCGTCGGCATCGGCGGTGGCGGCGTGAACGCCGTGAACCGCATGATCGAGGTCGGTTTGAAGGGCGTGGAGTTCATCGCCATCAACACCGACGCCCAGGCGCTCCTGATGAGCGATGCCGACGTGAAGCTCGACATCGGACGCGAGTTGACCCGTGGCTTGGGTGCAGGCGCGAACCCCGAGGTGGGGCGCAAGGCCGCCGAGGACCACCTCGACGAGATCGAAGAGGTGTTGCGTGGCGCCGACATGGTCTTCGTCACCGCCGGCGAAGGTGGTGGCACCGGGACCGGTGGCGCACCGATCGTCGCGCGTGTTGCGCGCTCGCTGGGCGCCCTGACGATCGGCGTTGTCACACGCCCGTTCGGTTTCGAGGGTCGCCGGCGCGCCAGCCAGGCCGACAACGGAGTCGAGGACCTGCGTGCCGAGGTCGACACTCTCATCGTCATTCCCAATGACCGCCTGCTCTCCCTTGCGGATCGCGAGATCAGCGTCGTCGACGCCTTCCGTCAGGCAGACCACGTTCTCCTGCAGGGCGTGTCCGGGATCACGGATCTGATCACGACCCCCGGCCTGATCAACCTCGACTTCGCCGACGTCAAGAGCGTCATGCACGGCGCTGGCTCAGCACTCATGGGCATCGGCTCGGCCCGTGGCGAGGACCGTGCGGTCCAGGCTGCGGAGAAGGCCATCTCCAGCCCGCTGCTGGAGGCCGGTATCGACGGCGCCCACGGTGTTCTGCTCTCGGTATCCGGTGGCAGTGACCTCGGGCTCTTCGAGATCAACGAAGCCGCTCGCCTCGTCAGCGACGCCGCCCATCCTGATGCCAACATCATCTTCGGTGCCGTGATCGACGACACCCTCGGTGACGAGGTGCGGGTGACGGTGATCGCAGCCGGCTTCGACGGCGGTGAGCCCCCAGCGCGCAAGGCCGCGCGCCGGGTCGCGGTGGAGGGCACCGGGGAGATCCCCGTCGTGGGAACCACCACGGGGCCGATTACCAAGCCGCGCACGATCGTCTTCGACAGCACCGACGACGACCTCGATGTGCCGGACTTCCTGAAGTAGCCCCTCCGCGTGATTCTTCCCCTTGCCAGCGGGACCATCCCTCCGCTGGCACCTGGTGACCGTCCAGTGAACTGGGCGGTCACCGGTCGTTTGGGGGGAGCGAGCTCCGGACCCTTCGCGGAATTGAACCTGGCCGACCACGTCGGTGATGAGCCTGCGGCGGTGCGCGCGAACCGGGATCGACTCCGTCATTTCTCGGGAGCCTCGGATGTCGCGTTCGTGCGTGCTGCGCACGGAGCGGAGATCGCCTGGGTCACCTCGGGCGTCGATGTTCCGGAGGCGGACGTACTCCTCACCGACGTCGAGGATCTACCCGTTGTCGCACTCGGTGCCGACTGCGTGCTGATCGGCATCGCAGCCCCCGGAGTGGTCGGTGTGGTGCACTGCGGCTGGCGCGGTCTCGTCGCGGGCGTCGTTACGGCTGCGCTCGCCGCTGTGCGTGAGCGCACCTCGGGGCCGATCACCGCGATCCTCGGCCCGGGTATCTGCGTCGACTGCTTCCCGGTCGGCCCGGAGTGTGCAGAGGTCGTGCGTGCTGCCTGCGACGCTGCCGTTCCCGACCAGACTCATGTCGATCTCCGCGTCGGTGTCACACAGGCCCTGGTCGGTGACGGAGTTCGGATCCTCGATCATTGGACGTGCACCTACGAGTCATCCGACCTGTTCTCACATCGCCGGGAGAGCCCCACGGGGCGACACGGCCTCATCCTGTGGCGTGGATCGGCGAGGATGGAGGCGTGACGCGCAGGGAGGAGATCGAGCGGGGGCTCTCGTCTGTTCGTGAGCGGATCGCGCGCGCGTGCACGTCAGCCGGACGAGCCGATGACGTCACCCTCGTCGTGGTGACGAAGACGTACCCGGCATCCGATGTCCGCATCCTCGCCGAACTCGGAGTGCGGCACGTGGGGGAGAACCGTCACCAGGAGGCGGCATCGAAGTACCTCGAGTGCGCGGACCTGGGCTTGACGTGGCACATGATCGGTCAGCTCCAGCGCAACAAAGCTGCCGGCGTCGTGCAGTGGGCAGATGTCATCGAGACGATCGATCGGCCCGTGCTCGCCGATGCCGTGGGCCGGGGCGCGATGGCGATCGGTGTGGAGAGGGACGTACTCCTGCAGGTGAACCTGGATCAACCCGTACGCCCGGAACGTGGGGGCTGCGCACCCGACGCTGTGCAGGCGCTCTGCACCCACGTCGCGGATGTGGCCGGCCTGCGGATACGCGGGGTCATGGGGGTGGCGCCCTACCCGGGTGAGCCGCGGGAGGCCTTCGCCCGGCTGGCGCGGATCGCCGACCAGGTGCGGGACCTGGTCCCCTCGGCCACGGTGCTCTCGGCGGGCATGAGTGACGACCTGGAGGTGGCCATCGCCCACGGCGCGACACATGTGCGCGTGGGGAGCGCGGTGCTGGGAAGACGTCCCACGCTGCAGTAGCGTCACATGGGACCAGTGGAACAGGAGGGACGCCGTGGCAGGCGCGATGCGCAAGATGGCCGTCTACCTCGGCCTCGTGGAGGCGGATCCCCAGGACGAGTACGACGAGTACGAGGCCGAACCCCGACAGCCTCGGCAGCGGTCCGCGCGTCGCGGGTTCGCCTCCCAGTACGTGGATGAGGGCTACGAATCGACAACCGTCCGCGCGATCCACGAGCCGCGGGCTGTGCGCACGCTGCGCGGCCAGGAGGCCCCGGTTGCCGAGCGGCGGGCCCCACTCGACTTCTCCCGCATCGAGACGGTGCACCCCCGCTCCTACAACGATGCCCGACGCATCGGCGAGGACTTCCGCGATGGAGTGCCGGTGATCATGAACCTCGGCGAGATGGACGACGCCGATGCCAAGAGGATCATCGATTTCGCAGCAGGACTCGTCTTCGGGCTGCGCGGTTCCATCGAGCGCATCACCAACAAGGTCTTCCTGCTCTCGCCCGCGAATGTCGATGTCGGCGACCAGGCTCGGGCGCAGGTCCAGGAGGACGGCTTCTTCAATCAGAGCTGATAATGCAGTGATTGAAGGGAATAGGCGATGAACACTGTAGGTCAGATACTTGCCACGATCCTGTGGCTCTACTGGCTCGTGCTCATCGGTCGCCTGATCTTCGATTTCATCACGATCTTCGCGCGCAACTGGCGTCCCCGCGGACCTCTCCTCGTCCTCGCGGAGGGGATCTTCACGATCACCGATCCACCGATCAAGGCGATCCGTAGATTCGTGCCGCCCCTGCGGCTGGGCAGTGTCAGTTTCGATCTCGCCTTCCTCATCCTCCTCATCGGCGTTCAGCTCCTCATCAACGTCGCCCTGATGCTCTAGAAGGGATCGGTTCATGGGTCTCACGCCGGACGACGTCCACGCTGTGCGGTTCCGGACAACTCGACTCAAGGCCGGTTACCGCATGAAGGAGGTCGACGACTTCCTGGACCAGGTTGCCTCGACGATCGCGCAACTCCAGGAGCAGGTGCAGCGCTCCGAGGACGCAATCGGGGTCTGGAAGGCTCAGGCCGAGCAGTTACAGATCCGACTCGACGCCCGTGAAGCAGAGTCGACTGCTCGGGGCCACGACACGATCCCGATCCCGCGGGGAGCCGAGGTCGAACTCATGCGTGAGCAGTTGCGCGCGATCCTGCGCGAACAGTTGAGGTTGCTGGAGGACGGACCGTCAGCTCCGACTCAGTGACAGCTGGACGGGCAGATCGGTGTCGATGTGATGCGTTCCCTCGGGTGGCGCGCCGTGGGTGACGGATACGGCCAGCACCTCATCGGCGATCTCATCCCCGTGGTGCTCCCAGGCTGACCGCAGATCATCATCCGAGGTGGACCACCACAGCTGGATCCGGTCGGTGATCTCCAGGCCGGCACCTTTGCGTCCTTCCTGGATGACCCGAACGAGCTCCCGGGCGAGTCCGGCGCGACGGAGATCGTCGGAGATCGCCAGGTCGAGGGCGACGCTCTCGCCTGCGTCGGAGGCGACAGACCAACCCTCCCGCGGGCTTTCGGTCACGACCACGTCCTCGCCCGTGACCTCCACGTCACCCATCCCCGGAACCGCAACGGTGACGGCGCCCGAGGACCGGAGCCCGCGGACGAGGTCGTGGGGATCGGCCGCGGCGATCGCGGCGGCGATCGTCGGGGTGTTGGCAGCGAAACGTTGACCGAGGGAGCGGAAGTTGGCTTTGACGTGGATATCGACGAGATCACCCGAATCGTCGAGTGAGTCCACGCTGACGACATTGAGTTCGGATGCCACCTCGGTGCGGAGCTCGTCGGGGAGTGACGTCCACTCGGCGGACGACACCAATGCTCGTGCGAGCGGCTGGCGGGTCTTCACGCCACTCTCGGCGCGGGCCGCACGACCGAGCTCGACGATGCGGCGCACCGTGCGCATGTGCGCGGACAGCGCCGGATCGAGGCGATCGTCCCTCCGTGCGGGCCACGCCGCGAGGTGGACCGACGCGGACGCACCGGATTCCGAATCACGGAAGAGGTCCTGCCATACCCGCTCGGTGATGAATGGGGTGAACGGTGCCATGCACAGGGTCACGGTGCGCAATGCCTCATGCAGCGTTGCAAGGGCTGCCGGGTCTCCGTCCCAGAATCTCCGGCGACTCCGCCGCACGTACCAGTTCGAGAGGTCGTCGACGAACGCGGCAAGCACACGGCCACCGCGGGCGGTGTCGAAGTTCTCCAGTGCCTCGTCGACTTCGCGGCCCACGCGCTCGGATTCGGCGAGGACCCAGCGATCCATGACCGTGCGCTCGGAGTCGGGGGGAGTCGGTCCCGACGGGTCCCACCCCGCGGCACGGGCGTAGAGGGACAGGAAGGAGACCGTGTTCCAGTAGGTGAGCAGGGTCTTGCGGACCACATCCGCGATCGCCGCATGACCCACACGCCGGGCCTGCCACGGCGAACCATTGGCCAACATGAACCAGCGGACTGCGTCGGCACCGTGCTCGTCCATGAGTCCGATCGGTTCGAGGACGTTGCCGAGGTGCTTACTCATCTTCCGGCCGTCCTCGTCGAGGATGTGGCCGAGGCAGACCACGTTCTTATACGACGAGCGCCCGAAGACGAGGGTGCCGATCGCCATGAGCGTGTAGAACCAGCCGCGCGTTTGATCGATGGCCTCGCAGATGAAGTCCGCCGGGTACTGGCCCTCGAAATCAACCTCATGTCGATGCGGGTATCCGACTGCCGCGAAAGGCATCGATCCGGAGTCGTACCAGCAGTCGATGACCTCCGGTACGCGGCGCGCTTCCGCCCCGCAGTCGGGGCACGGGATGGTGACCTCGTCCACGAAGGGACGGTGGGGGTCGAGCTCGGTGAGGTCACGCCCCGCCAACTCGCCCAGCTCCGCTCGCGAACCGACAGCCGTGAGGTGTCCCTGCTCGCATCGCCAGATGGGGAGGGGTGTTCCCCAGTAGCGATTACGGGACAGTGCCCAGTCGACGTTGTTGGTCAACCAATCCCCATAGCGCCCGTTCTTGATCGTCTCGGGGAACCAGTTCGTCTGGGCGTTCTGCTCGAGGAGGGCGTCCTTGATCTGTGTCGTCTTGATGTACCACGACGGCTGTGCGTAATACATCAGCGGCGTATGGCACCGCCAGCAGTGCGGATAGCTGTGTTCATAAGGTTCACGACGCCAGAGGAGTCCGCGCGCGGACAGGGAGTCGACCAGGCGATCGTCGGCCTTCTTGAAGAACTCCCCACCCACCATCCCCACATCCGGCGTGAAGTGTCCGTCCGGTGTGATCGGGTTGACCACCGGCAATCCGTAGGCACGGCATGTGGCGAGGTCGTCGGCACCGAAGGCCGGTGCCTGATGCACCAAGCCGGTGCCGTCATCGGTCGTGACGTAGTCGGCGAGTACGACGAAGTGCGCATCGGGGATGTCCACCATGTCGAAGGGGCGCCGGTACGCCATGCGTTCCAGGTCGCGTCCGGGCATCGTGGCCAGAATCTGTGCCTCGGATCCCACGGCGGACCCCACGAGCTCCTCCGCGACGAGGAGGCACTCCTCACCCGAACGCACGACGGCGTAGGTGGCGTCCGGTTTGGCGGCCACGGCCGTGTTGGACACCAATGTCCACGGTGTCGTCGTCCAGACCAGGAGCGAGAGATTCGGAAATCGATCCGTCCACTCCGGTGCGCTGACCGGGAACTTCACGTAGACGGAGGGGTCGATCACGGTCTCGTAACCCTGCGCGAGCTCGTGGTCCGACAGTCCGGTTCCGCACCGCGGGCAGTAGGGGGCGACTCGGTGATCCTGCACGAGGAGACCCGCGCGGAAGATCTCCGCGAGCGACCACCACACGCTGTCGATGTAGGCGGGGTCCATCGTCCAGTAGGCGCGATCCATGTCGACCCAGTAGCCCATGCGTCGGGTCATCTGCGCGAACTCGTCTACGTGGCGGAGGACCGACTCACGGCATCGCGCGTTGAATTCCTCCACGCCGTAGGCCTCGATGTCGCCCTTGCCGGTGAAGCCCAGCTCGCGTTCCACGGCCAACTCGACGGGGAGTCCGTGGCAGTCCCAGCCGGCCCTGCGCGGGACGTGGTAGCCCTTCATCGTGCGGTAGCGAGGGAAGATGTCCTTGAAGGCGCGGGCCTCGACGTGATGTGTGCCCGGGGTCCCGTTGGCCGTGGGTGGCCCCTCGTAGAAGGTCCAGAGGGGGCGGTCGGCCGTCTGAGCGACGGACTCGGCGAAGGTCCCCTCCCGGTCCCACATGTCGAGAATGTCGCGTTCCATGGCCGGCAGGTCGACCTGCGCAGGCACGGACCTGTACATCTCATCCTCCGGGCGGTGGGCGGTGCTGCAGGATATCTGTGTCCCCGCCTCTCTCGGCGGGGGAAGTGCGCGGGGTTGCCGAAGGCGTCTACCATCGCGCGCACCGTGAGTCCGGTGGGAGGGGGAGCTATGCCAGCGGCGAAGAAGGCTGCCCCAAAGAAGAAGGCTGCGCCGGCCAAGAAGGCTGCCCCGGTCAAGAAGGTGGCGCCAGCCAAGAAGGCTGCTCCTGCGAAGAAGTCCGCCCCCGCCAAGAAGGCTGCACCCGCGAAGAAGGTCGCCCCCGCGAAGAAGGCTGCACCCGCGAAGAAGGCTGCACCCGCGAAGAAGGTCGCCCCCGCGAAGAAGGCGGCGCCCGTCAAAAAGGCCGCCCCGGCGAAGAAGGTCGTGGCGAAGAAGAAGCGGCCCGTCGTCCGCGAAGACGAAAGCCCCTGGAGCAAAGAGGAACTGGCCACGGTGCGCAGCGCCCTGCAGTCGGAGCGCGTGCGCCTCCTCGAGGAGATTGATAACGCCGAGGCGGGTCTGGCCGATCTCATCCGGGATTCCGGCGAAGGTGCAGGCGATGACCAGGCGGATGCCGGGAGCAAGACATTCGAGCGGGAACACGAGATGTCACTGGCGAACAATGCCCGCGACATGCTCCTCCAGGTCGATCACGCACTGACCCGGTTGGCCGACGGCTCCTACGGTGTGTGCGAGGGATGTGGCCGCGCGGTCGGCAAGTACCGTCTGCAGGCCTTCCCGCGGGCCACCCTCTGCCTCAGCTGCAAGGAGGCGGAGGAGCGATTCTGATCGGGGAGCCCCAGTCGGGGGCCCGTAGAGTCGAGGCGTGAGTGAGGTCCCCACCGTTGCCCCTGCGCGGCGCACGGTCGGACTCGTTTTCGTGGTGGCCTTCGGAGCAGTCGTCCTCGACCAACTCACCAAGTTCTGGGCCCAGCAGGTGCTCCTGCCCCGGATACTCGCCGGGGAGGGGCCGGTCGAGGTGATCGGATCACTCCTCCGCTTCACGTACGCGGAGAACACGGGAGCCGCATTCAGTCTCGGTACCGGATACACCTGGGTCTTCACGCTCATTGCCTGCGTCGTCGTTGTCGTCATCATCCGGGTGTCGCGGAAACTCGGTAGCGTCGCGTGGGCCATTGCTCTCGGAGGTTTGCTGGGTGGTGCCGTCGGAAACCTCGTCGATCGCCTCTTTCGAGCGCCGGGCATCGGCCGCGGATTCGTCGTCGACTTCATCCAAGTGCCCTACTGGCCGATCTTCAACATCGCCGATTCCTTCGTCGTGTGCTCTGCGATCGCCATGGTGATCCTGTCGTGGCGCGGCGTCCCGCTTGGCGGGCGAGCGGGGTCAGGTGGCTGAGCGCGAACTACCCATCCCGGAGGGGTTGGTGGGTGAGCGCATGGACGTCGCCCTGACGCGCATGTTGGGGCTCACCCGCACCAAAGCGGCCGCCCTGGTCGACGCCGGAGCCGTCACCCTCGACGGGATGCGCGTCAGCAAGTCCGACCGGCTCCCATCCTCCGGTGTCATCGGTGTCGACGTGCCGGAGGAATCGCGTCCGCCGGAACCTGTCGCGGACCTCACCGTCGTGTATGACGACGAGGACATCGTCGTGGTGGACAAGCCCGTGGGTGTGGCGGCCCACCCCAGCCCGGGGTGGACCGGCCCCACCGTGGTCGGCAGCCTGGCCGCCGCGGGCTACGCGGTCAGCACCCTCGGCGCCGCGGAGCGCCAGGGTGTGGTGCACCGCCTGGATGTAGGTACCAGCGGGCTCATGGTCGTCGCGAAGAGTGCGCGTGCGTACACCGACCTGAAGCGCCAATTTCGCGAGCGCGAGGTCGACAAGGAGTACCACGCCATCGTCCAGGGGCACCTGGATCCACTCGCGGGCACCATCGACGCCCCCATCGGGCGGCATCCGCAATCGGACTACCGGTTCGCGGTGGTGTCGGATGGCCGGCCGAGTGTCACCCACTACGCGACGCTCGAGGCCTTCCCCCACGCCAGCCTCGTCGATGTGCACCTGGAGACCGGACGTACGCACCAGATCCGAGTGCATATGTCCGCCATGCGTCATCCCTGTGTCGGTGACCTCACCTACGGAGCCGATCCGACACTGGCGAGGCGCCTGGGGCTGACGAGACAGTGGCTGCACGCGACGCGACTCGCCTTCGTGCATCCGGGAACGGGGGAGCGCGTGGAGTTCCACAGCGACTACCCGCCGGATCTCGTGACCGCCCTGGAGCGTCTCCGGGTCGGGGCTCCGAACCCGACATAGAGTTGCCCAATGCCCCCGCGCCCCCATGAACAACGCGAGGGGTCGCCGTGAGTCCATCCACTGGAGACTTCGTCCACCTCCATGTGCATACCGAGTACTCGATGCTCGATGGCGCGGCGCGACTCCCGGATCTGATGCAGCAGGCGGCGGACATGGGCATGCCTGCGATCGCGATGACCGATCACGGGAACCTCTTCGGTGCCTACGACTTCTACAAGGCTGCTCACGCAGCGGGAATCAAGCCGATCATCGGACTCGAGGGCTACTACGCCCCGCAGGGACGTTTCGAGCGTCGCCCCTTTGATTTCGGTGGAGGTTTCGACGAGGGGACGCCGGAGGACCCGGGCGCGGGGCGAGGGAAGTTCAGTT
Organism: Candidatus Nanopelagicales bacterium; assembly: GCA_044375955.1. Taxonomy (GTDB): domain Bacteria; phylum Actinomycetota; class Actinomycetes; order S36-B12; family S36-B12; genus VGCC01. The sequence goes on along the minus strand of JBILLS010000018.1, from coordinate 12,335 downwards.
ACACCCACATGACGTTGTGGGCGGAGTCGACGGAGGGCATGCACAACCTCTTCCGCCTGTCCTCCCTGGCAAGTCTCGAGGGTCAGTATCACAAGCCGCGGTTCGACCGCGAGCTGATGGAGCGGTACGCCGGCGGTCTCATCGGCACCACGGGCTGCCCGAGTGGTGAGGTGAATCGATGGCTTCAGGCGGGTGAGTTCGATAAGGCGCGCGCCGCCGCGGCGGACATGCGCGACATCCTCGGGCCGGGCAACTACTTCTGTGAGCTGATGGATCACGGTCTCGGCATCGAGCGGCGTTTCCGGGAGGACCTGCTACGTATCGCGCGCGAGCTTGACCTGCCGCTCGTCGCCACCAACGATGTCCACTACGTCCACGCGGGCGACGCGGAGACCCACGATGTCCTGCTGTGTATCGGAACGCGGACAACCATGGATGATCCGCGCAGATTCCGATTCGACGCGCGCGACTTCTACGTGAAGTCAGCCCACGAGATGCGCGATGTCTGGCGCGAACTTCCTGAAGCGTGCGACTCGACTTTGCTCATTGCCGAGCGGTGCGAGGTGGCGTTCGCTGAGGGTGCCAATCTCCTTCCGCGATTCCCGGTCCCGGCTGGGGAGTCCGAGGAATCCTGGCTGGTGACCGAAGTCCAGCGCGGTCTCGTCCGCCGGTACGGGAATTCCGTCCCGGACCCCGTGCAGAAGCAGGCGAACTACGAGCTCGGTGTCGTCACTCAGATGGGATTCCCGGGGTACTTCCTCGTCGTTGCTGACCTCGTGCGCTACGCCAAGGAGAACGGAATCCGCGTGGGCCCCGGCCGTGGTTCGGCCGCGGGAGCGATGATCGCGTACGCACTCGGGATCACGGACCTCGATCCGATCACGCACGGGCTGCTCTTCGAACGATTCCTCAATCCCGAGCGCATCTCGATGCCGGACATCGATATCGACTTCGACGAGCGTCGGCGGGCGGACATGATCCGGTACGCCACCGAGAAATATGGTGAGGAGCGCGTTGCGCAGATCGTGACCTACGGGTCGATCAAGGCCAAGGCGGCCGTCAAGGACAGCGCCCGCGTCCTGGGGAAGCCGTACGCACTCGGTGACCGGATCACCAAGTCGATGCCTCCATCTGTCATGGGTAAGGACATCTCTCTGGCCGGCGTATTCGATCCGACTGATGCGCGGTACGGCGAGGCTGCGGAGTTCCGGGCTCTGTACGAGTCCGACGCCGATGCACGTGCGGTCATCGACACTGCCCGGGGGCTCGAGGGGCTGAAGCGCCAACCCGGTGTGCATGCGGCCGGTGTCATCCTGTGTCGTGAGCCCCTCCTCGACGTGATCCCGGTCTGGCGTCGCGAGCAGGACGGCGCCGTGATCACCCAATTCGACATGGGGGCGTGCGAGGCGCTGGGACTGCTGAAGATGGATTTCCTCGGTCTCCGTAACCTCACCGTCTTGGATGACTGTCTCCGGCATATCGAGGCATCCGGTACCTCACTCGTCCTGGAGGAGATGAGCCTCGACGACTCCGCGACATACGCACTCCTCGCGCGTGGAGACACCCTCGGCGTATTCCAACTCGATGGTGGCCCGATGCGATCGCTGTTGCGTTCCATGCAGCCCGACTCCTTCGAGGACATCTCGGCGGTTCTTGCGCTCTACCGTCCCGGTCCGATGGGTGCCAATGCTCACAACGAGTACGCCGACCGCAAGAACGGGCGCAAGCCGGTCGTCCCTATCCATCCCGAGCTGGAGGAACCGCTCGCGGAGATCCTCGGGGATACCTACGGCCTGATCGTGTATCAGGAGCAGGTCATGGCGATCGCCCAGAAGGTCGCCGGGTACTCACTCGGCAAGGCGGACCTGCTGCGGCGTGCCATGGGCAAGAAGAAGAAGGAGATCCTGAAGAAGGAGTTCGTTCCCTTCCGCGACGGCATGCGCGAGCGCGGGTACTCCGAGCCTGCGATCGAAACTCTGTGGGAGATCCTCGTCCCGTTCTCGGACTACGCGTTCAACAAGGCGCATACCGCGGGTTACGGGATGTTGTCGTACTGGACCGCGTATCTGAAGGCGAATTATCCGGCGGAGTACATGGCTTCGCTCCTGTCATCCGTGAAGGATGACAAGGACAAGTCAGCGGTGTATCTCAACGAGTGCCGGCGTATGGGGATCAAGGTCCTGCCACCCGACGTCAACGACTCGGATGCCGAGTTCACCCCGTCCGGCAGCGATATCCGTTTCGGGCTGTCGGCGGTCCGCAACGTCGGCACGAATGTCGTCGAGTCCATCATCGCCACCCGCCGGCGCGAGGGTCGCTTCCAGGATTTCCGAGACTTCATCGCCAAAGTCGATGCGTCGGTGTGCAATAAGCGAACCGTGGAGTCGCTGATCAAGGCGGGTGCCTTCGACGCCCTCGGTCATACCCGCCGCGGTCTGATCTCGGTGCACGAGCACGTGATCGATTCGGCCATCGAGATCAAGCGCGCCGAGGCGATCGGCCAGTTCGATCTGTTCGGTGGACTCGGCTCGGGGGAGCAGAGCGCGGGTGGGGACTCCGTCGACATCCCGCTGGGAGAGTGGGACAAGTCCACGCTTCTCGCGCACGAGCGGGAGATGCTCGGGCTCTACGTGTCCGATCACCCACTCAACGGTCTCGAGACCGTGCTCGCCATGTCCACGGAGCGCAGTATCGCGTCGATCCTCATGGATGAACGGGCAGACATGGTGGTCACGATCGGTGGATTGGTGACCTCGGTGCAGCGCAAAACCACGAAGAAGGGTTCCGCGTGGGCCATCGTCACCCTGGAGGATCTCGAGGGATCGTTGGACGTCATGGTGTTCCCGCAGACCTATGCCGCTGCGGGTGTCCACCTTGTCGAGGATGCGGTCCTCCTCTGCCGCACTCGAATCGAAGACGAGGACGATGGTCTGCGTGTCGTCGCGCTGGAAGTGTCACCCCTCGACGTCAGCGATGCGCCGTCCGGGCCGGTCCGCGTATCCATGGCCGCATCTCGGTGCGTCCCGCCGATGGTGAATCGCCTCAAGGAGGTTCTCGCCGACCACCCGGGTGCCACCGAGGTACACCTCCTCCTCACCGGTGGTGCGCGCACGACCGTCCTCCGGCTCGATGACGCCCTGCGCGTGACCCCGAGTCCGGCATTGTTCGCCGACCTGAAGGCCCTGCTTGGGCCGGGATGCCTCTCCGGTTAGGGCCGGGCAGAATCGAGTCATGGCAGCTACGGACGGCACCCTCTTCGACCTCACGTTCACCCGCAATGACGGCCAGGAAGTGGACCTTCACGATCTCGCGGGTCGTCCGGTCCTGATCGTCAACACCGCGAGCAAGTGCGGTTTCACTCCCCAGTACGAGGGGTTGCAGAAGTTGTACGAGGAGTACAAGGACCAGGGGCTGACCGTGATCGGTTTCCCCTGTGACCAGTTCGCGCACCAGGAACCGGGTGATGATTCGTCCATCGCATCCTTCTGTTCGCGCACATACGGCGTGACGTTTCCGCTATCGACGAAGGTCGACGTCAACGGGCCCCGGACTCACCCGATCTTCGCCTACCTCAAGTCACGGGCAGGTGGCCTGCTCGGTTCCTCGATCAAGTGGAACTTCACGAAGTTCCTCGTCTCGCCGGATGGACGCACGGTGAAGCGCTACGCACCCAACACATCACCGGCGGCGATGGAAGCAGACATCCGACACGTCCTGTCTTCATGAGTGTGCAACGGCGTGCCACGTTCGTGGTGGCCGCCGGCCTGATCTTCGGGCTGGTGATCGGGGCGAGTCTCGGTGTCCTGTGGTGGCGCCTGGTTCCGCGCGTTCCCCTGGTCATCCGGCCCGACGGATCGGCGCCGCAGGGATTCCAGCCCGAGGGGTATGCCGCATCCGACGTCGTCTTCGCGCTGCTCTGCCTGGCCGCGGGTATCGCCGTGACGATCGGTCTGGCGCGCATGCGGCGAGAGCATCTGCTCTCCGTGCTCCTCGCGGCGCTCCTCGCCTCGGCCGTGGGCACCGCGGCGCTGTGGTGGGTTGGGTCACGTCTGGGCTCGGTGGACATCGAGGGTCTCGTGGCGACGACCGAAACCGAAGTGGTCGTCGATGGCCCTCTGCAGGTGACACTCCCGGCGGCCTACCTGACGTGGGCGTTGGGCTCGGCCGTTGTCGTCACGATCCTGGCTCTGGCCGATGTCATGCACGGCCGCTGGACTGCGCGATCGGGGCGATCCGGGCCTTCGTGACCTCCACCAGGTCGGTGGGGGAGAGACGGATCTCGAGTCCCCGGCGACCACCACTTACGTAGATCTGCTCGCACTCCAACGCTGATTGATCGAGAACGGTGGTCGAGGTCGTCCTGTGACCGAGGGGACTGATCCCTCCTACGACGTACCCGGTGAGGCGCTCCGCGGTCGCGACCGGACAGTCATCGATCCGCTTCACATCGAGCGCCCGCGCCAGTGCCTTGGTGTCGACGGTTCCCGTGACCGGCACGATCGCGGCCACCGGATGGCGCTCCTCGATCAGGAAGATGATGGTTTTGAAGACGAGCATCGGATCCACGTCGAGCTTCCGCGCCGCCTCTGCCCCGAAGGACTCCTCCCGCGGGTCGTGGTCGTACGTGTGCAGGTCGAATGCGACACCGCGTTCCTTGAGCAGACGTATCGCGGGAGTGGACATCAGTTGATCGATCCCGCTTCCCCCAGATCCACCGAGGGAACCGCCCCGAACGTGCGGAGAAACGTGGTCTCGCGGGCCAGCAGGGCGTGTGCGAGGACGAGTCGCTCGTCCGTGGTGGGTGCTGAGAGGAGTGCGTTGCGCTCATCGGGTGGAATAACGAGAGCTGCGGTCACCAAGAAGCTGAGCACGGTGGGATCGTCGGGTATCTCCTGGGTCGTCTCGTCCTCCTGACCGACGCGAGCGGCGAGAGTCGTCCGGTAGACGGCGAATGCGTCGGCAACCTCGCGCGCCAACGTCTGCGCGCGCTCGGACGGGGATCCCTCGTCGAGAAATGTCACCTCGGCACGGAGGAGGGGCATCGAGGTGTCCACCTCGTCGATCTGGAACCTCCGGCGGCCAATCGCGGTGATGTCGAAGCGACCATCCTCGAGTCTTTCGATCGAACGCACGATCACCTCGACTCCCACGGGGTAGAGCGCGCCGAGTCCGTCGAGCTCGGGACTGCGACCGGGTCTGATGGACGTGATTCCGAAGACGCGGTCATCCTCGGGAAGGAGTAGTAGGTCCTCCATCAGGCTGCGATAGCGGGCTTCGAAGATGTGCAAGGGCATGACCAACCCGGGCACGAGCACTGTTGTGAGAGGAAATAGGGCCAGGGTGGTGGTCACCTCGTCAGCGTAAACTCCGTCGAGTGATGCGCCGGATCGACCTACGCGGACGCCCCTTCCGGGCCCAGGACGTCGTTCCTCGCGCTGCCCTCGACATCTCGGATGCGGCGGAGCGAGTACGCCCGATCATCGACGATGTCCGCCACCACGGTGCCGAAGCCGTTGCTCGTTGGTCCTTGAACCTGGACGGCGTGACACCCCCCGGTCTGCGGGTACCGGCATCCCAGTTGCGTGCTGCGGCCGACGAACTCGATCCTGTCGTGCGCGCGGCCATCGTCGAGGCGATCCGCCGAGCCCGCATCGTCCACGAAGCACAGCGTCGTCCCGACGTCACCACGGAGGTTGTGCCCGGAGGCTCGGTCACGCAGCGGTGGGTGCCGGTGGAGCGCGTGGGCCTTTATGTCCCCGGTGGCCGCGCGGTGTATCCGAGCAGCGTCGTGATGAACGTCGTCCCCGCCCAGGTTGCGGGTGTCTCGTCTCTCGTCGTCGTCAGTCCACCGCAGCGCGACCACGACGGGTGGCCGCACCCGGTCATCCTGGCGGCGTGCCACCTGCTCGGCGTCGACGAGGTCTATGCGGTCGGCGGGGCCCAAGCCGTCGCGATGCTCGCCTTCGGCGTGGACCTGCCGGATGGGCAACGCTGTGCACCCGTCGATCTCGTCACCGGGCCGGGCAACATCTACGTGACGGCGGCGAAGCGAGCTCTGCAGGGCGTCATCGGTATCGATTCGGAGGCCGGCCCCACGGAGGTCGCGGTGTTGGCGGATGACACCGGGGATGCCCGGTATATCGCCGCAGACTTGATCAGCCAGGCCGAACACGACGTGATCGCGGCCGCCGTGCTCGTGACCACGAGTGAGGAACTCGCCGATCACGTCGCGACCCACCTCGATCACCAGGTGTCCGCGACCAAGCACTCCGAGCGCATCCGTGAGGCCCTCGGAGGCGAGCAGAGCGCCGTCCTACTCGTCGACGACCTTGACTCGGGTGTCGACGTGATCGACGCGTACGCGGCCGAGCACCTCGAGATCCACACGCGTGATGCGCGTGCGGTGGCCGCGAGGATCCGCAATGCCGGCGCGATTTTCGTGGGGCCCTGGGCGCCGGTGTCCCTGGGCGACTACTGCGCGGGGAGCAACCACGTATTGCCGACATCCGGATCGGCACGTCACTCATCGGGATTGTCGGTTCAGACGTTCCTGCGGGGTATCCAAGTCATCGAGTACAGCGAAGCAGCCTTAGCCGATGTGGCTCCGCATGTCGTGGCACTCGCCGAAGCCGAGGATCTGCCCGCGCATGGTCAGGCGATCACCATTCGGACAGGCAGTCCGCGACAGTGACATCAGACTTCATCCCGCCGGTCCGCGAGGATCTCGCCGGAGTGGCGCCGTACGGTGCCCCCGAGGACGAGGGACTCGTGCGGCTCAACGTCAATGAGAATCCCTTTCCATTGCCACCCGAGGTCGTCGATGCACTCGCCGAGGCCACACGTCATGTTGCCGGCACCCTGAACCGATATCCCGATCGTGACGCGCGCCACCTGCGCACACACCTCGCGGACTACCTCGCCCGGGAGTCGGGTGTCGCGGTCGATCCATCGCGCATCTGGGCGGCCAACGGCTCCAACGAGGTGATGCACCACATCCTGTTGGCCTTCGGGGGACCGGGGCGCACCGCTGTGACGTTCCCCCCGTCCTACTCCATGTATCCCGAGTACGCACGTGACACCTTCACGCGCCTGATCGCCGTCCCCCGAGCATCCGACTTCACCATCGACATCGCTCGTGCCGAACACGAGATTGCGGATCATCGTCCGGTGGTGACCCTGGTGGCATCGCCGAATAATCCGACGGGAACCGGGATCGCTCTCGGGGAGCTCGCGTCGCTTGCCCGAGCCGCGTCGGATGCACACGGGATCCTGGTGGTCGACGAGGCGTACGCCGAATTCCGGCACGTGGGAGTACCGAGTGCCCTGGAGTTGCTCGGTGAGTACCCGAATGTCGTCGTCACCAGGACCATGAGCAAGGCATTTGGATTCGCAGGTGCCCGTCTCGGCTATGCGGCCGCGGGGCATCCTGGAATCGTGGAGGCGCTGCGCGTCGTGCGATTGCCCTACCACCTCTCGGCCATCACGCAGGCTGTGGCATGTGCGGCACTCGAGCACTCCGCGATCCTGCAGGCGCAGGTCGACCTCATTCGCTCCGAGCGCGACCGTCTCGACCTTGCACTCCGTGCGGCGGGCTATGACGTCGCGCCCTCGGAGGCCAACTTCCTGATGTTCGGGCGCTTCGAGAATGCGGCGGGGGTATGGCAGGCGATCCGTGACCGGGGTGTCCTCATCCGGCAGGTCGGCCCCGAGGGCTGGCTGCGCGTCTCCATCGGCACTCCCGACGAGAACGATAGATTCCTCACTACTCTGCACGAGGTCGACGGAGCGCGAAGAGAGCCATCATGAATACCAGGACCGCAACCATCGAGCGATCCACCAAGGAGAGCGAAGTCTTCGTCGAACTGAATCTCGACGGAACGGGTTCCTCCCAGATCGACACGGGTGTCCCGTTCTTCGACCACATGCTCGCGCAACTCGCCAAGCACGGGGGTTTGGACCTCACTGTGCGCACCCGCGGTGACCTGGAGGTCGACGCACATCACACCGTCGAGGACACGTCCCTGGCTCTCGGGCAGGCATTGAATGCGGCCCTCGGTGACCGCAGCGGACTTCGGCGTTACGGGGACGCACTCGTCCCCCTCGACGAGTGCCTGGTGCAGTCTGCCGTGGACCTCTCCGGTCGGCCGTACCTCGTGCATGAGGAGCCCGATCTCGTGGAACTCATCGGCAGTTACGACACGACTCTGACGCGTCACATTTGGGAGTCCCTGGTCGCGACCGCGCAGATCACCCTGCACGTGCGTGTCCTCTCCGGTCGCAATGCCCACCATGTCGTGGAGGCTCAGTTCAAGTCCGTTGCACGTTCCCTGCGTGATGCCGTCGCGCGTGACCCGCGAGTCGTCGGAGTCCCGTCGACGAAAGGAACGCTGACCGCATCGTGAAGTCCGTAGTGATCCTGGACTACGGCTCGGGAAATCTGCGATCGGCGCAACGCGCGCTGGAGCGCGCGGGTGCTCACGTCGACGTCACCGCTGAGCCTGCTCGCGTACTCGAGTGCGACGGTCTCGTGGTGCCCGGCGTGGGGGCATTCGCCACCTGCATGTCGGGTGTGCGCCGGGTGGGCGGTGATCGCCTCATCGATCGACGCTTAGCCGGTGGCCGACCCGTTCTGGGGATCTGCGTCGGGATGCAGATCCTGTTCGAGACGGGGGTGGAGCACGGCCAGCGCACCGAGGGGCTCGGACACTTCCCGGGGACGGTCGAACGCCTGCATGCGCCGGTCCTGCCCCACATGGGATGGGATTCCCTCCAGGTACCCGACGAGTCCCGTCTCCTCGCCGGACTCGGTGACCAACTCTTCTACTTCGTGCACAGTTACGGAGTCCAGTCGTGGGAGTGGACGTCCACGGACGCCCGTCGACCTGACCCGGTGGTGAGTTGGTGCGACTACGGGCAGCCCTTCATCGCAGCCATCGAGAACGGTGTTCTAGCAGGGACGCAGTTCCATCCGGAGAAATCCTCGGATGCCGGTGGCGCGCTCCTGACGAGGTGGGTCGAGTCGCTGACCTCCTCCTCGCTACTGTGATCCGGTGCCGATGCTCACACTTCTTCCTGCGGTCGACGTTTCGAACGGCACCGCCGTGCGACTTGTCCAGGGCGCCGCGGGCACCGAAACAACGTATGGATCGCCAGCGGAAGCGGCAGCGCAATGGGTGGAGCAGGGTGCCACCTGGCTGCATGTTGTAGATCTCGATGCGGCGTTCGGGCGTGGGTCCAACGCCGAGGTGATCGCATCGTTGGTGAAGCACCTGCGTGATCGCGTGCACGTCGAGTTGTCCGGAGGGATCCGGGACGACGACTCGCTCCGCTGGGCCCTGGGGACGGGGTGCACCCGGGTCAACCTCGGCACGGCCGCACTCGAGGACCCGGACTGGACTGCGCGGGTGATCGCGGAGCACGGTGACCGCATCGCCGTCAGTCTGGATGTCCGCGGACACACGTTGTCCGCGCGCGGGTGGACTCAGGACGGCGGTGACCTCTGGGAGGTGCTCGGCCGGCTCGATGTGGCGGGCTGTGCGCGCTACGTCGTCACGGACGTGGCGAAGGACGGCACCATGAAGGGGCCCAACTTCCACCTGCTTCGCGATGTCTGCTCCGCAACGGATCGACCCGTCATCGCGTCCGGAGGGATCTCGCATCTGGAGGACCTCCACAAGCTCGCCGACATGGACGGGATCGAGGGAGCAATCGTCGGACGCGCCCTGTACGAGGGCGCCTTCACCCTGGCGGAAGCCATCGCCGCCCTGGAGGCGCGCTACGACCCCTACGAATGGGGACCGCCGCGCCCATGACCCTCGCAGTGCGCGTGATCCCCTGTCTCGACGTCGACGGGGGACGTGTGGTCAAGGGTGTCAACTTCGTGAATCTGGCGGACGCGGGCGATCCTGTGGAACTCGCATCGGCCTACGACGCCGCGGGCGCCGATGAACTCGTGTTCCTCGACATAACGGCGTCGAGTAGTGGGCGATCGACGATGCTCGACGTCGTGCGGCGCACAGCCGACTCAGTGTTCATCCCTGTCACCGTCGGGGGCGGCGTGCGCTCCGTCGAGGACTTCGATGTGCTCCTCCGGGCCGGCGCGGACAAGGTGGGTCTCAACACCGCCGCCATAGCGGAACCCTCCTTGCTGGGTCTCGCCTCGCAACGGTTCGGTTCGCAATGCGTCGTGCTCTCCCTCGATGTCCGACGCAGTGACACGACGCCGAGTGGATTCGAGGTCACCACGCACGGGGGTCGACGGGGGACCGGCATGGATGCGCTCGCCTGGGCACGCGAGGGAGAGGAGCGTGGCGCGGGAGAGATCCTGCTGAACTCGATGGACGCTGATGGCACCCGCTCGGGATTCGACCTGGAGTTGATCTCCGCGATCCGGGGGGTGGTCTCCGTTCCGATCATCGCGAGTGGTGGGGCCGGACACCCGGATGATTTCCCCCCCGCTGTCGCTGCGGGGGCCAACGCGGTTCTGGCCGCGAGCATCTTCCACTTCGGCACGGTCTCGATCGCGCAGGTCAAGGAGACGCTCGTCGCAGCGGGCTACCCGGTGCGCGGCAGGATGTGACCATGGCGCGCGTGGAGGATCTCGGAATCCGATTCGACCCCTCCGGTCTCGTGCCCGTGATCGCCCAGCAGTGGGACACGGGAGAGGTGCTCATGCTCGCGTGGATGGATGCCGAGGCCCTGGAGCGAACCCTGGCCACCGGGGAGGCGACCTACTACTCCCGGAGCCGTCAGCGGCAGTGGATCAAAGGTGAGACCTCCGGGCACACCCAACGGGTGCGCGAGGTGCGCGTCGACTGCGATGGCGACACCGTGTTGATCCTCGTCGAGCAGTCGGGGCCCGCCTGCCACAACGGGAACCGGAGTTGTTTCGACACGTCCCGCACGGAGATCAGGTGACCCTTCGGCTCGGTGAGACGGGCCCCGCACTCGAGGACTTCTGTTGGCTCGCCCGCGATCGGCGGGTGATACCCGTCACCAGGACGGTGCTGGCCGACGGGGTCACCCCCGTCGCACTCTTCGAGGCCCTCTGCGGCGAGCGTTCGGGCACCTTCCTGTTCGAATCCGCAGAGCAGGGGAGGTCGTGGTCCCGGTACTCCTTCGTGGGTGTCCGCTGCGCGGCGATGCTGACCGAACGCGACTCCGCAGCACAGTGGGCGGGCCGTGTGCCCGTCGGGTTACCGCTCGAAGGCGAGCCCGACGACGTTCTCCGCGCGACCGTCGCGGCCCTGCGCACGGCCCGACTGGAAGGTCTTCCCCCGTTCACCGGGGGAATGGTGGGCTACCTCACCTATGACGCGGTCCGACGGTGGGAATCGGTCCCCGACAGATGCGATGACGATCTGCGTCTCCCAGAACTCGGATTCCTACTCGCGACGGACCTCGCGGTCCTTGACCACTGGAGCGGGACGGTCACCCTGATCGCGAACGCGATCAACTTCGACGCCAGCGACGAACGCGTGGAAGCGGCATGGGCGGATGCGGTGGGGCGACTCGATGCCATGCAGGCGCGTCTTGCCTCCTCGATGGGCGGGGGAGTGGCGACCTGGGACGTGATCGACGACGAACCGCCGCAGTCGACCTTCACGCGCGCGGAGTACTGCGCTGCCGTGGAACGGATTCAGGACCATATCCGCCGCGGAGACGTATTCCAGGTGGTCCTCTCCCAGCGCTTCACCGTGCCCTACGCCGGTCGGGCACTGGACATCTACCGCGTCCTTCGCTCGACGAATCCCAGCCCCTATATGTACCTGCTGCGCGTCCCGGTCGTCGGACACTCGGGTGAGCTGACCGAGGCGGTCCACTTCGACATCGTGGGATCGTCACCCGAGGCCCTGGTGACCGTCACGGACGGTGAGTGTGTCGTGCATCCGATCGCCGGCACTCGACCACGCGCGGCGTCCACCGATGAAGATGCGTCGCGGGCGCTGGAGTTGCTCCAGGACACGAAGGAACGAGCCGAGCACGTGATGCTCGTGGACCTGGCTCGAAACGACCTCGGGCGCGTCTGCATCCCGGGCACTGTCCATGTCACGGAATTCATGGAAGTCGAGCGCTACTCCCACGTCATGCATCTGGTGTCGACGGTCGTGGGAACCATGGACCCCCGCTCTTCGGCCTTCGATGCGCTGGTGGCCGCATTCCCGGCGGGGACCCTGAGTGGTGCACCTAAACCACGGGCGATGGCGATCATCGACGACTGTGAGCCCACGCGTCGAGGGGTCTATGGCGGGTGCGTCGGCTATATCGACTTCGCGGGGAACATGGACATGGCGATCGCCATCCGCACCGCGGTGATCACGGGGGGTCAGGCGTAC
>JBILLS010000073.1:0-2510 GCA_044375955.1 Candidatus Nanopelagicales bacterium | reverse complement strand
AGATCGCGAAGACTTTGTCTTTGCTCGATCGAATGTCGCCAATCCAACGATCAAAGTCAGCCTCAGTCCTTGGTAGTTCAAGCCATGTACGAAACACCGACCAACGCGCATGGACGGCTGCTAGGTAGCGTGCCTTGTCGCTACGTCGAAGACTGCGAATGTCGCAGGGTGTCCATGGTGCTGTGAGCTTTGCCATGTGTGGAAATGGTTTGTTGAGGTCTGCGCACGATAACGAGATCGACGGAATTCGTCGAGTGTTCAGCGCAGAAATACTCGTAGGAATACTTAAGGGATGTAACGTAAGTTTTTGCTTTCCAAGCGCGCGCTTTGTGGATAAACTCTGGGTTTCGATGATCCCAAAGACTATTCTTTGTTCTAGAACGCCATTGATTCCCCAAGCTCTCTTTCATCTGACCTCGATACCGTGGATGCACTTCTAACTGTATCGAGCCCTGCGAGCTTCGCCTCGACTAGCCAGGAGGCCCAGACATATCGTCTCGGGTATCAGAGTTGGACAAAGAGCAATCTCTGCGTCGACAGCTTTCATGGCGAGATTGCTTACTTCACGACGCGTTGGGACGCACTTTGTCCCTATATCGCTGTCAACGAGACGATGCTTGAGATGGCCGAAAAGCCACTCATCATTTATGCGCTACCGCCTGAGAGTCCTTGGGGCCACCCCATCAGGGATGCCTATGGATTGGTTCGTGTGCGTGAATCGGGGTATTGGGAAGATGGGTATCGCCAGCGAAAATTTAAGAAACTGCGAGCAAAACATAGCACCTATCATCACGAGGTTGCATGCATGCAGGGCTCCAATCTGACCAAGCGACAGTTGCTTGCGTGGGGCGGTGAGCACTTTGCTCGCTACGGTATTTCAGAGAAAGAGCTTGATGGATTTTTAGATTATGTGCGGCATCTTGAATTACTTGTGTTTGAGGTAACGGATTCAACGGGCGAGAAGGTTCTCACTGACGTGTCGGTGATCATGCCCGAGCGTGGGCAGGTCTATGGGAGCTTTTGTCAGTGGAATCCTGCGTTTCGCAATGACTCGCCGGGGCTATACGCTTGCCTGCTTGCTGCGCAGTGGACCTACGACCAAGGCTATGAAACCTATAATTTAGGGCCTGTTGGGGACTATCCCTATAAGCACTTATTTGTCAACGATGTCGAACCGATCTATTCGCTGGCGATCTGCCCACCTGAGCATGCATTGATGCGGGATGCGAGCTCACCACTTTGGGCTGATTTTGAGGTTGAGCACTGGAACCGACTTGAGCGTGATCGGCACACCGCTTGGCGAGCGTCGGACTATCTTCAGTCGCTGCCTTGAAGGCCCTATAAGGGAGTTCGCGTGTGCGTCGGGGTTTTTCCCCATTAAGTGATCTTCGTAAGTGCTCAATGGGACCCTAAATTGAGGACCTTCGACGTTGAGTGTAGGTTATGGCTGAGAGACTACGCCCATGCGATGTGAAGGGCGTGAAGCTCGTGATCGCGGTGTAAAGGCGTCACGCGATAGCCCTCTAATCGAAGGTAATGCTTGACCACGTTTAAGAGTACGGCGTCGTTGCCAACGCAGGTAGCGGAAAACTCGGTCTCGTTGTGACCACGTTTTGCAGCGCTTGTAACTTGCTTGCTCAGCGAGGCCATCTTGGCTTGACCATCGAGTGAGGCCAACCACCACAAGCCTTGGCAAAAACGCCAGGCCTTTTGCCCTTCGATGTAGGGGAACGACCACCATGAAAGTGAGCGGTCATGTTGCTGCAGGACCTCAAGGCTTGAACGAATCGTTGCTATGGCGTCTAGCTCAAGGCCCGTGAGTGCGTCTGTGTTTGTGGCTGTTGCGTCGCCGATATCCTGGATAGCATCTGAGATGTCATGTACGATGCTTAGAACGCCGGCGAAATCTGCTTTCGTCAAGAGCAAAGCGCCGCTATGGATCAGTTTCTTTGCTTGGTCAGACCGTGCAGGGTCCTCAATTAATTCGAGTACGCTTAGGGTGCACTCGCCCGGATTTAGGCCGTAGTCCTTAACGAAATCAAAGCGCTCCTCTAAGGTTTGGAGATGCCGGATACGACGATGCAGCCCAGCAAGATCGCCTCGCCGTGTGTCTTGGTGATACTCACTGAAGATCAGATCGATGATTTGATCGATGACTTGAGAAGAAACCTTGGGTGGCGCATCGCTTAGCAGGAGCAAGCGAACAAATTCTTGGAACGTAACGATATGATCGCTCAGTTCACTGTATCCATTGATAGAACTTTCATGCTCATGCCAGAATTCGACTAAACCTTGATCGAGTTGTGCTGCATCCTCTGACTTGCTGCAGATGCGAAAGCCGATCGCTTCAAGTGCCGCTTTGACGTCGTCATCAGGGGGGGCAACTGGCATGCATAGGAGGCCTTCAGCCGCATATAGGATTGCCTGTCGCACGAGGCGGTTGCGCTCCAGGTTGGTTACGTCTTTTTTTTCATGGTAGGCCGGCTGGGAGCTGTGTACTGCTGTACTAG
>JBILLS010000051.1:0-10708 GCA_044375955.1 Candidatus Nanopelagicales bacterium | reverse complement strand
GAGCAGGCCACGCTCGAGGAATGCGAAGCGCTGCATCACGATGGCGAGCAGGAGCCCCACGAAGACGCCGATGAGGAACCCTCCGAATGCGACGACGAGGGAGAAGAGCGCAGCGGAGACCACCGACTGGAATACGGTCGTATCCGACCCACGCACCGCGGGTTCCCCCATCACCGACACCATCGTCCAGACGTGCGGCATGGTGGTGTCGGAAGTGTTGAACGGCATGGGAATGACGGATCCGATCAACTTCGCCATCTCCCAGAGCAGGATCGCCAAGGCGATCCCAGCCAGACCCCAGAGAACGGAGATGGAGCCGCTCCGCAGGCGCGCGGAAACTCCGCTGGTCCGTCGAAGCGGCGCGGTGACCGAATTCATGCGAGCTAGCTCTTCGCCAGAACGGTGTCCTGCACGGCGGGGATGATCTTCTCGCCGTAGGCGGCCATGGTGTGGTCCTTGTCGTCGTGTTGGAGATAGACCGCGAATTGGTCAACGCCCAAGGCCTTCAGTTCCTCGAGTCGGCGAACGTGATCCTCGGGGGTCCCGATGATGCAGAAGCGATCGACGATCTCGTCCGGAACGAAGTCCGCGTGTGTGTTCCCTGCGCGCCCATGCTCGTTGTAGTCGTATCCCTTGCGCCCCTTGATGTAGTCGGTGAGCGCTTGGGGAACGACGCCGGAGTCTCCGTAGCGCTCCACGATGTCGGCGACGTGATTTCCGACCATGCCACCGAACCATCTCAGCTGATCGCGGGCGTGGGCGTTCTGCTCCGCCGATCCGTCGGTGACGTAGGCGGGCGCAGCCACGCAGATGTACACGTCATCGGGATCGCGCCCGGCAGCCTGCGCCGCCGTGCGGACGCTGGCGATCGTCCACTCCGCGATAGCCGGATCGGCCAGTTGCAGAATGAAGCCGTCACCCACTTCACCCGTCAGTGCCAGGACCTTCGGGCCGTAGGCGGCCACCCAGACCGGACACGTGCTGCCGAGCGCCCAGGGCAGACGGATGCTGTTGCCCTTGTATTCGATCGCCTGCCCGTTGACCAGGCCCTGGAGATCCACGACCGCTTGGCGCAGCTCGCCCACGGAGACCGGCTTGCCATTCGTCAGCCGCACCGCTGAATCCCCGCGGCCGATCCCGATCACCGTTCGATTGCCGTACATCTCGTTCAAGGTGGCAAAGACGGAAGCGGTCACCGTGATGTCGCGGGTGGCCGGATTCGTGACCATCGGACCGACGATCACCTTGCGGGTCTCATCCAGGATCTTGCTGTAGATGACGTAGGGCTCCTCCCACAAGATGTGCGAGTCGAAGGTCCATACGTAGGTGAAGCCATACGTCTCAGCGCGACGCGCGAGATCGATGACCCGGGATGCCGGGGGAGTGCACTGGAGAACGATGCCGATATCCATGATTGTTCCGATCACCGGGTCCGGGGAAAGCCGAGGTCGACGGAAGACGTGGCGGGGTCGGGCCACCGTGACGTGATCGTCTTGGTGCGCGTGTAGAAATCGATGCCTGCCGGTCCGTACATGTTGGCGTCGCCGAAGAGGGAGGCTTTCCATCCGCCGAAGCTGTAGTAGGCGACGGGTACCGGGATGGGAACGTTGATTCCGACCATTCCGACTTGGATATCGAACTGGAATTGGCGCGCAGCCCCACCGTCCCGGGTGAAGATCGCGGTCCCGTTGCCGTACTGGTGTTCGTTGATCAACGCGACTGCCTCGTCGTAGGTCTTCACGCGGGTCACCGAGAGCACCGGGCCGAAGATCTCGTCGTCGTAGGCCTTCATGCCCGGCTTCACGTCATCCAGGAGGGATGGCGCCAGGAAGAAACCATCCGTCGGCAGGTCATTGTCGCGACCGTCGACCACGACCGTTGCACCCTCTGTGGCAGCACCCGCCACGTAGGAGGCGACCTTGTCCCGGTGCTCACGCGTGATGAGCGGACCCATCTCTGCGTCGGGGTCGGTGCCGGGGCCCACCTTGATCTTGGGCAGTCGTGCGCTGATCGCATCGACGAGTTTGTCGCCGGCGTCGCCAACGGCTACTACGACCGAGATGGCCATGCACCGCTCGCCGGCCGAACCGTAACCCGCGCTGACGGCCGCGTCGGCCGCCATGTCGATATCGGCGTCGGGCAGGACCACCATGTGGTTCTTCGCACCACCGAGGGCTTGAACGCGCTTCCCGTTTGCGGTGCCGGTTGCGTAGATGTACTTCGCGATCGGAGTTGAGCCGACGAAGCTGACCGCCGCGATCCCCGGGTGATCCAGGATTCGATCAACGGCGACCTTGTCGCCTTGGACGACGTTGAAGACGCCGTCGGGGAGTCCCGCCTCCTTGAGAAGCTGGGCGAGGAGGATGGAGACCGACGGATCCTTCTCGCTCGGCTTGAGAATGAAGGTGTTACCTGTCGCGATGGCATTGGCGAACATCCACATGGGAACCATCGCTGGGAAGTTGAACGGTGTGATGCCGGCGACTACGCCGAGGGGCTGGCGGATGGAGTAGACGTCGATCCCGGTCGAAGCCTGTTCGCTGAAGTTGCCCTTCATAAGTTGAGGGATTCCGCACGCGAACTCGATGTTCTCGATTCCGCGTGCGAGTTCGCCCGCGGCGTCACTGGGTACCTTGCCGTGCTCGATCGACACCAGGTTCGCGATCTCGTCGCGGTGGGACACCACGAGTTGGTGGAACTTGAACATGACCTCCGCGCGGCGGGACAGGGATGCTCCTCGCCAGGTGTGGAAGGCCTCCGTGGCCGCCGCGACAGCGGCATCGACCTCGGCGACGCTTGCCAGGCCGACCGTCGCCTGCTGCTCCCCAGTGGCCGGATTGAACACCGGTGCGACGTTCCCGGATGTGGATGCCACGGATGATCCGTTGATCCAATGGTCGATCCTGCGCACGAGCTCTCCTTCGGTGGATTCGATCAGGTCAGGTACTGCGATAGGCCACGCTTGAGGAACTGCCCGTGGCCCTTGGAACCGTGGTACTCGTTGTCGTCGACGATGACCCGGCCACGGGAAATCACGGTGTCGACGTGCCCGTCGATCGTGAAGCCCTCCCAGGCCGAGTGATCCATGTTCATGTGGTGGGTCTTATGCAGTCCTATCTCGGTTCGCCCGGCGGGATCGTAGATCACGACGTCTGCATCTGCGCCGGGCGCGATGACGCCCTTGCGTGGGTAAAGACCGAACATGCGCGCAGGGGTGGTCGAGCAGATTTCGACCCAGCGCTCGAGGGTGATGTTCCCGTCGACGACGCCTTGGTAGATCAAGTCCATCCGATGCTCGACGGAGCCGATGCCGTTGGGGATCTTCGAGAAGTCTCCGAGTCCGAGCTCCTTCTGCTCCTTGAAGCAGAACGGGCAGTGATCAGTGCTCACGATGGACAGATCGTTGGTGCGCAGGTAGCGCCATAGTTCATCCTGATGCTTCTCTGCGCGCGAACGCAGCGGAGTGGAACACACCCACTTGGCTCCCTCGAATCCCGGCTGCGCCAGGTGCTCCTCGAGGGAGAGGTACAGGTACTGCGGGCACGTCTCACCGAAGACGTTGAGACCCTCATCGCGAGCGGCCTGGAGCACGGCGACGGCCTGCTTCGCCGACATATGCACGATGTAGAGCGGTGCGCCGGTGATGCGCGCCAGCATGATCGCGCGGTTGGTTGCCTCGGCTTCGGTCTCCCAGGGCCGAGTGAGCGAGTGGTACTTCGGGTCCGTCTTGCCCTCGGCGAGCGCCTGTGCGACCAGAACATCGATAGCGATGCCGTTCTCCGCGTGCATCATGATCATGGAGCCATTGTTCGTTGCCGACTGCATCGCCTTGAGAATCTGGCCATCGTCGCTGTAGAAGACCCCGGGATAGGCCATGAACAGTTTGAAGCTCGTGATCCCCTCATCGACGAGTTCGTCCATCGCCTTGAGTGAATCGCTGTCGACACCGCCGATGATCTGATGGAAGCCGTAGTCGATGTGACAGTTTCCGCCCGCCTTCTCGTGCCATGTGGCCAGGCCGTCCTGTACGCGTTCGCCGTAGCGCTGGACCGCGAAGTCGATGATCGTGGTCGTTCCGCCCCAGGCGGCAGCACGCGTGCCCGTATCGAACGTGTCCGATGCGAACGTCCCCCCGAACGGGAGTTCCATGTGGGTGTGACAGTCCACTCCACCAGGGATCACGTATCTGCCTCGGGCGTCGAAGACCCGGGACGCCGTGGCCTGCAGGCTGGCGCCGAGAGTGGTGTCGCCCGGCGCGATCACAGCAGCGATGCGTTCGCCGTCGATGAGGACATCTGCCTCGAGCAGGCCCTCGGGTGTGACGACTGTCCCGTTCTTGATCAATATGGTCATTTCTCTCCCCTCCCTGCTCCAGCATGACCCCGGTGGGGCCTGCGTGTCCTACGGACGCACCAAATCCTGATAGGCATCCGGCCTGCGATCACGGTAGAAGGCCCACCGATTCCGCACTGTCGTGATGAGGTCGAGGTCCAGGTCGCGCACGATCAACTCCGGTTTGTACGGGTCACCCTTTTCCCCGACGTAGTTGCCCTCGGGATCGACGAAGTATGACTGGCCGTAGAAGTCGTCGTCACCGAGCGGCTCGATCCCCACGCGGTTGATCGCGCCGACGTAGTACTCGTTGGCCACCGCGGCCGCCGGCTGTTCGATACTCCAAAGGTATTGCGATAGGCCGCGCGAGGTCGCCGAGGGATTGAAAACGATCTGTGCGCCGTTGAGGCCTAATGCACGCCACCCCTCGGGAAAGTGCCGGTCGTAGCAGATGTAAACGCCGATCTTGCCGACCGCCGTGTCGAAAACCGGGTAACCGCCGTTGCCGGGACGGAAGTAGAACTTCTCCCAGAAGCCGTTCACGTGCGGGATGTGCTGCTTGCGGTACTTGCCCAGGTAGCTGCCGTCGGCGTCGATCACGGCGGCGGTGTTGTAGAGGAAGCCGGGGCCTGCGTCCTCGTACACGGGGAGCACCATGACCATGCTCAGTTCCTTGGCCAGTGCTTGGAAGCGCTCGACCACAGGGCCAGGGACGGCCTCCGCATACTCGTAGAACGCGGTGTCCTGAACCTGGCAGAAGTACGGACCGTAGAAGAGCTCCTGGAAGCAGATCACCTGAGCGCCCTGCTTGGCCGCCTCGCGAGCGAACTCCTCGTGCTTGACGATCATGGACTCTTTGTCGCCCGTCCAGTCCGTTTGGACGAGGGCCGCTCGAACGATGCTCATGATGCCTCCATGCCTGGTGCTGGCTTTTGTGATTCTTCACAGTAGACGTTCCCGTTGTGTTACAAAATGTTTTCAACAAACAAGTGGGACGAATCGAGGAGTGGGTGGCAGCACGACCCGAATTGCGAAGTCTCGTCACCGAGTCCGTGGGGGAGCGGACTCCCAAGGGGATCGCTGCCGCCGTGAACCGGCTGATCCGCGACGAGCGACTCCGACCGGGCGACCGCCTCCCCACCGTGCGCGAGCTCGCGGCCGACCTCGGCGTCAGCCCGGCCACGGTCAGTGAGGCGTGGCAAGCACTCTCGGGTGTGGGCTCGATCGTCTCTCGGGGCAGGGCGGGCTCCTTCGTGCGCGCAGCCGTGATCCCGTCCCGTCCTGTGCGCTACCTGGGTGTCGGAGGAGCGCCCAGTGCCCGCGGACTGGACCTGTCCACGGGGACACCAGACCCGGAATTGCTGCCCTCACTTACCGAGGCCATGGCCCGCGTGGGGGACAGGTCACGCACGTCCAGCTACCTCGACGACCCCGTCCTTCCCGAGCTCCGGGAGCATCTTGCGTCGTCGTGGCCGTTCACCCCCCAGCGTCTCACCATCGTCGATGGAGCCCTCGACGCACTCGCCCGTGTGGTGGAGGAAGTAGTCAGGCTCGGCGATCGTGTGGTCATGGAGGACCCGGGCTTTCCGGCCCTGATCGATCTGCTCGAGCGGGCGGGCGCGGACATCGTGCCGGTACCGCTCGACGGCCAGGGGATCGACGTGGATCGGCTGCGCATGGCCATGGCGTTGAATCCTGTCGCCGTCTTCATTCAGCCACGGGCGCAGAACCCGACGGGAACCTCGATGACTCGACTGCGGGCCTCGGAGGTGGCGGCAGTGGTGGATGGGACCCGTGCGGTGATCATCGAGGATGACCACAGCGGAGACATCGCGGTTGCCGACGATGTGAGTGTGGGTGCCTTCCTCCCCGATCGCACGGTCCACATCCGCAGTTACTCGAAGTCGCACGGACCCGACCTGCGGATGGCGGCGGTGGCCGGAACCGCAGACGTGCTCGACGCGCTCGGTGCCCGCCGGATGCTCGGTGCGGGGTGGACCAGTCGAATCCTGCAGGGGGTGGTGCTCGAGTTGCTGACCGACCCGGCCGCGGTGGGTGCGGTCGCGGCTGCCCGGGACCGCTACGCGGCACGCAGCACCCGTCTGCGCGAGCGCCTGCGCGACCATGGGCTGTCGGTGAGTCCGGGAGACGGAATCAACGTCTGGGTCGAAGTCCCTGACGAGCGTGCGAGCCTGGTTGCACTGGCCGCTGCGGGCATACGCGTCGCACCTGGGGGGCCGTTCCAGATCGCTCCGGGCCAGGTGCCGGCCATTCGAGTGACGAGCGGTGCGCTCCCCGACGAACCGGATGTGATCGACACCGTCGCGGCGGCCATCGCCGGCGTCGAAGCGCCGGTGGGCGGACCCGTCAGCGTCTAGCCTTCAGCCATGGTCGAGATCCTGAACCCCGCAACGGGTGACGTGGTCACCCGCGTCGAGTATGCGTCCCCCTCGGACGTCGATGTGGCGGTGGCGAGGGCGCGTGCGGCCTACCCCGAGTGGTCGCGTGCCACCCCGGGGGAGCGCTCGGCCCGTGTGGCCGCCCTCGCGGCGGCCATGGAGGCCCGTGCCGAGGAGTACGTCCAGACGGAGACGGCACAGACGGGCAAGCCTTTGCGTTTGAGCCGGGAATTCGATGTGCCGGGGTCCATCGACAATGCCGTGTTCTTCGCGGGAGCCGCGCGCAACCTGGAGGGCAAGGCCTCGGCGGAGTGGGACGGAACCCATACCTCGCTGATCCGTCGTGAGCCGATAGGGGTTGTGGGATCGATCGCCCCGTGGAACTACCCCTTACAGATGGCGATGTGGAAGATCCTCCCCGCCATCAGTGCGGGCAACACGATCGTGCTCAAGCCCGCCGAGATCACCCCCCTTACGGCGCTGATGGTGACCGAGGACGCCCGCGCGGCAGGTATCCCTGACGGAGTGGTCTCGGTCATCGTCGGTACGGGCCCTGAAGTCGGTGAGGCCCTGGTGTCCCACCCGGACGTGAACATGGTGTCCTTCACCGGTTCCACTCCCGTCGGTAAGCGGGTCATGGAGTTGGCCACTCGCGATGTGAAGCGGGTGCACCTCGAACTGGGCGGCAAAGCCCCTTTCGTCGTGTTCGACGATGCGGATCTCGGGGCGGCCGTGCAGGGGGCGGCCGCGGGCGCGTTGATCAATACCGGTCAAGACTGCACGGCCGCCACGCGGGCCTATATCCAGAGACCGCTGTACGAGGCATTCGTCGACCAGGCCACCGAGCTGTTCGGCCAGATCACGGTGGGGGATCCCCGTGATGACGCCACGGATATCGGACCGCTCATTTCCCGCAGGCAGCAGGAGCGGGTCGCCGGATTCGTCGAGCGGGCGCGGAACGCGGGGGCCACGGTGCGGGTGGGCGGAGCCATCCCGGGTGGTGACCTCGCCCGGGGCTCCTTCTACCTGCCCACGGTGATCACCGATGCCGCCCAGGACAGCGAGATCGTGAGGTCGGAGGTGTTCGGACCGGTCCTCGTGGTCCTCCCGTTCGACACCGACGACGAGGGCCTGGCCCTCGCCAACGACACGGTGTACGGCCTCGCGGCCTCCGCGTGGACGACCGACGTCTTCCGGGCGCTCCGAGCCCAGCGGGAGATCTCCGCCGGATGCGTGTGGATCAACGACCACATCCCGATCGTGAGCGAGATGCCGCACGGCGGTTACAAGCAGTCCGGCTTCGGCAAGGACATGTCCACGTACTCGTTCGACGAATACACCCAGGTCAAACACGTCTCCCTGGACATCACCGGGGTGGCCGCCAAGCCCTGGCACCGCACGATCTTCAGCGCGAAAGGCTGATGTTCAGGCGTGCGCTCGAGCGGGAATGGTCTATCGTCGAAGGACCATCGCACGAAGGGGAGTTTCATGAAGGCGCATTCACCGGAAATCGTGGCAGCCCTGGCAGGAACCATGCGTTCCTCGGTGTCCCGGCGGCGGCTTCTTCAGGCAGCCGGCATCGGTGGTGCGGCGATGGCCGTCGCCGCATGTGGCACGGGGGGTGACTCCGCGTCGTCGGGTGAGGCACCCGCCGCTGAGGACCTCTCGGACAGCGCCAAGGTCGTCAACTGGTCCAACTGGCCGTCCTACCTCGACATCAACGATGAGACCGGGGAGCGTCCCACCCTTCTCGCGTTCCAGGAGCAGACCGGCATCACCGTCACGTACACCGAGGACGTCAACGACAACAATGAGTTCTACGCCAAGGTGCGCACCCAACTCGAGCAGGGTCAGCCGATCGACCGCGACATCGTCGTCCTCACCGACTGGATGGCTGCCCTGTGGATCTCGAACGGATACGCCCAGAAGCTGAACAAGGCTGAGATTCCGAACTTCGCGAATCTCGTCCCCAAGTACGTCGATGTGTCCTTCGACCCGGGTCGCGAGTACTCGCTGCCGTGGCAGTCGGGATTCGGGGGTCTCGGCTACAACAAGGCCGCGCTCAAGAGCGCCCTCGGCGTCGACGCGATCACCACCCTCGATCAGCTCTTCGATCCGGCCCTGAAGGGCAAGATCACCGTCCTGTCCGAGATGCGCGACACGATGGGCTGCATCATGGCCTGGCAGGGCAACGATCCCTCGAACTTCACCGCCGAGCAGTTCGAGCAGGCGATCGAGGCCCTTGCCCAGCAGGTGGACTCCGGTCAGATCCGTCAGGTCACCGGCAACGACTACATCGGGGCTCTCGAGAAAGGCGACGTCGTCGCAGTCATCGGGTGGTCGGGTGACCTCTTCGCCCTCGGAGACGAGTTCGGGTTTGGGCTCCCCGAGTCGGGGGGCATGCTCTGGACGGACAACATGCTCATCCCGCCGCTCGCCAGCCATAAGAAGAACGCTGAGAAAGTCATGAACTACTACTACGACCCCGTGGTGGCAGCCCAGGTCGCGGCCTACGTGAACTACATCTGCCCGGTGCAGGGTGCCCAGGAAGCGATGCTCGAGATCGATCCGGCGCTGGCAGAAAGCCCGTGGATCTTCCCGAACACCGAGATCCTCGACAAGAGCTACGTCTTCATGGAGTTGACGATCGAGCAGGACGCGGAGTACCAGCGGCTGTTCCAGACCGCGATCGGAAACTGATCGAGAGGGGACCGGAATCCTGTCCCCTCTCGCCTTGACGGCGCTAGGGTCGGTCAATCGGTGCCGGGGAGGGGTACGCATGCGGCAGGTCGAAGATCTCAGGCTCGACCACCTGACAAAGTCCTTCAGCGACATGACCGCCGTCGACGACCTGAGCCTCACTATTCCGGCCGGATCCTTCTTCGCCCTGCTCGGGGCATCCGGCTGTGGCAAGACCACCACGTTGCGGATGGTCGCAGGGCTAGAGGACCCGACCTCCGGCCGCATTCTCATCGGGGACCGCGATATCACCGGGACGCGTGCCTACCAACGCCCGGTGAACACGGTGTTCCAGAGTTATGCGCTCTTCCCGCACCTCGATATCTATGAGAACGTCGCATTCGGTCTGCGTCGCCGCGGCATCAAGGACGTCAAGGGCCCGGTGGAGGCGATGCTGGAACTCGTCGAACTGGGACCTATGGCCCGCCGCAAGCCGAGCCAACTTTCGGGTGGCCAGCAACAGCGCGTTGCTGTTGCTCGTGCACTCATCAACGAACCTGACGTGCTGCTCCTCGATGAGCCGCTGGGTGCCCTAGACCTCAAGCTCCGCCGTCAGATGCAGATCGAGTTGAAGCGGATCCAGACCGAGGTGGGCACCACGTTCGTGCATGTCACCCATGACCAGGAGGAGGCCATGACGATGGCCGACACTGTCGCGGTGATGAACGCCGGACGCATTGAGCAGATGGGGCATCCCGCGGACGTCTATGAGTTGCCGCGGACGTTGTTCGTGGCGAACTTCCTCGGGCAGTCCAACATCATCAGCGGGGAGATCAGCAGCTCGGACGGCTCGATGGTGACCGTGTCGGCGCATGGCGCCACCTTCCGGCTTCCCCGCGACCGCAACTCCTCCACCGGCTCTGCAGTGCTTGTCGGCGTACGTCCCGAGAAAGTGACCCTCCTCGATGCCGTTGACAACTCGCGTGTTCCGGCGCAGAACAACCGGATCGACGGCACCGTGACGGACGTGAGCTACACGGGTGTGTCGACCCAGTACCTGGTGCGTACCCCGTGGGGCCAGGAGCTCACCGTCTTCGAACAGAACGACATCGTCGGTGATCGTGCCGCGGTCGGGGATCCCGTCATCATGCATTGGGCCGTGGAGCACACCTTCGGCCTGGAGCCCTAGTCGTGGCAGCCGTCCTTCCCAGTGGCGGAGCGGGTGTCGCCCCGGTCGCCCAGCGGCGGTCGAGGACCGGTTACTTCCTCCTTCTCCCCGGTATGGCATGGCTCGCCAT
>JBILLS010000015.1:0-40303 GCA_044375955.1 Candidatus Nanopelagicales bacterium | reverse complement strand
GCAGAGCGGCGAGGCGCTCACCGACTTCATCACTGGCCACGGGCGCACAGGCTACGGCTAGGCCCCCGGGCGGTGGTCCAGGCGGGCATCCGAGCGCACGCGAATCGTCGGCGCTTCCAGCATGGTGAAGAAGGTGAGGCGTCCGGGGGCTGCGAGTTCCACGCGCACCACCTGATCGACCACACGGATCTGTTCGACTGCCAGACCCGAGATCGGATCATGCGTGTCGGCCTCCTGGATCACGGCGACCACCCGCGCGACAGCGATCGACGGGATCAGCGCCGTCGCGGTCGAGGCGCCCTGCGCGTAATAAGCATCGAGATCGATGCCCTGCGCTCCGTTCAAGGCCCCGGCATCAGCCCGGGCCTGCAGTGCCATGCGTTGGAGGAACAGGGACGCGGTGTCCGTCACCACCGCGAGCGCGAGAAGGCAGATGCCGAGGAAACCCAAACCCAACAGGAGGACGCTTCCCTCATCTCCCCGACGCATCACGGCGGATCCGATCGGTAGAGGTCGAGGTCCAGGGTCTGAGAATCGCGGATCGGCCACGTGGTGGGGCCGTCGAGGCCTTCGGGTATCCAGGGCAACGGCATGTCCCAGGAGATGGCCACCCGGACCTGCGATCCGGGTGAGAGACAGGGACCGCTGCACGTGATGTCGACGGTGCCCTCGGGTGGCGTCAGTCCGTGATCTGCAAACGCGAGGGCCACCGCCTCGCGGGCTCCCGCGTTGCCGGCCGGGAAGGAATCGGCCTGCATCAGGATCCTCGCCGCCTCGCGAACGCCGTGGGCGGCGGCGGCGTGCGCACCGTGGATGGCCCCGACGGTCAGCACGATGTAGGTGAGCGGCAGGAGGATGCCCACCGCAACGACGATGAACTCCAGAGAGGCGGAGCCCTCCTCGGAGCGAATCGATCTCATGCACCCTCCAGGACGGCGCTTCCCGTGACCGTCATCGGTACCGGTCCGAAGAATCCGATAAGGGGGAGATCCGCGGTGATGCTCATCTCCACCATCGGCGTTCCCTGGATACTGCTCACGGAACCGGTCACACGGTGCACCGCCGCGCCCGCAAGCGAGGTCGCGAGCAGATCACGCGCCCGCGCCTCGCCGATGCTCAGGTTGCTGCCGGCAAGTGCGGCACCCCGCGCACCTTCAGCCGCTGCCGCGGTGAGACTCGTCCGCACGTGCAGAGCCAGTGCGAGTTGCAGAACTGCAAGGGCAACAAGCATGAGAAGTGGGGTGACGAGGGCGAACTCGGCGACAGCACTTCCCTCGTCATCACGCCAGCTACGGTTGCGAGACCGAGGAGATGGCACGATCAAGCACCGACGTCAATTGGTCGTCTGCGATCAACCAAATCGCGGTGACCAGGCCAGCAGTCATGACTGCGACGAGTACCCAGCCTGGAACATCACCCCGCTCACTCCGTAGCCGCTGCTCGGCGGCGATGACCACCCGGAGCATGGTTGCTCGGATTCCCCTGCCACTTGCTGATGCCATGACCTTTCCTTTCTCTTGGCGGAATGACATTCATCCCGCGATCTGGGTGAGCGCGCGCATGCCGGGGAAGAGCGCGATGAGTACGACGGTGGGGAGGATCAGGAAGACGACCGGGATGAGCATGGCGACGTCTTTGCGTCCGGCCACCTCGATCAGAGCGTTGCGCTGGTGGGCACGCGCATCCGCCGCCTGCGCTCGCAGAACCTCGGCGAGTGGGGTTCCGCGTTCGAGGGAGATGGTGATGCGATCCACGAACCTCTCGACCTCAGGTGAACGTGTTGCGGTCGCAACGCGCCTCAGCGCAACGTCGAGGGTTTCTCCCGTGCGAACGTCCGCGACGCACTCACGCAACGCCAGACCCAGCTCACCTCCGGTTGCTCGTCCGACGCGCGCAAGCGCAGGGACGATGGACTCCCCGGCGGCGACGGAGAAGGCCAGCAGTTCTGCAGCACCCGGTAGTTGCTGCGCCACGTGGGACCGCACTCGGGTTGCGCGCCTCGATCGGGCCTGTCGCTCCGCGAGGACTCCCACGACGCCGCCGAGCAAGGGAAGGACAAGGAGCAGGAGGGCACTGTCTCCCCGGGACGTCGCGATCGCAGCGATCAGGGCGCCACCACCCACGCCCGACCCCGCCCAGACCAGGCGTTGCACGGAGGGGGTACCCGCGAGGGATCGGCGAGTGGGAACGAGGCTCATCAACAGCCGCAGTGGATCCCCGGATCCCTCCGTCGCATCATCGATACCGAGTGACGCGAGTGTGCGCGTCGCAAGCGAGGGTCGCGTGATCGCTCGTACACGCTGAACGACCAGGATGAGGCCCACGCTCATTGCGAGCCCCAGTAGTGCTCCCAGTGCACCGATACCGTTCAGGCCCATCACGCAACCTCCGGAATCATCCAGCGGCGCTCCTGCGGCAGACGACCGATCATCAACATGAGTCGATAGGCCAGAACGGATACGAGCGCCGCGATCACCAGCACGATCGCCCCCTGTGCCGTGCCGAATGCGGCTGCGGCCTCTGGCCGGGTACACAGCAGCGCGAGTGTCACCCATGGGGCAGCAACCGAAACTCGTGCTGCGTTGACAGTCCAGCTCTGACGCGCCTCGATATCTCCGCGGGTCCGTGCGTCCTCGCGAAGGAGGACGGCCAGCGTGCGCAGGACGGTCCCGAGATCCGTGCCGCCCACATCCCACGCGACGGTCAACGCCGCCACCACCCGATCCGCTGTGGGATCGGACATTTCATTACGTAGCACGTCCAATGCCCCCGTGAAGGAACCGGTGGCTCGGTATTCGCCGGCGAAACGGATGAAGTACGGGCGTAGGGGTTCCGGACCACGTACTCCCAGATCGGCGACCGCCTCCGGCAGCGCGAGTCCCGCGCGAACCCCGGACACCAGGGAGTCCACCGCATCCGGCCAGCACGCGCGCCTCGCCGCGGTGCGTTGGCGGACCCGACGACGCAACACCATGAGGGGTGCAGCACCTGCAAGTGCGGCGGCCAGTAGTGCGGCCATCGGCACCGCGGTGACGATCAGTGTCAACGCCCCGGTGAGGATCGCGCACGCGATGCAGGCACTGACGGCTCCTGCTGGTGTCACGCGCGGAAGTCCCGAGTGGGTAATCAGTGCCGTCAATCGCGACGCACGGGCCACACGCGGCGAACGGCCGCCGACACCGAGGATGAGCAAGACACCGACAGCGAACAACAGGCCTACGAGGGCGCCCATCACGCCACCCGGGTGAGAGCAGGGTCGAGTAACTCCGCGAGCGCGATACCGCAGCGTGCGTACCGATCCGCGTGCGGCGGGTATCCCGCACCGCGCTCCAGTCCCTGCCCGGTGTCTTTGAAAACCGAGGACATTTCCACCACGCCGTTCTCGACACGGCCGGTCACGCCAGCGATCTCGGTGACGCGTCGCATGCCATCACTCGCCGTGCGGGTGTGCACCACGAGATCGACGGAGGACGCGACCGTCGGCACGACGAACTCCCCCGGGATATTGCGCCCCGCAAGCAGGGGGAGGGTGCAGAGTTTCGTGACTGCCTCCCGGGCGCTGTTTGCGTGCACGGTCGCCATCGCCGGCATTCCGGAATTCATCGCGATGAGTAGATCGAGCGCTTCTGCTTGGCGCACCTCACCCACGATGAGACGGGTAGGCCGCATTCGCAGTGCCTCGCGTACGAGGCGCCGAAGAGGGATACCGCCCGTTCCTTCCAAGCTGGGATCCCGCGTCTGCATCGCGACCCAATCAGGGTGGTCGACGTCGATTTCGAAGACCTCTTCACAACTGATGATGCGCTCCTGAGCGGGAATGCACCCCAGCAAGCCGCACATCAACGTCGTCTTCCCCGCCTGCGTCCCACCGGCCACGATGATGTTCAGACCCGCGCGGACACTCGCGTCCAGGAATCGCGCGGCGTGCTCGGTGAGTGTCCCCCGTGGGACGAGCTCTCGGATGTGACGCGGACGGACGATGAACTTGCGGATATTGATCACCCAGTGACGTCGTGTGACGTCAGGGATCGCCACATGCAGTCGACTCCCGTCGAGCAACGTCGCGTCGACGAAAGGTTCCGAGAGATCCAGTCGCCGACCCGATGTGCGCAGCATGCGCTCCACCAACGCACGCACCTCCGCCTCGGTGAACGCCACATCGGTGAGCGACGTCCGGCCCTCTCGTGCGACGAATACGCGAGTCGGCTCATTCAGCCAGATCTCCTCGACCGTGGGATCGTCGAAGAGGCGTTGGAGTGGCCCGAATCCGGCCACCGAGTTGTGGACGTCGCGAATAAGGCGCCGCGTATCACCCACGGCCTCGGTGAGCAGGAACTCTGCAGCTTCCTGCTCGATGAGGCGAAGTACCCGATCGGAGTCGACGAGGGGGTCGATCCCGTCACGCCTGATGTGGCCGCGAATGCGGCTCTCGAGCTGCTCTCGAAGTTCGACATCCATGGCGCACCCGTCCCGTAGTGATTCGGCGACGGTAGGACGGGTGAGAAGGTCTCAGGAATCCCTGAAGTGCTGCCTTGTGGACAACGGGCTGTGGATCACCGCGCATCGACGCTGGTGTCGCGCGCGATGAAGCGGTCCCAGGCGGACTTCACGAACTCGGGGTGCTCCATCTGGGCGACGTGACCGCTGTCCGGAAGTACGACGACGTGGGCGTCGGGAAACACCGAGGTCGCGCGGTGCGCGGATCGGGCGTCCACGAGGGGGTCCTTGCGGCCGTAGACGAGCAACGTCGGTACGCGCACACGCTCAGCCAACTTCCATGGCCGATCCGGTCCACGATCCACGTACGTCTTGAGAAGCGACCGCAGCGTCCGGAGGAATACCTCGGGCACGTACGGCAGCCCGTCTCGCTGCTCGAGTTCCGCGACGGCCTCGGCCATGCGGGCGTCCGACATGCGACTCGGATCGGCGAAGTTCGCCGTGACCGACATGCGGATCCGCTCGGCGGCAGCCGCCTGCAGGAACTTGGGCATGAGGCGCTCCCCCACACCCGGAATGGCGATCATTGGCAGGTGCATGTTGCCCTTCGTCGCGTACAGGCTCGGGAGCGCCGGCGATATGAGCGTCAGGGATCGAACAAGGTGCGGGTACCGGGCCGCAAGATTGATCGCGACCGCACCGCCGAAGGAATTCCCGAACAGGTGCACGGGCTCGAGATCGAGGTGCTCGATGAGCGAGGCGATCGCCTGGGCATGACCCCTCGGGGACATATCGCCATCGCGGGGCGGCGGAGACATGCCGAACCCCCCGAGGTCCACCGCATACCCGTCGACGTCGTTGCGCATGCGGAACATCAGGTCGGTCCAATTGAGGGCCGATCCACCAAGTCCGTGAATGAAGAGCGCCGGAGGCAGTCCGGACGCCTCCGCACGCCGCACATGCAGCGTGCGATCGGACAGCACCACCTCTACTCCGGGGAACGGTCCGGGGGCGCTCATGCGGTCAGGTTACGTGCTGACCCCCTCGACGTCGACGTGAGTCCCACTAGGGTGACCGAATGACGGAGGCGGCGCCGCGAGGAGCACGACTTCCCCGCGAGCAGCGGCGTGAGCAGATCCTCGCGGCGGCACGAGAAGTATTCGGCCACCGCGGCTACCACCCCACCTCCATGGAGGAAATCGCCGACGGTGCGGGGGTGACCAAACCGGTCCTCTATCAGCATTTCGACAGCAAACTCGACCTCTACCTCGCTGTGCTGGACACCACCATCGATGAGCTGCTGACTGCCACCGACATCGCCCTGCGATCCACCTCCGACAACAAACTGCGTGTACAGCAGACGATGCGCGCCTACTTCGCCTTCGTGGATTCCACGGATGGCATCTACCGGCTGCTCTT
This sequence comes from Candidatus Nanopelagicales bacterium, assembly GCA_044375955.1. Lineage (GTDB taxonomy): Bacteria > Actinomycetota > Actinomycetes > S36-B12 > S36-B12 > VGCC01. Next base: position 34,447 of record JBILLS010000015.1, on the reverse strand, counting down.
CGAGAGCGACGTCATCGGCACCGAAGACGTGCGCACACGGGTCGACCGAGCCCATGCAGAAGTTGCCCGACGCATCGCGGCGGTGATCGCGGAGGACACCGACCTCGGTGAGGCGGAGACGCTGCTGCTCGGATCCGCCCTCCAGGGTCTCGCCCAGGTGGCCGCGACCCGCTGGATCCGCGGCCACACCGGGTCGATGGAGCGGGACGAGGCCGCCGACCTCGTCGCGGCCCTCGCCTGGCGTGGCATCCGCGGCTTCCCGTTGAGCCACCCTCGTGCGGAATCAACGAGCGCTCCCTGAGACGATGGTCGTCCCCCGACTGTGAGGATCTGACGTGGAAATCAAGATCGGCGTACATGACCATCCGCGCGAGTTGACCATCGACAGCGAGGAGTCGGTAGAGGCAATCGAGGGCCTGGTGCGCGCGGCTATCACCACGGGTGAGGTGCTCCGACTGACCGATTCCAAGGACCGCACCGTGCTCGTGCCGGCGGACAAGATCGCGTTCGTCGAAATCACCCCGGCAACGCGGGGTCGGGTCGGGTTCGGTTCCCCGGCCTAGGCGGCCAATCCCATCTCCGCCATGCGGCGCGAGTGATTCTCGGTCAATCGCGCCAACATGCGACCGATCTCGGCCAGATCGGCACCGGGACGATCCACGCCTCCGACGAGCAAGCTCGAGAGCGCGTCACGCTCCGCAGCAACTCGTTGCGCCTGCGACAGAGCCTCACCGACGAGCCTTCTCCCCCAGAGAGCGAGTCGACCGGCCACGCGCGGATCCTCCTCGATGGCCGACCGAACGGCATCGACGACGAAGGTCGATTGGCCGAGGTCTTCACAGACCCGGAGCACCAGATCGCGGGTCTCCGGATCCAGACGGGCGGCGATCTCTCGATAGAAGTCCATTCCGATTCCATCACCGACGTAGGCCTTCACTAGACCTTCGAGCCAGTCACTCGGCTTGGTGTGCGCGTGGAAGTCATCGATGGGTGTCCGGAACGGCTCCATAGCGATGAGGGGGTCGACGCCGAGATCCCGCAGGCGTCGGCTCAACTCCTCATAGTGCCGGAACTCCGCCGCTGCCATTCCGGAGAGCGCAACCGTGTCCGCCAACGTGGGTGACATCGCGGCATCGACGGCGATCCGCTCGAAGGCACTCAACTCGCCGTAGGCAAGCACTCCGAGGAGGTCGACGACGGCAGCCCGATACTCGGGATCGTCCCTGAGGAGGTTCGCCGAGTCCGACATGGGTAGCAAGGCTAGTGGGGGCGACCCGGTACAGTGATGGCAGCACAATCGTGCATGACGCCGCGCGACACTCACCGCGCGAGAGACTTGGAGAAGTTCTGAGCACAGTTGATCCCACCTCGGCCCCCACGTTCGCCGAACTCGGAGCCGAGAAGACCATCGTCGAGGCCCTGGCAGCCGATGGCATCGAATACGCCTTTCCGATCCAACAGATGTGTATGTCACTGGCCCTCGAGGGCAAGGACTTGATCGGTCAGGCGAAGACCGGAACCGGCAAGACCCTCGGTTTCGGTATCCCCCTGCTGCAGCGCCTCACCTCCCCACTGGCTCCCGAGTATTCGAGCCAGCCGGGAATCGGCGCACCCCACGCACTCGTCGTATGTCCGACACGCGAATTGTCACTGCAAGTGGCGACCGACCTCGAGCGGGCAGGCCGCATCAAGGGCATGCGCGTGCTCGCCATCTACGGCGGGCGCGCCTACGAGCCACAGATCGATGCCCTCACCGCTGGCATCGATGTCGTCGTCGGAACTCCTGGGCGCATCATCGATCTTGCAACGCGCGGCTCACTCGTATTGAGCCATGTGCGGGTTCTGGTCCTCGACGAGGCCGACGAGATGCTGGACATGGGATTCCTTCCCGACGTCGAGCGCATCGTCGACCTTCTCCCGAGTGAGCGCCAGACGATGCTGTTCTCGGCGACGATGCCGGGACAGATCGTGGCTCTTGCGCGCCGGTACATGCGCCAGCCGATCCACATCCGCGCGTCCGAACCGGGCGATGACAACGCAACCGTGGACGCGATCGAGCAGCACGTGTGGCGGGCACATCCCATGGACAAGGTGGAACTCGTCGCGCGAATCCTCCAAGCAGAGGGCCGCCACCTCGCGATGATCTTCACGCGCACCAAGCGCAAGGCCCAGAAGATCGCCGACGATTTGACCGAGCGCGGCTTCGCGGTCGGTGCCGTGCACGGTGACCTGGGCCAGGGAGCACGCGAGCAGGCATTGCGTGCATTCCGCTCGGGAAAAGTCGATGTGCTCGTTGCAACCGATGTCGCAGCCCGCGGCATCGACGTCGACGACGTCACACACGTGATCAACTACGAGTGCCCGGATGATGAGAAGACCTACCTCCATCGCATCGGTCGAACGGGCCGCGCAGGGGCCTCGGGCGTCGCCGTCACCCTCGTGGACTGGGAGGACGTCGCGCGGTGGCAGATGATCGACCGCGCACTCAAACTGCCGTTCAAGGATCCGATCGAGACCTATTCCACGAGCGAGCACGTGTACACCGGACTCAACATCCGTCCCGGCACCACCGGGAAACTCCCCAAGGAGCGTCGCACCCGGGCGGGGCTCACCGCCGAGGCGGTGGAGGACATCGGCGAGACCGGCAAGCGATCTGGCAAGGGTAAGGACAAGGACAAGGACCGGTCGAAGCGCGAGCAGCGCAGCAAGCACGATGCGCCCCGAGGAGAGAAGAAGGATCGGGAGAAAAGTGCGTCTCCCCGCACCCGTCAGCGCACGCGCAGGGGTGCTCCCATCTCAGGTCAGTAGGGCAGCCGCCAGATCCCGGTAGGCACGCGCGGCGGGCGTCCCGGACGCGGTGGACAGGATGGTCCGCCCGGTCGCCGGCGCCTCCGCCAGACGGACGCTTCGCGGGATCGGCGTGAACACTGGAACGTCGTAACGCTGGGCGAGGTCATCACGAATGGCCCGCGCATGCAGGGAACGCCCGTCGTACAGGGTCGGGAGAATTCCGATCACCCGCAGATCCGGATTGGCCCATCGCCGGACCTCCGCTACCGCCTCCATCACTTGGCCCACCCCGCGGTGGGACAGCGTCTCGCAGTGGACCGGAATCAGGACCTCATCCGCCGCGACAAGGGCATTGATCGTCATGATGCCCAGCGACGGCGAGCAGTCGAGGATCACCCAGTCGTAGCGCTCGCGGTGCGGCACCAGGAACTCGCGCACCAATCTCTCCCGACCGGGTCGCATCGACAAGGCGTGATCGGCACGTGCCAGATCCGATGTCGCGGGGAGGAGATCGACTCCCTCGGCAGTACTGACGATGCGCGGGGAATCCCCGAGGAAGGGCGTGGCATCGCGTGGGACATCCTCCGGATCGATGCCCAAGGAGAAACTTGCACACGCCTGAGCATCGAGATCCACGACCAACACGCGGTGGCCGTGCTCGACGAGAGCGGATGCCAGGGTCACCGCGGTGGTCGTCTTGGCGACTCCACCTTTCTGGTTCGCGACGGCCAGCACACGTGCGGTGCGTGTCATGTACTCACTCCGCGGTGTCGCGAAGGGCAGCCCAGGGCTGCACCCGCTGGGCCGATGCCTGCCCCGCGGGACAGATCTCCAGGTACTCGCAGTAACCGCAGAGTTTTCCCGTTCGAGGAGGGAAGAGCTCGTCCGCGACCTCGGTGATCACACTGTCGTCCACCGCCGCGAACGTGTCCTGGGCTCGGCGAATATCCGTCGCTGCCGATTCGACGCGACTCAGGTGGTCACCGAGGGACTGTTCGGTGTGATCCCAGGATGCGATCGTGCCGCTGGGGATGTGGTGGAGCTCGACGCGAGTGCAGTCCCTCTTCAAGGTGCGCTGCACCATCAACGCATACAACGCGAGTGCTTCTGCGGATCGCGCGTCATCCGAGCCAGGTATCCCCTTCCCGGTCTTGTAGTCGACGATCACGTACCGACCCTCGCGCTCGTCGATGCGGTCGATACGCCCTTCGACGATCAGGGTGTCCGTGACGAACCCGAGGGTGCGTTCCTGCCCCACCGGCTCGAGGGTCGGGTCGACGCCCGCCAGATACGCCTCGGTCATGTCCGAGGCTCGCACCCGCCACTCGTCGCTCTGCTGCTCGTCACGGAAGCCGGCACCGATCCACGCGCGGTCTACGAGCGCCCGCGCCGCCGCCGGGCGACGCTCTGCCAGCGGGAGTTCCCACCACGCCTTGAGGGCGTTGTGGACGGAGACGCCGAAAGAGTTGTGTGCCCAGGCCAACCGCGGCACCCGGGGACGCTGGATGTACCTGAACAGGAATGCACGCGGACAGTTGTGCCACGCGGCGACCTTGCTCGGTGAGACCTTCAGCCGCGTGGACATCCCTCGAGCCTAGAACCGCTGCCCGGGTTCGCCTTCGCGTAACCCCCAGGAGTCAAGGGCCTCGACCAGCCCGGAACTTGTGTCCCAGGCCTCGAGCTCTGCGAGCGGGACCCAGACGGCGTCACGCGCGTCGTCGCCCGCGCGCAGATTCCCCGTGACCGGCACGACCAGGAAGTCGCGTATGACGTAGGTGCCTCCGGTGGGAGCGGGTCTCCGAACCGTTCCCACCTCACTGCTCACTCGCACCTCGAGTCCGGTCTCCTCACGAACCTCGCGCACCACCGCGTCGGCCGCGGCCTCACCGGCTTCCACTCGTCCGCCTGGCAGCGACCACTGACCCAACGCGGGCTGCTGTCCGCGTTGGATGAGCAGGATGCGCCGCTCCTTATCGATGCAGATCGCACCCACACAGGGAATTTCGCGATCTACCTCCGCCATATCGGTGATGCTAGTGAGACGTGGGTATGGCCTAGGTTGCTCCGATGGCGTCACGGGCACGCATGGCGGTGGCCCTGCTCTTCTTTGCGAACGGGCTGTCCCTGGCGACGTGGGTTCCACGTTTGATCGATGTCCAGACCCGGCTGAACATGTCGGATGCCACGGTTGGCATCGTTCTCGCGGTTGGAGCGGCCGGCGGTATCGCACTGGGACCGTGGGCAGGACGCGCCAGCGCGCGGTGGGGTAGCGGCCGCGTCGCCGTTGTGACGGTCCTGCTCTTTGCCCCCGTGAGCCCGCTGATCGCCGTGGCGCCGTCCCCGTGGGTGCTCGCTCTGATCCTGGCGTGGATGATGGGTATGGACGCGATATCGGATGCGGCCATGAACGCCCACGGGATTCGTGTGCAGAAGTTGTACTCGACCTCCATCCTCAACTCCTTCCATGGCTTCTGGTCACTGGGCACGGTTCTCGGTGGCGCTATCGGTGCCGGAAGCCTGCTTCTCGGTGTGCCACTCCTGCCGACTCTGATCCTCGCGGCGGCAATCGCGGTTGTGGCCACGGTGATCGCCGCGCGCAATCTCCTCCCCGGCAACGACCCCGACACTCACCTCGACGAGGAGCAGGTGCCGTCCTTCGCCGATCCCGGCTCCGTTGGACAGCGGTTCCGCATCGCGTCACTCACGCCGGTGACCCTCCTGCTCGGATTCTTCACAATGCTGGCGGTCACTGTCGAGGAGATCCCGCCGCGATGGAGTTCCATCTATCTCGGATCAATCGGAGTCGACGAGCAATTCGTGGGTATCTCATTCGTCGCATTCACGATCGCGATGATGGCGGGACGGTTCACCGGTGATCGACTCGTCGACCGCTTTGGTGAGATCACCGTGGTGCGCGCGAGCATGATCGTCACGACCCTGGCACTCCTCCTGGGGTTGCTCAGTTCATCCCTCATCGGATTCACCCTGGCCTGCATCATCACCGGATACGGCGTCGCGACACTCTTCCCCGCCGCGATGCGTGCGGCAGCCCACATTCCGGGCATTCGGCCCGCATCGGGTGTCACGGTGGTCAGTTGGCTGGCGCGCTCGGGATTCATCATCGCGCCACTGATCGTGGGTCTCGTCGCGGAGGCAGCGGGCCCCGGATGGGGAATCGCCTGCGCGGCTGTGGCCGCGATGATCATCGTCCCCTTGGCCGTGGTCCTCAGATGGGGCTCGACTCCGTCACCGCGCGCGGCGAACTCGAGCGGATGACGATGACCAGCCCGATGAAGATCAGCGCGATCGCCGGATAGACCGCAAGGGGCGGAATCTGACCGAGGAAGATCGCGGCGATGATCGTCGCGCCAGGCATTTCCAGCAGGATGGTGAGTGAGACGACGACGGCCGGGGTCGTGGCCAACACCTTGTTCATGAGCGTGTGGCCCAGCAGCTGAGCACCCACGGTGATCGCAAGGATCATCAACCACGCCTGCGCACTGAAGCCGACGAAGGACTGACCGGCGATCACCGCGATCGGAATGATGATCAAGGCCGATGCGAAGTAGAGCAACGACGTCATGGTCGCCGTCGGAACCGTTTGCCGGACACGCTCGGCGACGGTGACGTAGGCCGCCGCGAGGACCGCGGAGATCAGCGCCAGGGCGTCACCGATTAGAGCGCGGGGTTCTATGGAGAAGTCGATGCCACCCAGCAACAGGATGCCAGCGAAGGCGATGGCGATCCCTATCCACACCGTGCGGGGGATTCGCAGACCGAGGGCGCGAGCGATCACCGCCGCCCAGATCGGTTGGGTTGCGACGAACGCGGTTGACGATGCGATCGACGTCAGCGACAACGAGGGAATCCACGCGGCGAAGTGCAAGCCCAGGAAGACGCCGGCAATGATCGTGAGCCGAATCTCACGGCGGGTCATGGACAGCAGTGCGGCCCGCTCACGCACCAGGACGAAGACGCCGGTGGCGCCCCCCGCGATGAGGCATCGCCAGAACGCGATCGCCAAAGGCGGCGCCGCCGTGGCGACGATCAGGGGCCCGCTCAACGCGATGAACACGATGGCCACGGAGAGACGTGCGAGGTCCGCCGCCGGGGGGCGCGTGAGGACCTGATTCACGAGTGACTCCTGAGAACCATGCGGGAGTAGCCTTCCCGCGTGACTGTGCCGGTGCAGCAGAGGGTATTCCTGGCCCGCCTGGGCGGGATGGGCGTGTTCGATGCCCGTGGCGACCAGGTGGGCAAGGTGCGCGACGCCATCGTCGTGATGCGGGTCGGTAACCCGCCCCGACTCACCGGGCTCGTGATCGAGGTACCACCCCGCCGCCGCATCTTCGTGCCGACGACCAAGGTCAGTTCCATCGATGTGGGCCAGGTGATCGTCTCCGGCGCACTCAACCTTCGCCGATTCGAGAAGCGATCCAACGAGACGCTGGTCATCGCCGAACTCCTCGATCGCAATGTGACCCTGCTCGAATCAGGCGATCGCGTCACCGTCCTCGACATCGGTGTCGAGTTCACTCGCACGCGCGATTGGCTCGTCAGTCAGATATTCGTGCGCCGAGGCGGAGGCGGGCTCCGACGCCGCAGCGAGAAGTTCGTCGTGGACTGGGATGAGATCAGTGGTCTCTCGCTCCCCGAACCACAGCAACCCGCCGAACTCCTGATCGCAACCCTGGACACGATGCTCGCCGCCGACGTGGCCAGCGTGTTGCACGACCTGCCCACGGCCCGCCGACTCGAGGTTGCGCGTTCACTCGAGGATGAGCGGCTCGCCGACATCCTCGAGGAACTTCCCGAGGACGATCGCGTCGAGATCATGCAGCAACTGGAGGCTGAGCGAGCCGCCGACGTCCTCGAGGAGATGGATCCCGGCGACGCGGCCGACCTGATCTCCGAGCTTCCCCCCGATACCGCGGAGTTGCTGCTCGATCGCATGGAACCCGATGAGGCGGAGGACATCCGTCGACTACTCACCTACGACGACTTCTCGGCCGGCGGCATGATGACGACGGAGCCGGTCATCCTGGCGCCGGATGCGACTGTGGCCGATGCACTCGCCCAGGTGCGCAATCCCGATCTGTCCCCCGCACTCGCCTCCCAGGTGTACGTGTGTCGTCAACCGACGGAGACCCCGACGGGCCGTTACCTCGGCACCTGCCACTTCCAGCGACTCCTGCGCGAGCCACCCTCGACCCTGGTCTCGGCTGTCCTGGACACAAACCTGGAACCGATGTCACCGAGTGCACCGCTGACCGAGGTGACGCGTTCATTTGCTGCATACAACCTGGTCGCACTCCCCGTGGTCGACGATGCCGGCCACCTGGTGGGGGCTGTCACGGTCGACGACGTCATCGACCACATGCTTCCCGAGGATTGGCGGGAAACCCACACCCCGGGGGCCGGCGATGGCTAGGTACCGGGTGGATCAGCCCCTCGATCGCACGCTCACCGTGCGACCCAGTGTCGATTCCGAGAGATTCGGTCGTATCTCTGAGCGCGTTGCCCGGTACATCGGGTCATGGGCCTTCATCGCCTGGATGACGATCGTGATCATCATCTGGGTGCTGTTCAACGTCTTCGCTCCGGAGTATCTGCGCCCCGACGAGTACCCGTTCATCTTCCTGACGCTTCTCCTGTCCCTGCAGGCCTCCTATGCGGCGCCCCTGATCCTGTTGGCCCAGAACCGTCAGACGGACCGCGATCGAGTTCAGTACCAGGAGGATCGCGAGCGAACCGAACGGATCCTCGCGGACAGCGACTACATGGCCCGGGAGATCTCAGCTCTGCGCAGCAGCCTCGGTGACCTCGCCACACGCGACTACGTCCGTTCCGAGCTCCGCGATGTGCTCGACGAGCTCCTCGAGCGCATCGATGCGCTCGAGGGTCGGAAGCGCGACGCGGGCTCCACCAGCGCTGACTAGCATCGACACATGACCCAACCCGACCTTCAGGCGATCACCGCTGCCCTGACAACGGTGAACGATCCCGAGATCAATCGACCGATCACGGACCTGGGCATGGTCAAAGGCGTCGACGTGAAATCGGACGGAACCGTGGAAGTCGGCATCTACCTCACCGTCTCCACCTGCCCTATGCGGGGAGCGATCCAGGATCGGGTCTCGGATGCGGTGATGAAGGTCCCCCACGTCACCCGCGTCGAGGTCCAGCTCGATGTGATGAGCGATGAACAGCGCACGGAGCTCAAGGCGAAACTCCGCGGTGGCGCAGCCAAGGAGATCGTCTTCACCCAGCCGGGTAACACCACGCGCATCTTCGCGATCGCCTCAGGCAAGGGTGGGGTCGGTAAGTCCTCGGTGACCGCCAACCTCGCGGTGGCCCTCGCCCACCGTGGTCTGACCGTCGGACTCCTCGACGCCGACGTCTACGGACACTCGATCCCCCGCATCCTCAACATCACCAATCCCCCCACGATGGTGGAGGGAATGATCATGCCCCCGCAAGGGTATGGAGTTCGCGTGATCTCCATGCTGTCGTTCAAGCCGGGTGGGATCGAGACACCCATCGCTTTCCGCGGCCCGATGCTGCACAGAGCTTTGGAGCAGTTCCTCTCCGATGTCTGGTGGGGTGATCTGGACATCCTGCTGCTCGACCTTCCTCCCGGGACGGGAGATATCGCGATCTCGACCGCCCAACTCCTCCCCAAGGCGGAGATCATCGTCGTGACGACCCCGCAATTGGGTTCCGCCGACGTGGCCGTACGTGCGGGCACCCTCGCAACACAGACGCATCAGAAGGTGCTCGGTGTGGTGGAGAACATGTCCGGGTTTCCTTGCCCGCACTGCGGGGAACCACTCGACCTGTTCGGTGTCGGCGGAGGTGACCTCGTCGCCGAGCGGATCTCCCGGGCCCTCGGGACCGAGGTTCCCCTCCTGGCCCGGATCCCTTTCGACCCACGACTACGCGAGGGTGGCGATACCGGGCACCCGCTGGTCGTCGATCATCCCGATGCACCCGCGGCGCAGGCACTCACCGGGCTCGCGCAGACCCTGGCCGCGCGGCCCCGCGGCCTCAGCGGCATGAACCTGACGATCAGTCCGGCCTAGGCGACATCCGGATCGAAGGGAACGGGCCCGACCGAGCCCGTGGACTTCTTCTTCGGTGACTCGTCATCGTCGAGGATGCCCGCCGCCCACCGCTTGGGATGCAGATCCCGCAATTCCTTGACCGCGCCCACCGTGTCCGAGAGATCGACGCCGGCTGAGTCGGCCAGATCACTCTTGGCATTCGCCGCCATCGCCTTGATCTGTCGAATCCATCGTCCGGCATCCGCGGCGGCCTTGGGAAGCCGATCGGGACCGAAGACCAGCAGGCCCACGACTGCGAGGACGAGGATCTCGCCCAGGCCGATGTCGAACATGACGTCAGGGTACGCGCGCTAGCTGAGGGAATCCGTCGCGCCCAGGGTCAGCGTTACCTGCTCCTCACGCCCGTTACGCACGAAGGTGAGCGTGACGGTGTCCCCGGGGGCGTAACTGCGAATCGCCACGACGAGTTCGGTGGCATCGCGGGCGTCGCGGTCACCGATCCCGACGATGACATCGCCCGGACGCAGACCGGCCTTATCCGCAGGCCCGTTCGCGTTCACTTCGCTGATCCGCGCACCGTCCCCGGTGTAGGCGGTGTCGAGTGAGACTCCGATGATCGGTGTCGATGACTGCCCCGTCTCGATGATCTCATCGGCGATGCGCTTGGCCGAATTGATCGGGATCGCAAAGCCCAAACCGATGGAGCCCCCTTCGCCCGTGAAGGACTGCACCACCGTCGCGATCGCGGAGTTGATGCCGATCACCTGTCCCGCGAGGTTGAGCAGTGGGCCCCCCGAGTTACCGGGATTGATCGCGGCATCGGTCTGGATCGCATTGATGTAGGACAGATCGCCGACGCCACCGGCAGTCACCGGTCTATCGCGCGAGCTGATGATGCCGGACGTCACTGTTCCTTCGAGACCCAGCGGTGCGCCGATCGCGATCGCCGGGTCACCAACCGCAACGGAATCGGAGTCACCCAATTCGACGACCGGCAGGTTCTCCGCATCCACCTTCAGCACGGCAAGGTCATACGACTGGTTCGTGCCGACGATCGTCGCCGGGACGCTCTCGCCGTTGTCGAAGTACACGGTGAGTTTGCCGTTGTCCTCGGCCGGTGCGGCAACGTGATTGTTGGTGAGGATGTAACCATCGGACCGGATGATGAAGCCCGAACCGCTTCCCTCGCCGTCATCACCGACCACCTCGATCGACACGACCGTGGGGAGCACCTGCGTGACGATGTCCCCGATCGACGAGGCAACGACGTCCGACGCAACCGCCGGCCGCGCCTCGGTCACGACCGCCGCAACCTCGGGTTCGGCCTGGTCTACCGCACTGCCCAGGAGATAGCCGCCGAGACCTGCGACCCCACCGACGATCACGGACACGAGGGTGGCCACGAGCACGACCGCGACCCATCCCGGTCCGCGCCGCTGCGGTGGGGAAGGCGGGGGCGCGGCCGGCGTCATATACACCGGTCGCGGGATGAGCGGATCGGACATCCAGCCTCGTTCACGGGTCGTCGCGTGTGCTGATGTTCCTGCAGAGCACCAGACCTCCACCGTAGAGGACGTTAGGCTCGCATCGCGCGCTGCCCACCCGACCAGCTCCACCCGAGGGGGAGAACATGAGCACTCCGGTCACCGCTCAGGCTTGGGCCTTCGCCGACTCGTGGGTCGACGAGGGCGAAGCACTCCGCCGCGCGCGGGATCGTTCCGAGGAACTCGGCGTGGAGCCCGTCTCGCCCGCCGCCGCCACCACCCTCCGCCTCCTGGCTGCGGCGATCTCCGCCCAGGCGATCGTCGAGGTGGGAACGGGGGCTGGCGTCTCCGGCGCCGCACTCCTCGCCGGCATGACACATGGTGGCGTGCTCACGAGCATCGATATCGAAGCCGAGGGGCAGCGTGCCGCACGCGAGACCTTCACCGAGCTGGGCCATAGCCCGTCGCGCTCACGCCTGATCGCGGGCCGGGCCCTCGATGTGCTCCCGCGCATGTCCGACGGCGCCTACGACCTCGTCGTGGTCGACGGTGACCGTGCCGAGTATCCGGCCATCGTCAGCCAGGCGAAGCGACTCCTGCGAATCGGCGGCTTGCTCGTCCTATGCGGCATGCTCGGCCGCACCGGTATGGCCGATCCGTCGCAGCGCGATGTGGACACCACCGCACTCCGGGACGCGGCGGGCATGATCGAACACGACGACGATTGGGTACCCGCCCTGATGACGGTGGGTTCGGGACTCCTGGTGGCGCTCCTGGCCCGCAGGTCCGAGGAAGCCGGCGACTAACCGGGGACAGCGGCCAGCAGTGCGTCGCCGAGGTCTTTGACCTCGGTGGCATTGAGCTCGACGACGAGACGGCCGCCGCCCTCCAGGGGAACACGCATCACGTAACCGCGGCCCTCCTTGGTGACCTCGAGCGGACCATCGCCCGTTCTCGGCTTCATCGCGGCCATGTGAACCCCTTCCTGGCTGCCGAACCCCGAGGGCTCCACAGCGAATGCACCATTATCCCCTGAGCGACAGGGGGGCGCTCGGCAGGGTCCCGGTCTCCACGAGGCGGGCGAAGGCGCGCAGGGACTTGAGAACGCCGGCACGGAAGACCGGCCGCACGACCGGCCAACCGATCGCACCCAGGGCACCGAGCGGGATGACCAGGTCCTCGGACCACAGGAAACGGGATCGCCGACCGGGGAGCGCGAGCACCTCCATGGAGCCCGTCCCGCGGACGACGGCACCGGTGTGCAGGACGTCGACCCGTGCAGGCGGCTCCCACCGGGTGATCACCATCGTGTCCCAGAAGCCGACCCGACCGAGACCCGTCCATGCGGAGAGTTCCGATCCGACCGAGACCCCGTCACCCCCGGTGACCGAGACCCGGGTCCCGAGCATCCAGCGCCCCTGTTCGGCCCACTGGGTCAGGGCGGCGAACACCGCCTCCGGGGGGGCGGCGACGACGACGTCGAGGCTGAGGTGGGACGTGGCGGGCTGGCGGGTCATCGCCCCTCCAGCTGGCGCACACGTGCCCGCAGGGCCTCGACCTCGGCATCGACCTCGTCCATGCGGTAGCCACGCAGGACCACGTCGAATCCCGCGGGCCGTTCATCGCGTGCGACGGGCGCGGGCGCATCCGACCACCGGGTCCGGGTCCACCACCAGAAGGCCGCTCCGACGACACCGATGGCGACAAGGACGAAGAACACCGGCACCCCTGAATTAAACCGGGTTGGACAGCCGCACGCAGGGCGGCTAGGATTCTGTTGAACATTCAACTATTTTGGAAGGGCACCAGATGGCAGACCTCTCAGCAACGACCGGGACCTGGGTCATCGACCAGTCCCACACCACCATCGGCTTCACGGTCCGGCACGCGATGATCGCCAAGGTCCGCGGTGAGTTCACGGACTTCTCCGGCTCCATGACCCTCGACGGCGCGAACCCGGCCGCGAGCTCGGCGGAACTCGTGGCCCAGACCGCGAGCATCTCGACCGGTAATGCGGATCGGGACGCCCACCTCAAGTCCCCCGACTTCCTCGACGTCGAGAAGTTCCCCACCCTCACCTTCACCAGCACGGGCGTACGGGCCGACGGTGACGACTTCATCGTCACCGGTGAGTTCAGCCTGCACGGTGTGACCACGACGGTTCCGGTGGAATTCGAGCTCGTGGGCATCAGCCAGGACCCGTTCGGGAACACGCGCATCGGATTCGAGGGCGAGGCGACAATCAACCGCAAGGACTACGGCCTGGTGTGGAACGCCGCACTCGAAACCGGTGGCGTTCTCGTGAGCGACGAGGTCAAGATCACCCTGGATGTCGAGGCGATCAAGCAGGCGTAGTTGTCAGCCAGGTGCGCAGGAGACCTTCGACCTCGCGCACCTGGCTCACCTGCACGTGCTCGTCCGCGTGGTGCGCAAGGCTCGGATCCCCCGCACCGAAGTTGAGTGCCGGGACACCCAGGGCGCTGAACCGCGCCACATCCGTCCACCCGTACTTGGGCCGTGGTGACACACCCATCGCAGCGATGAAACCGGCGATGAAGGGATCGTTCACCCCCGGTCGTGCCCCGGGCGCCGAATCCACGATCTCCACCACGGCATCGCCTACACCTGCCTTCGCGATGAAGGACTCGAGGAACTCCCGCGCCTGCTCCTCGGTGCGGTGCGGTGCGAAGCGGTAGTTCAGCGTCACGACACAGGAATCCGGAATCACGTTGCCGGCCACACCTCCACGGATACCCACCGCATTGAGTCCCTCACGGTAGGTCAACCCATCGACAACCGGCTGCTCGGCTTCGAAGGCATCCAGGGCCGCGAGGAGCCGATGGGCACCGTGGATCGCGTTGGTTCCCATCCACGCACGCGCACTGTGGGCACGCTCACCCGGAATCGCGACCTCGACCCGCATCGTTCCCTGGCAACCTGCCTCGACGCCACCATTACTCGGTTCCATCAGGATCGCAACGTCACACTCCAGAAGCTCCGGTCGCTCACGTAGAACGCGCAGGAGACCGTTTCGTTCTGCTTCAACCTCTTCACAGTCATAGAAAAGGTAGGTGACGTCATACACCGGCTCAGTGACGTCCAGGGCCGCGCGGAGCGCGATCGCGACGTTGGCCTTCATGTCCACCGAGCCCAGGCCGGACAACACACCGTCGACCACGGAGGCACGGGCATGGTTGCCGGGGACCGTGTCGAGATGGCCACCGATGAGCACCCGGCGACTGGCCCCGCGCTCCGTCCGCGCAACCAGTGTGTGTCCGATACGGGTGACGTTGAGATGCGGTGCATCCATCAGCACCGCTTCGATCAAATCCGCGATGACTCGCTCATCGCCGGAAACACTCGGGATATCGATCAATTGACAGGCGAGATCGATCACATCTCCACCGGTATCGAGTGCCACGTCGCTACGGTAGTGCGATGCGCACCGCCTCAGGCCTGGGACTGGCCACCCTGTGCGATGGGGTCGTCTTGGATGTCTGGTACCCGGCTCCGACGTTAGGTGCGACGCCTGCGGACGTGGCCGGCCTGGAGTCCGGCATCAGCCATGACGAACTGCGCGAGGTGGAAGTCCAGACAGTGCGTACGGTCGTCGATGACCTCGATGCCGCCCCGGAGAACACAGCCGATGCCTACCTCCGCCTGCACCTGCTCTCCGCCCGTCTCGCCGCACCACGCACGATCAACCTGGACGGGATCTTCGGTCTCCTTCCGCTCGTGGCGTGGACCAACATCGGCCCCGTCGCCGTCGATCGCGTCACGCAGGTGCGTCTGCGGGCACGCGCCCGGGGCATCCACCTCACCGTCTTCGGGATCGACCGCTTCCCCCGCATGATCGACTACGTCGTCCCCGGCGGCGTGCGCATCGCCGACGCCGACCGCGTACGCCTCGGAGCCCACCTGGCCGAGGGCACCGTCGTAATGCACGAGGGATTCGTGAACTTCAACGCCGGGACCCTCGGCACATCGATGGTCGAGGGCCGCATTTCCGCCGGGGTCATCGTCGGCAACGGCTCGGACATCGGGGGCGGGGCCTCGATCATGGGAACGCTCTCCGGGGGAGGTACCGAGGTCATCAGCATCGGGGGTGGCTGCCTCATCGGCGCCAACGCCGGAGTCGGGATCTCGCTGGGTGACGACTGCATCGTCGAAGCGGGGCTCTACGTCACCGCAGGTTCCAAGGTTCTCCTACCGGATGGAACCACCGTCAAGGCACGGGAGGTGTCCGGGGCGAGCGGATTGTTGTTCCGACGCAATTCCAGCACCGGGGCCATCGAAGTGACGCCGCGATCGGGTCAGTGGCAGGGCTTGAACCCGGCGCTGCACACCAACGACTGATCAGCGGTCGCCGAGCGGGATGTAGTCCCGCATCACTTCGCCCACGTAGACCTGACGCGGCCGGCCGATCTTGGTGGTGGGGTCGTTGATCATCTCGTTCCACTGGGCAATCCACCCCGGTAGGCGACCGAGTGCGAACATCACCGTGAACATGCGGGTCGGGAAGCCCATCGCCTTGTAGATCAAGCCCGTGTAGAAGTCGACGTTCGGGTAGAGCTTGCGCCCGACGAAGAAGTCGTCCGCGAGAGCCACCTCCTCGAGTCTCAGGGCGATCTCAAGGAGGGGATCATCGACCTTCATCTGATCGAGGACCTCGTAGGCGGTCTTCTTGACGATGGCGGCCCGTGGGTCGTAGTTCTTGTAGACGCGATGACCGAAGCCCATGAGGCGGATCCCGTCTTCACGATTCTTGACGCGCCGAATGAACCCCTCGACTCCTTCGTCGGAGGCGTGGATCTCCGCCAGCATCTCCAAGACAGCCTGGTTGGCACCTCCGTGCAGCGGGCCGAAGAGTGCGTTGATGCCCGCCGACACCGAGGCGAAGAGGTTCGCGTGGGACGAGCCCACCATGCGCACGGTCGACGTGGAGCAGTTCTGTTCGTGGTCCGCATGCAGGATGAAGAGTTGATCGAGTGCGCGGACCACGATCGGATCCGGAACGTACTCCTCCGCAGGTACCCCGAAGGTCATGCGCAGGAAGTTCGCGATGAAGCCGAGATTGTTGTCCGGGTACAGATAGGGCTGGCCCACCGACTTCTTGTAGGCGTATGCCGCGATGGTGGGAACCTTCGCCAGCAGGCGGATCATGGAGATGTGCACCTGCTCGGGGTCGAACGGGTCCAGAGAATCCTGATAGAAGGTGGACAGGGCCGAGACCGCCGACGAGAGAACCGGCATGGGGTGCGCATCCCGCGGGAAACCATCGAAGAACATGCGCAGTTCCTCGTGCAGCATCGTGTGCTTGGTGATCGAGGACTCGAAATCGGCCAGTTCCTGCGCGGTGGGGAGATCCCCGTAGTTGAGCAGGTACGCGACCTCGAGGAAGGTGGACTTCTCTGCGAGTTGCTCGATCGGGTAGCCGCGGTAGCGCAGGATGCCGGCATCGCCATCGATGTAGGTGATGGCCGAGGAACACGCCGCAGTGTTCAGGAATCCGTGATCGAGGGTGACGTGTCCGGTGTCCTTGAGCAGTGGGGCGATGTCGAGGCCCCGCTCACCGACGGTTGCCGGGACTTCGCTGAGAGGTAACTCGCCCCCGGGGTAGTTCAGTATGTAGTCGCTCACGCACTCCTCCTACGCCGAGCGTACCGACGCGTCGTGGGGGTGAGATGGGGAACCCCGGTCCGTGACCGGGCTCACACCGTCAGACGTTCCACGGCCGCGTCCACGGTCGCGTCGGTCGCCGTCAGCGCCACCCGCACATGTCGCGCGCCGCGGGGTCCGTAGAAGTCTCCCGGCGTCACGAGGATGCCCCGTTCCGCGAACCAGTCGACGACATCCCAGCAGGGTTCATCACGCGTGATCCAGAGGTACAACCCCGCATCACTGTGGTCGATGGTGAAACCGGCCGATACGACGGCAGCATGCAGACGGCCGCGCCTGCGGGCGTAGCGGGCACGCTGCTCCTCGACGTGGGCATCGTCGGCGTAGGCCGCCGCCGCGGCGTGCTGGACGGGGGTCGGGACCATCTCTCCCAGGTGCTTGCGGCGCTCCAGCAGATCGGCGATCACGCGCGGATCACCGGCGACGAATCCGAATCGGTATCCGGCCATGGTGGAGCGCTTCGAGAGGGAGTGCACGGCGACGATTCCCCTCAGGTCACCACCATTGACATCCGGGTGCAGGACCGACACCGGCTGTGCGGTCCACCCCAGTTCGATGTAGCACTCATCGCTGAGGACCGGAATCCCACGGCTGCGCGCATGGGCGACGATCTCCGCCAGACGGTGCGCGGACAACACCCGCCCCGTGGGGTTCGACGGCGAGTTCACCCAGATCGCACTGGCATCGGCGACCTCCTCGGGACGGTCGCTCGCCACGTAGTCCAGGCCGGCGGCCACCGCGCCGACGGCGTAGGTGGGATAGGCGATCTCTGGAATGACGACCGGCCCGGACAGACCCAGCACCCAGGGCAGAGTGGCGATCGCCTCCTTGGAGCCGATCGTCGGCAGGACCGCGGACCCGGCGACTCCACCGAGTCGCCGCTCGATCCACCCGTGGATCGATGCGCGCATCGCATCGGTTCCCGCCGTCGCGGGATACCCGGGTGCATTCGCGTGCGCGATCAGGGCATCGGTGACCACGGAGGGAGTGGGGTCGACGGGAGTGCCGACGGAGAGGTCGACGATGCCGTCGTGGTGTGCGGCTGCGCGCTCACGCGCAGGCGCGAGGGTGTCCCAGGGGAAATCTGGGAGCCGCGCCCAGTTCAAGATCAGTGATCGTGTTGCTGCGGCGGCACGTTCGCGAGGATGCCGGCGTCGAGGGACTGGGGACCCAACTTGGCCGCACCACCCGGGGATCCCAGCTCGGCGAAGAACTCGGCGTTAGCCGCTGTGTAGTCGGCCCATTCATCCGGGACATCGTCCTCGTAAAAGATGGCCTCGACCGGGCAGACGGGTTCGCAGGCCCCACAGTCCACGCACTCATCCGGCTGGATGTAGAGCATCCGGTCACCCTCGTAGATGCAGTCGACCGGACATTCCTCGATGCATGCCTTGTCCTTGAGATCCACACACGGGAATGTGATGACGTACGTCATCGTGCGCCTCCGAATGTCCGAACCATGGCAGGTCCACCCTGCGCGTCTCACCGTACACGGCAGGTATGTGGCTGGCCGCTTAGGCTGACCGGGTGCGCCTGTACGACACCGTCTCGCGCGCAGCGGTGACCATCGAGCCCATCACCCCGGGAGTCCTGCGTATCTACGCCTGCGGGCCCACGGTCTACCGCGACGCCCACGTGGGCAATATGCGCACCTTCCTGGTCACGGATCTGATTGCGCGGGTCGCCCGAGACGAAGGACTGCGCACCCAGGTCGTCCAGAACATCACCGATGTCGGTCATATGGCCGATGACACCGGTTTGGGCGGTGTCGACGAGGGCCAGGGGGGCATCGAGGATCGTGTCGTCCGGGAGGCCGAGACGACGGGGAGCTCGGCCTACGACGTGGCCCGACGGTACGAGGCGGCATTCCACCGAGACCTTGCTGCGCTCAACATCTACCCCGCCGATGAGTACCCGAGGGCCAGCGACTGGATCGACGCCATGATCGAGTTGATCGGTGACCTGATCGCATCCGGTCACGCGTACGTCGGCGACGACCACTCGGTGTACTTCGACGTGACCTCGGTGTCGGACTATGGACGGATCAGCGGCAATCGCATCGAGGACCTGCGGGCAGGACACAAGTTCGACGGGAGCGCCCCGACCGCCAAGCGATTCCATGCCGACTGGGCGCTATGGAAGCACGCCGGGGACACTCGTACTCAGATGGTGTGGGACACCCCGTGGGGTCGCGGATTCCCCGGCTGGCACATCGAGTGCAGCGTGATGAGCCTGCGGCTACTAGGTCCGCGCATCGACATCCACACCGGCGGCATCGACCTCCGCTTCCCCCATCACGAAGACGAGCGGGCACAGAGCAACGCAGCCGTGGGCCATGAAGTGGTCACTACCTGGGTGCACGCCGAGCACCTGCTTTTCGACGGACGCAAGATGAGCAAGTCCGCGGGGAACGTGGTGCTCGTCGACCATGTCGTGGAGCGGGGTATAGATCCACTCGCGTTGCGCCTGGCGTTCCTGCAGCACCGGTATCGGCAGCAGATGAACCTCACGTGGTCGGTGATCGAGGGCGCTGCCACCACGCTGTCACGGTGGCGCGCGCGCGTCGCGGTCTGGGCCACGTCCGCCTCACGGCCCATACCTGATTCCTGGCGAGATGATTTCCGGTCCGCCGTCCGGGACGATCTCGACACCCCACGCGCGCTCCAACTCCTGCACCAGGTGGAACGTGACCCGGCTGAGGATGGCGCGAAGTTCGAGTTCTTCGCATGGGCCGACCGCGTCCTGGGTCTGGATCTCACCCGCGATGTCGGACGCTCGCATGAAGTGCCCGATGACGTTGCAGCCCTTGTCGAGCTGCGCTCCCATGCCCGCGCCAACAAAGATTGGGCGGAATCAGATGCTCTGCGAACCCGCATCGCGGAACTGGGATACCAGGTGACCGACGGCCCCGATGGCCAGTCGGTCGAGCCCCGCTAAGCGGCGGGGGTGTTGACGAATTCGTTCCCGGGCAGAGTGCCCGGTGGAGCCACAGGGGGTAGCTCCTCGATCAGCAGTTCTTCGTCGTCATCCTTGGGCTTCTTGACTCCGCACTTGACCTGGGGAGCGGGCCGATAGGAGGTGCTGAAGGTTTCACGCTTCACCTCCTGCCCATCGTTGAAGAAGACCCGATCCACATTGATATTGAAGCCATCCACACCGGACTGCTCCATGCAGCCCTCCTTGACCTTCTTCCTCTTCTCAATCACGCTGTAGGGACGGATGTTCGTCTTCGGCCCGAATTCCGCCGTGATCTCGTCATATTGGCGCGTTCCCCAGAAGGTGACCCTGAGGGATGTATTCGTCATCTTCGTCGTGATGAACACGGGGTTGGGGTTGCTGTTGCGGAACTGCATATCGAACAAACCCCAGGCGACCGTAGCCTCGAGTCCTGGTTGGTAGCGACTGATGTAGATCGAATGTGCTCGTGTACTCACCTCCTCCATGCCCGCGAAGAACGCCGCTGTCCACACGGCGGTTGCCGACGCGGAGACACCGCCACCCTGTTGCTCTTCGAATATTCCGCCCGGCCCGATGACGATTCCCAGCGTGTAGCCGTTCTCGGGAGTGCGTTCCTTGATCACCTCGTTCATCGAGAAGACCTCACCTGGCATCAGCAGGGTGCCATCGATGTATTCGGCCGCCTGGCCGATGTTCTGTACGCGATACGCGGCGTACGGGAAGTTCTGGGTGAAAGTGGACAACTTCTCGGTGATGCCGAGGGCCTTCGCCTCCTCCGTGGTGAGTTCGGGTTCACGGACCCCGAAGGAGACCGTCACGTCTCGCGCGGCTCCGGTGGCACCCAGGACACCCGTGACCGCAGTCGCGAGCTCCTCGTCCGCGATACCCCGGCCGACCAGTGACGGCACCACGACCGGGACACCCTTGGTGATCTGGAAGGTTGCATCACGACCCGGAGTCTCGACCTCGGCGAGTTGATCGGCGATCGACTCGTGGAGCACGGCTCCGTCGAGCTTCGGTACGAGTTCGCCACCTTCGCGCGTGAAACTCAGCGCCTTGACCAGGGCGGATGTGGGAATCGTCGCGGTGACGCCCCCGGCTTGCACCGTCACTGGCTCCGCGATCGCCGATTTCGCGAGCGCACGCGCGCGCTGAGCCGCATCATCGCTCACCTCGGGCGAGACAGTGATGAGCGGAAGTGCGATGTCTGCGCGTGGTTGGAGGAGACTCTCGACAAGAAGTTCCCGCGAGGCCTCCTGGTCGAGCTCGACACCCGGCACTCCCGGGTTCAGCGTCGCCTTCCCCCCGGAGACACTCAACGTGGGTTCGATGGGCGGGGTGTCGATGCTCCGCGCGAGGTTCGCGATGCCGGCGTCGAGGGTTGCGTCATCGACCTCGACCTGGGGCGCGAGTTCGGTGGTGGCGAATCGGTTCTGGAAGGCGGTCACCGGATTCCAGCTGCGGCCGATGGCCTGGTCGACGGTCGCCGGCAGTCGTAGCCGGAGGCCGAGTTCCTTGGGACTGAGCCGGAATTCCTCCTCCCCCGCGACCAGCGTGAAGTGTTTGCGAGCGTCCGAGCCAACCCTGCGCTGCAGGGTCTCGATGGCCTCGTCGCGGGACATCCCCCCGATGGCGATTCCGGAGACGGAGGTCCCCGGGTGGATGGTCGTTCCGGTGGACAGGACGAGCCAGAGATAGACGCCCGCGACGACCGCCGCGACCACGCCACCCGCGATCAGGGTGTAACGGGCTGCCGCGGGCATACCTGCCCGATGCTCTGACAACCCCTGACCTCCCACGTGGCGTGACCTACTGATGGTAGGTGCTGGCGTTCCCGATCCTTCGTCAGGCTCCGACGTGCGTGCTGGACCGCGGGTTCCGCAACCTCGGTGGGAGGGTGGCCAACATCGCGCCCAGGATCACCGTGGTGAGCAGGTAGGTCATCTGGCGCACCCCGGATGAGATGGCGATGTCCCCCGACGGTGACTCCGCCGAGAGGGCGATGCTGGCGCCGAGCCACCCGAGGATCACGCCCCAGCCCGCCCACCGAGTACCGGCTCCGACCACGGCACCACGGATCACGATCAGAATTCCGATACAGGCGACGATCGCGCCCCACGGGATCGAAAAGCCCCACTGCTCGATCACGAGTCGCTGGGCCTGGAGGAAGGCACCGATGACACCGAGGAGGGCGCCCACGAACATGCCGAGTAGAACGGACGCGGATCTCACTCGGTGCTGATTCCCGCGAACAGATCGGTCTCCGGATCCGACATGGAATAGGAACCGCCGTCACCGCCGCGCACGAGTCGGAAGTACTCCACGCCGAAACCTTTGGAGCCGAGATTGTTCGACAGCGCGAAGAAGCCCTCCTGCACATTCACCTGCGTTGCATGCGCAGCGAGTGCGGCCATCTTGCGTGGCAGCTTGTCCCGACCATCGATCATGGTTGTGACGACATCATCGGGGCACGCGAAGTCGATGTCCTCGGGGTTCATCGCCGTGAACTCGTCGTCCATACCCATGGCTTTGAGTTCCTCGATGCCAGCGATGATGACGCTTCGAGGCATGGCGGTCCAGTAGATCTTCTCCACTGACCACGCTGGTCCGAGGTCGGGTCGGAAGGTGGGACTCTCCGCAAGGCTCACCGCGTAGTGCGTGACCCGGTGTGCCTGGATGTGATCCGGGTGCCCGTACAGACCGAAGTCGTCGTACGTGACGGCGACCTGCGGACGCACCTCTCGGATGATCGCGACGAGTTCGGTCGCGGCATCCAGGAGGTCCGCGCGCCAGAAGGCCTGCGGGTTGTCATTCGCGGGGGTGCCCACCATTCCGGAGTCGCGGAAACGACCCGCACCCCCGAGGAGGCGGAAGTCGGTGACGCCCAGTTCGGCCATCGCGGCGGTCAGCTCACCGATCCGGTGCTCACCGAGGCGATCCTCCTTATCGGCCGCCAGGTGGGACAACTCCGGGGTGAGGACTTCGCCCTCCTCACCCAAAGTGCAGGTGACCAGCGTGACGTGAGCGCCCTCGTCGACGTACTTCGCCAGCGTCACACCGGTCCCGATGCTCTCGTCGTCGGGATGCGCATGGACGATGAGCAGGCGGCGGTCGGAGGCGATCACGGCAGCAGACTAGATGCGGCAGCATGGGCGCGTGGAGACCTACCCGCGGCAGAAGGCCCTGACGCGCAATTTCCGCCTGGGTATCCCCCGCTCGTTCCGCGTTGCCGACGACCGCGTGGTCTTCATCCGCAGTGCCGGTTCACGCGTCCCCGCCGGTGATCTGTGGGTGATGCGTGAGTCGGAGGGATGGCGCGAAGTCCGTCTGGTCGATTCCGCGGCACTCACCGCCTCGACCCGGGACCTCGACCCGCGCGAGGCAGCACGCCGCGAGCGCTTACGCGAGGTGACCACCGGCATCACCGACTTCTCATCGGACACCGGTGCGCGCGCGGTTGCCTTCGCACTCGACGGCGCCCTCTACCAGGTCGACACCACCTCCGGGGAGATCCGTCACATCCCCCATGACGGCGCGGTGATCGATCCGCGTATCTCCCCCGACGGCACGCGGGTC
The DNA here is from genome assembly GCA_044375955.1 of Candidatus Nanopelagicales bacterium. Taxonomy (GTDB): domain Bacteria; phylum Actinomycetota; class Actinomycetes; order S36-B12; family S36-B12; genus VGCC01. The sequence continues at coordinate 10,896 of JBILLS010000015.1, read as the reverse complement.
GCCTACGTCTCGGGGAATGCAGTGCACGTGTCCGATGGCGGGTGCATCGCCTCGCCGGAGTCGGAGACCGTCACCTACGGCCTCGCGGACTTCGTCGCCGCCGAAGAGCTCGATCGCCATCGCGGCACATGGTGGTTCTCCGACTCGGCGACCTTGCTCATCGAACGTAGCGACGAGGATCCGGTACCGATTCGATGGATCGGTGATCCGGCCCAACCCGAGCGCGATCCCGTCCCGCACCGCTATCCGCAGGCCGGGTTCGGTAACCCGCAGGTCAGCCTGCATGTGGCGACCCTGGAAGGTCGGCTCACAGAGGTCGAGTGGGACCACGACGCGTTCCCGTACCTCGCCACCGTGCATCCGACCGAGGACGAGCGGGCGATCGTCAGTGTTCTATCCCGCGACCAACGCACACAACTCATCCTCTCCGTCGATACGCGCGGTCGCGTCGTCGAACGCGGTCGACGCACATGTACACCGTGGATCACCCTGATTCCCGGGGTTCCACGGGAGGGATCCGACAGATCACTCCTGGAGGTGCTGCCGGATGCGGGTGCCTTCCGGCTTTGCCGCGATGGCGCACCACTGACACCTCCCGACATCCAGGTCGATGCACTCCTCAGCGCGGATGACGGCGGCTTCGTCATCGGCGCGCAGCCCAGTCCGACCACGCGTGCGGTCGCGCACATCACTCCCGGGGGTCACCTCACCTGGTTGACCCCCACCGACGGCTGGTGCGCCGCCGCCACCAACGGCAGCACTGCGCTCCCTCGAGTGACCGTATGCGCCACCCTCGGCGAGACCCGATCCCAGGCTCGACTGCTGATAGACGGGGGTGGTCACCCGATCACCTCACACGCGGAGACACCGCTCGTCTCACCCGTCGTGCACATGCACGTTCCCACGGATCCGCGGATCCGGTGCGCGGTACTGCTCCCCCGAGATCACGTGGACGGTACGCGCCTGCCGGTCATCTGTTCGCCGTACGGCGGCCCGCACGCACAGCGCGTGGTGCGCAGCGGTGCGGCCTACCTCACGGAGCAGTGGTTGGCGGATCAGGGTTTCGCGGTCGTGGTGGTCGACGGCCGCGGGACACCTGGTGTGGGACCCGAATGGGAGCACGCCGTCGCGGGTGACCTCGCCTCCAGAGTGCTCGCCGATCAGGTGACCGGACTGCAGTCGGTGCTTGCGGCATTCCCCGATCTCGATGCGACACGGGTGGGCATCCGCGGATGGTCGTTCGGGGGGTACTTAGCGGCCCTCGCCGTGCTCGATCGACCCGACGTCTTCCATGCCGCGGTCGCGGGTGCGCCGGTCACCGACTGGCGGCTCTACGACACGGCCTACACCGAGCGTTACCTCGGGCTCCCGCAGGACAACGTCACCGTGTACGACGCGAACTCCCTCCTCACTCGCGCAGGAAACCTCACCCGTCCACTGCTCCTCATCCATGGGCTGGCAGACGACAACGTCCTCGCCGCACACACCCTGCAGCTGTCGAGCGCACTGCTCGCGGCCGGGAAGCCGCACTCCGTGCTCCCCCTCTCGGGTGTCACGCACATGACTCCGCAGGAGATCGTCACCGAGAACCTGTTGCGCACCGAGGTGGAGTTCTTCCGAACGCACCTGACCGATTAGGACTTACGGCCCCGCGAGGCCTTGACCCGATCCGTCGCGGCCAGGATGACCTTGCGCAGTCGCACCGCCGAAGGAGCGACTTCGACGCACTCATCCTCACGGCAGAACTCGAGCGCCTGTTCCAGGGAGAGTTGCTTGTGCGGGATGAGGGGAACCAACACGTCACCCGTGGACGCACGCATATTGGTCAGCTTCTTCTCCTTGGTGGGATTGACATCCATGTCATCCGCCCGCGAGTTCTCGCCGACGATCATCCCCTCGTAGACCTCGGTGCCGGGCCCGACGAACATGGTGCCGCGCTCCTGCAGGTTGGCCAGTGCGAAGCCCGTCGTCTGACCCGAGCGATCAGCGACGAGCGATCCGGTCGGACGCGTGCGCAACTCACCGTGCCACGGTTCGTAGCGGTCGAAGACGTGGTGCAACAGGCCCGTGCCGCGGGTCTCGGTCAGGAATTCGGTGCGGAAGCCGATCAACCCGCGGGCGGGAACCAGGTACTCCATACGCACCCAGCCCGTGCCGTGGTTGACCATCTGCTCCATCCGTCCCTTGCGCAGGGCCATCAACTGCGTCACCACCCCGAGATAGTCCTCGGGGATGTCCACGCTGAGGCGCTCGATCGGTTCGTGCACCTTTCCGTCGATGGTGCGCGTCACCACCTGGGGTTTGCCCACGGTGAGTTCGAAGCCTTCGCGCTTCATCAACTCGACGAGGATCGCCAACTGCAGCTCCCCGCGGCCCTGCACCTCCCAGGTGTCCGGGCGCTCGGTGGGGACCACTCGAATGGACACGTTGCCCACCGTCTCCGCCTCGAGGCGTGACTTGACCATGGATGCGGTCAACTTCGTTCCGCCACTTCGTCCGGCGAGGGGTGAGGTGTTGATGCCGATGGTCATCGAGATCGACGGTTCATCGACCGAGATCAACGGGAGCGCCACTGGATTCTCGACGTCGGCCAGCGTGTCCCCGATGGTGATCTCCGGAATGCCGGCGACAGCGATGATGTCGCCGGGCCCCGCGGACTCCGCGGGAACCCGATCGAGGGCCTCGGTCATGAGCAGCTCGACGACCTTGACGCGATCGACGCGCCCATCGCTGCGCATCCACGCGACCTGCTGACCCTTGCGGATAGTGCCCTCATGCACGCGACACAGAGCCAATCGGCCGAGGTAGGGCGAGGCGTCAAGGTTCGTGACGTGCGCCTGCAACGGGGCACCCTCGGTGTACTCGGGCGCGGGGATGGTGTCCAGCAGCGTGCGGAAGAGGGGCTCCAGGTTCTCCTCGTCAGGCATACCCCCGTCCGCGGGCTTCGCCAGTGATGCGCGACCCGCCTTGGCCGACGCGTAGACGATCGGGAAGTCGATCTGCGACTCATCGGCATCGAGATCGAGGAAGAGTTCGTAGGTTTCGTCGACGACGGCGCTGATGCGCGCATCGGAACGGTCCACCTTGTTGATGACGAGGACAACGGGTAGACGCTTCGCCAGTGCCTTGCGCAGGACGAAACGGGTCTGGGGCAGAGGTCCCTCGGACGCGTCGACGAGGAGCACAACACCGTCGACCATCTCCAGTCCGCGCTCGACCTCGCCGCCGAAATCCGCGTGGCCCGGGGTGTCGATGATGTTGAAGGTCACCCCGCCTTCGGGAGCAGAAGGCCCGACATAGTGCACTGAGGTGTTCTTCGCGAGGATCGTGATCCCCTTCTCGCGCTCCAGATCCATGGAGTCCATCACGCGCTCAGCGACATCCTGGTTCTCCCGGAAGGCCCCGGACTGCCACAGCATCGCGTCGACGAGGGTCGTCTTCCCGTGGTCGACGTGCGCGACGATGGCGAAATTTCGGAGATCGGAGCGTGTGGGCACCGCATGACCCTATGTCCTACGGTTTCGCGGACTCCGGAGGCCGCTCAGCACCGGCAGCTCGCCACACCTTGAACGCCGCATCCGCGTTGAGCGCGATGATGATCGCACCCAGAACCACATCGGGCCAGATGGACAGCCATGCGAGGGTCAGCAGGGCTCCGGCGATCATGGCCACGTTGACCACAGCATCGTTACGTGCGGACAACCATGCGGCCTTCGACAGACTCCCCTCCGAGTTACGACGTGACACCAGCAGGTACGCACAGAAGAGGTTGACGACGAGGGCCCCAACGCTGGTGATCCCCCACTCGACAGGGGCGGGGGGCTCGGGATTCACGACCTTGCTCACGAGAACCCAGAGTGCGGTGACGGCAGGTACGAGCAACAGCACCGCCAGACATCGACCGAGGGTCGCCCGCCGGGCCGCCGTCCACCCGATCCCCAGGATCACGAGCACATTGAGACTCGCGTCCTCGAGGAAGTCGATGCTGTCGGCGAACAGCGATACCGAACCGGATCTGCTCGCCATCGTGAACTCCACGACGAAGTAGAGCCCGTTCAGGACGGCAACGATGATGACGGCTCGTCGCAGACTCATGCTCCGGAACATGCGGGCCTACTCGGCAACCGTGATGCCCGACTCCCACCAGGACTCGATGGCCTCGTGTCGGGAACCCTGTGGCACGAGGATGTAATCGGTATCGAACGTCGAGAGACTGAAGATGCTGATGCGGGCGGCAGCAAGTGGGGCGAGCACGTGATGCAGGATTCCCGTCAACGTGAAATCCAGCACGCCTGCCACGCGGAAGATGGCCCAGGGGCCCTCCGTGCGAGCACCGGGCATGGCATGGCCGCAGACGATGCTGATCTCCTCGGCGGTTCGGGTCAGACTCCAGAACCCCTCCGGCACAGGCTCCGGCACCGAAGCATCCGAAGCGAGTCGATGAACGTAGTACTCACCATCGAGAGGAACGAGTTCGAGATCGGGCATAGAAGCGAAAATCGACCACGTCTCGTCACCGACCACCATAAACTCCGGCAGGTTCGATGAGGTCCCAGAGGTTTCCGTAGCGATCTTCGAACACCACGACCGTGCCGTAGGCCTCGTGACGAGGGTCCTCGGTCATTCGGACGCCACGCTTCACCAACCGGGCGTGATGGGAGGCGAAGTCATTCGTGTGCAGGAAGAAGGCGACGCGCCCGCCCGTCTGCCTGCCGATCGCCGAGCGTTGTTCATCGGACGAGGCAACGGCGAGAAGCAACGTCGGTCCACCGGTGGGATCTGGGGCGACCCGAACCCAGCGCTTTCCATCGCCTAAGTCCGTGTCTTCGACGAGTTGGAATCCAAGATCCTCGACATAGTGGGCGATCGCGGTGTCGTAATCGTCGATGACAACAGTCACTGCGTGCAGCTGCAGGGATGGGCTAGACATTGAAACGGAACTCGACGACATCCCCGTCCTGCATGACGTAGTCCTTACCCTCCATGCGCACCTTTCCACGCGCCTTGGCCTCGGCCATCGATCCGGCATCGGTGAGTTCGGAGAACGACACGATCTCGGCCTTGATGAAGCCCTTCTGGAAGTCCGTGTGGATCACACCCGCAGCCTCCGGTGCGGTGTCACCTTTGTGAATCGTCCAGGCACGGGCCTCCTTCGGACCCGCGGTCAGGTAGGTCTGTAGTCCGAGGGTGTCGAAGCCCACGCGTGCGAGTGCATGCAGACCCGACTCCGTTTGCCCAACTGATTGCAGGAGTTCGAGTGCCTCCGTGTCATCGAGTTCGGCGAGTTCCGCCTCCAGCTTGGCGCTGAGGAACACCGCCTCTGCGGGTGCGACGAGGTCGCGCATGCGCTGCTTGAATCCCTCATCGGCCAGCTCATCCTCGTCGGCATTGATCACGTACAGGAACGGCTTGGCCGTCAGGAGGAACAACTCGCGAATGGGTGCCGTGTCGAACCCAGACGCGAAGAGCGTGGTGCCACCGTCAAGGATCACCTGGGCGCGCTCAGCGGCCTCCAGTAAGGGAGCCTTGCTCTTGTCGTTGCGCGCTTCCTTCTGCAGTCGCGGGATCGCCTTCTCCAGCGTCTGTAGATCGGCGAGGATCAACTCGGTGTTGATGGTTTCCATGTCCTCGGCCGGTGACACCCGACCTTCCACGTGCACCACGTCGTCGTCCGTGAAGGCACGAAGTACCTGGCATATTGCGTCGGACTCGCGGATGTTGGCTAGGAACTTGTTGCCCAGACCCGCCCCCTCCGATGCGCCCTTGACGATGCCCGCGATGTCCACGAAGGTGACGGTGGCAGGCACCACCCGCTCGGAGTGGAACATCTCTGCGAGGGTGTCCAGACGGGGATCGGGCACACCCACGACACCCGTGTTCGGCTCGATGGTGGCGAACGGGTAATTCGCGGCCAGCACATCGTTCTTGGTCAGCGCGTTGAAGAGGGTCGACTTGCCGACATTGGGGAGACCGACGATCCCCAGGGTGAGACTCACGACGCACGATCCTAGAGGCCGAATCGGTGCACACGGCAGTAGCGTGTGCCGGGTGAGCACGCAAGACCCGGATCCCTACGCCCGGCTCTTCCGTGATGAGCCACCGGCACAGGCCGTTGACGACGGCGTGATCCAGGAAGTGGTCGTCCAGGCGATCGTCGAAATCGAGCAACCGGAAGAATCCGTCAGCGCCATCGATGACGAATCGGGGCGCTTGTTCCGGTCGGTCGGTGCTGCGGCGCTCCCCGAGGCGATTCCCGCGCTCACCTCGAGTCAGGCCAGTCGCCTGCGCAGCGTGCGTGATCGAGCGCCGGACGTCATGCACGTGGAGACGATCCGCCCCGACCCACTTCCGGCCGTGGCCGTCCTCGAGACTCCCATCGAATACGCACCCCGGGAACCGGAGGTGGAGTCACCGCGCGAGGGTCGTATCACCGCCATCGGCGTGTATGTGGGCGTCATCGGACTCACCACCCTCATCGCCTTCGGTGAGGTTCTGATTTTCGGCGGTCAGCCCGACTGGATCACCGGTGTGGCGCTGGTGGCCGTCTCGATCGCGGCCGCACTCGGCGTACGTCGCAGGGACGACTTCACCGCGGTCTTCGCTCCGCCCTTGGCGTTTCTCGTGGTGGCCGTCACTGCCGGTCAGCTCAACGGCGTGGGATCGACGCTCACCTCGCGGGCGATCGCCGCGTTCTTCGTTCTTGGCTACAACTGGATGTGGATCGTGGGTGCGACCCTGGCCGCCCTGGTGATCGTGGTGCTACGCCGGAGACGTGCGGGCTGACGCCTTCATGTCACGCCGCAACTCGGGCGGTAGAGCGAAGATCAGCGACTCTTCCGCGGTTGTGACCTCTTCGAGTTCTCCGAACCCATGGGAGCGGAGGAAAGCGATGACTTCGTCGACGAGGATCTCCGGCACGGACGCGCCACTGGTGAGTCCCACCGTGGTCACGCCCTCGAGCCAGCGCTGATCGATCTCGCCGGCATGGTCCACTCGGTACGCGGCTTCCGCACCCGCCTCCAGCGCAACCTCGACGAGACGGACGGAATTGGACGAGTTACCCGATCCGACGACGATCACCACCTGACTCTGCGGGGCAATGGCCTTGATCGCGACCTGCCGGTTCTGCGTGGCGTAGCAGATGTCGTCGCTGGGCGGGCTCTGGAGTCCCGGGAAGCGCTCCGATAGGACGCCGACGGTCTCGAGGGTCTCGTCCACCGACAACGTCGTCTGTGACAACCACACCAACTTGTCGGGGTTCTCGATCTCGATCTCACGCGCAACCTGCGGGTCCTCGATGAGGGTCATCGCTTCCGGGGCCTCGCCCATGGTTCCGACGACCTCCTCATGACCCTCGTGGCCAATGAGCAGGATCTGGTATCCCTCGGCGGCGAATCGCTTGGCCTCGGCATGGACCTTGGTCACCAGCGGGCACGTCGCGTCGATCGTCTTGAGGTTCCGATCCGCAGCTTCCGCGTGCACGATCGGCGCGACACCGTGGGCCGAGAACACCACCGTTGCGCCCTCGGGAACCTCCGACACCTCGTCGACGAAGATCGCACCGCGCTTCTCCAGGGTCGAGACGACGTGCTTGTTATGGACGATCTGCTTACGCACATACACGGGTGGGCCGTACAACTCCAGGGCCTTCTCCACCGTGACGACGGCCCGATCCACTCCCGCGCAGTATCCGCGGGGAGCAGCGAGCAGGATCCGCTTCGTCTCGGGCATTCGTTCATCGTAGGCGCCCACCCGCAGGTGCGCTTAGATGCGGGTCCATGGCCCTCGATTCACGCGCCGACGCACCGGTCCCGGTGCGCACGGTGTCGCGCTTGATCGGCGAGTGGATCGGTCAGCTCGGAGCCGTGTGGGTGGAGGGGCAGATCGCCCAATTCCGAACACGACCCGGGGCACGCAATCAGTTCCTCGTGCTCCGCGACACCGACGCCGAGGTCTCGCTGACCATCGTGGCCGACGCACAGCTCGTGGGATCCGTGGATCCGCCGCTCGCGGAGGGCCAGCGCGTGGTCGTCTGGGCCCGCCCGGAGTTCTGGTCGGGCCAAGGTTCCCTCCAACTACGCGCCCGCGAAATCCGGCCCGTGGGCCTCGGGGATCTCCTCGCATCCATCGAGCGCCTCAAGGGTCTCCTGGCCGCCGAGGGCCTCTTCGCACCCGAGCACAAGGTGCCGTTGCCGTTCCTCCCGCGCACGATCGGATTGATCTGCGGCCGCGCGAGTGCGGCGATGACCGACGTCTTGGTCAACGTGGAGGCTCGGTGGCCGGGCACCCAATTCCAGGTTCGCGAGGTCGCGGTCCAGGGAGTCAACGCTGTTCCCGAGGTCACCGCAGCACTCGCCGAACTCGACGCCGACCCGGGCGTCGATGTCATCGTGATCGCCCGCGGTGGAGGCAGCGTCGAGGATCTCCTGCCGTTCAGCAACGAGACACTGGTGCGCGCGGTGGCCTCCGCACGCACCCCCGTGGTGAGCGCGATCGGGCACGAGCAGGACACCCCACTCCTGGACTACGTGGCCGACCTCCGAGCTTCGACACCCACCGATGCGGCCACGCGGGTCGTACCGTCCTGGGCAGAGGAGTCGGCGCTCATCACCGGACTCCGTGACCGCGCACGCCGCACCCTGCTGACGACCATCGATCGCGCACGAGACATGGTCGCGGATCTGCGTCGGCGATCCCTGACACGCATCACTCGTCAGTGTGAGGCTGCAACCGCGGATATCGAACACCTCAGCGCACGACTGCGTGCGCTGTCCCCCGCGAGCACACTCGAACGTGGCTATGCGATCGTCACGGTGGCGGATGGGACCATCGTCCGTGATCCGCATGAGGTTGCCGCGGGTGAACTCGTGACCATCCGGGTCGCGCGGGGTTCCATGAGTGCACGACGGGAGGTTGACCATGGCTGAGATGAGCTACGAGGCGGCACGCACCGAACTCGCGGAAACTGTCGCGAAACTCGAAGCAGGAGGTCTGACCCTCGAGGAGTCGCTCGCACTGTGGGAACGCGGTGAGCAGTTGTCAGCCATCTGCGCGACATGGCTGGAAGGTGCTCGGGAGAAGATCGAGAAGGACTAAACCCCCGCGCGCAAGGTGCCCGCGGCAGTCAGCACTTGGTCGAGGGCGTCGGTCCCACTCACGATCGTCGTCACACCATCGTTGACCCGGACCACGGACGTGCGCTCCGGCGCCGAGAAGACCCGCCATTCCTGACCGGCGATGGAGACGGTGTCCCCCGGCTGCCCTCCTGCCGTCTGTTCCGCCACGAAGGATTCCCCCATCGCACGTGACTGGCTGACCTGCAGGTATTGGTCGGCGGGGGTGACGTAGCCCAGGTGCCAGACGGGGATCCCCTCCGAGGCCTCCGTGGGCTCCCACCTGGCGCTGGTCAATCGCAGGTCCGGTATCGCCGGGACCTCCACGGTGAAGTCCGCCGTCGACTGCGCCACGACCAGGGCCTGGGTGATGTCCACCGTGCGGACGGGGTCCGGTTTTGGTCGCCAGGTGACGATCAAGATCGCCGCGACCACGGCGAGCACGACCACCATCGACCGGATCATGTCCCCGACCGTCTGGCGCATGGGCCGCGTGCGACGTCCGGTGGGCTGGGGTTCGCTCACCTGCCCATCCTCCCCCGACCCACCCGGGGCGGCACTTCGAAAGGACCGAGAGTGGCGTCACCGGGGATACGCTGCCGATATGGCCGCGCACTCACCCGAGGTGCCGGATCGGAACCTGGCCCTCGAACTCGTCCGCGTGACCGAGGCTGCCGCCATGGCGGCCGCACGATGGGTGGGGCGCGGGGACAAGAACGGTGCCGACGGTGCAGCCGTCAATGCGATGCGCATGTTGATCGGCACCGTCTCGATGAACGGTGTGGTCGTCATCGGTGAAGGCGAGAAGGACGACGCCCCGATGCTCTTCAACGGCGAGCATGTCGGTGACGGAACCGGAGCAGACGCGGATGTCGCCGTCGATCCGATCGACGGCACCACACTGGCGGCGAAGGGGATGCCGAACGCCCTCTCGGTGATCGCCGTCGCCGAACGCGGCGCGATGTTCGACCCGTCCGCCGTGTTCTATATGGAGAAGCTCGTCGTGGGTGCGGATTGCGCCCATGCCATCGACATCACCGCGCCGATCGGCTGGAACCTCATGAGCATCGCGCAGGCGAAGGGCGAGACGGTCGCTGATCTCACCGTGTGCATCCTCGATCGTCCGCGTCACGAGGATCTCGTCCGCGAGGTGCGCGAAGCAGGGGCCCGCATCAAGTTCATCACCGACGGTGACGTGGCCGGCGCCATCATGGCCGCACGCGCGGGCACCGGTGTCGACCTCCTCGCCGGGATCGGTGGGACGCCCGAGGGCATCATCGCCGCCTGTGCAATGGCGTGCATGGGTGGCGCGATCCAGGGACGCCTCTGGCCGCGGGACGCGGATGAGCGCCGCAAGGCCCTCGACGCGGGCCACGATCTCGATCGAGTTCTGACCACCACCGACCTGGTGACCGGGGAGAACATCTTCTTCTGCGCCACCGGGATCACCGACGGCGAACTCCTCGAAGGAGTCCGCTATACCCCGGACGGACCCACAACGCACTCGATCGTGATGCGCGGCAAGAGCGGCACGATTCGCGAGGTCAAGAGCGAGCATCGCCTGGCGAAGCTCTCCCGCTACAGCTCGGTCGACTTCAGCCGCGCCCGGTAGTCAGCCGGGCGAGGCGTCTCACCCGTCAGGTTCTACCCTGAGGGCGTGGCATTCGACTACGTGGACATGCTCCCCCTCGGCGAGGACGACACCCCCTATCGCCTGATCGGCACCGAGGGTGTGCGCACCGAGACACTGGGGTCGCGCAACTTCCTCCACGTCGAACCCGAT
>JBILLS010000016.1:0-38713 GCA_044375955.1 Candidatus Nanopelagicales bacterium | reverse complement strand
ATGCCCAGGGCCTCAGTGAACCGGAGGCCTTCGCGCTGCTTCGGCGGGCCGCGATGGATCGGCGGGTGACCCTGCCCGAAGCGGCGGCCGAGGTCGTGCAGCGTTTAGGGGCGAAAAGGTCACAAACAGGTCACGAATAGGACCCGAAGCCCGCACCGGATTTCGCACCTGTGTATGGGGGGCCGTAGGCTGTCGGGACTGCGACGGCACTCGTCGTCGTTTCGTATGTCCAAGGAGAATGCATGAAGCGCACTATGGTCATCAAGGCCGTGGCCGTGCTCGGCGTTGCCTCCCTCGCCCTCGCTGCGTGCAGCAGCGGTGACGAGGCAGCCACGGAGGAGACCGCTGCGGCGGAAACCACCGAGGCGGCACCCGCTGAGGAGACTGCCACCGCAGAGGAGACCGCAGCTGAGGAAGCGTGTGCGAACACGACCCTCGTTGTCGGCTCGCTGCTGCCCGCCACGGGCGACCTTGCCTTCCTCGGCCCACCGGAGTTCGCCGGTGTCGAGAAGGCAATCGCAGAGATCGACGCCGCCGGCGGCGTTCTCGGCCAGCCTGTCACCTACATCGAGGGCGACTCGGGCGACACCAGCACCGACATCGCATCGCAGACCGTCGACTCGCACCTCTCGCAGGGCGTGCAGGCGATCATCGGTGCGGCTTCCTCGGGCGTATCCCTGACCGTCATCGACAAGATCACGTCCAACGGCGTGGTTCAGATCTCACCGGCGAACACCTCGCCGGCGCTGACCACCTACCCGGACAATGGTCTCTACTTCCGCGTTGCTCCGTCGGACGTGCTCCAGGGCGCGGTCCTCGCGAACACCGCTATCGATAAGGGCATCACGAAGCTCGCTGTCGTTGCCCGCCAGGATCCCTACGGTGAGGGTCTGAAGGACGCCACCGTCAAGGACTTCGAGGCGGCTGGTGGCACCGTGACGTTCAATGAGGTCTACGACCCGGCAGCCACCTCCTTCGAGGCTGAGGTTGCGGCGGTCAAGGCCAGCGGTCCCGAAGCAGTTGCGGTGATCGGCTTCGAGGAGACAGTCAAGCTGCTCCAGGAGATGATCAAGCAGGGCGTTGGGCCGAAGGACATTCCGATCTTCCTCGTGGATGGCAACATCTCCACGACGGCATATGCGGACTTCCCGAAGAACACCATGAAGGGTGTCATCGCGACGGTTCCGTCCGGTGAGGCCGATCTCACGGCGTTCAACGAGTCGCTGCTCGAGGTTGATCCCGAGCTGACCGACTTCGCCTACGGCGCGCAGGCCTACGACGCAACCATGCTCGTGGCGCTCGCCGCTCAGGCAGCTGGTTGCGCCGACGGCGCCTCCATCGCCGAGTTCCTGCCGCAGGTTGCCGGCAACGGTGGAGAGCAGTGCTCCACCTGGGCCGACTGCGTTGCGCTGCTGGATGCCGGAACCGATATCGACTTCCAGGGTGTAACCGGCCCGGTCGATTTCAATGAGTTCGGTGATCCCGCGGAGGGAACGATCTCGATCAACGAGTACTCCAGCAACACGGAGTTCGCGGAGATCGGCAAGGTCACGGCCGTGGTGCCGCTGCCGTAAGGCGGGCACAGGTCACGAGGCCCTGGCTTCCTTCGGGAGGCCAGGGCCTCATCCGTGTTCGGGGGTGCGTTACGCGCGGGCGAGTGTGCCGAGGTAGAGCTCGATGACCTTCGGGTCATTGGCCAGTGAGCGGCCGGTGCCTGTGTAGGCGTTGCGACCCTGATCCAACACGTACCCACGATCGACGATCTGCAGGCAGCGGCGGGCATTTTGCTCGACGATGATCACGGTCACACCGGTTGCATTGATGCCCTTAACGCGCACGAACACCTCGTCCTGGAGCGCGGGGGAGAGACCCGCAGACGGTTCGTCAAGGAGCAGCACGGACGGCTCCATCATGAGTGCGCGGCCCATCGCGACCATCTGCCGCTCACCACCGGACAGCGATCCAGCGCGTTGCTTGCGACGCTGGCCGAGGGTCGGAAAGAGATCCGCGACCTTGTCGAAGCGCTCGGTGAACTTCTTGGGTTCCTGGAAAGCGCCCATCTGCAGGTTCTCTTCGATGGTTAGAGAAGGGAAGACATTGTTGTTCTGCGGGACGAAGCCCACGCCGCGACGCACGAGCTGATCGGCACGCAGGTTCGTGATGTCTTCATCGCGCAGGAGCACACTTCCCTCGTTGACTCGCACGAGTCCGAATAGGGCCTTGAGGAGGGTGGACTTACCCGCCCCGTTGGGTCCGATGATCCCGACGAGTTCGCCCTCCTTGGCGTACAGATCGCAGCCGTTGAGGATGTTCACGCCGGGGAAGTAACCCGCAACCACACGGTCGGCGCGCACGAGGGCCCCCACCGCTTCGGAGGCGTGGACCTGCTCGAGGGTGGCGGCATGCGGGTCCACGTTCTGACTGGCGTCGAGATCAATCTCCCGCTCGAACTCGCGGGGATCGTCCGGGCTGCCGGGCGCGGGAAGATCGCTGGGCTCGGTGTAGTTCACGCTGATCCTCCCGGGCTCTCGGTCAGTGATTCACCGGTCGCGGTGAGTTGCTTGTCGTGGTGAGCACCAAGATAGGCGTCGATCACACCCTGGTCCTTCATCACCGAGTCCGGTGGTCCTTCCGCGATGATCTGCCCCTGGGCCATGACGATGACCCAGTCGCTGATGTCGTGAACCATGTCCATGTCGTGCTCGACGAAGAGGACTGTGGTGCCCTCCTCGCGAATCGATTTGATGTGCTGCAGGAGGCTCTGGGTGAGGGCCGGGTTCACACCTGCCATGGGCTCGTCGAGCATGATGAGTTCGGGACCGGACATCAGGGCACGCGCCATCTCCAGCAACTTGCGCTGACCGCCCGAGAGGGAGCCGGCGAAGTCACCGGACTTCTCGGCCAGGTTGAACCGTGCGAGCAGAGCCTCCGCGCGGGCGCGGTTGGTGGACTCCTGGCCCTTCCAGAGGGGGGCGATGAAGGAGGACAGGAACCGCTCACCGATCTGGCCTTTCGCGCCCAGGAGCATGTTGTCCATGACCGTCATCCGGGACAGCGCCTTGGTCAACTGGAAGGTGCGGACCATGCCCATGCGGGCGAGCTTGAAGGGGGCGGTGCCGGCAACCTGGCGAGTATTGAAAGTCCAGGCACCCGTGTTCGGGGCATCGAACCCGGTCAAGAGGTTGAAGAAGGTGGTCTTTCCCGCACCGTTGGGTCCGATGAGCGCCGTGATCGATCCGCGCTGGACCTGGACGTGCTCGACGTCGACGGCCACTAGGCCGCCGAACTGCCGCTTGACGTTGTCGGCGATGAGGATGGGGTCGGGCTTGGCGGAGCCGGGTCGACGTTCGACGGATGCGAGGGCGGCCTGGGTCGCGCGCGCCTGGGGCCCGAGACCCTCGGAGTGTTCAGCGGGCATCGAGGGCCAACTCCTTCTTGTCACCGAAGATCCCCTGCGGGCGGAAGATCATCAGCATCATCAGGCCGAGGCCCATCAGGATGAAGCGGATCGCGCCGACGTCGGTGGGCTTGAGGAAGTCGATCCAGCCTGCCTGGATGGCCTGGCCGAGGAACTCGCCGATTCCCGCGAGGAGGAACCAGAAGATGACCGTGCCGGCGATCGGTCCGAGGATCCGCGCGGCCCCGCCGAGAAGGAGGATCGTGTAGACGAAGAACGTGAAGTCAGGGACGAATGTGTCTGGCTGGACGGATTGCTTCGCGACCGCCCAGAGGATGCCACCGAACGCCATGATGATGCCGCCGACGACCAGGGACTGCATCTTGTAGGCGAAGGTGTTCTTGCCGAGTGAGATGACAGCGTCCTCGTCCTCGCGGATGCCCTTGACCACGCGTCCCCACGGGCTGCGCACGAGAAGCAGCATCAGGACGGAGAAGAGTGCGATGAGACCCCACCCGACGATCACGACCCAGAGGTCCTGACGCGTCCAGGTGAGGATCGGGAGGGATTCGAAGTCTGCGGGAAGTGGATTGAGATCGTGGAACTGTTGGCCGATCTTGCCGTTGAGTCCCTGGGTGCCACCGAGGTAATCCGGGAGAACGGTACGCACGGTCAAGCGGAGCAGCTCGCTGGCCGCAATGGTCACGATGGCGAGATAGTCCGCCCGCAATCGGAGTGTGGGGATACCCAGGAGCAGTGAGAGGAGGACGGCGACGCCCATGGCAACCGGGATCGCGAGCCACAGGCTGAGCTCGAAGGTCAAGACGATGACGCCGATGGCGTAGGCGCCCGATGCTACGAAGGCGACCACGCCGAAGTTGAGCAGCCCGGTGTAGCCGAATTGGAGGTTGAGACCGATTGCGGCGAGGCAGTAGATGATGGCCGTGATTCCCAGCGCCTGGGTGAGGGTCTGGGAGAAGACGAAAGCCCAATCCATGTCAACCCACCCGTTCTCGTCTGCCGAGGAGGCCCTGTGGGCGCACGAGCAGGATGAGGATCATCAGGAAGAGGGCGCCGACGGTCTTCATCTCGGGTGGGATGACCAACGTGGTGAGCTGGATGAAGACCCCCACGACGAGAGCGCCCACCAGGGCCCCGTACACGGTGCCGAGGCCCCCCAGGATGACCGCGGCAAAGAGCACGAGCAGGATGCGTTGCCCCATGTTCCAGATGGAGTTCTGCGTCATGCCGAGGTAGATACCGGCGTAGGCGGCGAGGCCGGCGGCCACCGTCCAGACCACTGCGATGACACGTTCGACGTCGATGCCCGTGGCGGATGCCAGGGCCGGGTTGTCCGAGACGGCCCTGGTGGCCTTTCCGATACGGGAGCGCTGTACCCAGACCACGGTAGCGGCGAGAAGGACCACGGCGATGGCCGCGAGGACCAGCTGCTTGGGCGTGGTCGAGAACGGCCCGATGTCGATGCCCGCCTGCCCGGCGTACTGCTCGTATGTGCGCGGGCCGCTGCCGAAGAACAGGGAGACCGTGTATCGCAGCACGATGGCCAGGCCGATCGACACGATCATCGCTGCGATCAGTCCGGTCTTGCGCTTGCGCAGCGGTTTCCACAGCACCTTGTTCTGCCCCCAGCCGAACACGACCGCGCACACGAGGACCGAGAGTGGGGCGGCGATGACGATGTGCAGCCCGGCCGTGTTGAAGAGCAGAGCGACGAAGGCTCCCAGGGTGATCAACTCGCCGTGGGCGAAGTTGGTCAGGCCCGTCGTGCCGAAGACCAGGTTGAGACCGAGGGCGCCGAGAGCGATGAGGATGCCGAGCATGATTCCGTCGGCGAGAAGTTGGATGACCTGTTGGCCCGTGACGCCGGAACTTGTCCCGGAAGCCGCTCCGGACTCCGTCGAACCGCCACCATCGCCCGACACAAGTGGAACGAGCAACTTCTTCTCGCCGCCCAAGATGAGGAGCTCGCGCGAAGCGTCCTCGGGCTTGGCAAGGCTGATCCCCGCGGGGAGAGTGCTGGGGTCGATCTCAATCGTGTAGGTCCCGCCGGCGGGGATCTCGACTCGGAAATCGCCCTGTGCGTCCGACGTCGCGCTTCCGCTGAATCCTTCCGCGTTGGAGACCGTGATGGCGACTCCGGCGACGGGGGAGCCATCGGGTCCGGTGAGGGTGCCGATCACGGCGTCCCCCGCCGCAGAGGCGGGGACCATGGCCGCAACACCGAACAGGGCAACGAGCGCGACCAGCATCATCCCACAGCGGGATGCGATGCGACGCTGCACGTGGCCTCCGGAGGTCAGGGGTTCCAGCACCCTACCCAGACCCGGAGCCACCCGTGCCCGATTGCGGCCAAATCGGGCACGGCTAGTCCTGTCCAGCCGCACGCTCCCGGCCCCCTGGGCCGGGGCGGAGGAGGCAGGTGAGCCGGGCGGTGCAGACCGGGCGATCCTCATCGTCCACGATCCGGATGTCGTAGCAGGCGACGGTGCGCCCCTCGTGGAGGGCCGTCGCCGTTCCATGGACGTGGCCGTCGCGGACGGCACGGTGGTGGGTGCAGTTGAGGTCCACGCCCACGACCAGCGTGCCCCAGCCGGCGTGAATCCCCGCGGCGATCGAGCCGAGGGACTCGGCGAGTACCGCGCTGGCACCCCCGTGGAGCAAGCCGAAGGGTTGTGTGTTCCCCGCCACGGGCATGCTGCCTCGCACACAGCCAGGCTTGGCCTCCGTCAGGGTCAGGCCCATGCGCTGAGCGAGATCGCCCATCCCGAATGCCTGCACGACGGCGAGAAGATCCTCGTCCTGTTCACCCATGCCCTGCACCCTAGGACTCGGTGATGTCGCGCGCATACGATGCCGGGGTGTCCGAGCGGCGTCTGCTTCTCATCGACGGGCACTCGATGGCCTACCGCGCCTTCTTCGCCTTGCCAGTGGAGAACTTCTCCACGACCACGGGTCAACCCACCAATGCGGTTTTCGGCTTTACATCGATGCTGATCAACATGCTGAAGGAAGAGACGCCCACCCACGTGGCCGTTGCATTCGACGTGAGCCGGAAGTCTTTTCGTACCGATCGATTCCCGGAGTACAAGGGAACGCGCAGTGCCACACCTCCGGAATTCAAGGGTCAGGTCGCATTGATCGACGAAGTGCTGGACGCCCTGGGGATCGCCACATATCGGGCCGAGGGTTACGAGGCGGATGACATCATCGCCACACTGACCTCCCAGGCCATCGCCGAGGGATTCATCGTCGACATCGTCACGGGTGATCGCGATTCCTTCCAGCTCGTGAGCGACAAGGTCACGGTCCTCTACCCACGCAAGGGCGTCTCGGATCTCGCCCGCATGACCCCGGCGTCCGTGCAGGAGAAGTACGGGTTGAGGCCCGAGCAGTACCCGGACTTCGCCGCACTCCGGGGAGATCCGAGTGACAACCTCCCCGGCATCCCGGGGGTGGGGGAGAAGACCGCGGTCAAGTGGTTGACCACCTACGGAAGCCTGGCGTCACTCGTCGACAACGCCGACGAGATCGGTGGCAAGGTGGGAGAGGCGCTGCGCGCATCGATCGCCCAAGTGCTCCTGAATCGCGAATTAACCGAGCTTCTCACCGATGTCCCCTTGCCCACCGGTCCGGAATCCTGTGCCTGGACGGGGTGGAAGCCGGCACCCGTCGATGACGTCTTCTCGGCACTGCAGTTCACCGCCCTTCGCGACCGGTTGGCCAAGTTGCCGCAGGCGGGGGAGGCTTCGGAGCCTGCGGTGGCGGTGGCCGACGTCGACATCACCGTTGCGCACGTCACCGGAAAGCGATTCGTCGAGGAGTGCGGTCCTCGCGCGGCGATCGCCGTGTCCGGTGACATCACGCGCGCAGCTGTCCATCGCGGCACGGGGTCGATCGCGACGGATGATCCGACGGCGATCGATTCGGTCCTGTCGTCCTCGAAGATCGCCAAGGTCATGCATGACGCGAAGTCATGCGCCAGGACACTCTTGGGTCGAGGCTCGGAACTCCGTGGTCTCGATTTCGACACGGCACTCGCGGCGTACCTGGCCATGCCGGGTCAGCGGTCGTACTCCCTCGTCGATGTCGAGCAACGCGTTCTGGGTCGCGTCCGCGGAGACCACGCGGGTGAGGGGCAGCTGGACCTGCTCGGTTCAGACGATGCGGACGATCAGGTGCTCGGAACGGATGCTGCCGCGGTGGCAGACCTCGAAGGGATCCTTCGTCCCCGGCTGGAGCAGGACGGCCTCCTCGGACTCCTGATCGATGTGGAGCAGCCGGTGGCTCTCATCCTCGCGAGGATGGAGCACACCGGTATCCGCGTGGATCGCACCGGACTCGAGGTGCTCTCGGGTGAGTTCGGGGACGCCATGCGGGCCTGCGAATCCCGCGCGGAAAAGATCGTCGGACGACCTTTCAACATGGGATCACCGAAGCAGTTGCAGGAGATCCTCTTCGGCGAACGGGGTCTTCCGAAGACGAAGAAGATCAAGACCGGCTACACCACGGACGCGGAGGCACTGCAGGGTCTCTACGAGCAGACCGAGGACCCGCTCCTGGAGGAGATCCTCGCGTGGCGGGATCGAAGCAAGTTGCGACAGACGGTCGACGGTCTCATGCCGCTCATTGCCGACGACGGGCGCGTCCACACGACCTTCCATCAGACAGTTGCTGCAACGGGTCGTCTGTCCAGTAGTGATCCGAACCTGCAGAACATCCCGGTACGGACTGATGCAGGGCGGAGCATCCGCCGCTGTTTCATCGTCGGTGAGGGATTCGAGTCGCTGATGACCGCCGACTACAGCCAGATCGAGTTGCGCATCATGGCGCACGTGTCGGAGGACCTGGGACTGATCGAGGCATTCCAATCGGGTGAGGATCTCCACACGACCGTCGCCAGCGCCGTGTTCGGGGTGCCTCCGTCGCGTGTCGATGCGGAGATGCGTCGTCGAATCAAGGCGATGAGCTACGGCCTCGCCTACGGGCTCTCGCCATTCGGGCTCTCCCAGCAGCTGCGGATCACACCGGCGGAAGCACAGCAGCTCGTGGACGAGTACTTCCAAAGGTTCGGAGGCATCCGGGACTACCTGGCCGGTGTCGTGGAGGACGCCCGGACGACGGGCTTCACGGAGACGATGTTCGGCAGGCGTCGCTATCTGCCGGATCTGCAGCACGACAACCGTCAGCGGCGGGAGATGGCCGAACGCATGGCCCTGAACGCACCGATCCAGGGCACGGCCGCGGACATCGTGAAGATCGCCATGGTGCGGGTCGCTGATGCGCTCATGGGCCTGTCCTCGCGCCTGCTCCTGCAGGTGCACGATGAACTGGTCGTGGAGGTTGCCCCGGGGGAGGCTGCCCAGGTGGAGGCCATCCTGCGGGACCGCATGGGCGGGGCGGCCAACCTCCGGGTACCCCTCGAGGTGACCGTCGGGATCGGCACAAACTGGGACGAAGCCGCCCATTGAGCCGCCGGGGCCGATTTCCCGGGGTCCGGAGAGGTGCCGTAGCCTTACGTGGCTCAGCAGCCGCTGGGCGTCCCTACTCATAGTTACCGGATCCCCTACTCCATGACCGCTCCTACGACCAACACCGCCCAGGTAGCCGTGAACGACATCGGCTCGGCGGAGGACTTCCTCGCAGCAATCGACGCCACCATCAAGTACTTCAACGACGGAGACATCGTCGAGGGCACCATCGTCAAAGTCGACCGCGACGAGGTACTGCTCGACATCGGCTACAAGACCGAGGGCGTCATCCCCTCGCGCGAACTCTCCATCAAGCACGACGTGGACCCCACGGAGGTCGTCAACGTCGGTGATCGCGTGGAGGCCCTGGTTCTCCAGAAGGAGGACAAGGAAGGCCGACTGATCCTGTCCAAGAAGCGTGCCCAGTACGAGCGCGCGTGGGGCGATATCGAGCGTGTCAAGGAATCGGATGGGGTAGTCGAGGGTCAGGTCATCGAGGTCGTCAAGGGTGGTCTCATCCTCGACATCGGCTTGCGCGGATTCCTCCCGGCATCCCTTGTGGAGATGCGTCGGGTGCGGGATCTCCAGCCCTACGTAGGCAAGACCCTCGAGGCCAAGATCATCGAACTCGACAAGAACCGCAACAACGTCGTGTTGTCTCGTCGTGCCTGGCTCGAGCAGACTCAGTCGGAGGTTCGCCACACCTTCCTGAACAACCTGCAGAAGGGGCAGATTCGCAACGGCGTGGTCTCCTCGATCGTGAACTTCGGTGCCTTCGTGGATCTCGGCGGTGTGGATGGTCTCGTCCACGTCTCGGAGCTCTCCTGGAAGCACATCGATCATCCCTCCGAGGTCGTCGAGGTCGGACAGGAAGTCACCGTGGAGGTCCTCGACGTCGACATGGATCGTGAGCGGGTGTCGCTCTCCCTGAAGGCGACCCAGGAGGATCCGTGGCAGCACTTCGCCCGGACGCATCAGATCAACCAGGTCGTGCCCGGGAAGGTCACCAAGTTGGTCCCCTTCGGTGCGTTCGTGCGCGTGGATGAGGGAATCGAGGGTCTGGTCCATATCTCCGAGCTGGCCGAGCGTCACATCGAGATGCCCGAGCAGATCGTCCAGGTGGGTGACGAGCTCTACGTGAAGGTCATCGACATCGATCTCGAGCGTCGACGGATCTCGTTGTCCCTCAAGCAGGCGAATGACTCGGCCGACGCCGTCGCGAGTGTCGAGTTCGATCCCTACCTGTACGGGATGGCTCCCGCGTTCGACGATGCCGGCAACTACATCGGCCCCGAGGGCTTCGACCCGGAGACGGGCGAGTGGAAGGCCGGCTTCGAGAGCCAGCGCTCCGCCTGGGAGCAGGAGTACGCCGAGGCTCATGCGCGGTGGGAAGCCCACCGCAAGCAGGCCGCGGACGCACGCGAGGCGGACCAGGCGGCGGCGGTGGAGTCCGGCGAGGCCACGAGCTACTCGTCCCACGGCGATGGTGACGAGTCGGCGTTGGCCTCGGATGAGAAGCTCCAGGCGCTCCGCGACAAACTCACGTCAGACTGACCATCGCGGGACGGTCATGCAACGCCCGAGCGGCATAGGCTCGGCGCGTGTTGCGCATAGGTGTCACGGGCGGGATCGGCGCAGGCAAGAGCACCGTTGCGCGCTTGCTGGCGGCTCGTGGCGCCGTCGTGATCGACGCGGACGCCATATCCCGGGAGTTGGTGGAACCGGGGGCTGCCGGATTGGGTCCACTGGTTGCTGAGTTCGGGCCCAGAATCCTGCGCGAGGATGGAACCCTCGACCGGGGGGAACTAGCGTCGTTGGCCTTTTCGGAGTCCGAGGGAACACGACGTCTGAACGCCATCATGCATCCGCTCATTCGCGCAGAGGCGGAACGCCGGGTGGCCGAGGCCCGGGAAACAAGTGCATCGGTCGTGGTCTACGACATGCCCTTACTCGTCGAGACGGGACAGCAGGACCTCGTGGACATCGTGCTCGTCGTGGACGTGAGCGAAGAGCAGCAGATCGCACGAGCGTCACGCACGTTCCCCGAAGCGGACGTGCGACGACGGATGGCTGCCCAGGCAACGCGCGAGGAGCGTCTCGCCTGTGCCGATGTGATCATCGACAACGGTGGAAGCCTCCCCGAGACGGAGGAGCAGGTGGCCGAGTTGTGGGAGCGCCTCGATGGTGGCCGGACATGACCCGACCCCTAACCGAGATCCCGCGGGTCGGAGCCCCCTTCGAGGTTGTGTCGGAGTTCAGCCCCGCAGGTGACCAGCCGGAGGCCATCGACGAGATCGTTCGACGGATCCAGGCGGGGGAGAAGGATGTCGTGCTCCTCGGAGCCACGGGCACCGGGAAGTCAGCGACGACCGCGTGGATCGTCGAGCGACTCCAACGTCCGACCCTGGTGATGGCCCCGAACAAGACTCTCGCTGCGCAACTTGCAACCGAGTTTCGCGAACTGCTGCCCAACAACGCGGTCGAGTACTTCGTCTCGTACTACGACTACTACCAACCGGAGGCGTACGTCCCTCAGACGGACACCTTCATTGAGAAGGACTCCTCGATCAATGAAGAGGTCGAGCGTTTACGGCACTCGGCCACGAATTCACTGCTGACCCGTCGTGACGTTCTTGTCGTTGCCACCGTCTCGGCGATCTACGGTCTCGGGACTCCCCAGGAGTACGTCGATCGCATGGTGCGCGTGCGTGTCGGCGAGGAAGTCGAGCGCAATGATCTTCTGCGCAAGCTCGTGGGCATCCAGTATTCCCGGAACGACGTCGCGTTCACCCGTGGCACGTTCCGTGTACGAGGGGATACGGTCGAGGTGTTCCCCGTGTACGAACAGCATCCGGTGCGCATCGAGATGTTCGGTGACGAGGTCGAGCGGGTCATGACTCTGCATCCGGTGACCGGAGAGATCCTCTCGGATGATCCCGAGGTCTACATCTTTCCGGCAACGCACTACGTGGCAGGCCCCGAGCGGATGGAGCGCGCGATCCGCGACATCGAGGATGAAGCGATCCTTAGGGTCGCGGAACTTGAGGGGCAGAACAAGTTGTTGGAGGCGCAACGGCTGAAGATGCGCACGTCCTACGACGTCGACATGATGCGGAATCTTGGTTTCTGTTCCGGCATCGAGAACTACTCCCGACACATCGACGGACGTGAGCCGGGTTCGGCTCCCAACTGTCTCTTGGACTACTTCCCGGAGGACTTCCTCCTCGTCATCGACGAGTCCCATGTCACGGTCCCGCAGATCGGGGGAATGTACGAGGGGGACATGAGTCGCAAGCGAACCCTGGTCGAGCACGGGTTCCGGCTACCTTCGGCAATGGATAACCGTCCGTTGCGGTTCAGCGAGTTCGAGGAACGCATCGGCCAAACCGTGTACCTATCGGCAACACCCGGCCCGTTCGAGTTGGCGGAGGTGCAGGGAGATGTCGTCGAGCAGGTGATTCGCCCGACCGGACTCGTGGACCCCCTGGTGGTGGTGAAGCCGACGGAGGGGCAGATCGACGATCTCATGCATGAGATCCAGATCCGGGTCGCACGCGGGGAGCGCACGTTGGTGACGACGCTCACGAAGCGCATGGCTGAAGATCTGACCGACTATCTGGGGGAGAACGGGATTCGGGTCGAGTACCTGCACTCCGAGGTGGACACCCTCAGGCGAGTCGAATTGCTCCGCGAGCTCAGGTTGGGCGTATTCGACGTCCTTGTCGGGATAAATCTGCTTCGTGAAGGTCTCGACCTCCCCGAGGTGTCGCTCGTCGCAATCCTCGATGCGGATAAAGAGGGATTCCTGCGTTCGGAGACCTCGCTCATCCAGACCATCGGGCGTGCGGCCCGCAATGTCTCGGGCGAGGTCCACATGTATGCCGACTCCGTCACACCCTCCATGCGGCGGGCGATCGATGAAACCAATCGGCGACGTGCCAAGCAGGTGTCCTACAACATGGAACGCGGTCTCGATCCGCAGCCGCTTCGGAAGAAGATCGCCGACATCACGGACCTGCTGGCCCGTGAGGACGCGGATACCCGTGAGGTACTCGAACGTCAGGCTTCGGGGGCTACCCGGTCACGTACCCCCGCGGGGGCAGATCTCGCTGCGCTCATCGAGGAGCTGACGGAGCAGATGCATGCGGCCGCTGCCAATCTTCAGTTCGAGTTGGCCGCGAGGATCCGTGATGAGGTCGCGGAATTGAAACGGGAGTTCCGGGGGATGCGGGAAGCCGGATCCGGCTGATGAACGTCTCGCCACTTGTCTGGGGCATCACGATCGCCGCACTGATCGGCGTCATCGTGCTCGACTTGATTCTTGCTGAGCGTCGCACGACGGAATTCGGGCCCAAGGAAGCCACGCGCTGGGTGATTTTCTACATCGGCTGCGCCACCATCTTCGCTGTCGTCATCGGCTGGCAGTTCGGAGTCGGCTTCGCAGGGGAATTCGTCGCTGGGTACCTGACCGAATACTCCCTATCTATCGACAACCTCTTCGTGTTCATGTTGATCATGAGTTCGTTTGCGGTGCCTGCCGCCTACCAGCACAGGGTGCTCTTGGTCGGAATCGTGATCGCCCTCGTCCTTAGGGGCATCCTGATCGTGATCGGTGCGGAGTTGATCAGCCGATTCAGTTTCATTTTCTATCTCTTTGCGGCCTTCCTGCTCTTCACCGCATGGAAGGTCTGGTCGGCGGACGAGGGGTCCGAGGAGAAGGACGCCGGAGGCAATGCGCTCGTCACCTGGGTGTCGACGAGGTTCCCGACCACGAACGAGTACCACGGAACCGCCCTCACGGTCAGGATCTCCGGGCGAAGGGTCCTCACCCCGATGGCGCTCGTGATGCTCGCCATCGGAACCACGGACCTCCTCTTCGCCGTCGACTCGATACCAGCGGTGTTCGGGATCACGCAGGAGGCCTACCTTGTCTTCACCGCGAACGCCTTCGCTCTGATGGGGTTACGACAGCTCTTCTTCCTCTTGAAAGGGGTGCTGGGACGCCTTCGGCACCTGAATCGGGGGCTGGCGGTCATCCTGGGATTCATTGGGCTGAAGCTCCTGCTGGAGGCGTTGCATTCGACCACCTCACTCCCAGTTCCGACGATCCCCATCTGGTTCTCCCTGGTCTTCATAATCGCCGTCCTGACCATTACTGCGGTGACCAGTCTGCGTGCCGCTGATCGGCCCGAGTAGCGCGCGGGGCCCGATACGGAATACTGCATGGGTGGACTTGAACTTCGGTATCTGGGCGATCACGATCGGGGCACTCGCGGTCCTCATCCTCATGGACTTCGTGATCGTCTCGCGGAAGCCACACGAGGTTCGGTTCGCCGAGGCCCTGAGCTGGTCGATCTTCTACATCGCGATCGCGATCGCCTTCGGA
This sequence comes from Candidatus Nanopelagicales bacterium, assembly GCA_044375955.1. Taxonomy (GTDB): domain Bacteria; phylum Actinomycetota; class Actinomycetes; order S36-B12; family S36-B12; genus VGCC01. The sequence continues at coordinate 24,441 of JBILLS010000016.1, read as the reverse complement.
ATCGGAGTCTGGCTCTGGCAGGGGAGCGACTTCGGTACCCAGTACTTCACCGCGTACCTGGTCGAGAAGTCCCTGTCGGTGGACAACCTCTTCGTCTTCATAATCATCCTGACGCAGTTCGCGGTCCCCACGAACCTCCACCAGCGAGTTCTTCTCGTCGGGGTTGTTCTGGCGCTCGTGATGAGGGCCATCTTCATCGCAATCGGCGCAGCAGCCCTGGCGGCATTCGCGTTCACATTCGTGATTTTCGGCGCGATCCTCATCTGGACCGGAATTCAGTTGATGCGCCACCGGAACGAGGACCCCGATCCGATGGACAACCCCGTGATCCGGCTGGTCCGCCGCAAGCTGCCATTCACCGACAACTACGACGGAACCAAACTGTTCACCAATGTCGGTGGCGCCCGGGTAGCTACTCCGTTGCTTTTCGTGATGATCGCGATCGGCGCGACCGATCTGCTCTTCGCGCTTGATTCGATTCCAGCGACATTTGGTGTGACGCAGGAGCCGTACCTGGTCTTCACGGCCAATGCCTTCGCGCTCTTGGGTCTGCGCGCGCTCTACTTCCTGTTGCGTGGTTTGCTCGACAAGCTCGTCTACCTCTCGACGGGCCTGTCGGTGATCTTGGTCTTCATCGGCTTCAAGTTGGTCCTGACCTACTTCCACGAACAGTTCCCAGAGACCGTGCCCAAGATCCCGACCAATATCTCGCTCGGGGTGATCATCGGAGTGCTGCTGATCGTCGGTATTGCGTCCTACGTGAAGGTGAAGAAGGACCCCACGGCCGTGGCGCATGCCGGACGCATGACATCGTCCAAGGAGCACACGGACTAGGACTACTCGGCCTGCCGGAGCAGATCGCGCTCGCAGGAGCGGAGGGCGGTCTGTGTGATGAGGGTTCCTAACCCGAACACGACGACGGGTACCAGCCAGGTGAGCAGCCAGGTGAGTCGGACGTCGACGTCACCCGAGATGGAATTGACGATCCCGAACAGCACCCAGCCGACGACGATCCCCCACACGATGATCCCGGCTATCCAGAGTTGGCGGCGCTTGCGAAGTGTGTCGCGCCGGCGCAGCAGGGCGAGCTCACGTGATTCCTTCATGGCCGCAGCATGTCACCAGCGCCGCGCGCGCCATTCGGCGAGGTGTGGGCGCTCATTTCCCAGGTTGGTGTCGTCACCGTGGCCGGGGTACACCCACGTGGTGTCGGGGAGCGTCCCAAAGACCTTCTCCGCGACGTCGTCGATCAAGGTGTCGAAGTCCGCGGACGACCAGGTCTTTCCTATGCCGCCGGGGAACAGGCAGTCACCCGTGAACAGGTGCGGGTGCCCCTCCGGATCGTCGTAGAGCAACGCGATCGATCCTGGGGTGTGTCCGCGAAGATGGATCGCTCGGAGGGTGACGTCACCGACGGAGATGTGGTCCCCATCGCGCACGGGGTTCGTGGTCGGTACGGGAATGGCATCGAGATCCTCGAGGCCCGCGTAGGTGGGTGCGCCCGTGACCGCGACGACGTCGGCGAGGGCTCCCCAGTGGTCTGCGTGACGGTGCGTGGTCACGATTCCCACGACCCCGTCGGGGCCGATGATTTCCAGGATTCGATCGGCTTCGGCGGCAGCATCGATGAGCAGTTGCCGACCGGTCGCCCGGCACCGCAGGAGGTAGGTGTTGTTGTCCATGGGGCCGACCGCCAACTTGCTGATGGCCAGCGAGGTCAACTCGTGGACAGCGGCGGGACCGCCTACGCTGACCCGGCCGGAGTACACACCGGCAGGCTAGCGAAATGGGAGCCAGGACGTGAGCGATCGACTCGTCGTTCGAGGTGCTCGGGAGCACAACCTCAAGGACGTGTCCGTCGATCTACCGCGCGACGCCCTCATCGTCTTCACCGGGCTCTCGGGTTCGGGAAAGTCCTCGTTGGCCTTCGACACGATTTTTGCCGAGGGCCAGCGTCGATATGTCGAGAGTCTCTCCGCCTATGCACGACAGTTCCTCGGGCAGATGGACAAACCTGATGTGGATTTCATCGAGGGACTGTCTCCCGCCGTCTCGATCGACCAGAAGTCGACCTCACGCAACCCTCGTTCCACGGTCGGGACGATCACGGAGGTCTACGACTACCTCCGTCTCCTGTTCGCCCGGATCGGGCATCCGCACTGTCCGGAGTGCGGGGACCCGATCTCCCGGCAGACCCCCCAACAGATCGTCGACCAGGTCCTGACCCTCCCCGCCAAGACGAGGTTCCAGGTGCTCGCACCCGTCGTCCGCGAGCGGAAGGGGGAGTACCAGGAGCTCTTCCGGCAACTCCAGACCCAGGGCTTCTCGCGGGTACGCGTCGATGGGGTCGTCTATGGCCTGACCGAGGTGCCGACTCTCAAGAAGCAGGAGAAGCACACGATCGAGGTGGTGATCGATCGCCTCACGGTGTCGCCCGACTCGCGGCAACGCCTGACCGACTCGGTTGAGACCGCGCTGGGCCTCGGTCATGGCTACGTGATTCTGGAGTTCGTCGATCGGGAGGACGATGGCCGCGAGGTGATCTACTCGGAGCACCTGGCATGTCCACGTGACGGGCTGTCCTTCGAGGAGTTGGAACCTCGATCGTTCTCCTTCAACTCGCCGTTCGGGGCGTGCCCCGAGTGCACCGGACTCGGCACCACACGTGAAGTGGATGCCGAACTCGTCGTGCCCGATCCGGATCTCAGCCTCGCCGAAGGCGCGATCGCGGTGTGGTCTCGCGGTCAGGTTTCGGACTACTTCCATCGGTTGCTCGCCGCGGTCAGCGAGGAACTCGGGGTCGACATGGATACCCCGTGGCGGAAACTGCCGGCGCGCGCGCGTCGAGCCCTCCTCGAGGGTCATCCGACCGAAGTCCACGTGCGGTACCGGAACCGCTACGGCCGCCAGAGGTCGTATTACACGGTGTATGAGGGTGTCCTGCCGTATGTGAAGCGCCGCCATGAGGAGAGCGAGTCCGACACCGCGCGCGAGCGGTTCGAGGGGTACATGCGGGAGATCCCCTGTCCGGCGTGCGCGGGAACTCGCCTAAAGCCGTTGTCCCTTGCCGTCACCATCGCGGACCGGTCGATCGCCGACATCGCAGGCCTGCCGATCGGTGAGGCGGCGCGGTTCCTCAACGACCTCGAGCTCAGTGATCGTGAGACCACGATCGCCGTGCGGGTGCTGAAGGAGGTTAACGAGCGGCTCCGATTCCTCGTCGATGTCGGCCTGGACTATCTCTCCCTGGACCGTGCCTCGGCCACGTTGGCGGGGGGCGAGGCCCAGCGCATCCGCCTCGCCACGCAGATCGGCTCGGGCCTCGTGGGCGTCCTCTACGTACTCGACGAGCCGAGCATCGGTCTCCACCAGCGGGACAACCGCAGGCTCATCGACACCCTCGTTCGACTCAGAGACCTCGGCAACACCCTGATCGTCGTGGAGCACGATGAGGACACCATCCGCACCGCCGACTGGGTCGTCGACATCGGGCCCGGCGCCGGTGAGCACGGTGGACAGATCGTCGTGAGTGGACCCGTGGACGATCTTCTGCGTAACCCTGATTCGCTGACCGGCCAGTACCTCACGGGGGCGCGCGCGATCGACGTCCCGACGGCACGCCGCCCCCAGGGTCAGGGAGGAATCACGGTTCAGGGTGCACGGGAACACAACCTGCAGGACGTCACGGTGGAATTCCCACTGGGCAACCTGGTGGCCGTGACCGGGGTGTCCGGCTCCGGTAAGTCGACCCTGGTCAACGACATCCTGTACGCGGTTCTTGCCCGGGAACTCAATGGCGCACGCATCGTGCCGGGCAAGCACGGCAAGGTGACGGGGATCGACACCTTGGACAAGGTGGTCCACGTCGACCAGAGTCCGATCGGACGGACGCCACGCTCGAATCCGGCTACTTACACGGGCGTCTTCGATCACATTCGCAAGCTCTTCGCCGAAACCCCCGAGGCCAAGGTCAGGGGCTACCAGCAGGGACGTTTCTCCTTCAATGTGAAGGGTGGTCGCTGCGAGGCATGTGCCGGCGATGGAACCATCCGAATCGAGATGAACTTCCTGCCCGACGTGTACGTACCGTGCGAGGTGTGCCATGGCGCGCGTTACAACCGCGAGACCTTGGAGGTCCACTACAAGGGGAAGACGATCTCCCAAGTGCTCGATATGCCGATCGAGGTCGGTCTGGATTTCTTCGAGAACATCCCACCGATCGCCCGGCATCTCCGGACGCTGGTCGACGTTGGACTCGGGTATGTGCGGCTCGGTCAGTCCGCTCCCACCCTGTCCGGGGGTGAGGCCCAGCGAGTCAAGCTCGCCGCCGAGTTGCAGAAGCGAGCCACGGGTCGAACCGTGTACGTACTCGACGAGCCCACCACGGGCCTGCACTTCGAGGACATCAGGAAGCTGCTCGGCGTCCTGCACTCGCTCGTGGACCGCGGGAACACGGTGATCGTCATCGAACACAACCTGGACGTCATCAAGACCGCGGATTGGGTCATCGATATGGGTCCGGAGGGTGGCTCCGGTGGCGGCACGGTGGTCGCCACGGGCACGCCCGAGGACATCGCGCAGCATCCGGGTAGCCACACCGGACGCTTCCTACGGGATCTGGTGGGAAAGCGCGGCGGCGCGCGCCGGCGGGCCACCTCATGATGGAATGGTCCCGTGGTTGATGTGAATCGACGCCACGTGTTGGCGACCGGGGGGATCGTGGCTGCTGCGACCGTGGTCGCAGCGTGTTCGTCCGGCGGGTCCGGTATGACCGGTGAACCCGCCGAGAGCCCCCTGGCCACCCCCGACGCCGGTGGTGCCAGCCCCGATGGCGCGCTCGTCGCGATCGCCGATATTCCCGTCGGTGGCGGGGTCGTGGTCGCCGATCCGCCACTCGTCATCGTGCAACCCACGGAGGGCGCGATCCTGGGGTACACGGCGGTGTGTCCACATCAGGGGTGCCTGGTGTCCGAGGTCGTCGACAATCAGATCGTCTGTCCGTGCCATCAGTCGTACTTCTCCGCGGAAGACGGCGCGGTGATCTCGGGTCCAGCGAAGACCGGACTCGCAAGTGCCGACGTGCAGATCGATGGCGATTACGTCGTTCTCGGCTAGTTCGTGACCGATCCGTCGGAGTACCGACCCGACCCGGGAAGCGTGCCCGTGACTCCGGGGGTCTACCGGTTTCGCGATCCCTCGGGACGGGTCGTCTACGTCGGCAAGGCCAAGAACCTACGGTCCCGCGTCAACTCCTACTTCTCGGACTTCAGCGGTCTCCATCCCCGCACCCAGTCGATGCTGACAACCGCCGCGTCCGTGGATTGGATCTCGGTGGCGAATGAAGTCGAGGCACTCACCCTGGAGTACGCCTGGATCAAGGAGTTCGACCCACGCTTCAACGTCCGCTTCCGGGATGACAAGTCCTATCCCTATCTCGCGATCACCTTTTCCGAAAAGTGGCCGCGCGTATCGATCGTTCGCGAGGCGAAGCGCAAGGGGACGCACTATTTCGGCCCGTACGCTCATGCGTGGGCCATCCGAGACACCCTCGAGCACCTCACGAAGCTCTTCCCCGTCCGCACCTGTCGGGATGGTGTCTTCCGGCGCGCAGTTCAGACCGGTCGCCCGTGCCTGCTGGGATTCATCGGCCGTTGCAGTGCTCCCTGCGTCGATCGGATCAGCGAATCCGAATACCGGGAGCTCGTCATCGACCTCGAGAGATTCCTCAAGGGTGACGCCGATCGCTACCTGCGTGAAGCCCGCGATGCCATGGAGTCCGCATCGGCGCAACAGAACTATGAGGAGGCCGCCACGTGGCGCGATCGACTCGGCGCCCTCGAGCATGTCCTCGAGAAGAACTCGGTGGTCCTCTCCGACGGGACGGACGCGGATGTCATCGGTCTCGTGGTGGAGCCTCTGCACATCGGCGTCGAGGTTTTCCATGTGCGGGCAGGCCGACTCGTGGGTGAGCGTGGATTCGTAGTCGAGCGTGCCGAGGATCTCGACGAACACGGGTATGCGGAGCGAGTGCTCCAGCGCCTGTATGGATCTGCGGACGACCCGGCTGCGGTGCCGCGGCAGGTCCTACTGAGCCTCATGCCGACGGACCCGATGACCGTGGAGTCGTGGTTGTCCGGGCTTCGCGGCGCCTCCGTTTCCCTTCGGATCCCGCAGCGCGGCGATAAGGCGTCGCTTCTCAATACCGCAGAGGTGAACGCGGGGAGCACGCTGGCGCGTCACAAGTCCAAGCGGAGTTCCGACCTCACCGCGCGCACCCAGGCGCTTCAGGAGTTGCATGTCGACCTGGATCTCCCTGAGCCACCACTACGTATTGAGTGCATCGACGTCTCAACACTCCAGGGAGCGGACACGGTTGCGTCGGTGGTGGTCTTCGAGGATGCGCTCCCCAAGAAGTCCGACTATCGCACCTTCCGGATACGCGCAGAGGCAGCCGATGATCTCGCGGCGGTGTCCGAGGTCGTGCGACGGCGGTATCGCACGGAGGCGGATCGTGAAGATGGCCGGTACCCGACCTCGTTACTCGTGGTGGACGGAGGGCCGGCGCAGGCCCGCGCGGCCCGTGATGCGCTACGCGAGGTCGGTATGGAGCGGATTCCGGTTGTGGGTCTCGCGAAGCGCATGGAGGAGGTCTGGCGTCCGGACGAGTCCTCGCCGGTGATCCTGTCGCGATCGAGCGAGGCCCTGTACCTCCTGCAGAGGATCCGCGATGAGGCGCATCGTGTGGCCGTCACATTCCATCGCAAGCGACGGTCCGGGCGCGTGAGCGAGAGTGCGCTGGACACCATCCCCGGGCTAGGTCCACAACGACGGGCCGCGCTCCTTCGACACTTCGGGTCTGTCGAGGCCATGCGGTCAGCGAAGGTGGAGGACATCGCGGCCGTGCCGGGCATTGGAAACACCCTCGCGCAGACCATCGTGAGCGCGCTAGCGTCTGCGGGTGGCCACCGTGAGTAGTGGAGCGGATGAGCACTCGATCGAGTTGACCATCGTCACCGGTATGTCGGGCGCAGGACGGACGACGGCCGCGCGAGCACTCGAAGACCTCGGGTGGTTCGTCATCGACAACATTCCCCCCAGTCTGCTCGCAGCGGCGGTGGATCTGGCACGCAAATCGAGGGATGTCCACAAGGTAGCCGTGGTGGTGGATGCGCGTGGAGGCTCTTTCTTCCCACGCTTCCGACAGGCCCTGGAGGAGTTGTCATCCGTTGGAGTCAGTAAGAGTCTGGTCTTCCTGGAGGCCAGTGACGAGTCACTAGTCCGCCGGTTCGAGAGTTCCCGACGGCCCCACCCCCTTCAACGTGGGGCACGGATCCTCGACGGTTTGGAGCGGGAGCGGGAAGTTCTCGCGGATCTCCGAGCCATGGCTGATTTAGTGATCGATACCACGAATCTCAATGTGCACGATCTGCGCCGCAGGATCGAGGACGCGTTCTCAGGGGCGGATGCACCCCTGCTTCGTCTCACGGTCATGAGCTTCGGATTCAAGTACGGAATCCCGGTCGATGCCGACATGGTGTTCGATGCCCGGTTCCTACCGAATCCCTATTGGGATGAGAACTTGAGGCCGATGTCGGGACGGGATGCGGCTGTGGCATCGCGGGTGCTCGGCGAGGATGGCGCAGATGCGTTTGTGGCACATGTCATCGCGCTGCTTGAAACCGTACGCGATGGGTATATCCGTGAAGGAAAGCGATTCGGAACAGTGGCCATCGGATGCACGGGCGGGAGACATCGCAGCGTCGCCCTCGTCGAGGAGGTCGTGAATCGGCTCGATTCCGTGGGAATCGACTCGGTCGCGGTACATCGCGACCTCGGCCGCGAATGAGTCCTCGCGGTATTTCCACCCCGGTGGCCGTCCACGCCGGCCCCGCGGTCGTGGCCCTGGGCGGTGGCCATGGTCTTGCAGCAAGCCTCGAGGCACTCCGACGCGTCACCGATCGGATCACCGCGGTGGTGACCGTCGCCGACGATGGTGGGTCCAGTGGGCGATTGCGCGAGGAGTTCGGGGTGATCCCTCCCGGGGACCTGCGCATGGCGCTCGCGGCGCTCTGCGGCGACGACACCTGGGGCCGAACATGGGAGAGGGTCATCCAGCATCGGTTCACCAGTGAAGGCCCTCTGAATGGTCATGCCGTGGGCAACCTGTTGATCACCGCCCTCTGGCAAACCACATCGGGTCCGGTCGAGGGACTCGACTGGGTGGCTGCGCTTCTGGAGGCGCAGGGCCGGGTGCTGCCGAGTACGGCAACACCCTTGGAGATCGTTGCGCACATCCGGGAGCACGATGCGGGGCGTCCCGAGGACCTGGTGCGGGTCGTCGGACAGGTCGCGGTGGCCGGGACGCCCGGACGCGTGGAGCGCATCGAGGTCGTGCCTGCTGACGCCCAGGCCTGCCCCGAGTCCCGTGCGGCCGTACTCGCGGCGGACGCAGTCATCCTCGGCCCTGGCTCGTGGTTCACCTCCGTGATGCCGCACCTGCTGATCGACGACCTGCGCGAGGCCATTGTCGAGGCGAACGCCACGAAGATCCTCGTGCTGAATCTGAACCCCCAGGCCGGCGAGACGTCGGACTTCTCCGCGCACGCGCACCTCGAGGACCTGCACGCCCGGTTCCCCGGTATCCGCCTGGACTGGGTGGTGGCCGATCCCAGTCACGTGGAGAACCGTGAGTCCCTGCAGGTGACCGCCGCCGCGTTGGGGGCCCGGGTTCATCTGGCCGAGGTCGCGCGTGGCAGGTGGGAACCCGGGCAGCACGACCCACAGCGGTTGGCGGTCGCTTTCGACAGCGTCCTAGGCTTGCGGCGTTCACCGGGCGAGAGCGAGGATGTGCGATTTCCATGGCGATGACCAGCTCCGTCAAAGACGAATTGAGTCGGGTCGACGTCACGAAGGTCTGTTGCCGTAAGGCCGAGGTCTCGACGATCCTGCGATTCGCGAGTGGCCTGCACATCGTGAGCGGGAAGATCGTCGTCGAGGCCGATGTCGATACCGGGGCGACCGCACGGCGGTTGCGCAAGGACATCTTCGACATCTACGGGCACGAAGCCGACATCACCATGGTGCAGGGGAGTGGGATCCGCAAAGGAACGCGCTATCTGGTGAGAGTGGTCTCGGGTGGTGAGGCTCTGGCGAAGCAGACCGGGATTGTCGACGGGTCGGGCCGACCGGTGCGGGGACTGCCGCCGGCGATCGTCGCGGGCGGTCTCTGCGACTGCGAATCAGCGTGGCGCGGCGCATTCCTCGCGCACGGATCCCTCACCGAGCCAGGGAGGTCCAGTTCGCTCGAGGTGACCGCCCCGGGACCCGAGGCGGCGCTTGCCCTCGTGGGAGCAGCTCGCCGACTCGGGATCGCCGCCAAATCACGTGAAGTGCGCGGTGTCGATCGTGTCGTGATCCGTGATGGCGATGCGATCGGGGCACTCCTGACCCGTCTGGGGGCCCACGAGTCGGTCCTTGCCTGGGAGGAGCGCCGGATGCGCCGGGAGGTGCGTGCAACAGCGAATCGACTCGCCAACTTCGACGATGCCAACCTCCGCCGTTCGGCACGCGCTGCGGTCGCCGCGGGGGCGAGGGTTCAGCGGGCCCTGGAGATCCTGGGAAATGATGTGCCGGATCATCTCGTTGCCGCGGGTCGGCTCCGCATCGAGCACCGGCAGGCATCGCTGGAGGACCTTGGCGCATTGGCCGATCCGCCCATGACCAAGGACGCGATCGCGGGTCGGATCCGCCGTCTCCTGGCCCTCGCCGACAAGCGCGCCGCAGACCTGGGGATCCCCGACACGGAGTCGGCACTTGGACCCGATGTGGACGGTCAGGACGGCTGAGACCGACGCAACATCCCCGTAACGTCGCTCACTAGGATGTAAGCGTTATCGGCGCCCGGTTCACCCGGAAGATCATCGAGGAGAGCACGTGACCATCAAGGTCGGCATCAATGGATTCGGTCGTATCGGCAGGAACTTCTTCCGCGCACTCGTCCAGAGCGGTGCCGACGTCCAGGTGGTGGGTATCAATGACCTCACCGACACCGCGACCCTCGCACATCTGTTGAAGTACGACTCGATCCTCGGCCGGTTCGGCCGCCCGGTGGAGCCAGCCGAGGGCGCCATCGTCGTCGATGGGGTGCGCATTCCGGTCTTCGCTGAACGTGATCCCGCAGCACTTCCCTGGGCCTCGGTCGGAGCGGACATCGTCGTCGAGTCCACGGGAATCTTCACGAGTGCCGAGGACGCCGGCAAACACCTCACGGGGGGTGCCAAGAAGGTCATCATCTCCGCACCCGCCAAGGGTGAGGACATCACGATCGTGATGGGTGTCAACGATGACAAGTACGACCCGGCGAAGGACATCATCATCTCCAATGCGTCCTGCACCACCAACTGTCTGGCACCCATGGCCAAGGTTCTCGACGACAACTTCGGCATCGTGCGCGGCTTGATGACGACAATCCACGCCTACACGAACGACCAGCGGATCCTGGACTTCCCACATGGTGATCTCCGACGGGCTCGCGCCGCAGCGTTGAACATGATCCCCACGAGTACGGGTGCAGCCAAGGCGATCGGTCTCGTCCTCCCGCACCTCAAGGGCAAGTTGGATGGCTACGCCATGCGCGTCCCGGTGCCCACGGGTTCGGCAACCGACCTGACGGTCGAGTTGGCCACGCCCGCAACCAAGGAGGAGATCAACGCGGCGATGAAGGCCGCTGCCGCGGGGCCGCTCAAGGGCATCCTCGTGTACACCGAGGATCCGATCGTCTCCACCGACATCGTCACCGATCCGGCTTCCTGCATTTTCGACGCCGGGCTGACCAACGCGAACGGGAACATGGCCAAGGTTCTCGGTTGGTACGACAACGAGTGGGGATATAGCAACCGTCTCATCGACCTCGTGGTCCTCGTCGGCTCGAAGCTCTAGCCGTGCGGTCCCTCGACGATCTCGAGGTCGACGGAAAGCGGGTTCTGACCCGGGTCGACTTCAACGTGCCTCTGGCCTCAGAGGACGGGCATGTACGCATCACCGACGACGGGCGGATTCGGGCGGCGCTGCCCACGGTTGAGTGGCTGCGATCACATGGCGCATCCGTGATCCTGGTGGCGCACCTGGGCCGGCCCAAGGGTGTTGCCACACCCGAGTTGAGTCTTGCTCCGGTCGCGGCCCGCCTCGGGGAACTGTTGGGGTGTCAGGTCCCGCTCGTCAACCTTGGGGATCTTGCGTCCCTCACGCTGTCTCCGGGAGATGTCGTCCTCGTCGAGAACATCCGCTTCGATTCCCGGGAGACCAGTAAGGACGTACGCGAGCGGCAAGCCCTGGCGCGGGAGCTCGCGATGAACGCCGACCTTTTCGTCTCCGATGGCTTCGGAGTGGTGCACCGCGAGCAGGCGAGTGTCACGGACGTGGCTGAGCTTCTCCCCAGTGCCGGGGGTCTACTCGTCGCTCGTGAAGCCCACGTCTTCGCGGGGATTCTGGAGAACCCCGCGCGACCCTTCGTCGTGATCCTCGGTGGCGCCAAGGTCAGTGACAAGCTCGGCGTCATCGGAAACCTCATCCCACGTGTCGATCGTCTCCTCATCGGTGGCGGGATGGCGTACACGTTCCTCGCTGCGGAGGGCTACTCGATCGGTGACTCGATCGTGGAGCGGGATCAGATTCCCACCGTCGCAGATTTCCTGCAGCAGGCAGCCGAGCGGGGTGTCGAGGTGGTGCTGCCCGTCGACCTCGTCGTGGCGAACGCGTTCTCCGCGGATGCCGAGTCGCGGGTGGTTCCCGCGGATCAGATACCCGATGGTTGGCAGGGACTCGATATCGGTCCGTTGACCCGCGAACTGTTCGCGACCTCCATCGCCGATGCCGGGACGGTCGTATGGAACGGACCCGTCGGAGTCTTCGAGATGCCCCTGTTCGCGTCCGGAACGCGTGCAGTGGCGACAGCCGTCGCCGAGTGTCCGGGATTCACCGTCATCGGTGGCGGCGACTCGGCTGCCGCGGTTCGCCAATTCGGCATCCCTGACGAACGGTTCGGGCACATCAGCACCGGAGGTGGTGCGAGCCTCGAATTCCTCGAAGGTCGTACGCTGCCGGGACTCGCGGTATTGGAGAGAGGTCATGACTGAACGCACACCGCTCATGGCGGGCAACTGGAAGATGAACCTCAATCATTTCGAGGCGATCGCCCTGGTCCAGAAGATCGCCTACGCGCTGAACGAAGCCGACTTCAACGCGGTCGATGTCGCCGTGCTGCCACCCTTCACTGATCTGCGCTCAGTCCAAACCCTGGTAGAGGGGGACCGCTACGACATCGCTTACGGCGCTCAGGACATTTCCGTCCACGACTCCGGTGCCTACACGGGCGAGATCTCCGGGTCCATGCTCGCCAAGCTTGGCTGCACGTACGTGCTCGCAGGTCACAGCGAACGGCGGACACTCCATGGGGAGGATGATGCGCTGGTCAATGCGAAGACCAGAGCCGCGTTGCGCTACGAATTGACCCCGATCGTGTGTGTCGGCGAAGGCCTCGACATCCGCCAGGCCGGGAACGCCGTAGAACACGTGGTCGCGCAACTGCGCGCGTCCCTCGAGGGGCTCACCGCGGACGAGGTGGGTCGCTGTGTCATCGCCTACGAACCGGTGTGGGCCATCGGAACGGGCGAGGTCGCCACCCCGGAGGACGCACAGGAGGTCTGCGCTGCGATCCGGGCGGCGCTGCGATCCGATCATGGCTCGGAAGCGAAAGCCATCCGCGTGCTGTACGGGGGATCGGTGAAGGCGGTGAACATCGCCGGCATCATGGCCATGCCGGATATCGACGGCGCCCTCATCGGGGGTGCCAGCCTCGACCCTGACGAGTTCGTCGGTATTGTTCGCTTCCGGATGCATCCGGCGTAACTTCCCCGACCAGATCGGAAACCAGAGGAACCATGCTGACGGCCCTGACCATCGTGCTCGCGGTGCTCCTGGTCATCACGAGTGCCCTGCTGGTCGTCCTGATCCTGCTGCACCGCGGCAAGGGCGGGGGACTCTCGGACCTCTTCGGCGGTGGCGTGAGCTCGTCCATCGGAGGATCCTCGGTCGCGGAACGTAACCTGGATCGATTGACCGTCGCGATCGCCCTGATCTGGGCGGCGTGCATTGTCGCCGTCGGGCTGATCGTCCGAACCGGCTGAGAGCGGAGGACACAGTGGCAGGTGGCAGCGCGATTCGCGGAAGCAGGGTCGGTGCGGGGCCCATGGGAGAGGCGGAGCGCGGCGAGGCCGCCCCGCGACTGTTCGTGTCCTTCTGGTGTTCGCGCGGCCATGAGTCTCGGCCGAGTTTCGCAACGGATGCCGAGATCCCCGAGGAGTGGGATTGCCCGCGCTGCGGCCTTCCTGCGGGGCCGAATCAGGAGAACCCGCCCGCGCCGCCGAAGATAGAGCCATACAAGACGCACCTCGCCTACGTGAAGGAACGTCGCTCGGACAAGGACGGTGCGGCCATCCTGCAAGAGGCCCTGGACAAACTACGTAGCCACTAGGCCTCGCGGTTCAGGCTCTCTCCATTCATCACCCTGGTGATGGAATCGAGCAGATCCGTCCATGACGCGATGAACTTCTCCACTCCCTCGACCTCCAAGCGCTCGAACACGCTGTCGAAGTCGATACCTACATCGTGAAGTTGAGCCCAGACGCCGTCCGCGGCGTCGGCGGTCCCGAGGAGGGTGTCGCCGCGGAACTGTCCGTGGTCCGCGACCGCATCCAATGTGGCCTGCGGCATCGTGTTCACGGTTCCCGGTGCGACGAGGTCGATCACGTATCTCGTGTCATCGAAGGCAGGATCTTTCACGCCGGTGGATGCCCAGAGCGGGCGTTGGGCGTGTGCCCCACTCGCAGCGAGTGGTCGCCAGCGATCCGAGTGGAGGAACATCTCGTAGGCGGCCCAGGCGCGCTGCACATTGGCGATGGCCGCGGTACCGCGGAGACGTGCGGCCGCGGGCGTGCCGATCACATCGAGCCTCGAGTCGACCTCGGTGTCCACTCTGCTGACGAAGAAACTGGCCACGGAGTGGATGGTGGGGAGAAAGTGCCCATTGTCCCGAGCGGCCACAAGACCCTCGGCGTGGGCAGCGAGGACCTCGCGGTACCGCTCGACCGAGAAGATGAGCGTGACATTGACGCTGATACCGCGTGCCAGGGTCGCGGTGATCGCGGGCAAGCCGGCTGGGGTCGCCGGGATCTTGATCAACAGGTTCGGTCGATCGACGAGTTCCCAGAGGGTGATCGCCTGGCGGATCGTTCCCTCGGTATCGTGGGCGAGACGTGGATCGACCTCGATCGATACTCGACCGTCGACCCCGTCACTCGTCCGCCACACCTCGGTGAACAGATCACATGCATGGCGCACGTCGTCCGTGGTCACTGTCCGGACGATGTCATCGACCGAATCCCCACGGGCCGCAAGTTCGCGGATGTGGTCCGTGTAGGCCGGGGCTCCCGTGGCGATCGCCTTCTGGAAGATCGTGGGGTTCGTCGTGACGCCGCGTACGTCCCACTCGGCGATGAGTCGCGCAAGGTTGCCGCTGGTGAGCCGGGTGCGGTCGAGGTCGTCCAACCACAGCGAGACCCCGGCGTGGGTCAGTTGCGCGAGAGTCGAGGCCACGCTCATGCCCGACCCAGTGTGGCGCGCACGGCGTCGGCCACCCTGTCCGCCGTGATCCCGAACTCCCGGAACAACGTGGCCTGATCCGCGCTGGCGCCGAAATGGTCGACACCGATCACCTTGCCTGCGGAGCCGACGTATTTCCACCACCCCAGGGTGGCGCCGGCCTCGACGGCGACGCGTGCCGTGACCGATGACGGAAGGACCTCGTCGCGGTAGGCCTGGTCCTGGCGATCGAACCATTCCAAGCAGGGCGCGCTGACGACACGCACGGAGATTCCGTCGGCGCGCAGGGTCTGCGCCGCGGTCAGCGCCAGGGACACCTCCGAGCCGGTAGCGATGATGAGCGCCACGGGGCTGTCCGAGTCATCGAGGACGTAGGCACCGCGTGCGACTCCCTGCATCGCCTGATCGGGTGAGACCACGGTGGGAACGTTCTGCCGGGTGAGGACCAGGCCCGTCGGCCCGCGTTGATGAAGGATCGCCGACCATGCCGCCGACGTCTCATTCGCGTCCGCGGGTCGGATGACGGCGAAGTCAGGAATCGCGCGGAGACTCCACAGGTGCTCGATCGGCTGGTGGGTCGGACCATCTTCGCCGAGACCGATCGAGTCATGAGTCCAGACGAATGTCGACGCGCACTGCATGAGCGCCGCGAGTCGCACCGAGCCCCGCATGTAGTCGCTGAAAACCAGGAACGTCCCGGCGTAGGGACGGAGGAGACCGTCGAGAGCAGCGCCGTTCACGATCGCGCCCATGGCGTGCTCACGCACACCGAAATGGACGACGCGGCCGTAAGGGCTGGCCCCGGGCACCGTGCTGGTTGAGGGAAGGAACGAGCCTCCGTGCTCGATGGACGTGTTGTTGGACTCCGCAAGGTCGGCTGAGCCACCCCAGAGTTCTGGGAGATGTGGAGCCAGAGCGTTGATCACCTCGCCCGAAGCCTTGCGGGTGGCGACCGCGGAGCCGATTTCGTAGGTCGGCAGCGCGGTGGCCAGGTCCTTCGGAAGTGTGTGGGACTCGAGCCGGGTGAGGAGGGCGTGACCCTCCGGGTTGCCATCACGCCACGTGGCAAACAGCTGGTGCCAGTGGTCGATCCGAGGTTGGAGACGTGCGTGAAGGCGACGGCGCACCTCGGCGAGGATGCCGTCGTCGAAGGCGAAGGACTCCTCGGGATCAAGGTCAAGCAGCTTCTTCGTCGCCGCAATCTCGTCGGTACCCAGGGCCGAACCGTGGGACTTCGCGGTTCCGGAGGCGGTGGGTGCGGGCCACGCGATCGTCGTGCGCACGCGGATGAAGCTTGGCCTGTCGGTGACGTGCTGCGCGGCGTCGAGGGCCTCGCCGAGCGCCGTAACGTCCACATCACCCGAGGGCAGTTGATCGACCTCGTGCACGTCCCATCCGTAGGCACGGTAGCGGCCGACCACATCTTCGGTGAAGGCGACGGCGGTATCGCCCTCGATTGAAATGCGGTTGTCATCCCAGATGACGGTGAGGGATCCGAGTCCCTGGGTGCCGGCAAGGGAACTGGCCTCGCCGCTGATGCCCTCCTCTAGGTCTCCGTCGGAGGCCAGCACGTACGTGTTGCGATCAAATGGACTTGCGGATGAATCGGGGTCGAAGATGCCGCGCTCGTAGCGTGCGCCCATCGCCATACCCACCGCGGTCGCAAGCCCTTGACCGAGGGGACCGGTGGTCGTCTCAACTCCCGGTGTGTGACCGAACTCGGGATGGCCGGGAGTGCGACTGCCCCAGGTACGGAAAGCCTTGAGGTCGTCCACGGTGAGACCCATGTCGGTGAGGAAGAGCTGCATGTAGAGCGTGAGGCTGGAATGTCCCGCACTGAGGACGAAACGATCCCGTCCCAACCAGGAAGGATCCCGGGGGTCGAAGGTCATGATGCGGGTGAAGAGCAGGTAGGCGACGGGGGCGAGGCTCATCGCCGTTCCCGGGTGTCCGTTGCCCACTCGCTGGACCGCGTCCGCGGCGAGTGCCCTCAGGTACGCGACGGCACGATCATCGATGTCATCCCAGGGGCCGATCGACGTCACGGTTCCAGCCTAGTGAGGACGGCGGGTGATTCCGTTTCGCGATACTCTGCTGAGATGTCTTCGACCGCCACGCTGTCGATGGGTGAGATGCGCGTCACACAGCGCATTCGTGCCCACGTTGCGATGACGAAGCCGCGCATCATCGAGTTACTGCTCGTGACCGCCATCCCCACGATGTTCCTCGCAGCGGACGGCCTCCCGGATCTCGCGACCGCGGTAGCGGTGCTGATCGGTGGCGCTGCGGCGGCTGGGGCGGCGAACACTTT
This sequence comes from Candidatus Nanopelagicales bacterium, assembly GCA_044375955.1. GTDB lineage: Bacteria > Actinomycetota > Actinomycetes > S36-B12 > S36-B12 > VGCC01. Next base: position 7,472 of record JBILLS010000016.1, on the reverse strand, counting down.
CAACAGCGTCTACGACCGCGATATCGACTCCGTCATGGCGAGGACCCACGACCGTCCGGTCGCGCTCGGGCTGGTGTCGCGCACGGCCGGTGTCGTCCAAGGACTGATTCTCACGGCGGCCGCGGTTGTGATCCTTGCGATCTTCACCACGGCGCTCGCCGCAGCCCTCGGCCTGGCGGCGATCCTGCTCTACTCCGTCGGCTACACCATGATCCTCAAGCGCCGGACATCCCAGAACATCGTCTGGGGAGGTGCGGCCGGATGCATGCCTGTCCTCATCGCCTGGGCTGCGATCACCGGCTCCCTGACCTGGACCCCCGTCGTGCTGTTCCTCGTCGTGTTCTTCTGGACGCCGCCCCATTACTGGCCACTCGCGATCAAGTACCGGGCCGAGTACCAGCAGGCGGGAATCCCGATGCTGCCCGTCGTCGCAACGGATGCGGTGGTCGCGCGTCACATCGTCATCTACAGCTGGGTGATGGTCGCGGTGTCACTGTTGCTGGTTCCGGTGGCCGGCATGAGCATGGTGTACCTGTCCGGAGCGGCTGTGGTGGGCGCGATCTTCCTCGTGCTCGCGTACCGGGTGCGGGCGGGAGTGGGGACGCCCAGTCTGGAACACCGCGCGATGCGCCTCTTCCACGGCTCGATCACCTATTTGGCGATCCTCTTCCTACTGGTAGGCGTGGATCCGTTCCTCCGCGGGTGAGAGCCCTCGGGTGCGAAGTGCCGGTGCGAGGAAGAGCAATGCGACCCACATCGCGACGGCACCGAACACGTGGATGGCGACGAGGACTTCCGGCAGGCCGGTGAAGTACTGGGTGTATCCCACGACCCCCTGGGCAACCGAGATTCCGGCGAGGATGGCCGCGCGTCGACGGAGTTGACCGAGGTTCGCGATGAGGAAGGTTGCGACGAGCAGGCCGATGAGCAGGCCCAGGAATAGGAGAACCGCGTCGGCGTGGAGCCAGGAGACGGTCCGGGGATCGAAGCTGAACCTCGCCTCGGTCTCTGCATCACCGCTGTGCGGTCCACTGCCCGTGACGATGACGCCGAGGATGATCACGACCAATCCCACGAGGATCACGGCGTACGTCAGGAGCGCCACCGGTCGTGGCGCGGTCCATACGAGCGGACGATCGCCCGGTTCTCCCGAGCGAACGACGAGCGCGACGCATGCGGCCACGAGTGCGATGGACACGAGGAAGTGGGCAGCCACCGTCGTCGGATGCAGCCCGGTGAGGACGGTGATCCCCCCGAGGATGGTCTGCACGATCGTTCCCACGAGCGGGAGAACGGCGAGCAGCAGGAGGAGCGGGCGCGGCGGCAGCCCCGAGGACCGGCGCTTCCTCGCATCCACGATCGCGGCGACCACGGCCGCGATTGCAAGGGCTGCGAGCACGAACGTCAGCAGCCGGTTTCCGAACTCGACGTACTTGTGCCAGGACTCGGCCTGTGTGGCGGTGGGGATGTAGGAGCCCTCGACGCACTCGGGCCAGGTGGGGCACCCCAGGCCGGATCCGGTGATCCGGACGATGGCCCCGGTCACGATGATCCCCGACTGGGCGATCAGATTCGCCACGTAGACACGGCGCACCCAGGGTAGGGATCGTCCGTCGACTCTCATGGCCTCCCCACTGTAACCAGGCCCGATTTGCACCCATCTGGATTTACGCAACAATAGTGTTGTGAAATTCCCCGGCGAGGCCTCCGAGCGGGTCGCCCGCAGCCTGCTCGAGTCCGGGCCGGCCACGGCGGCCGAGGTCGCATCGCGCCTGGGCATGACGCCTGCCGCCGTACGGCGTCCCCTCTCGTCCCTGGTCTCCGCTGGTTTGGTGGAGTCAGCCGCTGAGGCCCCCTACGGTCCGCGCACCCGGCGTGGTCGCGGACGTCCGAGCAGGGTCTACTCGCTCACGCAGAGCGGACGCGCGGCCTGCGACCAGGCCTACGACGATCTGGCTCTCGCCGCCCTGCAATTCCTGGCCGAGACTCAGGGGCGCCAGGCCGTAGCGGAATTCGCTCGTCGACGCGCACGGTCGGTGGTCGGAGGCGAAGGTCAATCGATCACGAGTGTCGTCGATCGATTCAACGCGGCGGGCTTCGCTGCGGAGGCGAGCGCTCTCGTGTCCGGTCAACACCAGATGTGCCAGCACCACTGTCCGGTCGTCGATGCAGCGCGCGAGTTCCCTGAATTGTGCGACGCCGAGGCCGAAGCCATTGCAGATGCCCTGGGTCGCCACGTGACGCGATTGGCGACCCTCGCCCACGGTGACGGTGTGTGCACCGCGCTGATCGGGCCCCCGCTCCACAGTTCCGCATCCACATCCCGAGGAAAGGTTTCGGCATGAGCACCGCAGCAGAGGAACAGGCAAAGACCATCGACGCTCTCAGTCGTTACGAGTACGGGTGGCGCGATACCGACGCTGCCGGTGCTGCTGCCCGTCGCGGGCTCAATGAGGAGGTCGTGCGCGATATCTCGGCCAAGAAGGGCGAGCCAGAGTGGATGCTGGATCTTCGCCTGAAGGGTCTCCGCCTCTTCGAGAAGAAGCCCATGCCGGCCTGGGGCTCGGACCTCACCGGGATCGACTTCGACAACATCAAGTACTTCGTCCGCTCGACGGAGAAGCAGGCGGCAAGTTGGGAGGAGTTGCCGGAGGACATCCGGAACACCTACGACCGTCTCGGGATCCCCGAGGCGGAGAAGAACCGGCTGATCGCTGGCGTTGCGGCACAGTACGAGTCCGAAGTCGTGTATCACGCCATCCGCGAGGACCTCGAGGAACAGGGAGTGATCTTCCTCGATACCGATACGGGCCTCAAGGAGTACCCCGAGCTCTTCCGTGAGCACTTCGCGAGCGTCATCCCTGTAGGTGACAACAAATTCGCGGCGCTGAACACGGCGGTGTGGTCCGGAGGTTCGTTCATCTACGTCCCCAAGGGTGTGCAGGTCGAGATACCCCTGCAGGCCTATTTCCGCATCAACACGGAGAACATGGGTCAGTTCGAGCGCACCCTCATCATCGTCGATGAGGACGCCTACGTGCACTACGTCGAAGGGTGCACAGCGCCCATCTACTCGAGTGACTCCCTCCATTCCGCGGTCGTCGAGATCATCGTCAAGAAGGGCGCCCGCTGTCGCTACACGACGATTCAGAACTGGTCTGTCAACGTCTACAACCTGGTTACCAAGCGGGCGGTGGCGCATGAGGGTGCCACCATGGAGTGGATCGACGGAAACCTGGGCTCGAAGGTCACCATGAAGTACCCGGCCGTGTGGATGGTGGGCGAGCACGCGAAGGGGGAGACCCTGTCCATCGCCTTCGCTGGCGAGGGTCAGCACCAGGACGCTGGGGCCAAGATGGTGCACGCCGCGCCGTATACGTCGTCCTCGATCGTGTCGAAGTCCGTCGCTCGCGGTGGGGGCCGCACCTCGTACCGGGGTCTCGTCCAAGTGCAGGAGGGCTGCCACCACTCGAAGAGCACGGTGCGCTGCGATGCACTGCTCGTTGATGACATCTCGCGTTCTGATACCTACCCGTATGTCGACGTACGCGAGGACGACGTGGCGATGGGCCACGAGGCGACGGTGTCGAAGGTGAGCGAGGATCAACTCTTCTACTTGATGTCGCGGGGCATGGCGGAGGACGAGGCGATGGCCATGATCGTGCGCGGGTTCGTTGAGCCCATCGCCCGAGAGCTCCCCATGGAGTACGCGCTCGAGTTGAACCGCCTCATCGAACTGCAGATGGAAGGCGCCGTCGGATGACCGCTGTCGTCGAGGCGCCACCGACCGACCTCGCCCCGAGGACGCTGTCGAACGACCCCGCCGCGTTCCCTCCGCCCACGGGCAGAGAGGAGGAATGGCGCTTCACTCCGCTCGACGAGGTGCGGGACTTCTTTGACGTTCATGCCAGGCCGACTCTCGGATTCCGGTCGTCCTCGCCGCTCGTGACCGTTGGCGCCATCGACGACGGAACCTCGGCGGTCGACCTTCCCTCTGCGGTGGCTCGCAGTCTCGTGGCACACGCAATCGTCGTCGACATCCCCGACGACCATGTGTCTGCCGAGGCTATCGATGTGGCCTTGTTTGGCACAGGCGCCATGAACGTCGGCCACATCATCATTCGATGCGGCCGCCACGCAACCGCCACGGTGGTCATCAGGCACGACCTCGGATCGGACTCTGCAGGGACCATCGTCAGTCATCTGGGTGACGAAGCGAGCCTCACGGTGCTCTCGCTCATGGACGGTTCCGGGGAGTCACGGCACATGTGGCAGTGGCACTCGGTGATCGGACGGGACTCCCGACTCAACGCATTGAGCGTGACCATGGGCGGAGCCTTCATTCGCATGTGCCCCTCCGTCGAGTTCAGCGGCCCTGGAGGGTCAGTCGACATCGTGGGAGCTTTCCTGACGCAGGGTGCGGAATACCAGGAGCACCGGGTCTTCGTCGACCACAACCAGCCGCACTGTTCAAGCAACGTCGTTTACAAAGGGGCCCTCTCAGGAGACTCGTCACACAGTGTGTGGGTCGGCGATGTCCTGGTGCGTCGCAACGCCATCGGCATCGACACCTACGAGTTGAATCGGAATCTCCTCCTCAACGACGGCCCCCGTGCTGACTCGGTTCCCAATCTCGAATTGGAGACCGGCGACGTCGTCGGCGCCGGTCATGCCAGTGCGACAGGGCGCTTCGATGACGAGCAACTCTTCTATCTGCAGAGTCGTGGCATCCCCGAGTCGTTGGCGCGACAGCTGGTTGTGCGTGGTTTCTTCGTGGACGTGCTGACGAAGATCACAGACGAATCCCTGCGCAAGGAAGTCCTCGGCGGGCTCGAGGCGCGTATCGGTATGTCGGAGTTGCTGCCATGACTGCCGTACGTGCGTGTTCCCGCGCGGATCTTCCCGACGTCGGGGCCATCCGGGTGATCATCGACGGGTGGAACGTGGCGGTCGTCAACACCGTCGAGGGGATCTTCGCCATCGAGGATCGATGCTCCCACGCCGACGTAGCGCTCTCCGAGGGCGACGTCGACGGCTGCACGATCGAATGCTGGCTGCATGGGTCGCAGTTCGACCTGCGCACCGGTGAGCCCCTATCTCTTCCCGCTAACAAGCCGGTGCCCGTATTCCCTGTTGCCATCAGCGGTGAAGGCCCCACAGCAGACATCATGATCGACATCCCGGAAACGAGGTAGCAATGAATACCCTGAAGATCACAGATCTCCACGCGAGCGTGGACGTCGAAGGTGGCACCAAGGAGATCCTGCGTGGTGTGTCGCTGACTCTGGACTCCGGGACGGTTCAGGCGGTCATGGGACCCAACGGAAGCGGGAAGTCCACCCTGGCGTATGTCATCGCCGGGCATCCCAAATACACGGTCACGTCCGGCTCGATCACCCTCGACGGTGCCGATGTGCTGGGCATGTCGGTGGACGAGCGGGCGCGTGCGGGACTCTTCCTGGCCATGCAGTACCCGGTCGAGATTCCCGGTGTGTCCGTCTCCAACTTCCTCCGCACAGCAGCCACCTCCATCCGCGGGGAGGCCCCGAAGCTGCGTGAGTGGATCAAGGAGGTGAAGGAGGCGATGTCATCGCTCCAGATGGATCCGGCCTTCTCCGAGCGAAACGTGAATGAGGGCTTCTCCGGCGGCGAGAAGAAGCGGCACGAGGTCCTTCAACTGGCACTTCTGAAGCCGAAGTTCGCAATTCTCGACGAAACCGACTCTGGCCTGGATGTCGATGCGCTGCGTACGGTGTCGGAGGGTGTGAATGCGTTCCATGCCGCCTCGGATGCGGGCATCCTGCTCATCACCCACTACACGCGAATCCTCCGCTACATCACGCCGGATGTCGTTCACGTCTTCGTTGACGGCCGGATCGTTGAGAGTGGTGGGCCTGCGCTGGCCGACGAACTCGAGGCCCATGGCTACGAACGCTTCGTCTCAGCGGTGAACGCGTAGGAACTGCCGTGGTCGCCCTGGATCCGCAACGGATCAAGAAGGACTTCCCCATCCTGGAACGCAGCGTCCGGGATGGCCAGCCCTTGGTGTACCTCGATAGTGCCGCCACGTCACAGAAGCCGAGGGCAGTTCTCGACGCCGAGCGCGCCTTCTATGAGACGTCCAATGCGGCTGCCCACCGGGGCGCGCACCAGTTGGCGGAGGAGGCGACCGAGGCGTATGAGTCCGCCCGGAGTGCGATCGCCGGATTCGTTAGTGCGCGTCCAGCGGAGATCGTGTTCACGAAGAACGCCACCGAGAGTTTGAATCTCGCCGCGTATGCGTTCAGCAATGCCTCCGCTCTAGCCTCCCAAGGACGCGACGCCGACCCGAGGTTTGTGCTGCGACCCGGGGACTCCATCGTGGTCAGCGAGATGGAGCACCATGCGAATCTGGTGCCCTGGCAGGAGTTGGCGGCCAAGACGGGTGCGACCCTGAGATGGTTCGGCCTCACCGACGACGGCCGACTCGACCTTGCGAACGTGCACAGCGTCATCGATTCCTCGACGAAGGTCGTGTCCGTCGTCCACCAGTCCAACATCCTCGGCACGATCAACCCGGTCCGGCAGGTGATGGACGCGGCGCACGCGGTGGGCGCGATCGGCGTCGTGGATGCCTGTCAGTCGATCCCGCACATGCCGGTATCGGTCGGTGAGATCGGAGCCGATCTCGTGGCGTGGAGTGGCCACAAGATGCTCGGACCGACGGGCATTGGGATGCTCTGGGGTCGCACGGACGTCCTGGATGCCATGCCGCCGTTCCTCACGGGGGGCTCGATGATCGAGATGGTGTATCTCGATCACAGCACGTATGCGGATCCGCCGCAGCGTTTCGAAGCCGGCGTTCCCATGGTCGCCCAGGCGGTGGGGCTCAGCGCGGCCGTGGAGTATCTGACGGAACTAGGCATGGACGCGGTTGCCGATCACGAGCATGAACTGACGGGGTACGCACTCGCCGCGCTGGAGGAGATGCCCGGCGTGAGCATCATTGGGCCACGTGAGAGTGGGGCCAGGGGCAGTGCCATCTCCTTCACCGTCGACGGGATCCACCCGCATGACGTGGGTCAGATCTTGGACAGTCGCGGTATCGCCGTTCGAGTGGGCCACCACTGTGCCTGGCCGACCTGTCGCCGCTACGGCGTTCCCGCGACCACGCGGATCTCGCCCTACATCTACAACGACGAGGCCGACATCGACGCTGCGGTTGCCGGTATCCACGCGGCGCAGAAGTACTTCGGAGTGGTGTGAATGGACGTCGATTCCCTGTACCAGGAGATCATCCTCGACCACTACAAGCACCCGCGCGGTGCAGGGCTTCTGCCGGACTCCCAGGGCGAGAGTCATCAAGTGAACCCCACGTGTGGGGACGAGGTCACGGTGAACATACGTATCGACCCGGACGGTCGACTGCGCGTCGGTTACGAGGGGCAGGGATGCTCGATATCCCAGGCGAGCACGAGCGTCATGAGCGAACT
>JBILLS010000046.1:0-12650 GCA_044375955.1 Candidatus Nanopelagicales bacterium | reverse complement strand
CAGCGCGTCGCCAACCAGGAAGCGAACTCGATCACACCGTGCATGCCTGACTCGCCCTCCTCCATGTCGGCAGGCTCCATGTCGGCCGGCTGTTCGGAAGGAGAATCCAGGCCCTCACCGATCCGCGGACAGACGACGAAGACGCGGTTGCCCTGCGCGGCCTCCTCCGCCACCCGATCCCACACCCGCTCGTAGTGCTTGGGCTGGGTTGATGGATCCACCACATGGGTCGTCACCTCGGCGCGACCCTGGGGTAGGTCGGTGAGCGTGGAGACGTCCAGGTCACCGAACACCGTCATCACCACGGTGCGCGGTATGGGTGTGGCCGTCATCACGAGGACGTGGGGCCTTCTTCCCCCGTTCTCCCGCTCCCCGAGTCGAGCACGCTGCTCCACCCCGAATCGGTGCTGCTCGTCGATCACGGCGAGGCCGAGATCCGCGAAATCCACGTTCTCTTCGAGGAGAGCGTGCGTTCCCACCACGATCCCGGCGGATCCGTCCGCGATGCTTGCAAGAGCGTCCGCCCGCGCCCGTCCCTTGAGGGATCCGGTCAGAACGCAGACCCGGGTCCCCGGCCGGCTCAGGTCTGCGACGTCGAGGGTGTCCGACGACGCCAACGGCCCCAGGAGTTGACGCATCGTCTGGGCGTGCTGGTGGGCCAGCACTTCCGTCGGCGCCAGCAATGCGGCCTGGCCGCCGGAATCCACCACGTCGAGCATCGCCCGAAGGGCGACCACGGTCTTCCCACTCCCCACGTCACCCTGGAGCAGACGCTGCATGGGGCGCGAGCGGGCCAGATCCGCAGCCAGCTCGTCGCCGACGGCGCGCTGCCCCGGGGTCAACTCGAAGGGCAGCGACTCGTCGAATGTCGCAACGAGACCGGCAGATGATCCGGAACGCGGGGTCGCGGTCCACCGATCGACCAGGGCGCGTCGGCGCACCACGGCCGCTTGCAGGAGCAGCGCCTCCTCGAAGATGAGTCGAGTCCGGGCCTGCTCGGCGTCGTGAAGCGTGGTCGGTCGGTGTATCGCGACGAGCGCAGTGCGCAGGTCGACGAGTCCACGCTCCCGTCGCACCTCGTCCGGGATCGGATCGGCGAGATCGGGCAGCGTGTCCACGAGAACGCGCACCGCGCGCGCGATCTCCCACGTGGTGACGCGGGAACTCGCCGGATAGACGGGGATGAGTGCCGATGCGAACGCTTCGGCCGCCTCCGGATCGTCGTGGATGCCGTCGGGGAAAAGCAGGTAGCGAGGGTGGGCCAGCTGGCGAGTGCCCCGGAACGAGGAGATCGTTCCCGAGAAGAGACCGCTGCGCCCCACGCGTAGCTCTCGTTCCCGCCACGCCTGATTGAAGAAGGTGAGTCTCAGACTGTCGCGACCGTCCGTCACTCGCGCTTCGAGGATCGAGCCTCGCTTGTTACGCATACGCCGAGATGTGACGTGCGCGATCTCCGCGACGACAGTCACATTCTCCCCGTCGACGAGGCTCTCGAGGCCCGTGAGACGCCCCTGTTCCGCGTAGCGACGTGGATAGTGCCGCAGGAGATCGTTCACCGTTCCGATATCGAACGCTTCGCCAAGCGCCTTGGCCGACTTCCCGCCGATCACTCCCGCTAGTGGCTGGTCGAGGAAATCCTGCATGTCATTCGACACCGATGATGAAGGGCCACAGCGGCTGACCTCCCGGCTGGACCACGAGCTCTATGGTCGGGTGCGCCCGACCCAGCCACGATGTCAGGAAATCGATGTCCGCGTCCCGGGCGTCAGAACCCGTAACGAGCGTCACCAAGGAGTCATCCGCCGCGATCAGTTCATCCAGCATCGCTTGGCAGACGGCCACCATGTCTCCCCCGACGTGGGCGATCTCGCCGCCCACGACGCCTAGCACGTCACCGGTTCGGCAGGGACCCGCCATGGTCAGCGCATCGCGCACGGCGATCGTGACCGCCGCATACCGAGTGGCCCCCGCGGCGCGAGTCATCGCTACGACGTCATCATCAAAGGGGCTCGCCGGATCGTGCACCGCGATGGCCGCGAGGGATTGGACGATCGATCGGGTGGGGATGACGACTACTCGGTAACCCATGGCACGAGCGAGTTCGGCAGCCAGCCCCGCGACGGCGATGCAATCGGAGTCGCTCGGCAAGACGATCACTGTCGATGCGTGGGTCTCCTCGATGGCATCGACGATGCTGCGCGTCGCAGGCGCCTCACGCGGCTTGGCGCTGACAGGCACGCCGCCGGCATTGCGCACGAGCGCCTCGATTTCGGATCCATGGGTGACGACCACGACTCCTCGCGCACTCACCGTGACGTGGTCGTGGGAGCCCAGGTGCGTGACGCGAATCCGATAGGGCCGACCAGCCCGGAGACCAGCCTCGATGGCGGCGCCGGCGTCCTCGGTATGGACGTGGACGTTCCATAGATCCAGGTGGCCAACCACGACCACGCTCGTGCCGATGCGATCAAGTTCCTCGCGGATCCGGTCGGCGGATTCCCGATCGGCCTCAAGCAGGAACATCACCTCGTACTCGTCGGACGTGGCGCTCACCGCAGTCACCACGTCCCGTGCTGCTCCCGGCACGACCACTGGCGTGCCGTCGTCCACCCCGGCGACACGAGCCCAGGCATCCAGGATCACCACGAGACCCTGACCTCCCGCATCGACCACTCCGGCGCGACGTAGGACTTCCAACATCTGAGGTGTCCGCTCGAGGGTCTCCATCGCGGCACCGCGTGCGGCATCGAGGACCTGCGACACCTCGCCTGCACCGGACTCGACCGCGCGCTCAGCAGCTTCGGCCGCTGCACGGATCACCGTGAGGATCGTGCCTTCGACAGGCCGTGCGACGGCGCGGTACGCCTGGTCGGCCCCAAGGCGCAGGGCCCGGGCGACGGCCCCAGCGTCGATGCTCGATGCCTCGCTGAGTGCGCGTCCGACCCCGCGGAGGATCTGGGAGACGATGACACCCGAGTTACCACGAGCCCCGAGGAGCGCCCCGCGGGCGGCAGCCTCGGCCACCGGTGCCAACTCCGGCGCGGCGCACGTCTCGATCTCGGCGCACGCCGCCTCGAGGGTGAGTAGCAGGTTGGTGCCGGTGTCACCGTCGGGCACGGGGAACACGTTGAGGGAGTCGATGACGTCCTTGGACCGATCCAGGGAGTCCCGTGCCTCGAACAGCCACCCGCGCAGCGTGGCTCCCGTCATCACGGCCCGACGCTACCTCCGATTTGGGGTGCCGACGGGCCTGGGCTACCCTTATGCCTCCATTCACGAGTCGAGGAGTTCCCGTGGCAGCCACCTGCGACGTCTGCGGCAAAGGCCCGGGCTTCGGTCACAACATCTCCCACTCGCATCGCCGGACCAAGCGTCGCTGGAATCCGAACATCCAGAGCGTGAGGGCGATCGTGGGCGCCTCTCCCCGCCGACTGAATGTCTGCACCTCGTGCATCAAGGCCGGCAAGGTCGTTCGCGCCTAGCCGAAGTGGGTGTGTCCGCCCTGGCGGACAACCCGATGTCCGTTCACGTACACCCCTGGCTCACCCGCACTCACGTCACCGATGATCGTCCATCCCTTCGGTATCGCCTTCTTGCCCGGAAAGGCAGCGAGCAGAGCGTGGTCATCGCCTCCCGTCAACATCCACTCCCGTGGGTCGACGTTGTACGCAGAGGCCGCAGTCGCGATCGGCTCGGGAATCGGCAAAGCTTCCGGATCCAGGTTGACGGCGACACCGGATGCTTCCGCGATGTGGCGTGCGTCCGCGACGAGGCCATCGCTGACATCGATCATCGCGTGTGCGCCGCGAGCCGCGGCTTTCGCCCCCTGCCGGTACTCAATCTCAGGAAAGCGGTAGGCGTCGACGAGGACCTTGGGCGCGCGGAATCCACGACTGAGCACGGCCAGGCCCGCAGCAGCCCATCCGACGCGTCCATGGAGCGCGAGCAGGTCACCGGGTTGCGCACCCGACCGAAGCACAGCACCTGACTCGGGCGGGTCACCGATGGCGGTGATCGACACGATGACCTGATCTGCCGCGGTGACGTCACCACCGACGAGAGACGCACCTGCTCGACCACATTCCTCGGCAACACCGGCCGCGCACTGTTGGGCCCATGCGGCGGGGAGATCGGGGGGCGCCCCGAAACCGACGACCACGGCCGTCGATGTCCCGCCCATCGCGGCGATATCGGCAAGCGACGCCGCGGCGGCCCGACGACCTACGTCAACGGCACTGCACCAATCGCGCCGGAAATGCCGCCCCTCCACCAGGATGTCCACGGAAATCAGTACAGATTCCCCGGTGCTCACTTCGGCTGCATCGTCCCCCGGTCCGACGATGACGTCACCCGTCATCGTCAGCCCCTCGCGAATGCGCGCGATGAGACCGAATTCCCCCACGTCCGAAACTGTCACCGGATCCGTGCTCATGGCGCAATTCCTCACTGGACAATAGAGTCCGAGTATGTCCGTGCAAGCCTACGTAGTGATCCGCACCGAAGTGGGTAAGGCAGCGGGCGTCACCAGCATGCTGACCTGCCCCATCGTCCACCTGTGAGGTCCGCCCTCGCCCTCCTGGCCCTCGGGATCATGGCCTGCGCCCGGCCCGTCGACGTGGCTGGTTCGCCTAGTGATCCCTCGTGCGACTCCTTCCTGGCATCCCTCCCGGTGACCGTTGCCGATCAACGTCTCCGTGAAACGGTCCCCCGCGAGGCGTCGGCAGCCGCCTGGGGTGACCCGCCCATCGTCGTGCGATGCGGCGTAAGGGAACCGACCTCCTTCGAGGCCACCAGTGCGCTCATCGACGTCGAATCCGTCACGTGGTTTCCAGAGCCCCTGTCCAACGGAACGCTGTTCACGACCGTAGGACGCGCGCCACGTATCGAAGTCACAGTTCCGCGGGACTACGCCCCGGAGGTGAATGTCCTGGTGGATCTGGCGGCCAGCGCCCGGGAAAACACGGTGGAGACTCCCTGAACCGAGTGCAAGGATCATCGGGTGCCCCGCATCCAGGCGTCCTCTGTCGTGGAGAACCGTGACCTTCGACGCACAGCCCTGCTCGATGCGGCCTACGACCTTCTCCGTAGTGGCGGAGCCCCGGCGGTCACCATGTCCGCGGCCGCGGCCGCGGCAGGACTGTCCCGACCAGCCGCATACGAGTACTTCCCCTCCAGTGAAGCCCTCCTGGCAGCCACGCTCGATGACCAGGCGGCAGAGTGGACGTCGAGCCTCGAGGCAGCGCTATGCGATGCAGTCGACGTTGCGACCATCGTGCGGATCTTCGTGGACACCACACTGCGACTGGTATCCGCTGCGGTTCCGCGGAGCGGGCTGTCCGATCAGCAGATCAGCCGACTCCAGACGAGTGCCGGCGGAGTCGTGAGCCGCGTGCTCGAACACGCCGGTGTACCCGATCCCCACCTTGCGGCACGCATCATGGTCGGCGCGGTCGTAGCCGGGTTCCAGTCTGGTGCTGCGGACGATGACGTCGCGCCCGCCGTGGTGACGTTCCTCATCTCCGGACTAGACGGGCTCAGCGCAGCCCGGTTCCCGCGGTGATCGCGCACATGACGAGGTCGCGCACAAGCTCTGGGTAGGAGACACCACTGGCCTCCCACATCCGGGGGAACATGGATATCGGGGTGAAGCCGGGCATCGTGTTCACCTCATTCACCAGGATGTGGCCGTCACCCAGAAGGAAGAAGTCCACACGCGCGAGTCCGGCACATCCGAGGGCTTCGAATGCCTGCACGGCAAGCGCTCGAATCTGCTGCTGGGTATCGAATGCGAGGTCCGCGGGGACCCGAAGCTCCACGCCACTCTCGATGTACTTCGCGTCGAAGTCGTAGAACTCGTGGGTAGCGTCCACGATGATCTCTGCACAGCAGCTGGCGACAATCTCACCGTTCATCGACTCGCGCACCGCGCACTCAATCTCCCGGGCGCCCGCGATCTCTGCCTCGACGATCACCCGAGGATCGTGTTCCCGCGCAGCCGAGACCGCTGCGGCGAGATTGCCACGGTCACTGACGCGGCTGATACCGCGAGAGGATCCGGCACGCGACGGCTTGACGAACACGGGCATCTCCAGCCGGATGGCCTCAGCGGAATCGGCGTTCCTCAGCGCCTGCCATGGACCGACGGGGAGTCCCGCGTCCTGCAGCAGTCGCTTCATCGTGATCTTGTCCATCGCAGCAGCGGAGGCGAGCACACCGGATCCGACGTACGGAATTCCAGCGACCTCAAGGAGCCCTTGCACCGTGCCGTCCTCGCCCCAAGGCCCATGCAACACGGGGAAGGCTGCATCCACGGGGACGAACTCACCGCGCACGATCAGTCCGGGAGACTGCCAATCGAGCGAGACGGTCACATCGGAATGACCTCGACCGACCGTGGCCAGGGCTCCATCGACAGCGATGACCTCGTCCACCGACCCCTCGAAGAGAGACCATGTTCCCTGCGGTGAGATGGCGATCGGGATCACCGTGAACCCAGCTTCCCGCAGGGCGGTGATCACCGCCGCGGCACTGATGCACGAGATCGAGTGTTCACTGCTCGCACCACCGAACAGAACGGCCACTCGCGGGGATCCCACGAGGGCACGGTAGCGCGGACGGCGCGAGCCGTCAGTAGCCTGCAGCCATGGCTGCCTCGACACCACAGACCTGGTCCACGAAGGCCGTCAGCGCTGGTCGTCCACCCCGAGTTCCCGACAGTCCGCTCAACGCTCCGATCGTTCCCGCGAGTTCGTTCTATGCGGGAGGTGTCCTGGAGTACGCACGCGAGGCTGCACCGACTTCGGAGGCACTCGAGACCGCACTGGCAGTGCTGGAGTCCGGCCAGCATGCGATCGTCTACTCATCGGGGATGGCCGCGGCGAACGCGCTCCTGGACCTGGTCCCACCCGGTGGCGCCGTCATCTCCTCGAGCGCCACCTACACCGGCGTGCGTGTCAGACTCGAGGAGTTGCACGCCCGCGACGCGATCGCACTGACGCAGGTCGGAGTCGAGGACACCGGGGCCGTGATCGCGGCACTCGATGGCGCAGACACCACCGCTGGACCGCCAACCCTGTGGCTCGAGAGTCCCACGAACCCCCTGCTGGAGATTGCGGACTTGCCGGCACTCCTCGGTCATGCCCGCACCGTGGGGGCTCGTTCGATCGTCGACAACACCTTTGCTACGCCGGCGCGCCAACGCCCACTCGAACTCGGTGCAGATGCCGTGCTCCACAGTGTCACTAAGGCCATCAGCGGACATTCCGACCTCCTTCTCGGCGCGGTGGTCGTCTCGGATGACAGCCTCGCGGAGGCCCTGCGGCGACGACGCGTGCTCCTGGGGGCCGCACCGAGTGCATTCGACTGTTACCTCGCACTCCGGGGCGTGCGCACGCTGGCGATTCGTATGGATCGCGCGGAGGCATCGGCTCAGGAGCTCGCGCGTCGCCTCGCCCAGGCGCCGGGCGTGACCCGCGTCCGCTACCCGGGCTGGGGATCCATCATCGCCGTCGAGATCGATGCGCCGCCCGCACGTATCGACGAGATGTGTTCACGCGCGGAGATCTGGACCTACGCGACCAGCCTTGGGGGCGTGGAGTCGCTTATCGAGCGTCGTCGACGCTGGCCGCTCGAGAGCACGGATGTCCCGGAGAACCTGGTGCGACTATCCGTCGGCATAGAAGACGTCGAAGACCTGTGGACGGACCTCCTGGCGATCCTCACCACGATCACAGTCGCCTCTCCGCTTCCCCGCGCGGATCCCTCGCCATGAAGGCCGAAGCAATGGCTCGCGGTGATTGCCCGTGGTGCAGGACTTGCACGATTTGCTCGGTGATCGGCATCTCCACGCCATGCGCTCGAGCCAACTCAGCGATCGGCGTACAGCTCTTGTAGGCCTCACACGTCTGCCGGGTGATCGCGATGGTCTCCTCGACCGTAAGACCCTTGCCGAGATTTTCGCCGAAGGTGCGATTCCGTGACAGCGGCGACTGGCATGTCGCCACGAGGTCGCCTACGCCCGCAAGCCCTTGGAATGTGAGCGGATCCGCGCCGAGTGCCACACCCAGACGAGCCATCTCCGCCAGTCCCCGCGTCATGAGGGAGGCCTGGGAGTTCTCTCCGAGTCCCATGCCCACCGCGATCCCGTTGGCGAGCGCAATCACGTTCTTCACGGCACCGCCGATTTCGGTACCGACGACGTCGGTCGTCCAGTACGGCCTGAAGTAGTCATTGCTGCACGCCTGCTGAAGGGCGCGGGCCGAGTCCTCATCCACGCACGCGATTGTCGTTGCCGAGGGCTGCTGGGCAACGATCTCCGAAGCGAGGTTGGGGCCCGAGAGCGCGGCGATCCGCGCGGGATCAATTCCCGCGACGTGATTCACGACCTCGCTCATGCGGAGAGTCGTTCCCAACTCGATGCCCTTGATCAGACTGATGAGGAGCGCCGAATCCGGGATCGCTGCGCCCCACTGCACGAGGTTGCCGCGCAGATCCTGCGCAGGCAGCACCAAGGCCACGATCTCGGCATCCGACAGGGCGGTGGCCGCATCAGTTGTGGCCGTCACGCTGGCCGGCAGCTCGACACCCGGGTGATAGGCGCGATTCTGGTGGATGGTGTTGATCTGATCAGCCACCCGCGTCTCGCGCGCCCAGATCACAACATCATGACCCGCGTTGGCCATCACGAGGGCGAACGCAGTGCCCCAAGCCCCCGAGCCCATGACCGCAACCCTCATGCGTCCTCCCTGCGTGCGCGCCGGAACTGCATCGGTTCCGCAGGAGGGACCTCGCCGCGGATCTCGGCCACGAGAGTCGTCATGGCCGCGATGAGCCGTGCAGTTGCCTCCCGGAGTGTGTCAGAGTCCAGCGGTCGCCCGTAGAGGTCGGACAGATCGACCGGACGACCCACGCGCACCCGCATGGTCTTCCTGGGCAGGATCCGGAACTCCCTGCGGTACGGACCGATGACTTCCTGAGCACCCCACTGAGCCACCGGGATCAGCGGACGTCGGGTGGCGAGTGCGACACGCGCCGCACCGGTCTTCCCCACCATGGGCCATAGGCCCGGATCCCGGGTCAACGTGCCTTCCGGATAAATGACGACGCACTCTCCCCGCTCGACCGCAGCGATGGCATCGCGCACGGCCGCGATCGCCTCGCTCGTCTCGCGGTACACCCTGATCTGCCCGGCACTCGTGATGACGCGCCCGACGATCGGGATACGGAACACGGACTCCTTCGCCAGGAATCGAGGCGGCCGGTCGTTGTTCCACAAAACATGCGCGATGACGAACGGATCGAACCAGGAGATGTGGTTGCCGGCGACGATGATGCCTCCGTCATCGGCGTTCAGGTTCTCCGTTCCCGTCCACTCACGCTTGGTCAGAATGGTCAGGAGGGGCCAGAGCAGCACGACCGCAAGCCGGTATCCCCACCCGAGGCGCCAGCGTCGACGCACGCGCGCTGCCATTCGGCAAGAGTATCCGGCACCGTGTTGGATGCCTGTATGGCGGAATGGTCGGCGATCATCCCCGTTCGTGGATGGCGAACGGGCAAGTCGCGCCTCGGCCTGCCCGGAATCGCGCGAGCCATGGCGCTCGACACCGTCATGGCTATCCGCGCCTGCCCCGATATCCACGAGGTGATCATCGTCACGCACGACGATGACGTGCGACGCGACGTGACCGACTGGGGATGCACGATTGTCGACGACCGATTCGACGGGGATCTCAACCGTGCGATCGAGGAGGGTGCCGCCCGGCGTCTCCACGCCGCCTGTCTGGTTGCGCTGGGTGATCTGCCGAGCCTGCGCCCGGACGACGTACGTGTCGCCCTCAGTCGATGTGGGACCACACCATCGTTCATCAGCGACGCTCACGGAACGGGATCGACGATGTGGTTGGCCGAACACGCACCCGTGCGGACACACTTCGGAGAACGATCACGTGCTCGTCACATCGAATCCGGTGCCCGAGAACTGACACCACTCCCAGGCGACGATCCCATGACCTGGGCTCGGCTACGCCGTGACGTTGACGACATCGTCGACCTGGCCGATGCCCGTCGTCTCGGCGTCGGCGGTTTCACCGCTGAACTGCTCGGCAATGACGAGGGGGCCGGACGATAGTGTCCGGCCCCCTCGCACAACGACTTAGCGACGCTTGGTCGCCTTCTTGGCTGGGGCCTTCTTCGCGGCCTTCTTCGCAGGAGCGCTGGCAACCTTCTTGTTGCCCGCGACTATGCCCTTGAGTTCCGCGCCAGCGCGGAACTTCGGAAGCTTCGTGGCCTTGATCTTCACGGTCTCACCCGTACGCGGGTTGCGGCCGAGACGGGCCTTGCGGGACACCGACTCGTAGACCCCGAAACCGCTGATGGAAACCCTCTCGCCGCGAGCGAGAGCGCGCTTGATTTCGTCGTGGAACGCCTCGACGACGTCGTTCACATCCCGCTTGGTCATGTCAAGCTTGTCGGCGACGGCGTCGGTGATATCTGCCTTATTCACGTGGTAACCCCTCCGGAGGGCGATGTAGGTCGGCCGAGTAGCCGACACCCGGAACCTATCGGCGATCCATACGCCGATGCCGGACGACGCGCCGAGGAAAAGCCATACGGCACAACGACTTTAGGGCTGTGGCGGAACGTGACTTAGACCACGGACGGCTTGTACTCCGGCCGGCGAGACTCGAATTGGGTGATCGCATCGGCGTGCTGGAGGGTTAGGCCGATGTCATCGAGGCCCTCCATCAGACGCCAGCGCACGTAATCATCGACATCGAAATCCACCGTGATGTCCCCCGCGCTGATCGTGCGGTGTTCCAAATCGACGGTGACCTGGGTGTCGGGCCGAGCCTCCACCAGTTCCCAGAGGCGCTCCACAGCGGATTGATCGACCAGGGCCGTCAACAACCCGCCCTTGCCCGAGTTCCCACGGAAGATATCCGCGAAGCGGGATGAGACCACCACCTTGAAGCCGTAGTTCTGCAGGGCCCACACGGCGTGCTCCCGCGAGGATCCTGTGCCGAAATCCGGACCGGCAATCAGGACACTGACCCCCTGGTGCTCGTCACGGTTCAACACGAAGTTAGGATCCTTGCGCCACTGCGCGAAGAGACCATCTTCAAAGCCATTGCGAGTGACGCGCTTCAAGTATTCCGCGGGAATGATCTGATCGGTGTCCACGTTGGATCGGCGCAGCGGTGCCGCGGTGCCCGTATGCCGGATGAAGACCTCCATCTACGTCCCCAAATCCTCGGGCGAGGCGAGATGCCCACTCACCGCGGTGGCAGCCGCGACCGCGGGCGAGACGAGATGGGTTCGGCCACCGGGACCCTGACGACCCTCGAAGTTCCGATTCGATGTCGACGCGGAGCGTTCACCTGGGGCCAACTTGTCCGGGTTCATCGCCAGGCACATGGAACAACCCGCGCCCCGCCATTCAGCCCCGGCATCGAGGAAGACCTTGTCGAGTCCCTCTGCTTCAGCCTGGAGACGCACCCGCGCAGAGCCGGGGACGACCAGGACGCGCATTCCGTCCTTCACCTTGCGTCCTTCGAGCACGTCGGCGGCCGCGCGCAGGTCCTCGATACGTCCATTGGTGCAGGAGCCGATGAACACCGTGTCGATGGGGATCTCGCGCAGCGGGGTTCCTGGGGTGAGCGCCATGTACTCCAGTGCACGTTCGATGGCCACACGGTCCACGTCGTCCGCGGCATCGGCCGGATCCGGGACAACACCGGAGAGGGGCAGACCCTGGCCCGGATTCGTGCCCCAGGTCACGTAGGGACTCAGCGTTGCCGCGTCGATGACCACCTCGGCGTCGTACACCGCGTCGGGGTCGGTCACCAAGGTACGCCAGTACTCGAGTGCACGATCCCATTCCTCGCCCTGGGGAGCGTGCTCGCGGCCCTTCAAATAGGCGAACGTCGTGTCGTCGGGAGCCACCATCCCCGCGCGCGCACCGGCCTCGATGGACATGTTGCAGATGGTCATCCGACCTTCCATCGATAGCCCGCGGATAGCCGATCCGCGGTATTCGAGGACGTATCCCTGGCCGCCGCCCGTACCGATACGCGCGATGACCGCGAGGATGATGTCCTTCGCGGTGACACCTGCGGGCAGGTCTCCGTCGACCGTGATGGCCATCGTCTTGAACGGCTTCAGCGGCAGCGTCTGCGTGGCGAGAACATGCTCGACCTCGCTCGTACCGATGCCGAAGGCGAGGGCACCGAAGGCCCCGTGCGTGCTGGTGTGGGAGTCCCCACACACCACGGTCATACCCGGCTGCGTCAGTCCTAGCTGAGGCCCCACGACGTGGACGATGCCCTGCTCTCGGTTACCGAGGGAGTAGAGCCGGATTCCGAAATCTGCACAGTTCTTACGCAACGCCTCGACCTGGGCACGCGAGATCGGATCAGCGATCGGCTTGTCGACGTCGATGGTCGGAATGTTGTGGTCCTCAGTCGCCAAGGTCAGATCAGGGCGGCGGACGGGTCGACCGGTCTCGCGGAGACCGTCGAAGGCCTGTGGGCTGGTCACCTCGTGGATCAGATGGAGGTCGATGTAGAGGAGATCGGGTTCACCCTCGGCACGACGCACGATGTGGTCATCCCACACCTTCTGCGCCAACGTGCGTCCCACTGCGACCTCCCGAG
>JBILLS010000014.1:0-44461 GCA_044375955.1 Candidatus Nanopelagicales bacterium | reverse complement strand
TTTCCGCAGGGCTCGATCGAGTTCACCGGGTTCGAGCGGTGGGCCTCATTCCAGATCGCGCACGACCCCGGCAAGGAAGTGACGTTGATCACCGCCGTGCTCGCGATGATCGGGCTGATCCTCACGCTCAGCGTGCGAAGAAGGCGCGTGTGGGTGAAGGTGGACTCGCTGCCCGATGGACGTACGCTGGTGCAGGTCGCCGGCATCGCACGTGAAGGCGGCGGCGAGGCAACGCGGGAGATCGCACACGTCGGACGGTCACTCGGCGCACCCGCTGAGTTGATTCCCGAGGAGGATGAGTGAACGGTCTGGCGGAGGCGAGCAACGCCTTCATCTACGCCAGCATGGCTGCACTGACAGTGGCCATGGTCGCATTCGCCGTCGCTTTCTCCGGTAAGCGCACTGCGGTCCCCGTCACCGTGCCCGCGGGGGATGTCGCACTTCTCGAGCGGCCGAGTCCGGCATCGGGTCGACGTGCATCCAACATCGGTATGTCGGTCACCTGGTTGGCAACGGTCCTGCTCTTCATCGGCGTGGTCCTGCGCGGACTCTGGGCAGATCGCGTTCCGTGGGGGAACATGTACGAGTTCTCCATCACGAGCGCACTCGGCATCCTCCTGGTCTTCCTCGTCTGGTCGACGCGTCGGGATCTGCGCTGGCTCGGCCTGTTCGTGGTGATCGCGGCACTGCTGACACTCGGCCTGGCCGTCACCGTTCTCTACACCGAGGCTGCGCAACTGGTTCCCGCGCTGAAGTCCTACTGGCTGATCATCCACGTCTCGGCGGCGATCGTGTGCGCGGGAGCGTTCACCGTCGGTGCGGGCACGGCCGGCCTGTCATTGATCCGTGCACGCGCCGAGGCCAGAAGCGGCGGGGTAGTGAGCGGATGGTTGACGAACGTACCGGGCACGGAGCGGCTGCGCACCCTGACCAACCGGGTACTCGCCTTCGCCTTCCCGCTCTGGACCTTCGCGGTGATCGCGGGTGCCATCTGGGCGGAGAACGCGTGGGGTCGGTACTGGGGGTGGGATCCGAAGGAGACCTGGGCGTTCATCACCTGGGTGCTCTACGCCGCGTACCTCCACGCGCGCTCCACAGCGGGATGGCGCGGCAACGTCGCATCGTGGATCGCGATCCTGGGCTTCCTGTCGTTCCTCATCAACTACTTCGGCGTGAACATCTTCGTCAACAGCCTGCACTCCTACGCCGGAGTGTGATCTACGTCGGGTTCTCCCCGCGTCGCTTGCGCATGCGTGCTGACCAGACGTCGTCGTCGAGCTTGCGGAGGAATCGGGGATCGTCGTCGGGGGCGACAGGCCCGCGCTTGCGGAAGAAGCCGCCGTTCTCCGGCTTGACCCGGCCGAGGAAGAACCAGAGCACCCCGCCGATGATGGGGATCAGCACGACGACCAGGAGCCACAGGAGCTTGGGCAGGTTGCGTACGCGCGTCCGCGGCGTCCGCACGACGTCGATGATGAAGTAGATGTAGACGGCAAGAGCCAGCAGGATTCCCGCGACTCGGAGCATGCGCACCTCCCCTCGATCCCACCAGGGTAAACCAGGCTCGCGTAGCGTGGAGC
The DNA here is from genome assembly GCA_044375955.1 of Candidatus Nanopelagicales bacterium. Lineage (GTDB taxonomy): Bacteria > Actinomycetota > Actinomycetes > S36-B12 > S36-B12 > VGCC01. The sequence continues at coordinate 42,881 of JBILLS010000014.1, read as the reverse complement.
CGTGAGGCGACCACCGGCGGTTCTGGTCTACACGACCATGCGACTCCTCCTGTTTATCGCCGTGTGGTTGCTGCTGCAACTCCTCACACCGCTCCGGGGGCTCTGGGCCCTCGTCCTGGCGCTCCTGGTCTCGGGTGCGATCAGCTTCTTCCTGCTCAACCGTCAGCGTGACGCCATGAGCGGTGTCGTGGCGGGGTTCTTCGGTCGGATCAACGACCGGATCGACGCGAGCACGCGCGCCGAGGACGTCGACGACCTACCCGAGGGCCAACCCGATCCCCAGCGCAAGTCCCGTGATGAGAACGAGGGTCCCGGTGGACTTCAGGGCGGGGACCAACCCGGGTCCACGCGCACCTGACGCCACGATCCGCATCGGCGCGATCGCCCAGGGGAGCGCGAGGAATCCGAGCAGGGCCCAGGGTGAGGTGAGCACTCCGAGGGCCGCGATGAACGCGAACCCGGATATGACGGCTGCGATGTAGAGGATGCGTGTGCCCCGATCACCGAGGCGTACGGCGAGGGTGCGCTTTCCGCTCGAGGTGTCACCCGGGATGTCGCGCAAGTTGTTTGTGATCAGCACGGCGCAGGCGAACAGTCCGACGCTCAATCCGGCGAGGAGGGCGGGAGCGGTGAGTTCGAGTGTCTGCACATAGGCGGTGCCCATGACCGGTACGACCCCGAAGAACACGAGGACGAACACCTCACCGAGTCCGAGGTAGCCGTACGGGCGCGGCCCGCCGGTGTACAGCCATGCGGCGGCGATCGACAGGACACCGACCGCGATCAGCCACCACTCCCGGGTCAGCACGACGAGGAGGAGTCCCGCCAGCGCCGCGATGAGAAAGGACACCAGTGCCGCTGCGCGCACCGCCGCGGGACTCGCGAGGCCCTGACCCACGAGCCGTATCGGTCCGACCCGGGCGTCATCGGTTCCGCGGATCCCATCGCTGTAGTCGTTGGCGTAGTTCACTCCCACCTGCAGGCCGACAGCGACGACCAGTGCGAGCAGCGCGCGTTCCGGGAGGAAGGAGTCGGCGGCGATCGCGATGCCGGTTCCGACCACCACGGGACTCACCGCGGCCGGGAGGGTGCGCGGGCGCGCACCCGCAACCCACATCGCCCGACTCGTCATCGATCCTCCTGGAACATCCGTTGCACGGTCTGGCGGTCGATCTTTCCGGTGTGGAGGACGGGGAGCGAGTCCACGATGCGAGTGCGGCGCGGGCGTGCCGCGTGTCCCAGGCGTGCCACCACGGAATCCAGATGCACCTGGACGTCGGCGTCGGACATTCCGGTGAAGGCGGCGCACAGGATCGCCCCGTCGACGTCGTCGGGAATCGCCACCACGCACGCCAGGGGTGTGCCGAGTGCATCGGTGACGGCGGCGAGGGACACATTGGTTCCCCGCACCACCACGACATCGTCGGCCCGACCGGTGACGGTGAGGACTCCCTCGTCGATGCGGCCGAGGTCCTGTGTGACGAATCGGCGATGAAAGACCTGATCGGTGTCGAGGTAGCCGGCGGCGACCGTCGCACCCGTGACGACCACGCGCCCGTCATCGATCTCGATACCCACGCCGGGGCCGGGGACTCCGTCGAAGACGCACCCTCCCGCGGTCTCGGTCATGCCGTACGTGCGCACGATGGGAAGGTGTGCGCTGCGCTCACGGAGTGCCGCGGACATCGCTGCGCCACCGATCAGGATCCGGTGGCAGCGAGCGAGTGCATCCACGTCCGCGTCGAGGATGCGCGACAGTTGCAGTGGCACCAGCGAGAGGAAGACGGGGCCCGCCGCCGCTGCGAGTGCACCGATGATCGAGTGCGGATCGAACGGATGACTCGGAGGAACCAGGATCACTCCGTGCGGGGTCGCGAGGCTCCGCACGGCGACATTCAGTCCACCCGAGGCCGACCACGGCAGGCACGAGACCCACTGGGCGGATGCCCCCCCGTGCACGTAGTCGGTCAGCGCGGTCAGCTGCGCGGCCGTCAATCCCACCGGGCGGGGGTGACCTGTCGAACCCGATGTGTGCAGGATCACGGCGATGTCCGCGGCGACCGTGTCTGCGGGCGGTGGAGTCCCGATGCACAGGCACGGACCCGACCCGTCGAGCGCCTGCGCGAGCGCCTTCAGGACGTGCGCTGCCGCCGTAGCGTCGGTGGGGGACTCCATCACGCGCACTGAGCGAGGTCCCGGAATCAGGCTCACCGTGCGAGCGTAGGTGCTGGCGGTAGCGTGCGGATATGGACACCCGCACCCGGTACGTGCTTCCCCCTGTGGTCCCCGAGGGCTCACCCGCTCTCGACGATCCGGCGTACTCGTCGATCACTCCGGCGTGCGCGTGGAAGTCCGAGGGCGAGTATCGCGACATCCGCTACGAGATCAGCGACGGCATCGCGAAGATCACCATCAATCGACCGCAGAAGCGCAACGCTTTCCGCCCGCAGACCCTGTTCGAACTGGCGGACGCCTTCAATCGCGCGCGCGACGACGACAGCGTCGGGGTGATCATCCTCACCGGTCAGGGGGACTGGGCCTTCTGCTCGGGTGGTGATCAGGTGATCCGTGGCGACGACGGCTACATCGGCGATGACGAGATCGCACGCAAGGGCATTGGTCGGTTGAACGTCCTGGACCTGCAGATCCAGATCCGCCGAACACCGAAGCCGGTGATCGCGATGATCGCGGGCTATGCCATCGGGGGTGGCCATGTGCTGCACGTGGTCTGTGACCTGTCCATCGCTGCAGACAACGCTCGCTTCGGCCAGACCGGTCCGCGTGTCGGGTCTTTCGACGGTGGTTACGGCTCAGGTCTACTCGCGCGCACGATCGGCCAGAAGCGCTCCCGTGAGGTCTGGTACACGTGCAATCAGTACGGAGCCGAGCAGGCCTACGACTGGGGCCTGGTCAATGCCGTCGTGCCGATCCAGGACCTGGAGATCGAGACGGTGCGCTGGGCACGCCAGATGCTGGAGCTCTCCCCGCTCGCCCTGCGCATGCTCAAGGCCTCGCACAATGCGGCCGACGATGGCCTTGCCGGGGTCCAGCAACTTGCGGGAGATGCGACCCTGCTGTTCTACATGACCGAGGAAGCGCAGGAGGGGCGCGACGCCTACAAGGAGAAGCGTCAACCCGACTTCGGTCAGTTCCCGCGTCGTCCGTGACGTTCGACTCTCTGCGCGCCACGGCGATCCCGTTCGCCGTCGCGCTGCGCATCCCGTTCCGCGGGCTCACCGTGCGCGAGGGAATGGTGATCCAGGGACCACGGGGCTGGGGTGAGTTCGCACCGTTCGACGATTACTCGGATGCGCGTGCGGCCCGCTGGCTGACGAGTGCCGTGGAAGCCGCCTACGCCCCCTGGCCGACCTTGCTGCGCAGTGCGATCCCGGTGAACGCGATCATCCCCGGCGTCGACGCCTCCACCGCTGGGATATTGGCCCGCGAGGCGATCGCGGAGTCCGGGTGCGCGGTCATCAAGGTGAAGGTCGGGTCACCGGAACTCGCCGACGATGAGGCGCGAGTCGTCGCGGTGCGCGATGCCCTCGACGTGGCCGGCGGTGGTGTGATCCGACTCGACGCCAACGGAGCGTGGAGCACGGAGCAGGCGATTCGAGCGCTACGCCGACTCGTCGCCTACGGAGTGGAACTCGTCGAGCAACCCTGCGCGACCTTGGAGGAGATCGCCGCGGTCCGCCGCGCGGTGGACGTCCCGATCGCCGTGGACGAGTGTGTGCGTCTCGCCGACGATCCCGGATCGGTCTCGGTGAGGAATGCCGCCGACGTCGCCGTGATCAAGCCCCCGACGCTCGGTGGCGTCCTGGCGAGTATGCGTGTGGCCGAGTCGCTCGGGGTTCCGATCCTGGTGAGTGGTTCCCTCGATACCTCGGTCGGACTCGCCACACCGCTTGCGTTCGCGGCGGCCTGGCCGGATCTACACCTGGCCAGTGGTCTCGGCACCGGACGACTCCTGGCGACCGACCTGGTGGAGCAGACGATCGTGCCGCGTCGTGGAGCACTTCCCGTGGTGCACCCGGCACCGGATCTCGACCACCTCCTCGCTGCACGCGATGCGGTGTCCGTCGAACGGGTCGCGTACTGGTGGGCGAGGCTCGAGCGTGCATGGCATGCGGGTGCCGATCGCGCGGTGGAGGGTTGGCTGCGCACATGACAGGCTGGGGACCGTGAATCCGTCCACCGCGCAGGCGCTGGTGATCGTCGACGAACTGTTGCGGTGCGGTGTCACCGACGTCGTACTCGCACCGGGTTCGCGCTCCGCACCGCTGGCGCTCGCATGCGCGGCGGCGGAGCAACGTGGGGATCTGCGCCTGCACGTGCGCATCGACGAGCGGGTCGCGGGATTCGTGGCGCTCGGGATCGGGAAGGTCACCGGGGTGCCCGCGGCCGTGATCACGACCAGCGGCACCGCCGTGGCCAACCTGCTCCCCGCGGTGATCGAGGCGCACTACTCGCGTGTGCCGATGCTCGTCCTGACCGCAGACCGACCTCCGCGTCTGCGCGACGTCGGCGCCAACCAGACCATCCGTCAACCTGGCATCTTCGGGGAGTATCCGCGTGCAGCGATCGATATGGCGGTCGCGCACACCGGTGCCGGCCAGGTCGCCTACTGGCGATCGACGATCTCGCGGAGCGTTGCGGTCGCCACCGATGTCGTGGTGCCCGGACCGGTGCACCTCAACGTTCCCTTCGACGCGCCACTCGTGCCCGACGACGACACCCCCTGGGTGGAGGACCTCTCCGGACGCCCGGAGGGTCGCCCCTGGACGGCGGACGCTCGATTGATGGCCGGCATGAGTACTCCGCTCGACGATGTTGTGCAGATGCTCGACGAGGAGGCCGTGGTCCCGTCGCGCGGGTTGATCATCGTCGGTGATCATGTCGACGACGTCGTGGAACTCGTGGACGAACTCGGCGATGCACTGGGCTGGCCCATCATCAGTGAACCGAGCGGAAACGCCGGTGGGTGCACCACGGCGCTATCCCATGGTCCACTGATCTGCGCGCATGCGCACTTCCTGGACCGCCACACCCCGGATCTCGTCATCACGATCGGGCGTGTCGGGCTGCATCGGTCGATCTCCCGTGTGATCGAGCAATCCCGTATGCACATTGCGGTGGATCCCACACCTGAGTGGTCCGATCCCACGCGCACCGCGGATCTCGTGGTCGCCTCGGTACCCATGCCGCCGGACGACTTCACGGTCGACGACACGTGGTTCCCGGCGTGGCAGACCGCGGACGTCCTGGCCGCCGCCGCGGTGGAGACGGTGTTGGTGTCCGCGAAGGATGAACTCACCGGCATGCACGTGGCGCGTGCGGTCGCGGCACTGGCCCCGGAGAACGGACTCCTGTTCCTCGGTGCGTCACTTTCGGTGCGCCATGTCAGTTCCTTCGCCGGAACCGCCGCACAGGAGTCGATGGTGATCGGGAACCGGGGGACCTCCGGAATCGATGGCAGTGTGAGCACTGCCTGGGGTGCCGCATCTGCACTGCAGGCCGGGCTCGCGGGTGCCGCGATCGCCCTCATGGGGGATCAGGCCTTCCTCTACGACAGCAACGGCCTGCTCGTGCCCGATGATGAGGAGCGCCCGGACCTCGTCATCGTCGTCATCGACAACGACGGTGGTGGCATCTTCTCGACTCTCGAGCAGGAGGCCTTCGAATCGGAGTTCGAGCGGGTCTTCGGTGTGCCCCTGGGCATCTCCTTGCGCAATGTCGCCAGTGCCATGGGGGTTCCCAGTGTGGAGGTGCGAGCTGTCGGCGAACTCCAGGACGCGATCGCCTCACGCATTGGAACGGGAACGCATGTGATCGTCGCGCGGACCGTCGATCGTGCCGCCGAGGCGCGCATCCTGCGCGACATCGACGACGCAGTTGGGGCGGCGCTGGCTACGAGCTAGCTTCCAGCGCGTCGCGGATCGGGACGAGTTTCGCATTCGACTCCGCCAGTTCCTTCTCCGGTTCGGAACCGGCGACGATCCCGCATCCGGCGAATGCCCGAACGGTGCCATGGGTCGCGTCGATCTCCGCGCAGCGCAACGCGATCCCGAATTCACCGTCGCCATGGGAATCGAACCAGCCCACCGGGCCGGCGTAGCGGCCGCGATCCATTCCCTCGAGTTCTGCGATCAGCGCGAAGGCACGTTCCGTGGGTGTTCCGCACACGGCCGCGGTCGGGTGAAGTGACGCGACGAGCGAGAGCACGGATGCGGTGTCGGCGAGGCGCCCGGTCACATCGGTGGCCAGATGCTGCACATTCGCCAGCTCCAGCACCCGCGGATGCTCGGGGACCTCGAGGTCGGTGCAGTGCGTGGCGAGCGCGCGGGCCACCGAGCGCACCGCGTACACGTGCTCCTCGAGGTCTTTGTCGCTCCCCAACAGCTCGCGCGCCAGACCCTCGTCGGCATCCGCGTCGCCGTATGTGCGCACTGTTCCGGCGAGCACACGTGAGGTCACGAGGTCGCCCGTGCGTCGCACGAGGAGTTCGGGTGTAGCGCCCACGAGGCCTGCGACATGGAAGGTCCAGCAACTCGGGTAGCGCACTGACAGGCGGTGCAGGAGGTAGCGCACATCGAGGGCGCCCGATACGTGGGCGACGACGTCCCGTGCCAGGACCACCTTGTCCACCTCGCCGCTGTCGATGCGCGCGAGGGCCTGGGCCACGGACTGCTGCCAGGCTGCGGGCGAGCGTGAACCCTCCGACCATCGGACGGTGGTGGGCGCATCCGGGACGGAGGTGAGGGGTGCCTCCGTGGGTGCCGGCGTATCCAGAGCGGTCACCCAGGCCTGTCCGGATCGCATGCCGATGACGATGCGTGGCACGACGATCTCGGAGGGTTGACGTGGATCGAAGGCGAAGGATGCGAAGGCCACCGGCCCGGTGCCGGGGAGGCTGACCGAATCCTCGACCGTGAAGTGCGTGAGCAGATCGCTCCACCACCGCTGTGTGCGCGAGAAGCGTTCGTCGCCACGGACCTGCAATCGTGCGGCGACACCCCACCCGATGAGCCCCTCGCCCCGGCGTACCCACGCTGCGGACTCCTCGGGTGGAAGGAGCGCCAACAGGTTGTCCACGCGTGGGAGCGGAGTCGTGGTCACCCGCAACGGTGTGCGCGGAGCAGCATGCACGTGGGGTTGCGTCACCACTCAAGGGTAGGGGCAGGTGTGGATCGGTGCCCGTCTGCGAGAGTTGCCCGGTGAGCAGAGCCGGACTGGACAAGTCTCCCGCCGACGTCGCGGCGATGTTCGATGATGTGGCGACCCGCTACGACATCACCAACGACATCCTGTCCCTGGGTCAGACTCGTGTGTGGCGACGTGCCGTGGTCCGTGCCGTCGAACCCAGGCCGGGGATGAGCGTTCTCGACCTCGCCGCCGGCACAGGGACATCATCGGTACCGCTGGCGAACGCGGGTGCCTTCGTCGTGCCATGCGACTTCTCCCTGGGCATGCTCATGGTCGGTCGCGCGAGGCTCCCGCCTCTGTCCTTCGTCGCGGGGGATGGCATGCACCTGCCCTTCGCCGACGCCTCCTTCGATGCCGTCACGATCTCGTTCGGCCTGCGCAATATCGAGGACCGCGTCGCGGGCCTGCGCGAGATGCGCCGGGTCACCCGTCCGGGGGGTCGCCTCGTGGTGTGCGAGTTCTCCCACCCCACCTGGGCGCCGTTCCGAACCGTCTACGACGAGTACCTGATGAAGGCACTTCCGGCCATCGCATCGAAGACGTCCTCGAACCCCGATGCCTATATCTACCTGGCGGAGTCGATCCGAGCCTGGCCCGATCAAGAGGAGCTCGCCGTGGACATCGCCCGGGCGGGATGGATCGGGGTGGAGTACCGCAACCTCAGCGGGGGGATCGTCGCCCTGCATCGTGGAACCGCCGCTCGGTGAACTCTCCGTACGTCGCCTCACGTGAGGTGGGGAGTGGATATGCTTCGGGTGGTCGTGAAGGATTTCACAAGTTCTCAAGCGGCCGATCATCACGAGAGGGGTCCCGCGGGCGGTGAACGTCTATACGCCGATCCTCGTCCTGGGTCTACTCGCATTCGGGTTCGCCGCCTTCTCGGTCGTACTCGCGACGTTCACCGGGCCGAAGCGCTACAACCGCGCGAAGCTCGACGCCTACGAGTGCGGCATCGAACCCACACCGCAACCGATGGGTGGTGGACGATTCCCGGTGAAGTACTACCTCACCGCGATGATGTTCATCATCTTCGACATCGAACTCGTCTTCCTCTACCCGTGGGCCGTTGCGGCCGACCAACTCGAGGTGTTCGGTCTCGTCGCGATCGTGCTCTTCCTCGTGAACCTCGCCGTGCCCTACATCTACGAGTGGCGTCGCGGCGGATTGGAATGGGACTGACATGGGGCTAGAAGAGAAACTGCCTTCCGGCGTCCTGCTGACCACCGTCGAGAAGGTCGCGGGATACGCGCGCAAGGGATCTCTGTGGCCGGCCACCTTCGGCCTGGCCTGCTGCGCCATCGAGATGATGGCGACGGGCGGCCCGCGCTATGACATTGCGCGCTTCGGCATGGAGGTGTTCCGTGCATCGCCGCGCCAGGCGGACCTGATGATCGTGGCGGGTCGAGTCAGCCAGAAGATGGCTCCGATCCTGCGTCAGATCTACGACCAGATGCCCAACCCCAAGTGGGTCCTCGCCATGGGTGCCTGCTCATCGAGCGGCGGCATGTTCAACAACTACGCGATCGTGCAGGGCGTCGACCACATCGTGCCCGTCGACGTGTACCTCCCCGGCTGCCCGCCGCGCCCGGAGATGCTCATCGACGCGATCCTGACCATCCACGATCAGATCCAGGACATGAAACTCGGCGCCAACCGTCGCGCCGAGATCATCCAGGACGAACAGCTCGCACTCGCCGCTCCGGCGACCCTCGAAATGAAGGGTCTGCTGCGATGAGCGATCTCCCGGTCGTCCCGGACGGGGTGGAGTCGATTGAGTTGATCGGCGTGCGCCAGGGCGCGTTCGGTGTCTCCGGATCGGGGGACACGAGCGGCTTCGGCGGTCTCGTCGCACCGATCCTGATGCCGGGGCCGTCCTCCCGCCCGTATGGCGACGGCTTCGACGCGCTGGCCGATGAGCTCGAACTCTCCCTCGCCGCTCGCGGACTCCCGGCGCATAGCGCCATCGAGAAGGTTGTTGTCGACCGCGGTGAGATCACCTTCCATGTCCGCCGCGAGCATCTCGTCGAGTTCGTCCGCACACTCCGCGATGAGCCGGGTCTGCGCTTCGAGATGTGCATGGGAGTCAATGGTGTGCACTACCCGCTGGAGGAGGGTCGTGAGCTCCACGCGGTCTACCCCTTCCTGTCGATTACGCACAACCGCCGGTTGCGCGTCGAGGTGTGCGCACCCGATTCCGATCCGCACATCCCTTCGATCGTCGGGCTCTACCCCTCGAACGACTGGCATGAGCGTGAGACCTGGGACTTCTTCGGCATCGTCTTCGACGGCCATCCGGCACTCACGCGCATCGAGATGCCCGATGACTGGGTCGGCCATCCACAGCGCAAGGACTACCCGCTCGGTGGGATCCCGGTGGAGTACAAGGGCGCGACCATCCCGCCGCCGGACCAGCGGAGGGCCTACAACTGATGGCCGACATCACCTTCACCTCCCAGGACGTCGACGATCCCTACGCGGGGTCGTACGAGACGACCGAGGGCACCATCTACACCGTCACGGGCGGTGACTGGGACACCATCGAAGCGGCCCCCGAGGGCCACACCGAGCGCATCGTCGTGAACATGGGCCCGCAGCATCCCTCGACACACGGCGTTCTGCGCTTGATCCTCGAACTCGAGGGCGAGACGGTCACCGAGGCCACGTGCGGCATCGGCTACCTGCATACGGGCATCGAGAAGAACCTAGAATACCGCTCGTGGGTGCAGGGTGTCACCTTCGTCACGCGCATGGACTACCTCAGCCCGTTCTTCAACGAGACGGCCTACTGCCTCGGCGTCGAGAAGCTGCTCGGCATCACCGACCAGATCCCGGAACGCGCCAACGTCATTCGCGTGATGATGATGGAGCTCAACCGGATCTCCTCGCACCTCGTCGCGCTGGCCACCGGTGGCATGGAACTCGGCGCGTTGACCGCGATGACCTTCGGATTCCGCGAGCGCGAATTGGTCCTCGACCTTTTCGAGATGGTCACGGGCCTCCGTATGAACAGTGCGTATGTCCGTCCCGGCGGTGTCGCCCAGGACCTGCCCGATGGTGCGGAGCAGAAGATTCGCGAGACCCTCCCGCTGCTCAAGAAGCGCATGAAGGACACCGCGGATCTTCTCGTCGACAACACCATATGGATGGGCCGCACGGTGAACGTCGGTTATCTCGACCTCACCGGCTGCATGGCGCTGGGGATCACGGGCCCCGTTCTGCGTTCCACCGGACTGCCGCATGATCTACGTAAGTCCCAGCCGTACTGCGACTACGAGACCTACGAGTTCGACGTTCCCACCACCGACACCTGCGACGCCTACGGCCGCTTCCTCATCCGCCTGGCCGAGATGCAGGAGTCGATGAAGATCGTCGAGCAGTGCCTCGATCGGTTGAAGCCCGGACCGGTCATGGTCGCCGACAAGAAGATCGCGTGGCCCGCGCAGTTGTCGATCGGGGCCGATGGTCAGGGCAACTCCCTCGAGCACATCCGCCAGATCATGAGCGAGTCCATGGAAGCGCTCATCCACCACTTCAAATTGGTCACCGAAGGCTTCCAGGTCCCGGCGGGCCAGGTGTATGCCGCGGTCGAGTCACCCCGCGGAGAGCTGGGTGCGCACGTGGTCAGCTCGGGTGGCACACGTCCCTACCGCGTGCACTTCCGTGACCCGTCCTTCAACAACCTGCAGGCGACCGCAGCCACCTGCGTCGGAGGCATGGTCCCCGACGTCATCGCGGCGGTGGCCAGTATCGATCCGGTCATGGGCGGGGTGGATCGCTGATGGCCATCACCGAGACCACCCGCATCGGCCTGCGCGAGATCGCAGACCGATACCCGTCGGCGCGATCGGCACTCCTTCCGATGCTGCACCTCGTGCAAGCCGAGGAGAACGAGATCACCGTCGAGGGGATCAGCGTGTGCGCGGAGATCCTCGGCATCACACCCGCAGAGGTGACCGCGGTCGCGAGCTTCTACACGATGTACAAGCGCCGCCCGGTAGGCAAGCACCACATCGGTGTGTGCACGAACACCCTGTGCGGGTTGTTGGGTGGCGACGCCGTCTGGGATGCGCTCAGCTCGGAACTGGGTGCCGGCCACAACGAAGCCTCCGCGGACGGTGAGTTCTTCCTCGAGCGGATCGAATGCCAGGCAGCATGCACGCACGCCCCTGTGATGACCGTGGACTGGGAGTTCATGGACGACGTCACGCCACGGTCGGCCTGCGAGGTCATCCAGAAACTGCGCCGCGGTGAGACCGTGCAGTCCACGCGCGGCCCGGCCATCCGTGACTTCTCCGCCACCGAGCACACCCTCGCCTTCCCCCTCGACGGCCTCGCCGATGCACCGTCCGTCGATTCCAAGATGCTCGCGGGACTCACCATCGCCAAGCAGCGGGGAATGAAGGCGCCATGATCACCTCAGGTCTGACCCCGGTCATCACCGAGCACTGGGATGCACCCGATCTCTACACCCTCGAGGGCTACCGACGCTTCGGTGGCTACGAGGCACTCGCGTCGGCGCTGAAGCAGGATCCCGATGCCATCATCGGCCAGGTCAAGGACTCCGGGCTACGCGGGCGCGGGGGAGCGGGTTTCCCCACCGGGTTGAAGTGGTCCTTCGTCCCGCAGAACGATGGCAAGCCGCACTATCTCGTCGTCAACGCGGACGAGTCCGAGCCGGGTGCGTGCAAGGACATTCCGATCATGATGGCCGATCCCCATGTGTTGGTCGAGGGTGTGATCATCGCCAGCTACGCGATCCGCGCCAACCACGCCTTCATCTACATCCGCGGCGAAGTCCCGAACGCGATCCGCAAGGTGGCGCTCGCCGTCGAGCAGGCCAAGGCCGCGGGCTTCATCGGGACCAACATCCTCGGCAGCGGATTCGACCTCGATGTCGTCGTGCACTCGGGTGCCGGCGCCTATATCTGCGGTGAAGAGACCGCGCTGCTGGACTCCCTCGAGGGCTACCGCGGTCAGCCGCGCCTCAAGCCCCCATTCCCCGCCGTGGCAGGTCTCTACGCATCGCCGACGGTCATCAACAACGTCGAGACCATCGCCAACATCCCGTTCATCGTCGGTCGGGGTGTCGAGTGGTTCCGTCAGTTCGGCACCGAGAAGTCACCGGGCTTCAAGGTCTGGGCAGTCTCCGGACACGTGAACAACCCGGGACTGTTCGAGGCCCCCCTCGGCATCACGATGCGCGAGTTGCTCGAGTACGCCGGGGGTGTGCGCGGTGGTGGTGCGGTCAAGTTCTGGTTGCCCGGGGGTTCCTCGGTACCGATGCTCACGGCCGATCACCTCGATCTGCCGTTGACCTACGAAGCAATGGCGGAGGCCGGCACGATGCTCGGCACCGGTACTCCGATGATCTTCGATTCCACGGTGAGTGTCGTGAAGGCGGTCACACGCTGGCTGGAGTTCTACAAGCACGAGTCCTGCGGTAAGTGCACCCCTTGTCGCGAGGGCACCTACTGGATCACGGGCGTGCTGGAGAAGTTCGAACACGGCCATGGATCCGATGCCGAGATGGACACCCTGGTCAATCTGTGTGGGCAGATCGCCGGGCGCTCGTTTTGCGCCCTCGGCGATGCGGCCGCCACCCCGTACCCGGCGGCACTGAAGTTCTTCCGTCAGGAATTCACGGACGCCACCCGCACGCCCGTGGATGAGACCTTCGACCCGGTCGCTTCCTATGTCTTCGCCCCGGCGGTCGCGCGATGACCGTGACCACGAACAACTCCCAGGTCGCGGTGCCGACAGACACCGTCAACGTGATCATCGACGGCGTCGCGGTCGCGGTGCCCAAGGGAACCCTGGTGATCCGCGCGGCGGAACTCCTCGGCATCGAGATCCCGCGGTTCTGCGATCACCCGCTGCTGGATCCGGTTGCGGCCTGCCGCGCCTGCTTGATCGAGGTCGAAGGCATGCCGAAGCCGCAACCGGCATGTGCGCAGACCGTCACCGACGGCATGGTGATCCGCACCCAGCAGTCCTCCGAGATGGCGCGCCTCGCCCAGGAGGGCGTCATGGAGTTCCTGCTGCTCAACCACCCCCTCGACTGCCCGGTCTGCGACAAGGGGGGCGAGTGCCCGCTGCAGAACCAGGCGATGAGCGTGGGGCGTCCGGAGTCACGCTTCACCGAGGACAAGCGCACCTTCCCGAAGCCGATCAACGTCAGCGCGCAGATCCTGCTCGACCGTGAGCGGTGCGTGTCGTGCGCTCGGTGCACCCGCTTCGCCGAGCAGATCGCCGGTGATCCGATGCTCGAGCTGCTCGAACGCGGTGCGCAGCAGCAGGTGGGAACCGCCGAGGACGAGCCCTTCGACTCCTACTTCTCGGGGAACACGATCCAGATCTGTCCCGTGGGCGCACTCACCTCGGCGGCCTACCGGTTCCGCTCCCGCCCCTTCGACCTCGTCTCCGTTCCCACGACCTGCGAGCACTGCGCGTCCGGATGCTCGCTGCGCACCGACTACCGCCGTGAGGTGGTCACCCGTCGCCTCGCCTGGGATGACCCGCAGGTCAACGAAGAGTGGAACTGCGACAAGGGACGCTTCGCATTCGTCTACCAGACCGAGGGCCGCATCGAGTACCCGCTGGTCCGGGAGAACGGTGAACTGCGGGTGGCGTCCTGGCCGGAGGCGATCGACATCGCCGCCCGTGGGCTCGCGGCGGCCTCGAGCCACGCGGTGCTCGTCGGCGGCCGTTCGACGATCGAGGACGCCTACGCCTACGCCCGGTTCGCACGTGTCGCACTCGGCACCGACGACATCGACTTCCGCGCCCGCGCGCTGTCCGACGAGGAGCAGGCGTTCCTGGCATCCCGCGTCGCGGGTTCGCCGGTGTCCGCGACCTACGAGAACCTCGAGACCGCGCCGATCGTGCTGCTGGTTTCCTTCGAGCCCGAGGACGAGTCCCCGATCGTGTTCCTGCGGCTACGCAAGTCAGCGCGCGCGGGCACGCGCGTGGTCACCGTCGGTGCGGTGCGTTCCCAGGGCAGCGAGAAGGTGGCCGCGGAGATGGTCTGGTGCGCACCCGGTGGTGAGGCGAACGCGCTGGCATCCCTACCCTCCGACGTCGTCGACGCACTCGCGAAGCCGGGCGCGATCATCATGGTCGGTGAGCGTGCGGCAGTGAGCCCCGGTGCACTCAGCGCGGTCACTGCACTTGCCGAGCGCACGGGAGCGGCCCTCGCGTGGGTCCCGCGGCGTGCGGGGGAGCGGGGTGCCCTCGACGCCGGTGCACTCGCAGGACTCCTGCCCGGTGGTCGCCCGTTGAGCGACGCGCAGGCTCGTGCCGAGGTCTCCACGCTCTGGGGTGTCGACGCACTTCCGAATCACGGTGTAGCGGGGGATGCGCTCATCGATCGACTGAACAGTGGTGCCGTCGATGCGGCAGTCATCGGCGGTGTCGAGCTCGCCGACTATCCGCAGGATGTCAGGGCCGCGCTCGCGCGCGTCGGCTTCCTCGTGTCGCTGGAGAACCACCACTCCGCGGTCACCGAACTCGCCTCGGTCGTGCTGCCCGTTGCCGTCGTCACCGAGAAGGCCGGAACGTTCCTCGACTGGGAAGGGCGCCCACGTCCCTTCACCCGCGTCCTGCGCGATGCCCTCACCATGCCCGACGCCCAGGTCCTCGGCATGATCGCCGATGCGATGGATCGTCCCGTCGGCCCCAGTGACGTCAACGCCCTCCGCGCCGAATTGGGCACCCTCGGTCCCTGGCGTGGCGCTCGGGTCGACGTGCCGCGCGTTCCCGCGGGTGCCCGCGTTGAGGGACTCGTCCTCGCAAGCTGGCGCCAGCTGCTGGACTCCGGACTCCTCCAGGAGGGTGAGCCGCATCTGGCCGCCACCGCGCGTCCGACCGTGGCCAAGGTGTCCGCCGCCACCGCGACACGTCTCGGTCTCACCGAGACAGCGACCCTGCACGGTCCGGCCGGCATGGTCACGCTCCCCGTGGAGATCGCCGACGTCACCGAGTCGGTCGTGTGGGTCCCGATGAACTCACCGGGGTGCCATATCTACCGGGATCTCGGGGCACGCCCGGGCGATACCGTCCGCGTCACCGCGGGAGGTGCACTGTGAGCCAGTTCGGACTCTTCGGCACCGATCCCTGGTGGCTGGTGATCCTGAAGGTGCTCGGCATCTTCGTCCTGCTCGTGCTGCTCACCCTGTTCACGATCTGGTGGGAGCGGCGTGTGGTGTCCCGCATGCAGAACCGCATTGGCCCCAACCGGGTCGGACCCCAGGGTCTCCTGCAGTCGCTGATGGACGGGGTCAAACTCGCGCTGAAGGAGGAGATCCTTCCCAAGGCCGCTCACCGGGCCGTCTACTGGATCGCACCGGTCATCTCGGCGACGGCGGCATTCCTCGCATTTGCGGTGATCCCCTTCGGTCCGACCGTGTCGATCTTCGGCGTCGAGACTCCCCTGCAGTTGACCGACTTCCCGGTCTCCGTGCTCTACGTCCTGGCGATCGCGTCGATCGGTGTCTACGGGCTGGTGCTCGCGGGGTGGTCCTCGGGATCCACGTACCCGCTCCTCGGTGGTCTGCGCTCCACCGCGCAGGTGATCTCCTACGAGATCGCGATGGGTCTGTCCTTCGTCGCGGTGTTCCTCTACGCGGGCTCGATGTCCACCTCGCAGATCGTCCTCGCACAGGAGCCGATCTGGTTCGCGGTGATCCTCCTCCCGAGTTTCCTGATCTACGTCACGGCGATGGTGGGGGAGACCAACCGCGCGCCCTTCGACCTCCCCGAGGCCGAGGGCGAACTCGTGGGCGGCTTCCATACCGAGTACTCGTCGTTGAAGTTCGCACTGTTCTTCCTGGCCGAGTACATCAACATGGTCACGGTCTCCGCGCTGGCGACCACCCTGTTCCTCGGCGGCTACCTCGCCCCCTGGCCGATCTCCCTGTGGGAGAGCGCCAACACCGGCTGGTGGCCGATGGTCTGGTGGTTACTCAAGGTGCAGCTGTTCATCTTCGTGTTCATCTGGCTTCGCGGGACTCTGCCGCGTCTGCGCTACGACCAGTTCATGAAGTTCGGCTGGAAGGTCCTCATTCCCGTCGCATTGATCTGGACCATCGTCGTGGGTGCTGCGCGGGTCCTGCGCGATCAAGTCGCCCTGACGAACACCGAACTCTTGATCGCCGGCGTGGTGCTGATCCTGCTCCTGCTCGTCGGGGCCTGGGTTCTTCAGGGACGCTCGGACCGCCGTGCGCAGCAGCGCGACGCCGAACGCGTTGCCAGGGCCGAGCGGCAACTCGATCTCAGCGCCGGTGGCCATCCGGTGCCGCCGATGCCCGGGCAGACCTTCGAGTACACGCCGCGGCGTAGTGCGCTGCTCACGACCCAGGCGACGATGAAGGAGGCCGAGGATGCCTGAGCTACCCCAGGCCGTACGCGGCTTCGGCGTCACCTTCACCACCATGTTCAAGAAGGTGGTCACCGAGCAATACCCCGAGCAGAAGGACAAGTACCCACCGAAGCCGCGTTTCCACGGGCGGCACCAACTCAACCGCTGGCCGGACGGTCTCGAGAAGTGCGTCGGCTGCGAACTCTGCGCCTGGGCGTGCCCGGCCGACGCGATCTACGTGCAGGGTGCCGATAACAGCGACTCCGAGCGGTACTCGCCCGGGGAGCGATACGGCCGCGTCTACCAGATCAACTACCTGCGCTGTATCTTCTGCGGCTTGTGCATCGAGGCCTGCCCCACAAGGGCGCTCACGATGACGAATGAATTCGAGTTGGCTGATGACAACCGGGCCGACCTGATCTACGAGAAGGAGGACCTGCTGGCACCCCTGCTCCCCGGCATGGCACCGCCTCCGCACCCGATGGTTCCGGGCACCACGGAGCAGGACTACTACGCCAACAGGATCACCGGCGCGGTCCCCGAGCAATTCACCGTGGAGAAATCCGGGAGCGAAGGAGAACCTTCGTGACAGAAGCGGTCTCAGACTTCAATCTCGGGGAGACCATCGTCTTCTGGGTGTGTGGTGGCCTGGCCGTCCTCGGTGCGCTCGGCATGATCCTCTCCCGCAAAGCAGTGCATAGTGCGCTCTTCATCGCATTGACCATGATCAACCTCGCCATCCTCTATGTGGCGAACGCCGCACCATTCCTCGGCATGGTGCAGGTGATCGTGTACACGGGCGCGGTCATGATGCTCTTCCTCTTCGTGCTCATGGTCGTCGGCGTCGACTCCTCCGACTCCCTCGTCGAGACGATCAAGGGCCAGCGCCTCGCCGCGCTCCTGCTCGGCATCGGTCTTGCGCTGTTGCTCACCGTCGGGATCGGCTCGGCGCTGACCGCCTCGACGGATGTCGGACTGGCCGCTGCCAACGAAGTCGCCGGGGGCAACGTGCAGGGTCTCGCCCAGTTGATGTTCGACGACTACGTGGTGGCCTTCCAGGCCACTGCCGCACTGCTCATTACGGCGGCTGTGGGCGCGATGGTCCTGGCGCACCGGGAACGTTGGACACCGCGCAAGAGCCAGCCGGAACTCTCGGAGGAGCGTTTCCGCGACGGTAGCCATCCGGGCAATCTCCCGAGCCCTGGCGTGTATGCCCGTCACAACGCCGTCGACACTCCGGCACTGCTGCCCGATGGCAGCACCAGCCTCGAATCCGTCCCGGGTCCGCTGCGTGCCCGCGACGACGTGCGCGATGTCGATCCGGCCGACGTCGAGGAGATTCGAGAACTCACCAAGGGGGTGGACCAGTGAACCCCGCAAATTATGTGATCCTGGCCGCCATCCTGTTCAGTCTCGGCGCGATCGGTGTGCTGGTGCGCCGCAACGCGATCATCGTGTTCATGTCCGTCGAGCTAATGCTCAACGCCGCGAACCTGGCATTCGTCGCGTTCGCGCGCATGAATGGCAATCTCGAGGGCCAGGTGGTGGCCTTCTTCGTCATGGTGGTGGCGGCCGCGGAGGTCGTTGTGGGGCTGGCCATCATCGTGACCATCTTCCGAACCCGAAAATCCGCATCCGTGGATGAACCCAACCTGTTGAAGTACTAGAGCCGAAGGATCTCCGTGACGTCTGACGTGTTCTCGCTGCTGTGGGTGCTGATCGCGCTCCCACTCGCGGGTGCGGCGATCCTGCTCTTCGGGGGCCGGCGCACGAATTCGTGGGGCCCGCTGCTGGGCGTGCTCACCGTCTCGGTTTCCGCAGTCCTCGGCGTGCTCATGCTGTTCGGCCTGATGGCTCTCCCCGCCGAGGAACGCTCGATCACGCAGACCGTGTACTCATGGATCGCTGTCGACTCCTTCCAGGTGGACTTCGCCCTCCAACTCGACCAACTCTCGATGGTGTTCGTACTACTCATCACCATCGTGGGCGCCCTGATCCACGTGTATTCCCTCGGATACATGGCGCACGATCCGGATCGCCGGAAGTTCTTCGGATACCTGAACCTGTTCGTCGCCGCCATGCTGCTGCTCGTTCTCGCCAATAACTACCTCCTCCTCTACGTCGGCTGGGAGGGCGTCGGTCTGGCCAGCTACCTCCTCATCGGGTTCTGGCAGTCCAAGCCGTCAGCGGCATCGGCGGCGAAGAAGGCCTTCATCATCAACCGTGTCGGCGATGTCGGTCTGTCCCTGGCCATCATGCTGATGTTCGTCACCTTCGGATCGGTGACCTTCGACGAGGTCTTCGGCCAAGTGGGCGAGGCCAGTGAGGGCACATTGACGGCCATCGGTCTTCTGCTCCTGCTGGCGGCCGCGGGTAAGTCCGCACAGTTCCCCCTCCAAGCCTGGCTGCTGGACGCCATGGAGGGTCCGACTCCGGTCTCTGCGCTCATCCACGCGGCGACCATGGTGACCGCCGGCGTCTACCTCATCGTGCGCAGCAATGTGATCTTCGATGCCGCGGTGTGGGCGGCGACCGCGGTAGTGGTGGTGGGCCTCATCACCATCTTCATGGGAGCGATCATCGGCTCCGCCAAGGACGACATCAAGAAGTCCCTCGCGGGTTCGACCATGAGCCAGATCGGGTACATGGTCTTCGCCGCAGGTCTCGGGCCGATCGGATACGTCTTCGCCATCTTCCACCTGCTCACCCACGGCGTCTACAAGGCGGGCCTGTTCCTGGGTGCCGGCTCCGTCATGCACGGCATGAACGACGACGTGAACATGCGCCGCTATGGAGCACTCAAGGGCCTGATGGTCATCACCTTCGTCACATTCATGGCCGGGTACCTGGCGATCATCGGCATCCCGCCGTTCGCGGGCTTCTGGTCGAAGGACGAGATCATCCATGCGGCTTTCGAGCGCAACGCCCTGATCGGTGTGGCCACGATCCTTGCTGCGGGAATCACCGGCTTCTACATGACGCGCATGATCGCGATGACGTTCTTCGGAAAGCCCCGCTGGGAGGACGGTGTCCATCCGCACGAGTCCCCGCCGGTGATGACGATCCCGTTGATCATCCTGGCCATCGGATCGACGTTCCTGGGCATGGCACTGCTCTTCTGGGGGAATATCGAGAGTTGGCTCGAGCCGGTCACCGGATTCGAGTCCGAGCCCACCCCGCTGCCCACCTGGGTCTACATCGTCGTGACCCTCACCGTGGTGATCATCGGAGCGATCATCGGCTGGGTGATGTACGCCCGGCGCCCGGTGCCGATCGAGGCACCGCGTGGTTCATGGCTCACCCGCGCAGCGCGCAAGGACCTGTACGGCGATGCCGTCAATGACGCGCTCGTGGTGCGGCCGAGCTTCGCCCTCGCGAGGGCATTGACCGTCTTCGATACGCGCGGCGTCGATGGGTTCGTCAACGGTCTCGCTGGCTCGGTCGGTGCGATCTCGGGACGCCTGCGCCGCACCCAATCCGGATTCGCCCGGTCCTACGCCCTGTCCATGGTCGGCGGCGCGCTGCTGGTGGCCCTTGCCCTGGTGTTGGTGCAGACATGACGTTTCCCTGGTTGACCGTCCTCGGTGTCGTGCCCCTGGTGGGCAGCATCGTCGTCGCGCTGCTGCCGAAGTCCCGGGGAACCCTGGCCAAGCAGGTGGCACTGGTCTTCTCGTTGGTCACCCTGGCTGGCACCGTGGCGATGAGCCTGCAGTTCGATGGGTCCTCGTCGCAGCCGTTCCAGTTCGTGGAGAACTACCCGTGGATCCCCGCCTTCGGGATCTCCTATGCGGTGGGTGTCGACGGCATCGGCCTTGTACTCGTGGCTCTGGCCGCCACCCTGGTCCCGTTCGTCATCCTCGCCGGATGGAATGACGTCGACGACTCGCGCGGATCGGTGAAGGGGTACTTCTCCCTCATCCTCGTGCTCGAGACCCTGATGATCGGAGTCTTCTCCGCCACTGACCTCTTCCTCTTCTACGTCTTCTTCGAGGCGATGCTCATCCCCGTCTACTTCATGATCGGTCGCTACGGCGGGCCGCAGCGCTCCTACGCGGCGGTCAAGTTCCTCGTCTACTCGCTGGTCGGTGGCCTGTTCATGCTGGCGGCGCTCGTGGGCCTGTATGTGGTGTCCGCGCAGGAGTACGGACGCGGCACGTTCAACTACGCGGCACTCGTCGGTCTGGACATCGACCCCAACGTGCAGAAGCTGCTCTTCCTCGGCTTCTTCTTCGCCTTCGCGATCAAGGCGCCGCTCTGGCCCTTCCACACGTGGCTCCCCGATGCTGCGGGTGCCTCGAAGGCGGGCACCAGCGTGCTGCTCATCGGCGTGCTCGACAAGGTCGGAACTTTCGGGATGATCCGCTACCTTCTCCCGATCTTCCCCGCCGCGAGCGATTTCTACGCACCCGTTGTGATCGGCATGGCCCTCATCGGCATCTTCTACGGCGCGTACCTGGCTCTCACGCAGAACGACATGCGTCGACTCTTCGCGTATTCCTCGATGTCCCACTTCGGGTTCATCGCCCTGGGCATCTTCGTATTCACATCCCAGGGTATGACCGGCTCCGTCGTCTACATGGTCGCGCACGGTCTCTCCACCGCGGCCCTGTTCCTCACCGCCGGCTACCTGATGGCACGCCACCGGGGATCCTCGCTTATCTCGGACTACGGCGGTGTGAACAAGGTCGCCCCGGTCCTCGCCGGGTTCTTCTTGATCGCCGCACTGTCCTCCCTCGCCCTGCCCGGCCTGGTCTCCTTCATCGGTGAGTTCCTCGTGCTGCTGGGTGCCTTCGAGTTCAACATCTGGGTCGGTGCGGTCGCCACCCTCGGCATCGTGATCACCGCGGCCTACGTCTTGCGCGTCTACCGCCGCACCATGACCGGCCCGACCAACCCGGACCTGACCGGTATGCGCGATCTCAACGCACGCGAGATCACGGCACTGGTGCCGATCGCGGCCCTCACGATCGTGTTGGGCCTCTTCCCCGCCCCGCTGACCGACGTCATCACCCCGGCTGGTGACCTGATGCTCGCGGTGAGCGATCAGATGCCCGACATCGATATGACGCAGGGGGGTGGGGAGTGATGGATTTCATCTCACCGGAACTCGACTACGCCGCCCTCGCGCCGATGATCGTCGTAGGCATCGCCGCGATCATCTCGGTACTGGTCGAGGCCTTCGCTCCGCGAGGTGCTCGGCGTTTCCTTCAGCTCGTGCTGGTCTTCGCCACCCTGATCGGCGCCCTCGTTCTGGTGGTTCTCAACAGCAGCATGCGCGTCCTCACGGGCGGACAGTCCATCGCGCTTGACGGACCCGCGTGGATCATGCAGGGAACCATCCTGATCCTGGCGATACTCGGCGGGCTCCTCATGGCCGAGCGGGGGGTCGATCCTTCCGGCGACGCGTTCTCCCCACGTGCATCCGCGCTCCCGGGCTCCGAGGACGAACGGCAGTTCACCATTCGCGGGTTCATGCAGACCGAGGTGTGGCCGTTCCTGCTCTTCGCCGTGCTCGGCATGATGCTCTTCGTCGCGTCGAACGACCTGCTGATGATGTTCATCGCGCTGGAGGTCATGTCCCTGCCGCTGTACCTCCTTGCGGGAATGGCACGCCGCCGCCGGCTCCTTTCCCAGGAAGCCGCGCTGAAGTACTTCCTGCTGGGAGCGTTCTCCTCCGCCTTCTTCCTCTTCGGTGCCGCCCTGGTCTACGGCTACAGCGGATCCATCACCTTCGGGTCGATCGCTTTCGCGGTCACCACGAAGGCGGGGGAGAACACGCTGCTGATCATCGGCATCGCCATGCTGCTCGTCGGCCTGTTCTTCAAGATCGGTGCGGTGCCCTTCCATCAGTGGACCCCGGACGTCTACCAGGGTGCGCCCACGCCGGTCACGGGCATGATGGCTGCGACCGTCAAGGTGGCCGCATTCGGTGCGCTCATGCGCCTGCTCTACGTCGCCTTCGGCGGCGTGCGGTGGGACTGGGAGGTCCTGCTGTGGATCATCGCGATCCTGTCGATGCTGGTGGGTTCGATCATCGCGATCAGCCAGTCGGACATCAAACGCATGCTCGCGTATTCGTCGATCGCGCAGGCGGGCTTCATCCTGGTTGGTGTCACTGCCGCCAGCCCGGAGGGTTTGGCCAGCGTGCTCTTCTACTTGATCGCCTACGGTTTTACGACGATCGGAGCGTTCGCCGTCATATCCCTGGTGCGCAACGCATCGGGTGAGGCAACCTCGATCCGCGACTGGGCGGGCCTGGGCAAGAAGTCACCACTGGTCGCCGCTGTTTTCTCAGTGTTCATGCTGTCGTTGGCGGGAATACCGCTGACCGGCGGGTTCATCGGGAAGTGGGGGGTCTTCGCCGCCGGCGTCGCGGCGGGCGATGCCTGGCTGGTCATCGTGGCGGTCATCGCCAGCGTGATCGCGGCGTTCTTCTACGTTCGTGTGATCGTGCTCATGTACTTCGCCGATCCCACCCCCGACTCGGCCTCAGTGGTCATTCCCTCCGCCTTTACCACCGTTTCCCTTGCGGCGGGTGCCACCCTCACGGTTGCCCTGGGCATCGTGCCCCAACCGGTGCTGGACATCATCGCGAATGCCGGTGTCTTCATTCGGTAGTAGCGTGGCGGTATGCCCCAGGCCCACCTGCCCGATTTCGTGGTGGACCCTGCCCTCGAAGCAGACCTGACCACCGGTCTCGAGCTGGTCGAGAAGGCCCTGCGCGATGCCGTGCGCAGTGAGTACCCATTCGTCACGGAGGCGTCCCGCCACCTGGTCGATGCGGGCGGCAAGCGATTCCGCCCCCTGCTCGTATTGCTCGCCGCGCAGTTCGGTGATCCGAATGCTTCAGGAGTCATCCCCTCTGCCGTCGTGGTGGAGCTCACGCACCTCGCGACCCTGTATCACGACGATGTCATGGACGAGGCCACCCTGCGCCGCGGTGCTGCATCGGCGAACGCGCGGTGGGACAACACGGTCGCGATCCTCACCGGTGACTTCCTCTTCGCGCGTGCCTCGGACATCCTCGCCGACCTAGGACCGGAGGCAGTGCGCATCCAGGCGCAGACCTTCGAGCGCCTGTGCACCGGCCAGATCCGCGAGACCGTCGGGCCGGATGACGGCATGCACCCTGTCGACCACCACCTGCGTGTGCTGGCGGATAAGACCGGTTCACTCATCGCCACCTCGGGTCGGTTCGGCGCGATGATGGCCGGAGCGGATCCGGACATCGTGCAGACGATGACCACCTTCGGCGAGGCGATCGGCATCGCATTCCAATTGGCCGATGACATCGTCGACATCACCTCTGATTCCAATGAATCGGGCAAGACACCGGGTACGGATCTGCGCGAAGGGATCCCGACCCTGTCGATGCTCTACGCCCTGGATGGCACAGACGCCTCGAGTTCCCGACTGCGCGAACTCCTCGGTCGGCCGTTACCGGATGACATCGAACACGCCGAGGCGCTGGATCTCCTGCGTGCCCATCCTGCTCTGGAGGCGGCCCGGAGTGAGGCGCGTCGATGGTCGGCGATCGCCCGCAACGAACTCGACGCCCTGCCGGATATCCCCGCGCGCAAGGCACTCGAGGGTCTCTGCGACTACGTCGTCAACCGAACCGGCTAGTCCGGTTCGACCACCGGGACACGGGATCTCCGCCACGCATCGGCTGTGAAGATCACCAGGGCGATCCAGACGAGTACGAATCCGACCCACCGGAGTGCGGGCATGCTCTCGCCGAACACGGTGATCCCGAGCAGGAAGATCACCGTGGGCGTCACGTATTGGATAACGCCGAGCGTGGAAAGCGGGATGCGGATCGCAGCAGCGCCGAAGGCGAGAAGCGGGAGTGCCGTGATCGGTCCGAGCAGGATCAGCAGGATCGAGGTACCCCAGCCATCGATGACGAAGGCCGCCTCACCGTTGGCTTCCAAGTACCAGAGATATACCAGTGCGATCGGAGTCACAACCGCGGTCTCGACCGCCAGTGAGGGCAACGCGTCGACGTTCGCACGCTTCTTGATCAGGCCGTAGAGCCCGAAACTGAAGGCCAGGGTGAGGGATATCCAGGGGATACCGCCATAGCTGACGGTCAGCACGAGCACGGCGACGGCGGCGATGCCGATGGCCAGCCACTGCGTCCTGCCGAGACGCTCGGATAGCAGGACGACGCCGAGGGCGACGGAGACCAGCGGGTTGATGAAGTACCCGAGTGCTCCCTGGACGACCTCGTTGGCGTCGATCGAGTAGACGTAGACGACCCAGTTGATGGACAGGAACAGGATGGCGGCGGCGAGGAGGCCGATAGTCCGTGGCGTGAGGGCACGGCGTAGATCGGCCCACTGCCGCCAGATGGCGATCAGGATGAGGACGAAGATCAGGGACCAGATCGCTCGGTGGGCCACGATTTCGAAGGGACTGACCGCCGTCAGCAGGGCGAAGTACAGGGGGAACATCCCCCAGAACCCGTAGGCGCCTAGGGCGAAGAGCAGTCCCGAGGTCTCGCGACTCCTGGGGGTCTTCGTGCGCTGCTCGTCGTCGCTCAGCTGATGGTCCAGGTATCCGAACCACGGAGCAATTGACCGAGGTCACCGGGGCCCTGGGCCGTGGCCGCCTCCACCTGCTCGCGGACGAGACGGTCGTACGAGGGCTTCGCGACGTCACGGAAGACGCCGATCGGTGTATTGGACAGCGTGTGCGCGTCGGACAGGCGCGAGAGGCCGAAGGCCAGGCCCGGATCCTCGGCATGCGCGTCGTGGATCAGGATCGCGGCCGGATCGACATCCGCGACGGGGGCGACGTGGAGATGCCCGTCGGGAGCGCGGACCACGCACTTCTCCTGCTGGGCACCGAAGACGATGGGCTCGCCGTGCACGAGGCGCATCAGGTTCTCCTCACGCACGTCGTTGTCTTTCAGCGGCTCCCATGCGTTGTCATTGAAGATGTTGCAATTCTGGTAGATCTCCACGAGTGCGGTTCCCTCGTGCGCCGCCGCCGCCGCGAGGACACCGGAGAGGTGCTGGCGATCGGAGTCGATCGTGCGGGCGACGAACGTTGCCTCCGCCCCGAGGGCCACGGACACGGGATTAAACGAGTAGTCGAGCGATCCCTGCGGCGTGGATTTGGTGATCTTCCCCTGCTCCGAGGTGGGGGAGTACTGGCCTTTGGTGAGGCCGTAGATGCGGTTGTTGAACAGCAGGATCTTCAGGTTCACGTTGCGGCGCAGGGCGTGGATGAGGTGGTTGCCACCGATGCTCAAGGCGTCACCGTCGCCGGTGATCACCCAGACGGACAGGTCCGGGCGGGTGACCGCGAGGCCCGTGGCGATGGCCGGTGCGCGACCGTGGATCGAGTGCACCCCGTAGGTGTTCATGTAGTACGGGAAGCGGGAGGAGCACCCGATTCCGGAGACGAACACGATGTTCTCCCGGCGGAGGCCGAGTTCCGGCATGAAGGACTGGACCGTGGCCAGGATCGCGTAGTCCCCGCATCCGGGACACCAGCGCACCTCCTGGTCGGTCTTGAAGTCCTTCGCCTTGAGTTCGATGTCCGACTTGGGTACGAGGGACAGTGCCTCGGTCATACCTGCTCCTTCGCGTCGAGGGAGTTGAAGACGTCGGTGATCACGCCGACGAGTTCGGCGGACTTGAACGGCAGCCCGCGTACCTGGTCGTAGTTGATGGTGTCGACGAGGTACTTGGCCCGGATCAGCATCGCGAGTTGGCCGAGGTTCATCTCCGGGATGATCACTCGGTCGTAGGAGTGCAGCACATCGCCCAGGTTCTTGGGGAACGGGTTGATGTGTCGCAGATGCGCCTGAGCCACCTTGACACCGGACCGGCGGGCGATCTGGCAGGCCGCGCCGATCGGGCCGTAGGTGGAACCCCAGCCGAGGATCAGGACCCGGGCATCACCGTCGGGGTCATCGACCTCGAGCAGTGGAATCATCTCGGCGACGGCATCGACCTTCGCCTGGCGCAAGCGCACCATGCGATCGTGGTTCTCCGGGTCATAGGAGATGTTCCCCGTACCGTCGGCCTTCTCCAGGCCACCGATCCGATGCTCGAGACCTGCGGTGCCCGGGATCGCCCAGGGACGCGCGAGGGTCTGCGGATCGCGTAGGTAAGGCCAGAAGGCTTTCTCGCCATCGGGGCCCACGTGGTTGGGTTCGGTGGCGAAACCGGGATCGATCGTGGGGAGCTCGCTGGGATCCGGCACGCGCCAGGGTTCGGAGCCGTTAGCCAGGTAGCCGTCCGAGAGCAGGAACACCGGGGTGCGGTAGGTGACGGCGATGCGCGCTGCCTCGAGCGCGGCGTCGAAGCAGTCCGATGGACTCTGCGGAGCGATGATCGGGACCGGGGATTCACCGTTGCGTCCGAACATCGCTTGCAGAAGATCGGACTGCTCGGTCTTGGTCGGCAGGCCGGTTGAGGGGCCACCGCGCTGCACATCGATGACGACGAGCGGCAGTTCCAGCGACACCGCGAGGCCGATCGCTTCGGACTTCAGGGCGATGCCGGGGCCCGATGTGGTCGTGACACCGAGTGCACCACCGTAGGAGGCACCGATGGCCGAGGTCGCTCCGGCGATCTCGTCCTCGGCCTGGAAGGTGACGACACCGAAACGCTTGTGCTTGCTCAACTCATGCAGGATGTCCGAGGCGGGAGTGATCGGGTAGGAGCCGAGGAACACCGATAGTCCACTCTGCTGCCCGGCTGCGACCAGGCCGTACGCGAGGGCGAGGTTTCCGGAGATGTTGCGGTAGACACCCTGCTTCATCGTGGCGGGCTTCACCTCGTACTGGACCGAGAAGTCCTCGGTGGTCTCACCGAAGGACCAGCCCGCCTCGAATGCGGCGAGATTTGCCCGCATGATCTCGGGCTTGGAGGCGAACTTCTTCTCCAGGAACTTCCGAGTGCCCTCTGTGGGACGGTGGTATAGCCAACTCAAGAGGCCGAGGGCGAACATGTTCTTCGCGCGCTCGGCGTCCTTCTTGGTGATGTCGTAGTCGGCGAGGGCCTCCACGGTCATCGAGGTGAGCGGGATCGAATGCACCGTGTAGTTCGACAGGGAACCGTCCTCGAGGGGGTTGGTCGTGTACCCCACGCGCTCGAGGTTGCGCTTGGTGAATTCGTCGGTGTTGATGATGATGTCGGCCCCGGCGGGCAGATCCTTGATGTTCGCCCGCAGGGCGGCCGGGTTCATCGCCACGAGAACGTTGGGCGCATCTCCGGGGGTGGTGATCTCGTGGTCGGCGAAGGCCAACTGGAACGAGGAGACCCCGGCCATGGTGCCGGCGGGCGCGCGGATCTCGGCAGGGAAGTCCGGCAGGGTCAGTAGGTCGTTCCCGAACCAGGCGGTCTCGGAGGTGAACCGGTCCCCGGTGAGCTGCATGCCGTCGCCGGAATCCCCGGCGAAGCGGATGACCACGCGATCGACCTGGACCACCTGCTTGGTCATGCATCCTCCTGGGCTCGAGACCTCATTCTGCCCCGGTTGCGGGCCGCCCGTCAGCCACCTTCGCGGGTACCCTGCCAACGTGACTCGGTACCGGCTCCGTGACGATCCGGCGGTGGCCGTGGACATGGTCAACCAGGGTCTGGCCTGCTGCTCACTGGAGGTGGAGGCAGCCGTGAGCTCGGGGGCCCTGCACTCGGAGTCCGACGCGGATCCGGTCCCCGATGCGACGGTCCTGCTGGTGTCGGGGACGGTCACCCACGCCCTGGCGCCCGCAGTGGTTCGCGCGTGGGAGCGCGCATCGACCCATGGTCCCGCGCGCGTTGTCGCCTTCGGAGCCTGCGCCACCAGTGGCGGCCCGTACTGGGATGCACCGACGGTGGTCCCCGGGGTGGACACGGTGATCCCGGTGAGTAGGTACGTGCCGGGATGTCCTCCCGGACCGGATGCGCTGGTGGCCGCCCTGCGCCGGGAGGTCAGCTGATGCAGGTCACCCCTGAGGTCATCGCACCCGAGGATTGGCGGGCGAGTGCGGAATCGATGCGCGGGTGGCGACTCGATCTCCTCACGGCCATCGACCGCACCGACTCTGTTGACGTGATCGCCCACTACGTGCGCGGACGGGAGCACGTGTGGCACCTCACGCGGGTTGCCCCGGAGGGGTCGCTCGCGAGTATCGCCGATCTGCAGCCGGCGGCGGCATGGGCCGAGCGGGAGACCGCGGAGATGTTCGGGATCGAGATGGGTGACGGCACGCCGTTGCTGCGACACGACGACGATGCGCGCCCCCCACTGCGCAAGTCGACACCGCTTGCGGCGCGCGTGCAGACTCCGTGGCCGGGTGCCGCTGAGCCCGGTGATGACGGGCGTCAGGGCGCCAATCCGTCGCGGCGGCGCACGCGACCCCCAGGTGTGCAACCGGGGTGGGAGTCATGAACCGGCACGGTGTCATCGCCCTGATCCCTGAGGACTGCACGTCGTGCATGCTGTGCGTCCGCGAGTGCCCCACGTGGTGCATCACTCTCGAGTCGCACACCGAGCAGGTCGAGGAGCCCGGAGCGCGCCGACCCAGGATCATCAACGTCCTCGATGACTTCACCATCGACTACGGCCTCTGCATGTACTGCGGGATCTGCATCGAGGTGTGCCCGTTCGACGCCCTCGAATGGCGCTCGGATGTGGACTACTCAGCGGCGAGCCGCCTGAACTTGCATCAGCACGCCGATACCCTCGAGTCCTGGAGGTAGCCATGGCCGAATG
Source organism: Candidatus Nanopelagicales bacterium (assembly GCA_044375955.1). GTDB lineage: Bacteria > Actinomycetota > Actinomycetes > S36-B12 > S36-B12 > VGCC01. The sequence continues at coordinate 13,603 of JBILLS010000014.1, read as the reverse complement.
GACCGTAAGTCAGAACAAGAAGCTCGGATGGTTCTACGTCGTTGTTGTCGTCATAACCGTCATCGCCGCATTTGTCGTGCAGCCGTTCGCGGACTGGGGGACCTTCGGGTACGTCCTGGGAGCGGTGGTGGTGATCTTCGGGATCGTCGGCCTGCGGCAGGCCCTCACCGGGAAGGGGAGCACTCGATCCCGGAACATGACCGAAGCCAAGCAGCGTCAGTGGGCCATCTTCGGGCTGATCGCCGTCACGGTCGCGTTGGTCGCGTCGATCGTCACCACGCTGATGTCGTTGACAGCAACGGACGTGCTCGTGGCCGGTGTCTGGGTGGCACTCGCTGGCCTCTTCATCAGTCAGATCAGGACGTTGAGCAGGTCCTAGCGGTAGTTGACGAACTGGACCGCGAAGTCCAGGTCGGCGCCTTTCACCAGGGCGATTGTGTCCTGAAGGTCGTCCCGGCTCTTGCTCGTGACGCGTAATTCGTCACCCTGGATCTGTGTCTTGACGCTCTTCGGGCCTTCGTCACGAATCAACTTGGCGAGCTTCTTGGCCTGCTCGCTGCTGATCCCGTTGGTGAACTTCCCATTGATCTTGAATTCCTTGCCCGAGGAGCGGGGGTCACCAGCGGAGAAGGCCTTGAGACTGATACTGCGCTTGATCAGCTTCTCCTTGAACACCTCGAGGGCGGCAACAGCACGCTCCTCTGTGCCCGAGGTGATCTCTACGACCTCCTCACCCTTCCACTCGATCGTGGTACCGGTGTTCTTGAAGTCGAAGCGCTGGGCGAGTTCCTTCGCTGCTTGATTCAAGGCGTTATCGGCCTCCTGGTGGTCCACCTTGGAGACGATGTCGAAACTGCTATCCGCCACTTGTCCGTCCTTCCTCGTTCACGGGCCGATCTGCACGAGTCCTTGCACCATGCTGATCAACTGGTTGTAGGTGACCCCGGGGGAGACTTGGATCGTTACGAATGTCGTCCCGGGTGCGGTCATGGTGCTGCCCGGCTTCATGGTCACCGTGAGGGTGCCCCCGAACTTCGCCACATCCTGCTGCGAGCAGCGGAAGCCGTCGGGCGGTGCGGGGACTGAGCCATCAGGCCCCGGCTTGACGTTGTAACAGTTCGCCGTGACTGTGGCGCGCACCGTGTAGCGCATATCGGGAGAGCCCACCGAGATCTTCGGCTTGCCCACGAGTGCCGTGGCGATGTTCGGTTCGGCGTCTAAGGCCGAGAAAGTTCCCTTGTAGTTCTCCAGGACGGTGACGCTCCGTGCACCCTTCGCGTACCGGGCCTGCACGGCCATCGCGCGTGATCCATCGTCCTGCGTGCCATCGACGACGGTGATCTTGCCCTTCAGGGGCAGGCCCGCGGTGACCGTGGGCTTCCAGAGGGACCCATCGCTGCCGGTGAGCTTCTGCGCGGCCTCCCACGTGGCCACCTTCTTCTGTGTGTCCGCGGTGACCGTGGTGGTGCCCACGGTGATGAGCAGGGCCGCGGTGCCGAGGGCTGCAACCAGGCGTAGTGGAGTTCTCATGGGCCGAGGATACGGGGCTGGAGCGATCCCTGAGCACCTGTATTGTTCGGCAGGCTCGCCTCCGGGTGGGCATGGCAGGTTGCCCGAGTGTCCAATGGGAGCGGACTGTAAATCCGTCGGCTAACGCCTACAGTGGTTCGAATCCACTACCTGCCACACAGTGCCGCGGCCGATCGAAAGGACGCTCGATGTTGACCCCCGCTGATTCGCTCCAGCCTTCCAAGGAAGACAAGTTCGCGTTCGGCCTGTGGACGGTGGGCTGGCAGGCGCGTGACCCCTTCGGTGATGCCACACGTGAGCCCCTGTCGCCCTTCGAGACCCTCGATCGACTCTCGGAGCGGGGCGCCTGGGGTGTGTCCTTCCACGACGATGACCTCGTGCCCTTCGCGGCCGACGATGCCGAGCGGCGCCGGATCTTCGACCAGTGGAAGTCCGCCCTGGAGAAGACCGGGATGGTCACATCGATGATGACCACCAACCTGTTCACGCACCCGGTTTTCAAGGACGGTGCGTTCACCTCGAATGACCGGGACGTGCGTCGCCTGGCGATCGCCAAGACCCGCCGGAACCTGGACTACGCCGCCGAGATGGATGTTCCGACCTACGTGCTGTGGGGTGGGCGCGAGGGTTCGGAGATGGACGTCAGCAAGGACGTGCGCGAGGCACTGCAGCGCTACAAGGAGGGAGTCGACCTCCTCTGCCAGTACATCATCGACCAGGGTTACAACATCCGTCTGGCCATCGAGCCCAAGCCGAATGAGCCGCGCGGGGACATCCTGCTTCCTACGGTGGGCCATGCGATCGCATTCATCGATCAACTGCAGTACCCGGACATGGTGGGGCTCAACCCGGAGGTTGGCCACGAGCAGATGGCCGGCCTGAACTATGTGCACGGCATCGCCCAGGCTCTGTGGTGCGGCAAGTTGTTCCACCTCGACCTCAACGGGCAGCGGGGCATCAAGTTCGACCAGGACCTCGTCTTCGGCCACGGCGACCTCATCAACGCCTTCTACCTCGTGGACTTGGTTGAGAGCAGCGGTTATGACGGGCCCAAGCACTTCGACTACAAGCCGATGCGCACAGAAGACATCGCCGGTGTCTGGGCGTCGGCCAGCGCGAACATGAGCATGTACTTGATGCTCCGCGAGCGCGCCCGAGCATTCCGTGCTGATCCGCGCGTCCACGAGGCACTGAAGGCGTCGGGGCTTCACTCGCTTGCGCAGCCCACACTGGCCGCGGGGGAGACCATCGATGATCTGACGTTCTCACCCGCTGATGCCGATCGGCTCGCCAATCGTGGGTACGCCTACGTTCAGTTGGCGCAGTTGGGCATCGAGCACCTCATGGGAGCCCGGTAAAGCGCTAGGAACCCGCGAGGGGCCGCAGCTGTTCGATCTCACCCTCCTGGGTGCTGATGATCTGCTTGGCGAGCTGGGCGACGCGCGGATCCGATGAATCGACGACCGCGTTGGCCATCTCGATTGCACCCTCGTGATGCTCGATCATCAGTTGCGCGAAGAGCTGGTCGAAGTCCGTTCCGGAGCTCGCTTCGAGCTCGGCCAGTTGCTCGTCGGTCAACATGCCCGACATCCCGTGGCTGCCATGCGCGGCCATCGCCTCGTCACCCGCAAGTCGCGGCACACCCCACTCCTCCAGCCAGGCGGCCATCTGGTCGATCTCCGGCTGTTGCGCGCCCTTGATCTCCGTTGCGAGCTCGAGGATCTGGGGGTCTTGAGCACGTGTCGGGGCGAGATCGGCCATGACGACTGCTTGCTCGTGGTGCGGGATCATCATCTGCGCGAACATCGCATCGGCGGCCGAAGCATCGCCCGCGGGATCCGGCGCAGCCGCGTGATTCGAGCATGCGGTGAGGCCCAGGAGGGCGACCAGGACGGCGACAACGGAGAGTGATCGACGCATGCAAGGAGCATGCGTGGTACCCGACGATCATGCAACTCGGGCGACTAGGCCCCGTCGCGCAGGAGCCTCCGAAGGATCTTGCCCGAGGGTGACTTAGGGATGCTGTCGGTGAAGACGACATCGTGGATCACCTTGTACGTGGCGACATGGCCACTTATGAACGCGCTGATATCTGCGGCCGTGAGCTCCTGTCCTGGCTTCAGGACGATGAATCCACGCGGATGCTCTCCCGCTTCCTCGTCGGGAACACCGATGACCGCGGCATCTGCGATCGCCGGATGGGTGAGTAAGAGGGCCTCGAGTTCGGCAGGCGCAACCTGGAACCCCTTGTACTTGATCAACTCCTTCACTCGATCGACGATGGTGAGGTGACCGTCTGCGTCAATGAATCCCACATCACCCGTGTGAAGCCAGCCATCAGAGTCGATGGTGAGGGCCGTCGCCTCAGGGTTGTTCAGGTAGCCCTTCATCACTTGGGGCCCCCGCACCCAGAGTTCGCCGACGGCTCCGACCTCCTGGTCTGCCCCTTCCTCCACATCGACGATGCGGCACTCAGTGTTGGGAACCGTCACTCCACACGTCCCGGGCTTGAAGCCGCCCATCAACGTCAAATGGGTGACGGGGCTCAGTTCCGTCATGCCGTATCCCTGCACGACCTCGCAGTCGATGCGATCCGCCGCGTCTTGGGCGAGGTCCGCACCCAGGGGTGCCGCACCGGAGAACACCTGCTTGAGACTCGAGAGATCGAATTGGTCGACCAGTGGGTGTTTGGCCAAGGCGAGGACGATCGGTGGAACGGCGAAGAGTCGGGTGATGCCCCGCTCCTGGATGCTGCCAAGACATTGCTCCAGGTCGAATCGCGGCACCGTGACGATCGTCGCCCCGCGACTGAGGAAGAAATTCATGAGGACCTGCATCCCGTAGATGTGGAAGAACGGCAGCACCGCGAGGACCACTTCACCGTCCGTGATCGCGAGTGCATCCTTGACCTGCACCAGGTTCGCCACCAGGTTGCGGTGCGTGAGCATGACCCCCTTGGGGAGTCCTGTGGTCCCAGAGGAGTACGGAAGCACCACGATCTGTTCCCGGGGATCGATCGGCACCTGCGCGATCGGTGTGCCCATCAAGGTCGTGAAGGACGCCAAGCCTTCCGGTGGCTCGCCGATGATCAGCACCTCGTCGACACCGGTTCCTGAGGCGGCGGCCACCGCCGTGTCCGCGAACATGGCGATTGTGATGAGCAGGGATGCTCCGGAGTCACGGAGTTGGAATGCGACCTCGTCAGCGGTGTACGTGGGGTTGATCGTGCTCACTGCGACTCCGGCGACGGCCGCCCCGTGGAAGACGATCGCGAACTCCGGAATGTTGGGAGACATGAGCGCGATCGTCGAGCCGGGCCCGAGTCCGCGAGCCTGCAGGCCACCGGCGAAGGCGTAAATGGCGCCGGTGAGTTGGGCGTAGGTGTAGGTGCGTCCGGTCGGACCATCGATGAGGGCCGGACGATCCGGTACGCGGGCCGCCTCCTGGAGAACAAACTCGGTGATGGTGACATCGGGGATCTCGACGTCGGGCAATGGGCTGCGATGGATGATCACGTGCGCTCCTCTCGGACTTCCCTCCCAAGTGTGGCAACGGTCCACCCTCTCGTGGGCGAATTCCGACAATCAGTGACGCCGGCCCGGGGCACTGTTGTCGTTCTGGCGGGCAGTTTCGGGATCTGGCTGATCGGCGCCACGAGGCGCTTCTATATGTCGGTCCGCCCTGCGATCACACTCGGCCGGGCCATGGGTGCCAGTGCACCTGCCCTGGCTATGTCGAGCGAGACTCCTCGTGCTCCTTTGCCAGATGCCCTCCGATCAGCACCCCCGTGACGAGGACCAGCATCAACATCGTCATGACCGAGTTTTGGAACGCAGGTTCGAGCCCATTCCACTTCGAATTCAGATACATGATGAACCAGTTTCCGCCCACCACCATGAAGCCGAAGAAGAAGACCGCGAGTCCGAGAATTCCGCCGGCGTAGGTCCACTTCTGTGCATGTGCCCACCGTGGGCAGGTACGTGAAGCGCGGAGACCCTTGATCCCTGCGACGAGGAGGAGGATTCCGGTGACTGTCTCCGCGGTCATCACGCCGATGTATGCGGCAGCCTGAAACCACGTGGCATCGATGAAGCGCCACTCGAATCCACTGTCGGCGGGGACCCCGTCACCACTCAGGACACCTTGGACGAAGGGCCAGTTGCTTGCGTTGGGATTAGTCGGGTTCGTGATGTTGTCGAATCCGACGACGAGGTAGTACGCGGCGACCATGAGGACGAAAAGGGATGTGACTACGCGGGCCATTTGCCAGACCGACCAGGAACCCATGCCGACTCCCTCCCGAGTGTGTGGGATCAGTGTGAAGGGACGGGAGGGACTCCGCGGGGCAGGCGCGCCGATCAGGCGAACGGGTAGTGGACTCCCGTGAGTTCCTCGCTGATCGACCACAGGCGCTCAGCGGCCTGACGGTCTTTCGCTGCCGATGTGCGGTCCACGACTCGTGGGTAGCCGCGGATCTCGGCCGGACCATCGGGCCCGACGTAGGTGTCACCGGGAAGACCCGGTGCTGTTGCGGCGAAGAGTGTGGGAAGCGCACCCATCTGCGCGGATTGCCCCATGAGTGAATTCATCACCTTCGTAATGCGCATCTCGAGACCTGCGTTTCGCATCGCGGGACTTGCATGCTGCAGGTTCGTATTGCTGTAACCGGGATGGGCGGCCATCGCCTTGACATCCATACCTGCGGCATCGAGGCGACGTTGGAGTTCTAGCGTGAACAGTAGGTTCGCCAATTTGCTCTGCCCGTAGATGTTCCAGCGACCGTACTTGCGTTCACCCATCAGATCGTTGAAACTCATGCCGCGCACCATCCGATGGGCGCTGGAGGACACGGTGACCACGCGCGACTTGGGGATCGCGACGAGGGCAGGGAGCAGGAGGCCGGTGAGGGCGAAGTGTCCGAGGTGGTTGGTGGCCAGTTGCATCTCGTAACCATCCGCGCTCAGGGTGCGCGGGATGGCCATGATCCCGGCGTTGTTGATCAGCAGGTCGAGGCCCGACGGGTGCGCACCGGACCACTCCGCCGCGAACGTGCGCACCGAGGCCAGATTCGCCAGATCGAGCTCCCACACCTCGGTCGTGCCCCGGATCGCGGCGGCAGTGGCCTGCCCCTTCGCGACGGAACGCACGGCCAGAGTGACCTGCGCTCCATGTTCCGCCAGAGCTCGGGCCGTCTCGGCACCGATGCCGGAGTTGGCCCCGGTGACGATCACGCGGCGTCCAGTGAGGTCGGGTATGTCCTGTTCCGTCCAGCGTGGATGAGCGCTCATGGGTCTAGTCAATCGGGTGGTGCCCGATTTCGCCCGTCGCGGTCGCTTGGGTACCCTTATGCGGCTCACGGCCCCTTTAGCTCATTGGCAGAGCGCTCCCTTGGTAAGGGCGAGGTACCGGGTCCGATTCCCGGAAGGGGCTCGATCACGACCGAGCCCAACGGTCGTGCGCGGCGGGGTAGCTCAGTTTGGTAGAGCAAGCGGCTCATAATCGCTGTGTCGCCGGTTCAAGTCCGGCCCTCGCTACGGGACGGCCCCTGGGCCACCAGACTGCAACAAGGAAAGAGGAGACGATGGCGAAGGCCAGCGACGTACGTCCGAAGATCACCATGGCGTGCGAGGAGTGCAAGGACCGGAACTACATCACCAAGAAGAACCGGCGGAATGACCCGGATCGCTTGGAGATGCAGAAGTTCTGCCCTAAGTGCAACAAGCACACCCTGCACAAGGAAACTCGCTAGTCCGAAGCGACCGTGGCCATCAACCCGGACCTCGTAGGGCGCACGTACCCACCCTCGCCCGTGTATCAAGTCGGGCGGGAGAAGGTTCGTGAGTTCGCGCGTGCCGTCGGTGAGCCGTCACCCCTGAGCTCCGACGTCGCGGCTGCGCGAGCAGCCGGCTACCCGGATCTCGTCGCGCCACCGACATTCGCGATCATCATCTCCTTCGAGGCGGGCCGGCAGGCCGCATTCGATCCCGAGCTGGGGTTGGACTACACCCGGGTCGTCCACGGTGAGCAGAGCTTCGAGTACACCCGACCTATCGTGGCCGGTGACGAACTCGTCTGCACTGCCTCCATCCACGCGGTGCGTGAGGCCGCGGGTAACGACATCCTCACTACTCGGGGTGACATCACCACCGTCGCCGGTGAGCACGTGTGCACCACCTACTCCGTGCTCGTGTCGCGGAGGGCGGAGTGATGACGGCTCCGGCCCTTGCTTCCGTCCATGTCGGCTACGAACTCCCTCCCGTGAACATCCACATCACTCGCGCGGACCTTGTTCGCTACGCGGGCGCCTCGGGAGACTTCAACGTCATCCATTGGAATGAGCGCGTCGCGACCTCGGTGGGCCTGCCTAATGTCATCGCCCATGGGATGCTCACCATGGGAGCAGCCTCCCGGCTCGTGACCGAGTGGGTGGGGGATCCAGGTCGTGTCGTGTCCTACTCCTGCCGGTTCACTCGTCCGGTGGTCGTTCCCGACGACGAGGCTGGTGCGTCCATCGAGGTCACCGGATCCGTGACGGGGATCGAGGGGGACCTGGTCACCGTGACGTTGAAGGTGGTTTTCGACGGATCCACGGTGTTGGGCAAGCCCACGATCGTCGTTCGGTTGCCCGCCTGATGCACATACATCCGGATCTCCAGCGTGTGGAGCACGCCCATCGCGACAGTGTGCAGGGGGCGTGCGTCGTCGCTGTGATCGCGGAGGGATGGCCCGCGGACATCGATGCGTCCGTGCGCGCCGTCCTCGAGCACTCTTCCGAGGACATCCGCGTCGCGATCCTGGACTGCGGGGACGTCGAGGGCGCAGGTCGACTCGCCCGCACCCTCGCCGACGAGTACCCGGATCGGGTCCACGTCTTCCATGTGGCGGGGACCGTCGCTGACGTGGGCTGGGGCCCGGCCATGCGGACGCTCATCTCCACTGTCGATGCGCCATTCATCGCTCCGCTCGACACCGCCACCGTTCTCACCGGCGACGCCTTCCCGCACCTCCTCGCACCCCTCGAGGACCCGATGGTCGTGGCGACTGGATGGCGCGGGGCCAACGTGAACACCGAGGACTGGTACTCCTTCGACAGTGCCGGACCCGGCGAGGTCGACGTTGCTATGGGCTACCTCATGGTCGTGCGCACCGATGCGGCGCGGGTCACGCCGCCGCATCGCAAGGCGCGCTTCTATCGCAATGCGGACATGGAGTGGTGCCTCGCGCTGCGCGACGCGGGCGGTCGGATCGTGATCCCCGAGGGTGAATTGCCGATCCGCCAAGAGCGTCACCGTGGCTACTACGACTCCGATCCCGAATATCGCGACCAGGAATCCCAGCGCAACTATCGACGAATGCTCGACCGCTTCAAGGGGCGGATGGACATCCTCGCTCCACGCTGACCGCGCTCAGGCATCGACGGCGTGTGATCTGGGAGGATTCCCGCATGCGACTCTCCGATCTCACCACGATGCGCGTCGGTGGCGAACCGCGCGTGGTGATCGATGGCGATGTCATCGAGGAGATCATCGAAGCGGTGACCGAATGCGACGATCTCGGTCAACCCGTTGTCATCCTCGGTGAGGGGAGCAACGTCGTTTTCGGTGACGACGTGGACGACCTTTCGGTGATCCATGTCGTGACACGCGGCATGGTCATCGAAACGCATGCGGAGCACGCGATCGTGATCGCAGCAGCGGGGGAGGACTGGGATCACTTCGTCACCTTCTGCATGGAGTCGGGCGCATCCGCTCTCGCCCCGCTCTCCGGGATCCCAGGGTCCGTCGGGGCGACCCCCATCCAGAACGTGGGCGCCTATGGGGTCGAGGTCGCATCGTTCATCGACGGGGTGCACGTCTGGGACCGACGTGACCGAACACTGCGGTGGCTCACGAACGCCGAGTGTCGATTCGCCTATCGCGGGAGCGCGTTCAAGGAAGCGCCCGATGACTTCGTGATCCTGGAAGTGCGATTCGCTCTGCCGGCCTCCGATGTGGTCGTCGTCGAACACGAGCAGCTGGCGCAGGCATTGGGCGTGACCGTCGGATCACGCGTACCCGGATCTCAGGTCCGGAAGTCCGTGCTCGCTCTGCGGCACTCGAAGGGCATGCTCATCGATGCCACCGATCCCGACAGCGTCAGCGTCGGCTCCTTCTTCGTCAACCCGACCCTTGGTGATGCGGACGCCGCACGCCTACCTGCCGGCTGTCCGCGCTTCCCGGCAGGACCGGGACGGACCAAGGTGAGTGCGGCATGGTTGATCGAGAACGCAGGGATCGCGCGCGGTTTCTCCCTCGGGACACCCGCGCGCGTGTCCACCAAACACGTCCTCGCGTTGACCAATGCCGGAGGAGCCACCTCGGCAGACGTTCTCGCGCTGGCCCGGCACGTACGTGCCGCAGTTCGAGAGCGATGGAAGGTCGAGTTGCAGCCGGAGCCGCGCCTGATCGGTGTGTCGCTGACGGACTGAATCAGTGGGCTTCGGCGAGCAATGCGCCCATGCGTTGCACGCCCTCTGTGATGTTCGCATCCGAGGTGGCGTAGGACAGCCGGAGATACCCGGGGGTGCCGAATGCCTCACCGGGCACGACAGCGACCTCAGCCTCATCGAGGATGAGCGAGGCGAGTTGTGCGGAGTCGGTCGAGACTTGCCCGCGGATCTCTTTGCCGAGGACTCCCTTCACCGACGGGTAAACGTAGAACGCACCCTCCGGCATCGGGCACTCGACTCCGGGAATCGCATTGAGCATGTCGACGATGAGTTTCCTCCGTCGATCGAAGGCGACCTTCATCTCCTCGACGGCCTCGAGTCCACCGCTGACCGCCGCGAGTGCCGCGATCTGGGACACGTTCGCGACGTTGGATGTCGAGTGCGATTGCAGATTCGTGGCCGCCTTGATGACGTCCGCGGGTCCGGCCATCCAGCCCACACGCCAGCCGGTCATCGCGTACGTCTTGGCGACACCGTTGATGACGACGCAGGTATTGCCGAGGTCGGGTACGAGAACGGGCATCGAGCTGAACCGCGCATCCCCGTAGACCAGATGCTCGTAGATCTCGTCGGTGATCACCCACACGCCATGGGCAAGGGCCCACTCGCCGATGGCTTTCACTTCCTCGGGCGAGTAGACCGCACCGGTCGGGTTCGAGGGCGAGACGAAGACGAGTGCCTTCGTGCGCGGTGTGCGGGCTGCCTCGAGCTGGGCGACGCTGGCCCGGTAGCCGGAGGTCTCATCGGTCATCACCTCGACCGGGACGCCCCCGGCCAGACGGATCGACTCCGGGTAAGTGGTCCAGTACGGGGCGGGCAGGATCACTTCGTCGCCGGGATCCAGGAGTGCGGCGAATGCGTTATAGAGGGCCTGCTTGCCCCCGTTGGTGACCAGAACCTGGGACGCGTCGATCGCCCACCCCGAGTCCCGCAGCGTCTTGGCCGCGATCGCTTCCTTGAGGGCGGGCAGACCGCCGGCGGGGGTGTAGCGGTGCCATTTCTCCTCACGGCAGGCGGCCACGGCCGCCTCCACGATGTAGGCGGGGGTGGGGAAATCGGGCTCGCCGGCGCCGAACCCGATCACCGGCCGCCCGGCCGCGGCGAGGGCCTTGGCCTTGGCGTCGACGGCCAGGGTGGCCGATTCCGTGATGGATCCGATGCGGCGGGAGATGCGGCTGGTCATGACTGCATCATGGCAGGGGAGCCGACTGTGGTCGCTTCCGCTCAGGCCCGTACACTCGTGGGGCTGTACACGTGGGCGTCAGCCTGCCCTCAGGCAGACGTTCGAAGGGCTGTAGCTCAATTGGTAGAGCACCGGTCTCCAAAACCGGCGGTTGGGGGTTCAAGTCCCTTCGGCCCTGCTGATCGGTGAACGAAGAAGTACCTGCGACGAAGTACGAGGAGGTGGGCACGGTGGCTGATGTCGAGGCACGCCCACAACCACGCCCGGATTCCTCGGAGAAGGGATTCTTCGCGCGGATCGCTTTGTTCATCCGCCAGGTTGTCGCCGAATTGCGCAAGGTCATCTGGCCAACGCGCAAGGAGCTGATCGCCTACACCACCGTCGTCCTGGTGTTCGTCCTGGTCATGGCCGGGATCATCGCCGCGTACGACTACGTCTTCACCCAGGGAGTGCTGTTCATCTTCGGATGACGGCGACCTTCCCCACGACCGAGGAGTGAACTTGTCCGAGCAGGAGAATCGCATCACCGATCCCTTCGCGCTGCCCGGTGAGCCTGTTGCTGAGCAACCGGCGCCCCAGTCGGCCGAGGATGCGGTGCTCGATTCCATCGAGCAGGCGGCCCAGGGTTTCGCAGTGAACGAACTGGAGGCCGAGGCCGAGGTCGTCGCCGAGGCCCAGGCGATCGCGGATGCCGCCGCCGATGCTGAGGACGCCGCGGAAGTCGTCGACGAGGTGGAGGAGGTCGATCCGGTCGCCGAGTTCAAGGAGAAGATGCGTCTTGCTCCCGGTGACTGGTTCGTCGTGCACTCCTACGCGGGATACGAGAACAAAGTCAAAGGCAACATCGAGGCGCGAACGTCGACACTCAACATGGAGGACTACATCTTCCAGGTCGAAGTGCCGATGGAAGAGGTCACCGAGATCAAGGGCGGTGTACGCAAGCAGGTGCGTCGTACCAAGTTCCCCGGATACGTACTCGTGCGCATGGATCTGACCGATGAGTCATGGGGCGTTGTGCGCCACACACCCGGGGTGACCGGTTTCGTCGGCCACGGCCACTCGCCGTCACCGCTGTCCCTCGATGAAGTCACCGCGATCCTCGCCCCGGCTCCGGAGAAGAAGGCTGCTCCCGCGGGTGCGGGTGCCGCTCCCGGCGCCTTGGGGGAAACGGCTGCTGCTGCGCCCATCACCATCGACTTCACCGTCGGAGACTCCGTCACCGTCGTGGATGGGCCCTTCGCCACACTTCACGCCACGATCTCCGAAATCAACATCGAAGCCCAGAAGGTCACGGGCTTGGTGGAGATCTTCGGTCGCGAAACTCCTGTCGAGCTGGCCTTCGGCCAGATCGTCAAGAACTAGCAACCCTGCCCGCGCCGCGGGCAGGTCACACCACAGTAAGGACCCGACGCACCATGGCACCGAAGAAGAAGGTCACCGGCCTGATCAAGTTGCAGATCCAGGCTGGCCAGGCCAACCCCGCTCCGCCGGTGGGCCCCGCATTGGGCCAGCACGGCGTGAACATCATGGACTTCTGCAAGGCGTACAACGCCGCCACAGAGGACCAGCGTGGGCAGGTCATCCCGGTGGAGATCACCGTGTACGAGGACCGGAGTTTCGACTTCGTTCTGAAGACCCCGCCCGCCGCCAAGCTCATCCTCAAGGCCGCCGGCCTCGAGAAGGGCTCCGGCACCCCGCACACCGTCAAGGCCGGCAGCATCACCAAGGCCCAGGTGCGCCAGATTGCCGAAACGAAGATGCCCGACCTCAACGCCAACGACGTCGAGGCCGCGATGAAGATCATCGAGGGCACCGCCCGTCAAATGGGTATCACCGTCACCGCATAGGTGTCACACGTGGGAGAGCCAGCGCGGCTCGCACACCACAACCTGCGATAAGGAGCAGATATGAAGCGCAGCAAGGCCTACCGCGCAGCGGTAGAGAAGATCGACGCAGATGCGTTGTACAGCCCGCTCGAGGCGGTGCGCCTGGTCCGACAGACCGGTGGCGGCACCAAGTTCGATCAGACCGTCGAGGTCTCCATGCGTCTGGGTGTCGACCCGCGCAAGGCAGATCAGATGGTGCGCGGCACCGTGAACCTCCCGCACGGAACAGGCAAGACCGCACGGGTCCTGGTCTTCGCCAACGGCGAGAAGGCGGAGGAGGCACGCGCCGCCGGCGCCGACTACGTCGGCTCCGACGACATGCTCGAGAAGGTCAAGGGTGGCTGGACGGATTTCGACGCCGTGGTCGCTACCCCGGATCTCATGGGCAAGGTCGGAACACTCGGCAAGGTCCTCGGTCCACGTGGCCTCATGCCCAACCCCAAGACCGGCACGGTCACCATGGACGTCGCCAAGGCGGTCGGGGAGATCAAGGGCGGCAAGATCGAGTTCCGCGTC
>JBILLS010000045.1:0-13005 GCA_044375955.1 Candidatus Nanopelagicales bacterium | reverse complement strand
ACTCGCGACCGGACTCGGAGTTCGATGAGTGCGTTGCGAAGGCCCGGGCTGTGGTTCGGGCTGTGCGCACCGCCGCCACCCTGCGTTCGACGGATGGCGCCGATGACTAGTCCACGGGCCTACCTCGGCGTCATGCTCGCACAGGCCGCATGCGGAATCGCGTGCGTTGCATGGGGAACCGGTGCAGTCATCGGTCTCGGATGGCTCGCACTCGCGGCGGTGGCGGGCGTGGTGGCCACGCGCACGTGGGGTCGACGGATCGTGGGGGGAGTGGTCACCGCGGCCGCCGTGCTGTGTCTCGTGGGTACAGGACTCGCCCCGATCACCATCGCGGTCCTCGGGTGCGTCCTCACCGGTCTGCTCACGGTGGTCCGTGGCCCGCGCTGGCCCACGATGGGCGGACGTTATGAGAGGGAGCCCTTGGCGAAGTCCCCGTGGCAGGCACTCGATGCCGGCGAGGACCCCACCCTGCGCGATGGTTGAATGGACGTATGAGTTCCGACGACCATGGTTCGAGCCCCGCGGCGTGGGCCGCTGTCATCATCATCACCCTCGCATTCGCGGTGGGCACACTTGCACTCATCCTGGGCAATTGGCCGATGTTCTGGGTCGGTGCGGCCCTGGTGGTCGTCGGGGGTGTCGTGGGCAAGGTGATGCAGAAGATGGGGTTGGGTGCCAAGCAGTCGGCTCCCTAGCCTTACCTGATCCGTACCGTTCCCTCACCGTCTCCATGTGCCGGCGGTCCGGGCACATCCCCACCTCTGGGACGCTAGTGCCATGACGGGCAAGGGACTCGTCCTCGTGGTGGAGGACGAGCGGGCGATCTCCGACCTCCTACGCCTCTACCTGGCGCGCGAAGGATTCGGCGTCCACGTCGAGCACACCGGCACCGGGGGATTGAGCGCCGCGCGCACCCTGAGTCCCACAGTGATGATCGTCGACGTCGGTCTTCCCGGCATGGACGGAACGGAGATCTGCCGCACCCTGCGCGCCGAGGGGAACTGGGTCCCCTTGCTGTTCTGCACCGCGCGCGACGAGGAGGTCGATCGCATCCTCGGCCTGGAGTTGGGCGCCGACGACTACATCACCAAGCCCTTCAGTCCACGGGAGGTCGTCGCCAGGGTCAAGGCGTTGACACGACGTGTCGCGCTGACAGCAGCACCGGGAGACACCTACCGAATCGGCGACGTGAGCGTGGACGTCGCGGCACGCCGGGTTCGCGTGCGCGAGGTGGAGGTGGCCCTGACGGCAACCGAATTCGACCTCCTGGCTCACCTGATGTCAGCGCCTGGGCGGGTCTTCACCCGCGAACAACTACTCGCCGACGTCTGGGGTTACGCGGCGGTCGTGGGAACGCGGACGGTGGACGTCCACGTTGCGCAACTGCGAGGCAAACTCGGGGACGACAGCCCCATTCGCACGGTGCGTGGCGTCGGCTACTCCGCGGAAGAGGCATGAGCACGCGACGCGTGGGGATCGTCGCCCAGACGGTCTTCCTCGCCGTGGCGATCGCGCTGATCACCGCCCTCGTCGCCGCCGGTGTCGCCCTCCCACTCCTGCGGGATGCATCGGTCGAACAGGGTCAGCAGACCCTCGGCCGCCTTGCGGATCTGACCTCCCGGGCGATCGAGCGACGTGATGTCGGGTTACCGGGCGGCCGGCCGCTCCCGCGTCAACTCTCCCGGGCACTCGAGGCCAGCAATGTCACCGGATACCTGGTCTCCCCGTTGGGCGGGGACGTCCCGGGACTGAGCCCGGAGGAGGTGCAAGGCCTCCTCGCGGGTGAACGCATCAGTGGGCAGGTGGAGTCGGACTCGGGGACGATCCTGATCGAGGGCCGTCCGCTGAGCACCGGTGGTGCGGTGGTCCTCCAGCAGGGGATCGCCGACGCCGGCTCCTCGACGGGACGCTTCCTGGTGCGATTCGTGATCGCACTCGTCATCGGTCTACTTATCGCCTCGCTCGTCGGATATGTGGTGGCCCGTCGCCTGACGCGGCCGCTGCGCGAGGCACGGGACGCCGCTGACAGCATCGCCGAGGGGTCGCGCGACGTCGTGGTCGAACCGCGGGGTCCGCGTGAGGTGGCTGACATCGCCAACGCGATCAACGCGGTCAACTCCGCACTCGTCGTGTCCGAGGGTCGTCAACGGGACTTCCTCCTCTCCGTCTCCCACGAACTGCGCACTCCACTGACGACGGTGAAGGGCTACGCCGAGGCCTTGGCCGACGGCGTGATCCCGGGGGCGGATGCCGCGCGTACCGGTGAGGTGATGAGCGTCGAGGCCTCGCGCCTCGATCGGCTGGTCGCCGATCTCCTCGATCTGGCGCGACTCGGTGCAGTCGATTTCCGTATCGACGTCGTGGAGACGAGTCTTCAGGAGTTGATGACCGATGCATCACGGGTCTGGACTGATCGATGCGCACGCGATGGTGTCAACCTGAATGTGGAGATCCCCGCCACGCCAACACCGTGGAGGACCGATCCCGTGCGCGTCCGACAGATCCTCGACAACTTGATGGAGAACGCCCTGCGGATGACTCCCACCGGCGCGGGCATCTGGTTGACAGCCACCGATGCGGATCCGATCACCATCACCGTCCGGGACAGTGGACCAGGTCTCACCGAGGCTGACATCGTCGACGCCTTCCAGCCCGGCGTGTTGTACGAGCGCTACCTGGGTCAGCGTCCCGTGGGGACGGGGATCGGTCTCGCCCTCGTCGGGCGGCTGGCACGTGGCCTGGGGGGACAGGCGTCGGTGTCCGCGGAACCCGGATCCGGTGCCTGCTTCACGGTGACCCTCCCCCGGGGCGGGGCCTGATGACATCCCCTGGTCGTCGGTGGGCCCCTGTGGCGGCCGTGGCGGCAGGTGGTCTCGCGACGCTGGTCGTTCTGCGCGCGAGCGACCCGGAGACCAATGGTTTCTATCCTCCGTGCATCAGCGCACGTCTCTTCGGTGTCGCGTGCCCCTTGTGCGGCGGTCTGCGGGGAATGCACGATCTCCTGCACGGTGACGTCGGGGCGATGATCGATCACAACGCGCTCCTCCCGCTCTATCTGGTGGTACTCGCCGCACTGTTCCTGGAGTGGGTGCGGTCACGTGCTCGCGGGCCGAGCTCGCGAGCGATGCCGGCAGTGCGATTCGCGGCGATCGCCGTCATCGTGATGAGTGCCGGCTTCGGTGTTCTCCGGAACTTCGTCCCCTACCTGGCCCCTGCTGCGGGGTGATGGTGGCGGGGTTACGCTCGCCCACATGAGCGTCCTCGACGAGATCGTTGCGGGTGTTCAGGAGGATGTCGCGGAACGCATGGCGGTCGTTCCCCTTGATGAGTTGAAGGAACGCGTGGCTCTCGCGCCCGCGCCGCGCAATGCGGTTGCGGCACTCACCTCGTCGGGGATCAGCGTGATCGCGGAAGTGAAACGTGCGAGCCCCAGTCGAGGAACCCTGTCGACGATTCCTGATCCAGCGCGACTTGCCCGCGAGTACGAGCAGGGGGGAGCGCACTGCATCAGTGTGTTGACGGAGCAACGTCGCTTCTGCGGGAGCCTCGCGGATCTCGATTCCGTTCGGGCTGCAGTCTCCGTCCCCGTGTTGCGCAAGGACTTCGTCGTGACGAGTTATCAGCTGTGGGAGGCGCGTGTCCATGGGGCCGATCTCATCCTCCTGATCGTCGCCGCACTCGACCAGCAACGCCTGATCGGCCTCCTCGAACGCAGTCTGAGCCTCGGGCTCACCCCGATCGTCGAGGTTCACGATGAGGAGGAGGTCGAGCGGGCCCTCTCCGCGGGTGCATCCGTTATCGGGGTCAACGCCCGCAACTTGAAGACCCTCGAGGTCGATCGCGACGCCTTCGCCCGACTCGCCCCCCGAATCCCCGACCAGTGCATCACCATCGCCGAATCGGGGATCCGCGGTCCGCACGACCTCATCGTCTACGCCGAATGCGGTGCAGACGCGGTCCTCGTCGGCGAGACGCTCGTCAAGCACGCCGATCCGCGCGCCGCCGTGCATGAACTCGTGACCGCGGGTTCCCACCCTGCGGTCAAACATGCACCGCGCGGCGGGATGCCGTGACACTCGCGGCGGACTCCACGACTGGTCACTACGGGCCGTACGGCGGTCGCTTCGTCCCCGAGGCCCTCATGGCGGCTTTGGACGAACTCGATGCGGCGTTCCGGGAAGCGATCACCGATCCCACCTTCACAGCGACCCTCGCCGACCTGGAGCGCGACTACACCGGTCGTCCCTCACCGCTCACTCGCGCGCGGCGATTCGAGGTCGAGTGCGGCGGGGCTCGGGTGTATCTCAAGCGCGAGGATCTGAACCACACGGGTTCGCACAAGATCAACAACGTCCTCGGCCAGGCGCTGCTGACCACGCGCATGGGGAAGCGCCGGGTCATCGCTGAGACCGGTGCGGGTCAGCACGGCGTCGCGACAGCGACGGCAGCAGCGCTCCTCGGTCTGGAGTGCACCGTCTACATGGGGGAAGAGGACACCCGTCGTCAGGCGCTGAACGTGGCGCGCATGCGACTCCTCGGTGCCCAGGTCGTCCCCGTGGTGCACGGCAGTCGCACGCTCAAGGATGCGATCAACGAGGCGATGCGCGACTGGGTCACCAACGTGGAGGACACCCACTACCTCCTGGGAACCGTGACCGGCCCGGCTCCCTTCCCGGAAATGGTGCGGCACTTCCACTCGGTCATCGGTCGCGAGACCCGCGAGCAGATCCTGGCGACGGAGGGGCGGCTCCCCGATGCGGTCGTCGCCTGCGTCGGTGGTGGCTCGAATGCGATGGGCATCTTCAGCGCCTTCCTCGATGATCCATCCGTCCGCCTCGTCGGATACGAGGCCGGTGGCGAGGGAGTCTCGACGGGTAGGCACGCCGCGCGCTTCGCTGCGGGTGCGCCAGGTGTCCTCCATGGAGCACGCACCTACGTCATGCAGGACGCGTGGGGACAGACAGTTCCCTCGCACTCGATCAGTGCCGGTCTCGACTACCCGGGGGTCGGGCCCGAGCATGCGTGGTTGCACGACTCCGGGCGCGCCACCTACGAATCGGTCACCGATGCCGAGGCCATGGACGCCTTCGAGGCTCTGTCGCGCACGGAAGGGATCCTCCCGGCCATCGAGACCGCTCATGCCCTGGCAGGTGCGCGTCGACTGGGTCGCGAACTCGGCCGTGACGCGGTCATCGTCGTCAACCTCTCGGGTCGCGGAGACAAGGACGTGGTCACTGCGGCCCGCTGGTTCGGGCTCGAGGTCGAACCATCGGCATGAACGCCCTACAGAAGGCCGTGTTCGCTCGCGCAGCGCAGGAGGAACGGGCCGCACTCATCGGTTACTTCCCCGCCGGCTTCCCCTCCGTGGCGGACAGCGTGCGCGTCATCGCAGCGATGGTGCGGGGAGGCGTCGACCTCGTCGAAGTGGGTCTGCCCTATTCCGATCCCTTGATGGATGGACCCGTGATCCAGGCGGCGGCCGAGCAGGCGCTGCGTGCCGGGACCACCACCGACGACGTCTTGGACACGGTCGGTCGTATCGCGGAACTCGGCGCCGTGCCGCTCGTGATGTCGTACTGGAATCCGATCGAGCGCTACGGCATCGAACGATTCGCCACGCGTCTGGCGGAAGTCGGGGGAGTGGGAGTCATCACCCCGGACCTCACCCCAGAGGAGGCCGGCGGGTGGACTGCGGTCACGGATGAGAGGGGAATCGGACGCACGTTTCTCGTGGCGCCATCGAGCACCGATGCGCGTATCGAGCGGGTCAGCCGATCGACCACCGGCTTCCTCTACGCGGCATCGACCATGGGGGTGACCGGGGTGCGCGACCAGGTCAGCGATGCCGCGCCTGCTCTCGTCACTCGGGTGCGGGCGGTGACCGACCTTCCTATCGGAGTCGGACTCGGTGTCTCCACGGAACAGCAGGCTGCGGCGGTGGCTGCGTATGCCGATGGCGTCATCGTCGGATCGGCCTTCGTTCGTGCCGTGCAGGAGGCTGCAGACATGGGAGCCGCGGAGTACGCGATCGAGTCGTTGACGGCCGCACTCGCACGTGGTGTCCGAACCTGATCTCGCGCCCCGCGGCGCCCCGGCTTAGGCTGGGCGGGCCGTTCGAGTGAAGGAGCGACATCCATGAGTGGAGCATCCCGTCGGGAGCGTGCCGCAGCGGCGCGCAACGAGGCCCAGGCGAGCGAGAAGCGCCGTGAGCGCACCGTGCGCATCGTGGGGGCCGTGGCGGTCGTGGCCGTGGTCGTGGGGATCATCGGTGTCGCCGTGATCGCGCGGAATTCGTCTGATGCGGCTAATCAGGTCACCCGCGTCGATCCGGATCCGAATGCCCCACTCCCCGAGGGTGTCCTCGGAGCCGACAGCCCGTACGCATTCGGCGTGCCCTACGGCAGCGTGCAGGAGGGTGTCCCCGTCCTCGAGCTCTGGGAGGACTTCCAGTGCCCCGCGTGCGGTGCGCTCGAACAGGTGAACGGCGCCGGGATCGCCGAGCTGGCCGAGACCGGGAAGATCCAACTGATCTGGCGCCCGACCCACTTCCTGGACGCAAACCTGGGTAACGATGCGTCCAACCGCGCGATCGCTGCGTGGGGATGCGCCATCGACGCAGGGAAGGTGCGTGAGTTCCACGACCTCGTCTACGTGAACCAGCCTGCGGACGAGGGACTCGGGTACACCCAGGATCAACTCATCGGCTTCGGTGAGGAGGCGGGGATCGCGGGTGCTGACCTGGAGACCTTCACCCAGTGCGTGCAGGACGGCACCTACCGCGCGTGGGCAGCCAACAGCAACCAGGAGTTCCAGTCCGCGGGAATCCAGGGGACTCCCTACGGACTCCTCAACGGTGTGGTCGTCGAGAACGCCACGCTCGCCGACCGCGCCGCCCTCGAGGCGGCGGTCGGGCAGGCGGGCGGCCAGTAGGGGTATAGTTCGACCTCCAGGCCAACGACGTCCTGGGCTTTCCGACGTCGTTGTGAGGTTCCTGTGCGCTACTCCGCTCTGCCGTCTCCCCAGGGTCTGTACCGACCCGAGAACGAGCACGACGCATGCGGTGTCGCATTCGTCGCGACCCTCACCGGGATCCCGTCCCATGCCATCGTCGACACGGCACTGACTGCACTCGAGAACCTCGAACACCGGGGAGCATCGGGCTCGGAGCCAGACAGCGGCGATGGGTCCGGCATCCTCGTCCAGATCCCCGATGCCTTCTTCCGAGCGGTGGTCGATTTCGAACTGCCCCCCGTGGGTGGCTATGCCGCGGGTATCGCATTCCTCCCAGCAGAGGAGGAGGCCGCGCATCGTACGCGAGAGCAGCTTGCAGCGATTGCGAGCGACGAGGGTCTGCGCATCCTCGGTTGGCGTGAGGTTCCGGTTGATCCAGGGCTCGTCGGGTCCACGGCACGCGCCTGCATGCCGAGTTTCTGGCAGTTGTTCGTGGCCGATTCCCAGATGTCGTCCAGCGGCATCGCCCTCGACCGTCAGGTCTTCGGTTTCCGGCGTCGGGCAGAACGCGACACCGGCGCCTACTTCCCCTCGTTGTCCTCGCGGACGATCGTCTACAAGGGCATGCTGACGACCGGTCAACTCCGCGCCTTCTTCCCCGACCTCTCACATCCGGCAATGGCGAGCGCGCTCGCCCTGGTGCACTCGCGTTTCTCCACCAACACGTTCCCGTCGTGGCCGTTGGCTCATCCGTACCGCCTCGTCGCACACAACGGGGAAATCAACACCCTCCGCGGGAACCGCAACTGGATGCAGGCCCGGGAAGCGCTCTTGACATCGGACCTGCTGCCGGGTGATCTCACTCGGCTCTTCCCCATCTGCACCCCCGGGGGCAGTGATTCCGCGTCATTCGATGAGGTCCTCGAGCTGCTGCATCTGGGGGGTCGTTCGCTACCCCACGCGGTTCTGATGATGATCCCGGAAGCGTGGGAGAACAACTCGGATATGGATCCGGCTCGACGTGCCTTCTACGCCTTCCACGCGACGATCATGGAACCGTGGGACGGTCCCGCGAACATCTCGTTCACCGATGGCACCGTGATCGGTGCGGTACTCGACCGCAACGGTCTACGACCCGGTCGGTACTGGGTGACGGACGATGGTCTCGTGGTCCTCAGCTCGGAGACGGGTGTGCTCGACATCGATGCGGCGCGCATCGTGCGCAAGGGTCGCCTCCAACCGGGTCGCATGTTCCTGGTCGATACGGCGGCCGGACGCATCGTCGAGGATGATGAGATCAAGGCCGAGCTTGCCGCGGCGCATCCTTTCCAGGAGTGGCTGGACGCTGGCCTCATCCATCTGGAGTCGCTCCCGGAGCGTGAGCACGTGGTGCACACCCACGAATCGGTCGCGCGACGCCAGCAGACCTTCGGGTACACGCAGGAGGAACTCCGGCTCATTCTCGAGCCGATGGCGCTGAAGGGCGAGGAGCCGATCGGCTCGATGGGCACCGACAGCCCGATTGCCGCTCTGTCCGCACGCCCACGACTGCTCTTCGATTACTTCACCCAGTTGTTCGCGCAGGTGACGAACCCTCCGCTGGATGCGATCCGCGAAGAGATCGTGACGAGTTTGTCCTCGCTGGCCGGACCCGAGGGAAACCTGCTGGATACCGAAGCCAGTCATGCGCGCCAGGTGGTCATGCCCTTCCCGGTGATCGACAATGACGAGCTAGCCAAGATCCTGCACATCAATGCGGATGGGGAACTCCCCGAGTTCGCGGCCGCCCGCATCAAGGGCCTCTATCCGGTGGGTGGGGGTGGCGCTGCCCTCGAGAAGCGACTCGGAGAGATCTTCAACGAGGTCGATGCGGTGATCCGCCAGGGCAAGCGCTTCATCGTCCTGTCCGACCGGGATAGCAACGCCCAACTGGCGCCGATCCCCTCGCTCCTGCTCACCGCCGCCGTGCATCATCACCTTGTTCGCACGAAGGCGCGCACCATGATCAGTCTCCACGTGGAAGCAGGCGACGTGCGCGAGGTGCATCACATCGCCCTCCTCATCGGCTACGGGGCCGCGAGTGTCAATCCTTACCTCGCACTCGAGTCCGTCGAGGACCTCGTCTATCGCGGGGTGATCGATGGCGTGACGGCCGACAAGGCGATGCGCAACACGATCAAGGCATTGGGTAAGGGGCTACTCAAAGTCATGTCCAAGATGGGCGTCTCCACGGTGGCCTCGTACCGTGGTGCCCAGATTTTCGAGGCCATCGGGCTTTCGCAGAGTCTCGTCGACCGTTATTTCACAGGCACCACATCGCGCCTCGGTGGAGTGGACCTCGATGTCATCGCCGAAGAGGTAGCGCAGCGGCACGCGGTGGCGTATCCGCGTTCAGGTATCTCGCCGGCACACCGCGTTCTCGCCGATGGGGGCGAGTATCAGTGGCGTCGTGATGGCGAGCCGCACCTCTTCGATCCGGAGACGGTCTTCCGCCTCCAGCATGCGACCAGGGCGAAGCGATTCGACATCTTCCGCGAGTACACCGGCCAGGTGAACGAGCAGTCGGAGCGGCTCATGACCTTGCGTGGCCTCTTCCGGCTCCGTACCGAGGGCCGCACACCGGTGCCGATTGAGGAAGTAGAGTCGATCGAGTCGATCATGAAGCGCTTCTCCACGGGTGCGATGAGTTACGGATCGATCTCCCAGGAGGCCCACGAAACCCTCGCGATCGCGATGAATCGGATCGGGGCGAAGTCGAATACGGGCGAGGGCGGGGAGGACCCCGAGCGCTATGAGCCGCTGCCCAACGGGGACTCGAAGCGCTCGGCGATCAAGCAGGTTGCCTCGGGGCGCTTCGGGGTGACCAGCGAGTACCTGGTGAACAGCGATGACATCCAGATCAAGATGGCGCAAGGGGCCAAGCCCGGCGAAGGCGGTCAGCTCCCCGGCCACAAGGTGTATCCGTGGATTGCCAAGACCCGGCATTCGACCCCGGGTGTCGGACTGATCTCACCGCCGCCGCATCACGACATCTATTCGATCGAGGACCTCGCGCAGCTGATCCACGATTTGAAGAACGCCAATCCACGGGCTCGTGTCCATGTGAAGCTGGTAGCGGAGATGGGTGTCGGCACGGTTGCCGCCGGAGTGTCGAAGGCCCACGCGGATGTGGTCCTCATCTCGGGTCACGATGGTGGCACCGGAGCCTCGCCACTGACCTCGCTCAAGCACGCGGGTGCTCCCTGGGAGCTGGGCCTGGCGGAGACACAGCAGACGCTGATGCTCAATGGCCTCCGCGATCGCATCGTGGTCCAGACGGATGGTCAACTCAAGACCGGGCGCGACGTCATCGTGGCGGCTCTGCTGGGTGCCGAAGAGTTCGGATTCGCCACGGCCCCCCTTGTGGTGATGGGCTGCATCATGATGCGCGTCTGCCACCTCGACACCTGCCCGGTGGGGGTGGCCACGCAAAATCCGGTGCTGCGCGAGCGATTCACGGGACGCCCGGAGTTCGTCATCACGTTCTTCGAGTTCATCGCACAGGAGGTTCGCGAGTTCCTTGCCGAGATGGGCTTCCGATCCCTCGACGAAGCAATCGGCCGCAGCGATCTGCTGGACACCGCACCGGCGATCGAGCATTGGAAGGCGTCGGGTCTCGACCTGAGCCCGATCCTCTACTCACCCGACGTCCCCGGTGCACGGCATCGGGTCCATGACCAGGACCACGGTCTGGACCGGGCCCTGGATCAGGAGCTCATCGGCCTCTGCGCACCGGCGCTCGAATCCGGGGAGCCGGTGCGTGCCCGCTTGGCGATCCGCAACGTCAATCGGACGGTGGGAACCATGCTCGGATCCGAGGTCACCCGCCGCCACGGCGGTGCAGGCCTTCCCGACGGAACCATCGATCTCACCTTCGTCGGTTCGGCCGGTCAGTCCTTCGGCGCGTTCCTGCCCGCGGGTATCACCTTGCGCCTCGAGGGCGATGCCAACGACTACGTCGCCAAGGGTCTCTCGGGTGGACGTGTCATCGTGCGCCCCGATCGCGCCGCCTCGTTCTCTGCGGAGGAGAACATCATCGCCGGAAATGTGATCGGGTACGGCGCGACGAGCGGTGAGGTCTTCCTGAGGGGTGTGGTCGGCGAACGCTTCTGTGTTCGCAACTCCGGTGCCGTAGCCGTCGCCGAGGGTGTGGGCGACCACGGCTGCGAGTACATGACCGGGGGAACGGTTCTGATCCTCGGGCCCACCGGCCGCAATTTCGGCGCGGGGATGTCAGGCGGTGTCGCGTACCTGTACAAGGCCGATCCCCGTCGCGTGAATATGGCGATGGTCGATCTCGATCCGCTGGACGACGAGGACATCGCTCGTGTCCGCGCGCTCGTCACACGGCATCAGGAAGAGACCGACTCCGCCGTTGCCACGCGCATCCTCGCCGACTTCGACCCCACGGCATTCGCGAAGGTGATGCCACGTGACTACAAGCGGGTACTCACTCTGCGCGCCGAGGCTCTCGCGCGCGGGGAAGACCCGGTGATGGCCGTTATGGGAGGTATTCATGGCTGATCCACGCGGTTTCCTCACAACACCCCGACAACTCCCGACCCGCCGCCCCGTCGACATCCGCATCCAGGACTGGCGCGAGGTCTACGAGCCCTTCAGTGCCCAGGAGTTGGAGAAGCAGGCGGGGCGCTGCATGGACTGCGGCATTCCGTTCTGCCACAACGGATGCCCGCTTGGGAATCTGATTCCGGAGTGGAATGACCTCGTCTACGACCGCGACTGGGGTCAGGCGATCGAGCGGCTGCATGCCACAAACAACTTTCCCGAGTTCACCGGGCGCCTGTGTCCGGCACCGTGCGAGACGGCGTGCGTCCTGGGCATCAACGCGGAGCCCGTGACGATCAAGCAGGTCGAGGTGGCCATCGTCGATCGCGCCTGGGACTCCGGATGGATCACACCGCAACCTCCGGAAAGCCTGAGTGGGCGTACCGTGGCGATCATCGGCTCGGGTCCCGCTGGACTTGCCGCGGCGCAGCAGCTTGCCCGCGCCGGCCATACCGTCGCTGTGTTCGAGCGCACGGATCGCATCGGCGGACTCCTCCGCTATGGCATCCCCGAGTTCAAGATGGAGAAGCGGCACCTGGATCAACGCCTGGCGCAGATGGCCGCAGAGGGCGTGAAGTTCCGCCCGAACACCGAGGTCGGCGTCGACATCACGGGTGCCGACCTGAGGCGACGCTACGACGCGATCGTCGTGGCGGCTGGCGCGACCTCCTGGCGTGAGCTCGATGTTCCCGGTCGCGATCTCGAGGGTGTCCACCAGGCGATGGAGTACCTGCCGTGGGCCAATCGGGTTCAGGAGGGCGACCTCCACCAGTCTCCGATCGATGTCGCGGGAGCGCACGTGGTCATCATCGGCGGCGGAGACACCGGAGCGGACTGCTTGGGCACCGCGCATCGCCAGGGCGCCGCGTCCGTGACGCAGTTGGAGATCATGCCCCGGCCTCCGGAGGAGCGCCCCTCAACGCAGCCGTGGCCCACGTATCCGATGGTCTATCGGACCTCGAGTGCGCACGAGGAGGGTGGGGAGCGCATGTTCAGCATCTCGACCGAACGGTTCATCGGCGACAACGGTCGACTCACCGCGATGGAACTGGTCGACGTCGAGATGCGCGACGGCGCCTTCGTCCCCGTTGAGGGAACACGACGACAGATCCCCGCCGACTACGTGTTCCTCGCCATGGGCTTCGTGGGACCCGAGCGTGGCGAACTCGCCGAGCAACTCGGCCTCGAGTTCAACGCGCGCGGTGCGTTCGCACGGCATGACGACTACTCGACGGACGTGGAGGGCATCTTCGTCGCGGGTGACGCCGGG
This sequence comes from Candidatus Nanopelagicales bacterium, assembly GCA_044375955.1. GTDB lineage: Bacteria > Actinomycetota > Actinomycetes > S36-B12 > S36-B12 > VGCC01. Next base: position 179 of record JBILLS010000045.1, on the reverse strand, counting down.
CGTGGACAGTCGTTGATCGTCTGGGCTATCGCGGAGGGACGCGCTGCGGCGGCCTCGGTGGACCGGTACCTGATGGGCAGCACCAACCTTCCGTCGCCGATTCGCGCGAGCGCCCGCCCGGTCTCGGTGTGAGCGCGCTCACTTTGTAATCGCTTACGGGTAGGCTTGGGTCATGCGGC
>JBILLS010000071.1:0-3226 GCA_044375955.1 Candidatus Nanopelagicales bacterium | reverse complement strand
CCGCGTTGGAGACGTCAGCGCTTCCTGCGAAACTCGTGGATTGCCGTTCCGATGACGTCGCGGAGACGGAACTGTTCATCGTCGAAGGCGACAGCGCCTTGGGAACAGCAAAGTCGGCACGTGACTCCCGATTCCAGGCCCTCCTGCCGATTCGAGGAAAGATCCTCAACGTTCAGAAGGCCTCACTGTCGGACATGCTCAAGAACGCGGAGTGCGCTGCGATCATCCAGGTGATCGGGGCCGGCTCCGGTCGGTCCTTCGATATCGATGCCGCCCGCTACGGCAAGGTCATTCTGATGTCCGACGCGGATGTCGACGGCGCCCACATCCGTTGCCTGCTTCTGACATTGATCCACCGGTACATGCGTCCCCTTCTCGAGGAAGGACGTGTGTTCGCGGCAGTTCCCCCTCTCTACCGCATCGAGTTCTCTGGGGGTCGTAAAGCCGAGTCGAATGTGGTGTACGCCTACTCCGAGAAGGAGATGCGCGCCATTGTCTCCGAAGCCGAACGGAAGGGCCGCAAGGTCAAGGAGCCGATCCAGCGCTACAAGGGCCTGGGTGAGATGGATGCGCTGCAACTCCGAGAGACCACCATGGATCCGGCTCGGCGCGCCCTCCGGCGGGTCACGTTGACGCAGGCCGAAGGCGCTGAGGCGGTCTTCGATCTCCTCATGGGCAACGACGTTGCACCGCGCAAGGACTTCATCGTCGAGGGGGCTCAAGTCCTCGATCGAACCCGGATCGATGCGTAGGCCCTAGGCTTCGGGCGGAGGCTCACATGAAGCGCATCGCGGTGGTGGGCGCGGGACCCGCGGGGATGTACGCGGCCGAAGCACTCAGCAAATCGGGTCGGGTCGAGGTGGACATCCTGGACCGTTTGCCCGTCCCATGTGGGCTCGTGCGCTATGGCGTAGCGCCCGATCACCTCTCGATCAGGTCCGTTCGCGACACCCTCGATGGCATCCTGGACCTGCCGGGCGTGAGGTTCCTGGGAAACGTCGAGGTTGGACGTGATGTCTCGGTTGCTCAGTTGTGCCGCTTCTATGACGCGATCATCTGGTGCTACGGGGCGCCTACGGACCGGAGTCTGGGCATCGAGGGAGAGGATCTGGCGGGCAGCGTCTCGGCCACGGCTCTCGTCAATTGGTACACCGGCCACCCCGATGCGGATCGGTCCTTCGACACGTTGCTGAATGGCCCACGGGTTGCCACGGTCATCGGGGTGGGGAATGTCGCCGTGGACGTTGCTCGCATCCTGATCTCCCCGGTCGACTCCCTGCGCCATACCGAAATGCCGGAGTACGTGCTCGCCGCACTCGAGGCGTCGACCATCGAGCACGTGCACATTCTGGGGCGCCGTGGACCAGCCCAGGCCACCTTCACGACGAAGGAACTCAAGGAGCTCGGGGAGATCCCGGGCGTGCGGGTGCGAGTCGAGGAGCGCGATCTCGTTCGCACGGAATCGACCACCGCTGTGATCGAAGGGGACAAGGTCGCGGCTCGGAATCTGGCGGTCCTCGAGGAATGGGGCGTCCGTACCTGGCCTGAGTCCGCGCGGACCCTGTCGCTCCACTTCTACGCACGACCCGAACGCATCCGCGGCACGGATGCGGTGGAGGGTCTCGATGTCGTCCGCACGTCGGTGGACAGTCGGGGGTCTGCGCACGACACTGACGAGACCTGGGACCTGCCCACCGATCTCGTCATCCGCAGTGTCGGATATCGCGGGGAGTCCATTCCAGGCGTTCCGTTCGATACTGCCCGAGGTGTCATCCCGAATGCCGATGGCCGGGTACTCGACGGCGCAGAGCGCGCGTCCGGCCACTACACGGCCGGATGGATCAAGCGCGGACCGAGCGGGATCATTGGAACCAACAAGAAGGACGCGACCGCGACTGTGGCCGCCCTTCTGGAGGACCTCGATGGGCTGCCCGAGGCACCGGAGCGCGGTGGCCTCGAGTCGTTCCTTGCCAGTGCGAGCATCCCTACCGTCGATCGGGACGGCTGGAGGCGGATCTCACGTGAGGAGTGCGCACGAGGGGCAGCTACAGGACGGGACCGTGTGACCATTCACGACCGAGGCGAACTCCTCAGGATCGCTGACTGACTCGCCAGACGGTGTGGGGCTCCGGATCCTTTCCACACGAGGCGACGCAGGCTGTCTCACTCGACTCCACTGCTATCTCGCAGGACCTCCCCGCGCAGCTGACTCGGAAGCGGTGGGGGCTCGCCTCGGTCATGCGTTCGATAGACACGTCGTGGAGGAGTCCGAGGCCCCAGATTCGACGAGCCTCTGCATCGGCGACCTGGGCTGGCCCATCCAGGGATGTGCGACCCCGGTAATACGGCACGGCCTCCGGTCCGAGGGATCCCACCGCTGGCCACTCTGCGGGACCGCAGCGTCCCAGGAGGATGCCGGAAGGGAGCAGAAGGACTGTGGGCGCGAAGCGGTGGCCGCCGATGTGGGTCGACTCACGAGCACCATCGATCACGGTCAGAAGGGGCCGGCCGAACAATGCACAACATTGGTCGCGGCGCGCATGAGTGCACACCAGAGTGAGGTCCTCGTCGGAAGGACCGAGGACAGGGTGCGATGGTCCGCACAGGCCCGTGACCAGCGTCTGTCGGAGGGTGTCCGCGCACCACACCCGCCGCGGTCTGTGCGGGTCACGCTGACGCGACAGGAGAACGGCCGTATCCGTTCGTTCATTCAGTGGCATGACCCAGCTGGCACTCTCACCCAGCACGGATTCCTGGATGGGTCGTGCGGGCCACGGACCAGGGTGTTCGATCACCCACCAATACCGCCGGAAGGGTGCCGTTCCCGCGAGTGGCTCCTCGCGGGCCGACTCTGAGCACCTAATCACAAGCTCGTGCCCACAGCGTCGATGGGCGCCTGAGGTGGTGTCCCGGTCCCGTCGCGCCGTTCGTCCGGAGACGGGAGATCCACCGGCGCTCCGGAGACCGTGCACGCGCGCACCGGCAGGTTCCCGCACCAGCCACGGGTGAGTGTGTCCTCTCCCTTCTTGAACCTGTGACAGCGCATGCCTTGGGTGCCACGACCCTTCTGCGGGTACAGCGCCAGGGGAGTCACCTTCACCGATCCCAACTCGGTCCCGGGAAGAGCGGACGAGGAACCAGCGATCGTCACTACCGCGACGTTCGCGGAAGGCTCGACCACGTGTACGGACGTCACCTCGTCCCCGTCGGCCAGGCGGATGCCGGT
>JBILLS010000024.1:0-29095 GCA_044375955.1 Candidatus Nanopelagicales bacterium | reverse complement strand
TCCTCGTCGAGCATGTCCTCGTCGAGCATGTCCTCGTCGAGCATGTCCTCGTCGATCGCGGTGGGGTCGGCGTCAGGATCGGCGTCAGGATCGGTCGACGAATCCTCCACCGGAGCCGACGATTCGGAGTCCCCGGCCGGGTCAGCACCAGGGTCCTCGGTCGGCGGATCGTCGGTGGGCGGGTCGTCGGTGGGCTCGGGCTCGTTCGCGGGAGGCGGCGCGGGAGCCTCCTCGGCAGGTGCCGGCGCAGGTGCCTCCTCCGCGGGTGCCGGGTCTTCGGGTGCGTCCTCTGCCATGACGATCGCCTGTGCCCCAGGGATGAGTACCAGGGGAAGGGCGGCGGCGCTCATTCCCATCGCGAGCAGCATCGCCGCGATGATGCGACCTGCGCGTGAACTCAGCCCGCGACCGTTCATATGCCTCCGCCCCTTGTCAATCCAGTTACGCTACCGGTCCATGGTGGGCGCCGACGCGGAATCGCGATCGAGTGAACGCGGCGTGCGCAGGCTTCGCACGCCGGCCGATCTGGCGGCCGTGGCCCGCGAGGTCCATCGATGCCCCCCGAACGTCGATCTGGTCGATGGCCCGACGGGACTGCGGCTCGTGGCAACCCGACCCCTGGCGGCGGGTGAGGTGATCTACCGCTCCGGATGGTGCGTCATCGCCGATGCTCCCCATGCCATTGAGACGACGGTCCTCACCGGGAGTGGGCCGCGCGCGGTGACGGTCACGACGATGCATTCCGTGCGCCTGGACGGCTCGCGGGTGTTCGACATCCCTGGGTGCTTCATGAATCATCACTGTGCGCCGAACACGGCGTCACGGTACTGCGAGGACGACGACGAGGCCTACGAGAATGTCGCGACACGGGACATCGCCAGGGGTGAGGAGATCACCTGCAACTACGTCCTCTTCGACTGGGACTGCGACGGCCACGCCTTCGACTGCGCCTGCGGAGCAGCGCAGTGCCTGGGCACGATCGCCGGGTTCGGCGCTCTGCCACCCGATGTCCAGCACCGCCTTGCGCCCATGCTGAGCGATGAGAGTCAACGGCGCTGGCTCGCGCACGATAAAGGCGACCCCGTGGGGCCGGCCTCCTGATGCCCACCGCGTAGGACGTGAACCTGCAACCCGCTGATCAAGAGTCCGCTGCTCTGCCGGTTGAGCTAGCGGCGCGAGGAGTAGAGAGTCACCAAAGCAGCGAGTCCACGGCGCGGGCGACCCGGATCGAGTCGCGTGGGGGAAGCAGCCAGCCATCCCCACCCTCGATCCGGTCGCTCATCTCCTCGAACATGATCTGGTAGGCATCGACGGTGGGGAACTCCTCGATGTGACCATCGACCCAGAGTGATGTTGCGGCGCGCCAGGTGGCGAAGGCCTGATCGTCGGTTACTCGCACCTCACCCTCGGCGCCCGCGACCGTGAGGCGCTGTGAGGCGGGCAGGATGAACGACCCGACGATCCCGCCACGGGTGTCGCTGCCCCAACTCAGCGTCGCCTGGGTGGTCAGATCGACCCCCTCCCCGCCCATCTCGCGGGAGACGTCCACGACGGTGAAGTCCTCGATGTCCGGGAGACAGGCGACGAGACCATGCAGTGGGTAGATACCGATGTCGTAGAGCGCACCGCCACCGTGGGCGGGTGAGAGGCGGTAGTTGCCCGGTGTGACTCCTTGGAAGGTGAAGGTGCCGAGATAGCTGTGGATCGGACCAAGGGCACCGGAGGTGGCCAGGTCCACGATGCGGCGGAACCGTGGATGCCAGCGTGACCAGGTGGCCTCGACCAGGTGGACTCCCGCCTTCTCTGCGAGGGCGAATGCGTACGCCGCCTGCTCGGCGGTGAGCACCATCGGCTTCTCGCACAGCACGTGCTTGCCCGCAGCGACGGAAGCCTCGATCCATGGCAGATGCGCGTCATTGGACAGGCAGATGTAGACGGCATCGACGTTCGGGTCCTCGACCACCGCCTGATAGGAGTCATAGGCGACCTGCGGCTCGGTAGCGCGGGCCCGCTCGATGTCGCGTGCACCGGTGGCATACAGGGTCGCGCCAGTGGCGTTGTGGATGGCTGCCGCAGTGGCCTGAGTGACCAACCAACCGGCGCCGAGAACTCCCCAGCGCACACTCATCGAACGATCTCCGGAACGATGGGGGTGCTGCCACTGGCCGCCGACTTCTCCGCAGCCTCCATCACCGCGACCACATTGCGCGAATGCACGGGGAGTACCTGCATCGACGACCCGGCAGCCAAGGAGGCCGCGAGCTCGCGGTGGAAGGTGAACGCCGGCACGGGGTCGAGATCGATCACCTTTGGTGCAGTGTCTGGGATGTGGAGGGAGATCAACGCCGGAAGGTCGGCGACGGCCGGTTCCGCCCTGGGGTCCCAATCGCCGACGATCGCACCGCTGGTGCCGAGGGCGTAGAACTTCGGCCGCCTGACCGCAGCGAGATCGGAGTTGATGAAGCGCGCCTGTCGGCCGTCGGTGAAGGTGATGGTCACCTCGGCATGATCGGCGTTGCTGACATGCAACCAGTGGCGCTTGTGATTGATTCCGGTCACGTGCGCGATGTCGGTACCGAACAGATCGAGGATCTGATCGATGTAATGCGAGCCCCAGTCGAAGATCGCGCCTCCAGAGACGATCGCATCGGAATGCCAGTAGTCGCATGGTCGCGAGTAGCCGCCGACAAAGCCCTCGTACGTGAACACCTCACCGATTGCACCTTCGCGGATGAGGCGGCGCATCGTGACGTAGTCGGGATCGAATCGGCGATTCTGATAGACCACCAGGGTCAGATCCTTGTCGTGCGCGAGACGTAGAAGCTCGTCACACTGGGCCGCGGTCAGCGCCATCGGCTTCTCGAGCACTACATGGATGCCGCGTTCCAAAGCGGCGTGGGCCCACTCGAAATGCGTGTTGGGTGGGGTTGAGACCACCACAATGTCGACGAGCCCCGAGTCCAACATTTCCGTGGCGTCGGTGAAACCGCGCGCCTCGGGTGCCAGTTCCTGTGCTGCGGTGATGCGCTCGTGATTGACATCGCAGACGGCGGTCAATTCCCACCCGGGAACACTTTGAACGGCCAGGTTGTGCTCGTGCCCGATGGCACCGTAGGCGAGGAGACCGACACGCATGGCGGGACGTTAGCGAAGGCGGGTGCCCAGCACACCCGCGACAGCCGCGGCGATCTGCTTGCCCATGGCCTGCAGGCCGAGGGGATTTGGGTGGAAGGAGCCGCTCGTGAACCCGACGAGGCCGGTCACCCCGAAGAACCATGCATCTGCGCCGGCGCATACCCCGCGTCCCACTGTCGATTCACCGGATGCGCCCCAGGTGCCGACAGCAGGCGACCAGCCCAGGCGATTCGTGGTGAGCAGGGTTCCGTTGAGGGTTCCCGCGCTCGTCGGCAGATTCACCGTGGTGCCCTGCGTGGTCCGGTAGGGGAAGGGGTTCTGGGTCGAGGGCGTGAGCATGGTGTCGCGTGCCCACGAGAAGTCCGCGTCGGTGATCGTCAGGTAGGTGCACGGTGCGCCGGTGGCGCTGCGCGTGATGTCCGGATAGAGCGTGGGCAGGACGCGGCCGGCATTCGCGATCCTGAGCGACGGGATGGTGCGACCGTCGGCGAGGACACATGAGGGGCCGGTGAAACAGCGAGCGATGCGGTCGAACGCGGCGGGCAGCGCGGCGGTCCGCGTCTGCACCCCGTCCTGCACGGTGGGGAAGGTGGCGAGTGATCCGAAGGGTGCCTTGGCCAGCGGGCAGTTACGGGAGAGCGCGCACGCGGACAGGATCGAGGTGAACCCGACGTCGTTCCCACCGATCGAAAGGGTGAGCACGTCGATGGTGCGGTCGCCGATCACCTGGGCCACCTGCTCGATCTGGCTTGCAGCTTGACCGTTCGCGCGTTGGGCGCCGAGGATCCCGGTGGGAACGGTGGCTCCCGTGCAGGCCACGTAGACGAACGTCACCGACGTCTTCGGTGACGACTCCTCGAGACGCAGGGCCGCCTGCGCCGGGGCTCCGTGCACACTGCGGTTGCAGTCGTCGGAGTCCCAGTAGGGCGTGAATTGGGCGGAGCCCTGCGCGAGGAAGGCGCCGATATTGCGCGGGTTGCCCTCACCCGAGGCGTAGGAGTCGCCCATGGCGACGAACAGGATGTTGTCCACGCCCGCGGTGAGTTTCGTTGTGTCCTTCTTCGACCCTGAGCGCACCTGCAGCTCGAGGCGGTAGCGCCCCTCGGGGAGCAGGACCGTGGTCGCGCACTTCTTGCGCGTGAGTGGTTTCGCCGTGGTTGTCGTGACGACCTCGTTTCCGCGGAGCACGCGCCAGGTGTAGGTGTCACCGGAGGACTTGCAGGCGTCGAGCCGGACCGGATATCCGCGCGGGTTCAGATGCCAGGACAGGACACCGTTGATGAGGCGCTCATGGGGTTGGGCGACGAAGTTGTCCGCTCCGACGAACACGGACGATGGCGTTGCACTGAGCGCACCGCGTTTGGGAACACCGCCGTCGCCGTCGATGAATCCGTCGCCGTCGGTGTCCTTCGACATCGGCACCATCGACCATGACCCGACGGCTTGGGGCGCTGGGGCGGCGTGCGCGCTCGTGGCGCTGAACGCGAATCCCAGCGCGACAACCGCTGCTGCGATCCGGAGCCTCACGGGCTTTCCACGTACGGGCAGTGGCGGCATCCGTTGTCGCAGCAGGTCCCGCGCTCGAGGTGGTAGGCGGCGGTCATCGTGAACAATCCACTGATCGGATCCAGGTATCCCGGGCTTCCATCAGCACAGGCCCGCGCGTGCGCGTCGATGATCACGTCGTAGTGCGCGTTCTCGGGGGCCAGCCGCGTGGGATGGGGTGTCATGGGGTCCGCGCGCACACCCGAGTATCTCCCAGGTCTCCGCTAGCTGCCCTTCGGGCGATGCGGCTGGATCGCGTTCATCGGGATCTGCCCGAAGCGACCAGCCTGGAAGTCCTCGAACGCCTCGATGACCTCGGCACGCGTGCACATGACGAAGGGTCCGTATTGGAAGACCGGCTCGCGGAGTGGCACGCCACCGATCAGGAAGATCTCGAGGTTGGGGGAGCGGGATTCCTGGCCTGGTGCGGCGGTGATCCGGATCGTGTCGCCGTTGACGAGCACCGCGGTCTGTCCGGTCGCGATCGGGTGACGTTCGGCGCCGATCGTGCCAAACCCCGAGAGCACATACGCCAGGGCGTTGAAGTCCGAGCGCCACGGGATGTCCACCTGCGCACCGGGTGCCAGCGTGAGGTGCGTGATCGTCAGCGGTGTGTGCGAGATCCCGGGACCCTGAAAACCATCCACCTCCCCGGCCAGGATGCGCACGAGTGCGCCACCGTCGGAACTGGTGACCATGGAGGAGTCGACCCCCTGCAGGTCCTGATACTGCGGGGCGATGCGCTTCTTGTCCTTCGGCAGGTTGATCCACAATTGCACACCGTGGAACAGGCCACCGGACTCGACGAGGTGCTCCGGCGGGGTCTCGATGTGCAGGATCCCATCACCGGCGGTCATGTACTGCGTGCCGCCTTCGAGGATCGTGCCCCCGCCGCCGTGCGAGTCCTGGTGCAGGAACTGTCCATCGATCAAGTAGGTGAACGTCTCGAAGCCACGGTGCGGATGCCACGGGGTGCCCTTGGGCTCGCCCGGTGCGTATTCCACCTCGCCCATCTGATCCATATGGATGAAAGGGTCGAGGTCCTGGGGGGTGATGCCCGCGAATGCGCGGCGGACGGGAAACCCCTCGCCCTCGAATCCCTGCGGTGCGCTCACCACCGTCTTCACCGTGCGCATCCGGGCATCCGGTTTCACCCCGAGACGGGGAAGGGTCATCGTGTCGGCTGTTGCGGCGGGCATGGCACTCCTCTCAAGAAGTTTAGTTTAGCGTTCAACTACCTTCCCGGCAAGACGGTGACAGGATGGAGGGGTGATGCCTCCCCTGGTCGTCCCGGCCCTCGGACTCACCCGCGTCGTGATCGGCACCGGCCTGCTCGTGAATCCCACCGGTCTCGGCCGCGCCCTCGGTGCTGCGGATCCGCAGCAGACCGCTCCGATGGGTCGACTCCTCGGGGCGCGCGAGATCGCGATCGGACTGGGCACACTGGTGGCGTGGCGCCGCGGGCAGTCCACCGCCTTCTGGGTCGCAGCCCAAGCCATCAGCGATGCCAGTGACACCCTTGCTTTCGCCGCCGCGGCGATGACCGGGCGCGTGACGCGGGCCCGTGGCTGGGGGATGGCCGCGTTCGCCGCCTCCGGTGCGATCAGCGAGGCGCTGACCGCCCGTGCACTCGAGAAAGAGGAGCGCGCGTCCGCTCTACAGTGAGCGCCATGCGACTGCGGGACTTCCAAGCACTGAGCTTCGACTGCTACGGCACCCTGATTGATTGGGAGGCCGGTATCGCGGACGTTCTCCAACCATGGGCGGTCTCCCATGGCCGCGATATCCCGCGCGAGGAACTGCTGACCGCGTACTCCTTGTACGAAGCGCACGCGGAGGAGGAGCACCCGACCGACCTGTATCCGCAGATCCTGGCGCGCGCGATGCGCGGACTCGGGGCCCACCTCGGCATCCCCGTCAGCGATGACGAGGCCGAGGCTCTCGCATCCTCGGTGCCGCAGTGGCCGGCATTCCCGGATTCCCCCGAGGCGCTGGCACGGCTGTCCGAGCGCTACTCACTCATCATCCTGTCGAACATCGATCGGGCATCGTTTGCCGGATCGAATGCGCGCCTGCAGGTGACCTTCACCAGCATCCTGACCGCGCAGGACATCGGTTCCTTCAAGCCCTCACCGCGTAACTTCGAAGCCCTGCTTGATGAGGTGGATCGTCTCGGTATCCCACGTAGCGGCTTGCTTCATGTTGCGCAAAGCCTCTTCCATGATCACGTCCCGGCGAAGTCCCTGGGTCTACCGACCGTGTGGATCAACAGGCGGCATGACAATCCCGGGTGGGGCGCCACGCCCGCGCCGCCGAAGGACGTGACCCCGGATTGGACATTCACATCGATGAAGGCTTTCGCCGACGCGGTCGATGAGGACTGGGCTAGGGCGTAACCGGTACATCGAGTTCGGCCAGCAGGGTGCGCATACGTCCTTCGACTTCGCGATGAATCCGACGCGCCTCGTCCACCCCGGGCCGGACAACTCGCGTTACGGTCGGAAAAGGGTTTGTCGCGGAAGCAGTTCGCATGCGGCTTCGAAGATCGCGCGAGCGCGCTCGAGGGCTTGGACGGCCTCATCTTCGGTCACCGTGTCGCCAGGGAACCGTGGGTACTCGATCTCAGTTCTTCGCCGCCTGAGCGTCCCGAAGGCGTCGAACGGTCCACCGAATTGCGCGCGGACGACAAGCTCCGTTGTCACGTGGTGGCCACTCGACCTGGTCCGCAGCCCCTGATGCGCGATTAAGGCAGCGCATGCCTTGCGTGCGGCGTCGTATGCCAGCACGTAGGAAGCCTCGGGGTTCGCGGATACCTCACGGGATGCCGAAGCCACGAGGCGCGCGGCTGAAGTTAGGAGTGCCGTGCCGTCAGCTGCAGCGCCACTGACGGGCTCCAGCGCTCCCTGACGGAGTAGATCCTGAACCTCGAGGTGACCGCGTTGCCATGTCATGGAAAAACAGTTCCACGACCGGCGGACATCACCTCGATCGAAGGTCGGCGGTGGATCTCGTCGAGTAATGGATCACCCGCAGGGCTCTGCCAGGCGTCACAGCTTCGGAGCACGGGATTGACGGGGCGCCCGAGTCGGACCTCTGCGCGCTCGGCCGCCGCGTATACGTCATCACGTAACCCCGGCTCACCCACAACCAGTACGTCGATGTCATCGGGAGGCGGACCGGGCTCACCGGAGAGGCGAGCCGCCCAGGAGCCGAAGATCATGATCCGAGTGGCGCCGAGGCCGGTGAACTCCGCCCTGATCACGGCCGGTGGTCCGAAAGTCACCATGATGATCTGAGTCAACGGAGTCACGATCGGGTTGTCCGTGTTCGGCCGAATCACTCGTGACCGACCGACCTTGCGGGAGCGCAACAGGCCCCCTGCCTCCAATCGCGTCACTTCCGATTGGCTTGTGGTCAGCGGGATGTCGAGGTGACGCGCGAGCTCGGTCACCGTCCACTCGCGAGCCGGGTCAACCAGTAGCGCCGCGAGGATCTCGCCCTGGGTTCGTGACCGGAGGATCGGGAGGAGGGGCGGTGCTTCACTACGCATGAACCGATGATATCACCGGTTTATACGTAGTATTGGACGCCCGTGGAACGAACCCCGAGGCAGCGTCAGCTCACTCCGAGTTCGGCGAGAAGGTTGCGGACGCGACCCTCGATCTCATCTCGGATGGGGCGCACGGAATCGACCCCGAGTCCCGCCGGGTCGGTTAGTTGCCAATCGACGTAGCGCTTGCCCGGGAAGATCGGGCACGCATCACCGCAGCCCATCGTCACCACGACGTCGGCGGCGCGCACGACCTCGTCGGTCCAGGGCTTGGGGAACTCCTGGGAGATGTCGATTCCGACCTCGGCCATCGCGGCGACGGCGGAGGGATTGATGGCATTGCCAGGCTCCGAACCACCCGACCACGCGATCGCGCGGTCCTGGGCGAGGTGCCGGAAGTAGCCCAGGGCCATCTGGGAGCGCCCCGCATTGTGTGTGCATAGGAAAAGCACGACGGGCCGATCGTCATCGCTCTTGCCTTCGACCTTGGCCAGGGCGGACAGGCGCTCCCGAGCGAAACGCTCGGCGAACATGGGAAGGAACGTGTCGTTGGTCAGCCGAGCCGCGAACTCGTCGTAGGAGGTGATCAGGAAGCGTTCGATCGTCTCGGCGCTGAAGACGCCATCGAAGTTCTTCTGCAACAGGAGCGATGAAGAGCGCAACGTGAGAACGTGTGCGTCGGAGATGTCATCTCGCTGGATCGAGGTCATGCTGGCGCCTTTCGTGAGCGGGTTGGGCGGGTAACACGCGGTGCGAGGGATGCGATCCGGTCGCGGAGTTCGATGACCGTTGCGTTGAACGCCGCATCGGTCCCCACCGAGGTCGGGTCGGGGATCGACCAGTGGATGTGGGGATTGTCCAGATCCGGCAATTCCTCATTGACCGCATCGCAGACGGACACGATCACGTCGTCCGGTCGGACCACGTCGTCGATCGATCGCGGCGTGCTGTTCCGCACAGACACACCCGCGCGTCTCGCTGCTTTGACGGCACGGGGATTGATCTGCGCAGCAGGGGAGGTGCCGGCCGAGGCGCTGGAGACATCACTGGATTCACGCCAGAGTGCCTCGGCGAGGATCGAGCGCGCTGAGTTGTGGGTGCATACGAAGACCACACGTGATGCCTGGAGGGACGCGGGTTCGGGTAGCAGGCCATCGAGTGCCTGCGGAATCGCCTGCACGTACGTGCGGCGACGATCGTTCTTCGAGTGCACGCGTCGGATCACCCCGGCCTCCTGCAAGACATTGAGGTGGTGGGAGAGCAGGTTCGCCGGAATCTCGAGTGCGGCGGCCAACGCATCGGGGGAGAGGTCCTGCACCGCGAGCAGCTCCAGTACGCCGAGGCGGGTGGGATCGCCCAGGGCAGCGAAGATCCGGGCGCGGTCATCGCGCGAGGGATGGACGGTGCAGGACCTCATTGACTCAATGATTATTGAACTATATTCTCCCTGTCAACTCAGAGAAGGTGAACACTCGGTGATGGGCCATACCCTGCTCCGGCGCGCGAGCGCGGAATTCCTCGGCACGCTGCTCTTGGTGGCGACGGTCGTCGGGTCGGGGATCATGGGCACGCTGCTCAGTGACAACCTCGCCGTCACCCTGCTCATCAACGCCCTCGCCACGGTCGCTGCTCTGGGCGTGCTGATCTGGATCCTCGGACCGATCTCGGGTGCGCACTTCAACCCGGTGGTGTCCGGCGTGGAGATGGCGCGGCGCGAGATGCCCATCTCGGAGGGGATCGTGTACGTGGTCTCCCAGATCGTGGGTGCCTGCCTGGGTGCCATGCTCGCCAACGTGATGTTCAGCCTTCCGCCAGTGGAGACCTCGAGCACCGTGCGCGATGGTGCAGGCGTGTGGATCGGAGAGATCGTCGCCACCGCAGGACTCCTGCTGGTCATCGGGGCCCTCACCCGCACAGGGCGCGGCACCCTGGGGCCCATCCTCGTTCCCGCGTGGATCGGTGCGGCCTACTTCTTCACCGCATCCACGTCCTTCGCCAACCCCGCCGTGACGATCGGGCGATCACTCACCGACACCTTCGCCGGGATCGCACCGGTGTCGGTCGCCCCGTTCATCGCCTTCCAGATCATCGGGGCGGTCGTGGGTGCCCTCCTGACCGCGTGGTTCTACCCCCGCACCGCCCCGGAGCCTCTGGACCTGCCGGCCCCCGTCCACGACGGTCCACGCTGACTCTGATCGTCCCCGGCCGTCCGCCTGAGGCGAGCATGAGTACCCCCGTAAGGCTCACGCGCCGCTGATCGCTGGCACCGGACGACCCCACTTATTCATCTCTTGTGAATCGGCGAGAGACTGGAGACCATGGATTCGTCGCTGGTTCCTCAGGTGAGCGTGGCCGATGCGGTTGCGAAAGTCGGTGACGGCGCGCTTCTCCTCGACGTGCGCGAACTCCATGAGTGGAATGCAGGCCACGCGCCAGATGCGCTCCACATCCCCCTGGGTGAGTTGCCTCTGCGTATAGGTGCACTCGATCGTCTCCGACCGATCGTGGTGATCTGCCGTTCGGGGCGTCGCTCGGATGATGCCGCCGGTGCGTTGATGTCGATCGGTTTCGATGCCTACAACATCACCGGTGGCATGCAGGCGTGGCAGGGTGCGGGACACGAGGTCGTGACCCCCGCGGGTGCGCCTGGTTCTGTCGCCTAGTTCGCGGGAGTTGGTCCAGGTGAATCGGCATTTCCACAAGGTGCTGGCGAGTTGCGATCAAAATCCGACGACGAGCTAGCCTCACGTCATGAGCGTGATCAGACGCGACGGTGCCATCGATGTCTACGACCTCAAGAAAGATCCGTCCGTTACCGTTGGAGAAGTCATTTCCGGCCGAGAGGTGGCCGTCACCACACACGGTCGGCCGATTGCTCGGATCAACCCCGTGGTCGCACGGGGTCGTGATGGCCAGGCGGCAGCCATCGCTGCGATCCATGCCTTGAGGGTTCGGGTGAGGAGAGACCCGCACGAGATGTCCGCTCACGAATTGATCGACGAGGGCCGCAGACGATAAGTAGCCCGCTGGCCACGCTGGATCGACCCTTGGCAAGAGCAGCTGAATTAGCAGAGGTGGAACTGATTCTGTGAACGCAGATACGCCTAGACCCTGGGGTGAGTGACGGGACTCGAACCCGCGACGTCCTGGACCACAACCAGGTGCTCTACCAGCTGAGCTACACCCACCATGGTTCCGGTGGGAACCATCACCCGCCGGAGCGGGCCCTTGAGGATATCGGACCTCAGGAGGGATGCTGCACGACGTGCGTCTCCCCGATCGCCTTTGCAGTCTCGGCATCCGGACCGGGGGCAGCGACCATCATCGCGTCGCGGTAGTAACGCAGGTCCGCGATGGATTCGCGGATGTCGGCGAGGGCGCGATGGTTCCCGGTCTTCGCGGGCGCATTGAAGTAGACGCGGGGGTACCAGCGCTTGGCCAGTTCCTTGACGCTGGAGACATCGATCAGTCGGTAGTGCAGGTGGGCGTCGAGATCGGGCATGTACCGGGCGAGGAAGAGTCGATCGACGTAGACACTCGACCCCGCCAGGGGTGCCTTGCGAGCGTCGGGCACGCGTTGGGTGACGTACTCAAGGACCTGCGCTTGCGCGTCACTCACCGAGATTCCCATCGGGATCTCCGCGAGGAGCCCCGACGATGTGTGCATGTCCACGACCACCTTCTGCATCGCCGCCAGAGGTGCCTCGTTCGGCTTCACAACGAGGGAGATGCCGGCGTCGACCTCGGTGAGGTCGGCCTCGGTAACGATGCACGCGATCTCGACGATCTCGTCGTGGGTGGGATCGAGCCCGGTCATCTCCAGGTCGATCCAGACCAGTCGATCTTCCGCCGCCACGTGGTCACACTAGGGGATTGGCGTCGGAGCGTGGTCGATGCGCAACGTCCTAGGCGGCGGAACCGACCCAGCGCACCACATCGGACTCGGTCACGATTCCCACGAGATGGCCGCCCGACTCAGTGACCGGTAGTGCTTCGACAGAAAGGTCACTCATAGCCTGGGCAGCCTCGCGAGCACTCCTGTCGGGACCGATCGAGGTGCGCGGGACGCGTGCCTGCACATCGCGAACGAGCATGGTGCCAAGGTGTTCGGCGGTCGGTGGAGTGTCGGCGAGCACTGCGCGATCGCTGAGGACACCCACCGGGAGGCCGTCGTCGTCAAGGACCACGAGATGGCGCAACCCGGAGATGAACATCAATTGCCAGGCGTCCCAGAGCGACTCGCCCATCTCGACCGTCAGCACCGGTCGGGTCATGATGTCGACGACCCGCGAGCCGGACTGCATCGCATCCGCACTCATGCCGCATCACCGTCGGGTTCTTCGTAGGGCACGACCGCAACGGGAACTCGCGCCTTATGGAGCACGGCGTTGCTGACCGAACCGAGAACAGCGGCTGCCGTCGGCCCGCGACCCCGGGTGCCCACGACGATCATCGCGGCTTCCTTGCCCTCGGTGAGGAGGGCATCGGCGGGCGCAGCGCGGACGAGGCGCTCGTGGACGTGCACATCCGGGAAGTCCGCGCGGAATCCGGCGAGGACCTCGGCCGCCAGGCGGACTTCATCGTCGGCGACATCCGTCAGCGGAACCGGAACCGGACCGCTCGGCACGACGATGAGGTCGTACGCGGGAACCTCCCACGCGTGGACAGCGATGAGTTCCCACCCGTGGCGGCTCGCCATGTCGAAACCGAAGGCCAACGCCACCTCGGAATTCGGCGAACCGTCGATGCCGACCACGAGATGTCGCGAGTCAGGGACGCGAGGTTCCCGGAAGATCACCGTCGGGCACGCGGCATGGGAGGCGACCTGCGATCCGACAGATCCGAGAAGCAAACCGCGGAATCCACCGTGACCGCGCGAGCCCAGCACCAGGAGATGCGCCTTCTGCGAGGCATCGAGGAGGAGACCGCTTGGGGATCCGATCTCGACACACACCTCTATATCGGTCCCGGGAAGGGCATCGGCCTCGCGGAGGAGCTCGATCTTCGCCTTTTCCTGCAGGCTGTCGACGAGGTCGAGGGGAGGAGGGATCGTTGCACCGAAACCGGCACCCGAGACAGGGGGGAGCACCGCGTGCGCCAGGGTCAGCCCCCGACCTTGGGCGACCGCCTCGTCGGCTGCCCACCGGGCCGCGACCTTCGCGGTCTCGGATCCGTCGTAACCGACTACCACGCGCCCGAACCACGCACCTGTATTCACGGACTCACTATTGCCGGGTGCAGCCAGCGATGCAAGACACTCCGGTCCTCACGCGGTGGGACCTAGGTCCCCTCACAGCCCGTCGAACAGCACCCCGATGAGGGTCGGCCCCACGATGATCAGCCAGAGGATCAGGAAGCCCAAGGCCACGAACCGGAGGATGTTCCACACCTTCCGGGCCTGAGGTGTCGACGCATGAGTGGAGAGATGCCACCCGAACATCAGGAGCACCCCGGCGAGCATCGCGCCGAGGTTGATCCACAGATTGTCAACGCTCACGATTCCTCACAGATGTGATCGCACGAAGGCGATGCGCTTGTCCCATGCTGCACGTGACAACGCGATCCGCGGTGCGATGTAGTCGAAACCATGCAGGGCACCATTCCAGATATGTGCCTCCACGGGAACACCATCGTCGATGAGGCGCTTCGCATACGCGACGTCTTCGTCGAGAAAGATGTCCATCGATCCGGTATCGATATAGGTGGGTGGGAGACCGGCAAGGGACTCGGCGCGTGCAGGGGCCGCGTAGGCGGGGATATCGGGTGCACCGGCCCGGCCCTGCAGGTAGGCATTCCACCCGATCGAGTTGTCCTCGAACGTCCACGGAACGAGTCGGGACGCGAATCGTTCATCGGTGTGGGTGTTGCGATCATCGAGCATCGGGTAGATCAGCACCTGGCAGGCGAGATCGAGGTGGTTCACGTCACGATTGCGCAGTGCCGTCGCCGCGGCAAGCCCCCCGCCCGCGCTGTCCCCGGCGACTCCGAGGGTGCGGGCGTCGAACTCCGCCAAGTGCTCGTGGGTCCAGAGAAGTCCCGTGATGCAGTCGTCGATCGCGGCCGGATATGGGTTCTCCGGTGCGAGGCGATAGTCGACCGACACCACAGTGCAGCCCGTATGCGCGGCCCAATAGGAGCAGCGTGCGTCGTAGGCGTCGACATGGGAGAGGATCAGGCCGCCACCGTGGATGTAGTAGAGGACACCGCGACTGGGCATCGGTGCCGGCGTGTAAATCCGTAGGCGTAGGCGACCACTGTCGATCCACTCGTCGCGGTGTGTCACGCCGGGGGAGGGATAGAAGCGCTCCGCGAGAAAGGCGTCGATCGGTCCGGATGTATCCCGACGGGCGACGATGTCGTCCTTGGGGATCCCGGCGAGCTTCAGGCTCTCGGGTAACAGGCGCAGTGAGGCGCCGATGACACCGGCGTCGATTCCACCCACGAGCATGGCCCATCGTGGCATGTCCGTGCGCGTGCGATGGGCTATACAAGACATATGCGTCGACTCCCTGTCCTAGGCGCCCTGGTGGCGCTCTCCTTGGTGGTGTCCGTCCCGGCAGCCCACGCGGATCCCTCACCCCCGGAGGTGACCGCAGCACTCGCCACCTTCCCGCAGGATCCGGCAGCAGCAATGGCCGCGTGGACGGCGTGGGCGGGCAGGAGTTCGCTCACCTATCGGACGACGACAACCGCACCGAAGGGACGGATCACCTGCCGCATTGACGCAGCCCAGGTATCCCGGTGTCTGTACTCCGCAGAGGTCATCGGCCGCGGTGGCAGGAACATGGGTATCCGCCCGATCTCCGACGTGGTCACGACTCCCTCGGGCAAGCAGTACTTCCGCGACCCGCCGATCAAGAAGTGGACGGCCAACAAGTTCGGCGCGAACGAGAATCCGATCACGAACACCGCGCGCTTCTATTCCTACAACCCGTGGCAGCCATGGCTCACCCCTGGTATCCGCTACACGACATCGGTCAATGCGCGCGGCTGGTTCACGGTCACCTCGTCGAATCCGTTACCGCGTGATGACGAACCCCCGACCGTTGTGGTCGCCGTGGCGCCGGACGGCGGCCGTGCCTCCCTGATCCAGCAGAACGCGAAGGGTCGGGCGGTGGAGCGGATGCGCATCGACTTCACGAACGTCCCACCCATCCAGGTGCCTCCACGCCGTTAGCCTCGGCACATGTCACGTCGCTGGCTCGTCCTGGGAGTGCTCTCCGCTGCACTCGCACTCGTGTCCCTGGACAACACCATCGTCAACGTCGCATTACCGCGCCTGCAGGAGGATCTCGGCGCCACGACCGCGCAGCTGCAGTGGGTCGTGGATGCCTACTCGGTGGTCTTCGCTGGCTCGCTGCTGCTCGCCGGTGCGCTCGGTGATCGTCTCGGTCGTCGCCTGCTGTTGGTGGTCGGGCTGGTCATTTTCATCGTGGCCTCGCTGGGGGCCGTGATCGCCGAGGATGCATTCACCCTCACCCTGTGCCGGGGTCTGATGGGCCTCGGTGGCGCGTGCATCATGCCCTCGACTTTGAGCATCCTCGTCCAGGTATTCCCCAGCCCACACGAGCGTGCGCAGGCCATCGGCATCTGGGCCGCGGTGGCCGGTGTCGGTGTGGCCGTCGGTCCGATCGTCGGGGGGTTCCTCCTCGAGCACTTCACCTGGCACGCGATCTTCTGGGTCAACCCGCCACTGGCTCTGCTCATGCTGCTCGCCACCCTCGCCTTCGTGCCGGAATCCTCCGACCCGGCTAAGCCGCGTCTCGATGTCCGCGGGGCCGTTCTCTGCGGTGCGGGTCTGATCGCACTCGTCGTCACCATCATCGAGATTCCCGAGGTCGGAATCGATGCGTTCACAATCACCACGGCGACCCTGGCCCTTGTCCTGCTGCGGTTATTCGTGTGGTGGGAGAGGCGGGCTCCGCGGCCGCTCCTGCCCATGACCCTGTTCGCCCTCCCACTGTTCCGGGCCGCTGTGGTCACCGTGGGTCTCGTCTATTTCGCACTTATGGGCGCAATGTTCTTCCTGCCCCAGTTCCTGCAACTGGTTCAGGGCATGACACCCCTCGAATCCGGACTCGCGGTGGTGCCGGGGGCCGGTGGTCTCCTCCTCGCGTCACTGTTCAGCCCTCGCATCGCCGACCGCATCGGCACGCGCACCACCGTGGTGCTGGGTCTCGTCGTGGTGACCGTCGGCCTCCTCTCCTTCAGCACCCTCACCGCCTCGGCGCCCTACGCGTTGGTCGGGGGCACGTTCTTCCTCGTCGGGCTGGGACTGGGGCTCACGCTGCCGCAGGCCACCAACGGCGTGCTGGCCAGTGTTCCCCCGGAGCGGGCCGGCATGGGCTCTGCGGTTAACGACGCGATGTCCGAGTTGGGTGGGGCATTCGGGGTCGCGATCCTGGGTGCTGCGATGTCCCTCACCTACCGGCGCAACATCGAGGAAGCGATCACGGATGCGGGTGATGCCGCGAGCGTGCTGCCCCCTGCCTCGCTTGATGCCGCCCGCGAGTCGTTGGCATCGGCATCGCTTGCCGCGCAGCAACTTCCCACCGACATAGCATCGGTGTTTCGCACGGTTGCCGGTGATGCGTTCGTTGGTGGAATGAACTGGGCGTTGTTCATCGGGGCCGGCATCGTGGCCCTGGGTGCGGTCTTCGCCTGGTTCAGCTTCCCCGCACGCGTGGATCGGGTCGCGGAGTAGCGAGAGCCCAGAACACGACCGCTGATGCTGCGGCAACGTTCAGGGAGTCGATGCCTGCGTGCATCGGAATGCTGACGGCGACGTCGGCCTCCGACAGGGCTGGTGCGGTCAGGCCATCGCCCTCTGCACCGAGGATGAGCGCCACACGGTCCGGGATCGTTGCGGAGAACTCGGAAAGCGGAATCGCCTTCGGGCTGCGTGGTGTCACCGCTGCGATCGTGAATCCGTTGTCGCGAAGACCGACGAGGCTCCCTGGCCAGGGATCGATGCGCGTCCAGGGGACCGCGAAGACCGCGCCCATGGACACCCGCACGCTACGTCGGTAGAGCGGGTCCGCGCAGCGGGGCGTCACGAGAACCGCATCCATGCCCAGCCCTGCCGCGGATCGGAAGATCGCACCGACGTTGGTGTGGTCGACGAGGTCCTCCAGGATGACCAGCCGACGTGCTGTCGCAATGACCGAGTCGACACTCGGCAGCTTCGGACGGTGCATGGCGGCCAGGGCGCCGCGATGCACGTGGAATCCGGTCAACTGCTCAAGGACCTCCCGCGTGCCCACGAGCACGTCGATGTCTGCCGTGTCGATGAGGTCCCCGAGCCGGTCCACCCAGGTGTCCTGCATGAGCATCGAGCGGGGCCGATGACCCGCGTCCACGGCACGTCGGATGACCTCGGCACTCTCCGCGATGTAGATGCCGGACTCGGGTTCATGGCGGGAGCGCAGTGCGACATCGGTGAGGGAGACGTAGTCCTGCAGACGCGGATCCTCGGGATCCGTCACGCGCACGAGTGCCATGGATCGGCTAAAGACCGCAGTCGTCGATGATCGTGGTGATGAGGGCCCCGAACATCTCGGGATCCATGTTCCCGTCCCTCAGCCAGGTCTCCTTCATCAGGTTGTAGTACTCGTCGGGGTTGGTCGCCAAGCCCCCACAGATCTCATCCTTGACGTCTTGTGGCTGGCTGAACCACATCAACTCTGCCTCGGGGAGGTTCTGGATCACCTGGCCCTTGTCGATGGCCGGGGGTGCCGCCGAGTTGCTGGAGACGAAGTAGGCGATGCTGCCGCCGGCGAGCCCGAGGATGAGCAACACGACGAGAGTGATCATCACGCCGCGACTTCGGAAGAAACCCACGCCCCTAACCTACGGGAGGTTCCGACTCCGTCAGGTGCCACCTGCGTCGTACGCGCGGGTGACCGTAGCCACCACGACGCTGTACTCGCTGTAGAAGTGCTCGCGTCCCTGGCGCTGCGCCTCCAAGTGTTCGGCCACCTGCTTCCATGCGATGGCGGAAGCCTCGTCGGCCCAGTAGGACACGGTCACGCCGCGCCGTGTCACGGGATCGCGCACGGACTCCATCGACAGGAAACCGGGCTGTCGCCGAACCATGTCATCCATGGACTCGGATACAGCCCGGTATTCCGCCTCGTATTCGGTTGTCCTCGTACTCGTGAAGATCACGGCGATGACGGACGGTGTGAGCGCCATGACCTAGGTTACGCGACGGGTTCGCCGGCGAGGGTGCGGTAGGCGTAGGCCAGCGCGAACGCCGGGATCCCGAAGGCGAGCACACCGGCCACCGGCAGGGTGACGAGGAGCCCGACGAAGATCAGCAGGATGCCGAGCAGCACGGCGACGATGAGGGTCGCAATGATGATCAGCGCAATCAGGATGTGCAGTCCGAGGAAGCCGCCGAAGTGCGGCTTCACCAGCCGCCACGAATCACCCAGCGAGGACAGCCCCTTGGCGTTCTTGTCGATGATCACGTATCCGAAGAGGCTGAATCCGAGGTTCACGATGATCGCGATGATCACGCCCACCACACCCAGGATGATGGCCCATGCGACCTGATCGGTAGCTGCGCTGATCGCGATACCGATCAGCAGCGGGATCGCGATGGCGATGGTGACGATGATGCTGACGATGATGCCACCAAAGAAGTAGCGTCCAAATCCCTCGAAAGACCACAGGCGTCCGATGCGCACCCGATCACCGGACGTGACAGCCAGCGCGATACGGATCACTCCGAGCGCGAGGAAGATGGTGACCAGGCCCTGGACGATGGAACCGACGAGGTCGAATGCCAGGCCACCGGTGTTTTGCAGCTGCTCTTGCAGCGAGGCCTCACTCGAGAAATCCATCGTCGCCATGTCCCCACCCGCGGTGATCAAGGCGATGCCCGCGTTGATTGCGGTGAAGATGATGCCCACCAGGAGCAGCCACCAGAAGTTCTTCCAGGTGCGCTTCCAGCCGAAGCTGATGGCTCCGCCGACACTGAACGTGTTCATTGTTCCCTCACTCATGGGGGAGAGCATGCCTATCATCGCGGGCGAACCGGTGCAGGCACGCCGTCCCTGGGCTCGCAGCCGTGTACTCAGCGGCGTGGGAACCCCTTCTGATCTCCCGCCGCTCGTAGCCTGCCCTCACCTAGGAGAGGGGTAGATGTGATCCGCAAACTCGTGGCCGAGTTCGTCGGAACGTTCCTGCTGGTGTTCCTTGCGGTGGGTGCGGCGGTCTTTGGGATCGCAGCCGTGGTCGGCGTGGATGGTCGGGGACCTGGATCGGGTGTGGTGGGCGTGGCGCTCGCGTTCGGTCTGGTGCTCCTGGGGGTTGCGTACGCCATCGGCCCCGTGTCGGGTGCCCACGTGAACCCGGCGGTCACGCTCGCCATGCTGCTCGGTCGACGGATGCCTGCGTCCGAGGCCGTCGGCTATTGGGTGGCGCAGTTCCTCGGGGCGATTCTGGGTGCCGGAATTCTCAGCCTCTTCGTGGCGAGTTTCGGGGTCACCGACTACACCGGTGCCCTCGGAACCAACAGCTACGACAACGGTGCCATCAACATGGCAGGAGCCTTCGTGCTCGAAGCGCTGCTCACCGCGGCCTTTGTTCTGGTGATCCTCCTTGTGACCGAGCGCGTAGCCGCACCTGGATTCGCGGGAATCGCCATCGGATTCACACTCACCCTGGTGCACCTGGTGGGGATACCGCTCACGGGTACGTCGGTGAACCCGGCGCGTTCACTCGGACCGGCCTTGTTCGAGGGTGGCACAGCGCTTTCTCAAGTGTGGCTCTTCATCCTTGCGCCCCTCGTGGGTGCCGTGATCGCGGTCCTCGTCTGGAAAGTCATCCGGTCGTCAGAGGAGATGACTCCTCGCCTCGTTTCCGGCTCCGAGCGGGAGTAGTTCGACCTAGATTCCGGTGGTGCTTCGCGGATAGGCGATGGCCGGATCGGTGCGAATGTCGACCAGGTAGGGGATTCCGGCCGCGAAGGCGCGATCGAGGGCTGGACCGATGTCGGTTGAAGACGTCACGGTCTCGCCACCCCCTCCGAGATCGATCATGAGTTCGGCGTAGTCGGTGGTCGGGAGATCCGCGATCACGTCGTAGCCGTAGAGCATTCGCATGGGATGACGCTCGAGTGCCCATCCAGAGTTGTTGCCCACCACGATCACCACGGGCAGGCGATGGGTGACGAGTGACTGGAGATCCATGAAGGAGAACCCCAATGCACCATCGCCGGCAAGAAGGACCACGGGGGACTCGGGATGGACGAGTTTCGCGGCCATCGCGTAACCGGGGCCCGTCCCGAGACATCCGTAGGGGCCCGGGTCGAGCCAGCGGCCGGGCTGTACGGGTTCGATGAATTTCCCTGCGAAGGAGACGAAGTCTCCGCCGTCACCGATCACCACGGTGTCGTCGGTGAGCCGGGGGATGAGTTCGCCGTAAATGGCTGCCGGGTGGATGGGTTCGGCACTGGAGCTGAAGACCTCGGCATCACCCTCACGTGCACGCGCAGTCTGTTCGGCGAGTGTCGCCGCCCACGCCTGCCACTCGCTTCTCCGCTGCCCACCATGCGAAACGACGGCATGCGTCAGTGCCTCGAGAGTGGCGGGAAGTTCGCCCGCAACACTCGTTGCCTGGAGGTGCCCGGCCACCTGGGAGACGTCATCGACGACATGCACGACCTGCGCGTCTTTGAAGTCTCCATAGTTGAGTCGGAAGTCCAGAGGTGTCCCGATCACCATGACGACGTCTGCACCCTTGAAGGCGGCCGACCGTGCGCGCGTGACGAGCAGGGGATTACTCGGTGGGAGGATCCCACGCCCCATCCCATTGGCGATTGCGGGAATCCTGAGTTCGTGAATGAGTGCACGCACCTGTTCGACGGCGCCGGCCTGCCAGGTGTCGCTGCCCATAACGATCACCGGGTGATGGGCGCCAGCGATCACCCGGGCTGCAGCCTCGATCGCTTCCGTGTTCACATCCCCGTGGTTCTGTCCCCGTTCCCCGCCAGGAGTGGCGACAGACGGTGTGAACAACACGTCCATCGGAATGTCCACGAATACCGGTCCGCGGTGCGCCGCGTTCGCCAGCCGGAATGCCCGCGACACATCAGCGTGGATCTGAGCTGAGTCGTGGACGGTCCACGATGCCTTGGTGATCGACTCGAGGATCGGCGGGTGATCGAGTTCCTGCAGGGCGCCCGCTCCCCAGCGGTAGTCCGGTGCCCGGCCACCGAGCACCACGAGCGGGGATCCGTTGAACCAAGCACCGGCGATGGCACTGACACCGTTGGTGACACCTGGACCCGCGGTGAGGGCCGCGATCCCGGCTTTGCGGGTCAACTTGCCGGTTGCTTCTGCGGCGAACACGGCCGTCTGCTCGTGACGTACGTCGATCAGATGGACGGGTCCACCCCGCTGCGCCTCTCGCGGGGACGCGGCCTGCTGCACCGTCTCTTTGCCGCCGACGGCTGCGTCATAGAGCGGGAAGATGTGCGCGCCGCTCAGGGTGAACAGTGTCGATGCGCCAGCCTCCCGTGCGGCGTCCATCACGTGCTCCCCACCGTGGACAGCGCCAGGGGGTGGCGGTTCACCGAACATGGATCTCCCTCGCCGCGGGGATCAGGGCACGGCGATCATCGCATGACCAGGCACGAGCAGAGGGACGTCGGTGCAGGGAGCCGCGGCCTAGGGAGCCACGGTGCGCACGGCGACGACTCGATTCTTCTTGTTCGACACTCCGAGGAGGCCGGGATCGGCATTCCCGCATTCGTCCTCGGAGGCGCGGCACGGGCCCATCTCCACCCCGTAGAAGTTCAGTCCTTGCTTGCCCAACTCCACGGTAAGTCCGAATGTCCCGTCCTTCTTCACCGTGGTGCACGCCTGGTCCAGGGTCTGCGATGGCCAGCCATCGCTCTGCGGCGTGGGCGCGTACCTGGTCAAGCACACGGTGTTCTCACCACGGGTCCAGGAGCCGAGCGCTTTCATCGCCCGGGGGCTCAGTTTTCCGGTGAAACTGACGGGCTCGCCCGAGACTTCGCGGCGTGCG
Source organism: Candidatus Nanopelagicales bacterium (assembly GCA_044375955.1). GTDB lineage: Bacteria > Actinomycetota > Actinomycetes > S36-B12 > S36-B12 > VGCC01. The sequence goes on along the minus strand of JBILLS010000024.1, from coordinate 6,828 downwards.
CTCGCCTTCAGGCAGGCATAGTCAGCGGGATCCGCGGTGCACGCACTCTTACGTGGCTTGACCGTGGTTTCCGCCGATGCGGCCGGAAGGCTGAGGAGAGGCACCACTAGTCCCAGGGTGATCGAAGCCAGGATGATTCGTCGCATGAATCGAGGGTATAGCGAGTCCTCGTGGGAATTCGGTATTCATCCGCCCCATCCGCGTAGCCTGTGACGCCATGTTCGGCATCCGCACCACGCTGCGCATCGGTGCCATCGTCTTCGGCCTGAGTGCCGCACTCCTTCTGCTCGCCCCGGGGCTGTTCCTGGACTTTCTCCTGCTCGACGGCGACTCAGCCCCCCTCCAGTGGTCCATGCGCATGATCGGGCTCACCCTCATTGCCTTGTCGGCCAACATGTGGATCGTCTCCCGGGTCGCGAGTGACTCCGCGATCACGGTGGCAGGCGTCGTGATGGCTACGGTCGCGACAGCGCTCGGCATCCTCACCCTGGCCATCCCTGGTGAGCGGAGTTGGTTCACCTGGCTGTACGCGGCGGTTGGGTTCGCCTTCGGGTTGAATTACGTGGTCTGCCTCGCGCGACGATTGCGTTAGTCCCCTAGGTCACCGAGGCGATCAGCTCACGGAGGGATCCTGGGGGTATCGGCCCGATAATCCGTACTGCCACGCGTCCCTCGCTATCGAGGATGAGCGTGATGGGCAGCGCCTTGGGTGGAACGTTGGGCACCTGCTCGAGGAGGGATCCGTCCACGTCGACGATGCTGGGGTAGGGGAGTGCCTCGCTGAACGCGCGCGCGTCGCCCAGGTCGTCTTCGACATTCACGCCGATGAAGGCGACGGCGGGAAGCGCCCGAGCGGTGTCCGCGAACTCGGGGATCTCCTCCCGGCACGGCGCGCACCAACTAGCCCAGAAGTTGACCACCGTGATCCGACCGCGACTGTTGGCGACCCCGAGTCTCTGTCCGGCCAGACTCGCTCCGGACAGCGTCAGCGGTTCGCCGCGTTCCTCCGGGGTGATGGAGGTGACACCTGTGCTCGTGGTGGTGGGCATGTCGCTAGCCCGGAGTGGGATGACCGTCTCTTGGTCAGCCGCGAGCGCACCGCATCCGCTGACAAGCACAACGCCGACGAGTGTGAAGCCAGCGAGTGTGCGATTCATTCGCGCGATCATGCGGCGCTGCCGGTGAGTTCGCGGCGCTCAAGTCGCTCGGTGGCACGTTCCTGATCTCGCCACCACTCCAGTGCCGCGAGCATCATCCAGATGCCGTCCAGCACCATCGCGATGGCCCACATCATCGCGCCGGCGAACTTCTGATCGACGAGCGGATCGAAACCCTGTGCCGCGGCGGTCTGTACATATGCGAAGTAGAGCGGGACCGGGGCGAAGTGCACCACCATGCCGAGCACAGTCTCCGGAATCATCATCAGCCCCAGCGATGCCACGCGCACACTGGGCTCAGGTCGGTAGGCGAGCAGATCCCGTCCGACGAGCGGGAAGTAGAAGATCAGGGCTACCGCCAGATAGAGCGGCCGCATGACGAAGTCCATCGCGTCGTGGTGGGAGACCGACCAATTCATCACGATCTGGGTGTGGCTTCCTAGCAGCACCGTTGCGAAGAGCACCCATCCGACGATCGGGTTGCTCAGTAGTTCGACGGGGCGACTGCGCAGGATCCGCACCAAGCGCCTACGTCCGCTCGGGCCCAGGTTGATGAACGTCAGCATGATCGGTGACGAGAGCACGATGAGTGGTGCGGCGATCATGAGGACGAGCAGGTGTTGACCCATGTGAGCCCAGAAGGCATCGTGAGCCCAGGCGCCGAAGGGCCCGAGGTAGGCCAACCCGAGGGCGGCCATCGCAGCGACGAAGGCGATGGCGGATCCCGCGTGCCATGTTCCACCCTGGGCGCGGGCTCGTCGTGCCGCCCACAAGTACAGCGCGGTGAGGAATACCAGGTTCGCGAGGACGAAGAGGTCCAGCTGAACCGCGGGGGAGTCCGGTCGCAGGTCGCCCATGGCGTCACTGTAGGTAGTAATGCGGGCGGGACCTTGTGCTTTCGTTCACAAAGCTGCTGACCTTGGTTTCCCGTGAATTTCGGACGTCAGTGCGGCGAAGCACGTTGACACGCCGGGCCGAGACTGTCACGGTGGCCCCCGGACCGAGGGGCAAAGTGCGGGGAGTTTCGTGAAGCGACTGTGGGTAACGGTCCTGACTGTCGTGGTCGGGATCGGAATCGTCGCCGGGGTCGGCTACATCGGGGTCATAGGTGGAGAAGAACCTCCGACGCTGGCCGCGAAAGTCGTGGGCACGATGGACACCCCGCAGGGAACGCTGCCCCACGCCGTCTTGGACCTCTCCGTGTACCCGAACAGTTCCGCTGCGATCCCGGCTCCCTCGACCCCGAGCTCGCCCATCGAGCAGCAGTGGCTCACGGGCCAGCCGTTCTACTACCCCTCGACGACACTCCAGGTACCGGCGAACTCGGTGGTCACCATCAACTTCATCCAGTACGACAGCGGTGGCCAGATCTACAACCCGTTCTTCGCCAAGGTGCACGGCACCATGGACGGGACGATGACCTGGAACGGGAAATCCGTCACCGAGGTGAAGTCGGACAACATCGGACACACCTTCACCGTGCACCAGTATCCGGAATCGGACGAACCCGACTTCTTCCTGTCCGTACCTCTGCCGATGAACGCATCGAATGCGAAGACCGACTCCAACGGTTACCCGGTCGACCCGCAGAAGGTCAGCATCACCTTCATCACCGGAGCGGCTGGAACCTATGTCTGGAACTGCGAGTACCCCTGCGGTGACCTGTATCAAGAGTTCGGTGGCCCGATGCAGCAGCGCGGGTGGATGGCCGGCACCTTCGAGGTGGTCGCATGACCGTGACCGACGCCCCACCCCAGCCGGAGGGTCCCGAGGCTCCCACGAATCGACCTCCGTCGATGCACCGGGTACGCAATTGGATCCGCCGCCCGTACGCACGCTGGATCATGGCTCTCACCGTCATCATCGGATTCCTCCTGCTGCCGCTGGCGTGGCTGCTTCTCGCGGCGATGAACCAGACCGGGGCGCCGGCCTCGGAGATCATGAAGGACATCCAGCAGACGGTCTTCGTCTTCACCCTGGTGTCCATACCGATCACGGCGTTCGTGTTCGCGGTCCTGGTCTACAGCCTGCTTGGCTGGAAGCACGTATCCGGTGATGCGGTTCCCAAGGACGAGAGCCCGGCCATCCGCACCAATCGCATCGGCGTGGTCCTCTGGACGGTGGTGTCGAGTGGTCTCGCCTTCTTCCTCGTGGTCTGGGGCATGATCGAGCTTGCCCAGATCACCGCGAGCTCCTACGGCACCATCCCGGCCGACGAGCAGCCAACTGATTCGCAAGCATTGATCGTCAACGTCACCGGGCAGCAGTGGGTGTGGACCTTCGAATACCCGCAGTACGACCGCATCGTCTCGGACACCCTGTATCTGGAGAAGGATCGTCCGGTCTACTTCAACGTGACATCGAAGGACGTCATCCATAACTTCTGGGCCGTCGAGTTGGGCGTGAAGATCGACGCGAACCCGGGTGCGATCACCCAGACCGGTGTCACCCCCACCAAGGCGGGGACCTTCAACGTGCGATGTGCCGAACTCTGCGGTCTTCATCACGCGTACATGGAGACGCAGATCCAGGTATTGGACAAGTCAGGGTTCACCTCCTGGGCCCGTGAGATGGGCGGAGGCAGGACGTCATGAGCGCAACCGCCACGGTGTTCGGGACACCGGTTCCCCAGCCACCGCAGCACGGCAAGCCCGGCGGGATCATGCGGCGCCTGAACTTCGGCACGGGCCTGATCGGCGGCATCGCTCTCGCTGCTGTTGCCGCGTTCGTGACCGACGCCTTCATCCCCGCGGGTGCGTCCTCAGCGCTCGACTTCGCTCCTACCGCCCCGCAGTTGGTCTACCTCGCCGGTCTCCTCGGGTGGGTCATCGGATTCATGGCTGGTATGGGTGCCTTCGTCGGCCCGATCCGCTGGGTGCTCGGTCGTGATCTGACGCACGAGGACGCCGAGTACATGGCGGGTAAGGATCTGGGCCGCAGCCGCTACTGGAAGTTCACCACTGACCACAAGGTCGTAGGTATCCAGTACCTGATCATGACGATGATCATCCTGGGGTTCGGCGGCCTTCTCGCGATGCTGATCCGGACAGAACTCGGTGTGACGTGGGCTGAGGTCTTCTCGCCTTCCTTCTACAACTCGATCATCGGCACCCACGGCATCGCGATGATCATCGGGATGATCATCGTGATGAGCGGCCCGGTCGCCAACTTCATCGTTCCGATCATGATCGGGTCGCGGGATATGGCGTTTCCTCGCCTTAATGCGTTGAGTTTGTGGTTACTGGTCGCCGCCGTGCCGTGTCTCGTCAGTTCGCTCCTGCTCGGCGGAATCCAAGACGGCTGGTCGGTGTACCAACCGCTGGGGGCGCAAAGTCCGCCCGGCATGCTCGGGTACCAGATCACAATCATCGTCTTCGCGATCTCCACCGGTGTCGCCAGCGTCAACGTGATGACCACGATCCTGACCATGCGCGCCAAGGGCATGACCTGGTCGAGAACACCGATCCTGGTCTACGGAGCGTTCGCTGCAGCACTCATGGGTCTGTATGCATTCCCCTTCTACCAGTACTCGCAGATCCTCGCCCTCACGGACCGGATCTTCAACACATCGTTCTTCAATCCGCTCGAAGGCGGCAGTGTCTGGTTGTACGAGAACCTGTTCTGGCTGCTCGGGCATCCCGAGGTGTACGTGATCCTCATTCCGTCGATGGCGGTGGCGATGGAGATCTTGCCGGTCTTCTACCGCAAGCCGTTGTTCTCGTTCAACTTCGCCGTGGCGGGAATCGTCGGCGTCGTGGCGCTCAGCGGCTTGGTGTGGGCGCACCATATGTACATGACCGGGTGGGCCCCGGCGGTGAACTACCCGTTCATGCTCTCTACGGAGATGATCTCGATTCCGGTCGGTTTCCTCGTGCTCGTCGTCATCGGCACCATGTGGCGCGGGGTGGTGTGGACGAGGCTTCCACTCATGGCCGTCTACGCGGTCGTGTTCAACAAGATGATCGGTGGTGTCACCGGTATCTACCTGTCCGATGTGCCCGCGGACCAGTACTTCCACGGCAGCATGTTCGTGGTCGCACACTTCCACTACATGCTGATGGGAGCAGGTCTCTTCGGCGCGATGGGCGGTATCGCCTACTTCTTCCCGAAGATGACCGGCCGTATGCTCGACGAGCGCACCGGGTCCATCGGGCTCTGGACGGCCTTCGCAGGCTTCCAACTCACCTTCGGTGCGATGTTCGTCGCCGGGCTCCAGGGTCAGCCGCGCCGCGTGCTGCAGTTCGACGATCTGTTCAACATCTCCAACTGGCTCTCCACCATCGGTGCCTACACGATCGGTATCGGCATGCTGATCTTCCTCGCTGCGATCATCAGTTCGTGGAAGTCCGGTCAGATCGCACCGGCCAACCCTTGGGGCTCGAAGTCCCTGGAGTGGCAGACGCCCACTCCGGTCCCGCTTGAGAACTTCGCCGTGCTCCCGGTGATCACCGAGCGCCCCTACAACTACGGGGTCCCGGATCCGTACGACAAGGAGTTTGAGACCGCGGATGACTCGCAGCCGCAGAAGGTGGGTGCACCGTGAGCGCGCCCCCGCTCTCGCCGACCACGGGTGAACCGATCTCGGTGATTTCCCGTCGCGCCACGGTGGGCCTGTGGACCTTCATCGTGATGAGCGTCTCCGGCCAGATCGCCCTCATCATCAGCTACACCTACCTGTGGTCGTTGAACGTCAACGGTGGCTGGGCGCCTCCGGGCGCATCGCTCACCGCGAAGGAGACCAACTCCACGCTGCCGAGTGCGAGCTCCGCGACCTTCGCCCCCGAGTGGCCGTTCTGGGCGATCCTCGGACTCGTGATCCTCGCGACGATCGCTATGTGGTTCGGCTATAAGGAACTCGTCAAAGGTCATCACGGAGGCATGGTCCTCGGTGGCACGGTGTCCCTGCTGGTCACCCTGGTCGCCCTCGTGGCCCAGTGGATCCAGATCAGCACCTTCCCCTTCGACTCGCAGGACGGCGCCTACGCCTCGGCGGTGCTCCTCCTATGCGCGGGCAACATCTTCAACCTGCTCCTTGTGCTCTTCCTGTTGACCGGACTGGTGAACCGCACGCGCAAGGGCCTCGTGACGCCTCTGGTGAACTACCAAACCAAGTTGGTCAGCTATTGGATGGTGTGGATATGCATCGCCTTCCTGTTGGGCTGCCTGTGCACCACGTTTCTCGTTGAAACACCCAACCTGGACCCGGCAATCTTCGGGACGTTCAAGCAGCAGTCGTGATGACGCTCACCGCGACGTCGGTGACGTCGATCGGAATCCGTCGCCTGATCGCGTCACTCTGTGTCGGTATTCCGATCCTGCTGGTCGTCCTCGCCACTCTTGGTGCACTGACGGAGCAGACCATCCCGGGCCTGCCGACAGTCCCGGCCATCACCCTCTGGGCGCTTCCCGTCGACATCTGGGTACGCGATGCCGCGACCGCGTTGACCCTGGGTGCCGCCCTCATCGGGGGTGTGCTCGCACCACGCCCTGATCCGAGGTTGGGCCGCGTCGCTTCCCTGTCGGCGATTGTCTGGCTGGTTGCGCTCTCCGCTCAGGCGGTCCTCACCGTCTCCGAGGTCCTCGCCGTCTCGGTGAGCCAGTCCCTCGATCCCACGATCGTGTGGTCGCTGCTGAGTCAGACCACCCTCGGACGGGTGATCGTGATCCAATT
>JBILLS010000011.1:0-47203 GCA_044375955.1 Candidatus Nanopelagicales bacterium | reverse complement strand
CCATCGGCGCATCGAGGGTCAGCGCGCCCAGGTAGGGACGCCTCACCCCGATCGCGCGGCGGGCACCGGCATCCCAGAACAGCGAGAGCACGATGAAGGCCAGGGCGAACCAGGCACCTGACCACTTCGACGCACATGCCAGTCCCAGGCAGATGATCGCCACCCAGCGCCATGGACGTGCACCGAGCCACGGGCCGCGCGTGGACTCGGTGAATCCATGCTGGAGCACCCCGGCGGCAAGCAGCGCCCGTGTGCGATCGCGATCGAGCAGGAGCGCACCGAAGGCCAGGAGCACCCAGAACCCGAGGGTGAGGTCGACGAGCGCAGTGCGGCTGAGCACGATGTGGATTCCGTCGAGTGCAAGCAGGAGTCCGGCGATGACACCGAGGGTGTCGGAGCGGGTCAGGCGACGCACGATGCGCGCGAGTGCGATGACCGCGATGGTGCCGAGTAGCGCCATCATGAATCGCCAACCGAAGGGGGTGACCCCGAACAGGTACTCCCCGGCCGCGATGGTCCATTTCCCGACGGGTGGGTGCACGACGAAGGACCCTTCGTCGGTGAATGCGGGAATGGTGCGCCACGCATCCCCGGCGGTGAGCATCAGTTCCTTGTGCCCCTCGACCTCCTGCCGCTCGACACCGAAGCGCAGTAGCCCCCATGCGTCCTTGGCGTAGTACGTCTCGTCGAAGACGACCTCATTCGGGGTTCCCAGGTTGGTGAAGCGCAGGACCCCCCCGATGGCACCCACGGCGAGTGGCCCGATCCACCCGCGCCATCCGCGGGAGGGGAAGGGCGGGCTCAACTTCTCAGCGACGGATTCACGTGATCGCTCCGCGGGCCGCACGTGGCCATCGTAGGTGCGCTGACAGGATGCGGGCATGGCCGCACGCGAGGGGATCATCCTCTTTGCCGGCACTCCACTGGGCAATCCCGAGGACGCCTCGGGACGTCTGGCCACCGCGATCTCTAGCGCCGACCTCATCGCCGCCGAGGACACCCGGAAGTTCCGTGCCCTGGCCGAGCGAATGCGGGTGACACCACGCGGAAAGGTCGTCTCGCACTTCGAGGCGAATGAATCGGTGCGGATTCAGGAACTCGTCGATGCCGCTGCCCGGGGTAACACAGTGCTGGTGGTCACGGACGCAGGAATGCCGTCGGTGAGCGATCCAGGTTTCCGACTCGTGCGCGCGGCGATCGAGGCGGGTGTGGCGATCTCCATCCTCCCCGGGCCATCCGCGGTCACGGCGGCGTTGGTGCTCAGTGGGCTGCCTGTCGATCGGTTCTGTTTCGAGGGCTTCCTGCCACGCAAAGCATCCGAGCGCAGCACGCGCCTCACGTCACTCGTCGACGAGACACGCACGATGGTGTTCTTCGAGGCACCGCACCGCGTGAGCGCGACACTGACCGCGATGGCCGATGTCTTCGGTGTCCAACGGCCTGCGGCTTTGTGCCGGGAATTGACGAAGACGTACGAAGAGGTCCTTCGGGGCACCCTCGGTGAGTTGATCGAGGCGGTGCACGACGGAGTGCGCGGGGAGATCACCATCGTGGTGGGGGGTGCGAACACGCAGGATCTGCGCGTTGCGCGAGGTCTCGTCGACGAGGCCGACTGGGTGCGTGCGGTCGCCGAGCGCGAGGCTGCGGGCATGACGCGCCGAGACGCGATCGCGGAGGTCGCCCGGGCTGCCGCACGCCCGCGGCGTGAGGTCTACGACGCTGTCATCCGCACGAAGCTAACCCCCTGACGCGCCCGTAGGATCACGCCATGTCCACGAAGGCGTTCTACGTCAGCACGCCTATCTACTACGTGAATGACGCCCCGCACATCGGGCACGCGTACACCACCACTGCCGGTGATGTCCTCACCCGGTGGCACCGGCAGCGTGGTGAGGACGTGTGGTTCCTGACCGGTGTCGACGAGCACGGCACCAAGGTGCAGCGGGCTGCGGAAGCCGGGGGAGTAACCCCCCAGGAATGGGTCGATCGTCTCGTCGACGAGGCGTGGCTGCCGGTGCTCGGTACCATCGACGCCGCCAACGACGACTTCATCCGAACCACCGAGCACCGGCACGTGCATCGGGTGCAGAAGTTCTGGGAGACGGTCAAGGGCAACGGGTACGTCTACTCCGCCCCCTACCAGGGCCCGTACTGCGTCGGCTGCGAGGAGTTCAAGCTCCCCGGCGACCTCGTCGACGGCACCGGTGAGTTCACCGGACAACTCGTCTGTCCCGTGCACGGACGTCCTGCGGAGGAGTTGCAGGAAGAGAACTGGTTCTTCCAACTCTCCGCGTTTGGACAGGCGCTCATCGACCACTACGAGGCGAACCCCGATGCGGTGCAACCGCGTAGTGCCTACAACGAGGTGATGAGTTTCCTGCGCCAGGGGCTCGTGGACATCTCCATGTCGCGATCGAGTGTGTCGTGGGGGATTCCTCTGCCGTGGGATCCGCGCCAGGTGGTCTACGTCTGGTTCGACGCACTCTTGAACTACGCCACCGCGGTCGGTTACGGATCCGAACCGGGAACCCCCGACGCCGAGCGCTACGCGCACACCTGGCCCTGCGACGTCCACCTCGTGGGAAAGGACATCCTGCGCTTCCACGCGGTGTATTGGCCGGCGATGCTGATGGCAGCTGGCCAACCGTTGCCGCGCAAGGTGTTCGCCCACGGGTGGCTGCTCGTCGGTGGGGAGAAGATGAGTAAGTCCAAACTCACCGGCATCGCACCCGCGCAGATCATCGACCACTTCGGATCCGATGCCTTCCGCTACTACTTCATGCGGGCGATCGCCTTCGGCCAGGACGGCTCGTTCTCCTGGGAGGACATGTCCGCCCGGTACACGTCGGAACTCGCCAACGGACTGGGCAACCTCGCCTCGCGCGCTACCGCGATGGTCAACCGTTACTGCGAGGGGTCCCTGCCCACACCTGGTGCGTACACGCCGGCAGAGCAGGCACTCATCGACATGCTGGCGCAGGTCGCCCCCGCAGCGGACGCTGCGGTGGAGGAGCTCGACTTCTCCACGGCGATCGGGCATGTGCGCGGCTTCATCGAGGCGGTCAATGGGTACGTCACCGACGTCGAACCGTGGGTGCTCGCCAAAGACCCGGGGAATGCGCAGCGGCTGCACACTGTGCTCTACACCACCTGCGAATGCCTGCGGGCGATCGCTGTGCTCTACAACCCGGTCATGCCCGCGGCGATGGAGTCCATGTGGCAGCAGATCGGTGGGTCAGACCTCGGGCCCCTCGGCGAGCAGCGCATCGATGCCGTAGCTACCTGGGGACAGTTGCCCCCGGGTGCACGGATCACCAAGGGCGACGCCCTCTTCCCGCGACTCGAGGATGCCGATGCCGGCTGAGGGCTGGCCGGAAACACCGGAGCCGCTCGCCGCGCCGGTCATCGACACGCACACGCACCTCGACGTGCACGATCGTCACCTCCACGGCGACGCGAAGCCTGATCCCGACGAACTTCTCGCGCGTGCGCGCGAGGTGAACGTGACCAAGGTCGTTCAGATCGGGTGCGACGTCGAGTCCGCGGAATGGTCCGTGGCGATGGCGCAGGATCACCCGGATGTCGTGGTGGGGGTAGCGCTCCATCCCAACGACGCGGCACGCATCGTCGAGCGCCAGGGTCGCCCCGCGCTCGAGCGGGCCTGGGAGCGCATCGATGAGCTGGCACGTGATCACACGGTGCGCGCGGTGGGCGAGACCGGTTTGGACTACTACCGGACCCGTGATGACGAAGGTCATTCCGCCCAACAGGAGTCCTTCCGCTGGCACATCGCGCTTGCCAAGGAACTCGACAAAACCCTGGTGATCCACGACCGGGACTCCCATGAGGATGTGATCCGACTCCTCGTGGATGCGGGTCCACCACGCACCGTCGTCTTCCACTGCTTCTCCGGTGACGCGGCCATGGCGCGGATCTGCGCGCAGAACGGCTGGTACATGTCCTTCGCGGGCGTGGTGACGTACAAGAACGCGCAGGACCTGCGTGATGCCCTGGCCGAGGTCCCCGACAACCTCCTCTTGGTCGAGACGGACGCGCCCTACCTCACCCCGGTGCCCCATCGCGGACGCGTGAACGCCACCTATCTCATGCCCCACACCGTGCGGGCCCTCGCGCAAGAGCGCGACACCGACGAAGCGCGTATGGCCACCCTGCTGTACGACAACGCGCAACGCGCCTTCGGTGCCTGGTGACCCTGCTCGGCGCGGGTCGGATCCGTGAGATCGCTGCGGAACTCGATCTCCGTCCCACCAAGAAGTGGGGACAGAACTTCGTCATCGATCCCAACACCGTCCGGAGGATCGCCGAACTCGCACGCCTCACGAGCGACGACGTCGTGCTCGAGGTGGGACCGGGGGTGGGCAGCCTGACCCTCGCCTTGCTCGAGCGCGCGGGCTCCGTGATCGCGGTCGAGATCGATCCTCGGTTAGCCACGCGGCTGCCGCAGACGGTGCAGGAGCAGGCTCCTGAGCACGCCGCACATCTCGCCGTCATCGCCGCCGATGCGATGGCGGTGACGGCACTTCCAGAACCACCCACGGCACTGGTGGCGAATCTGCCCTACAACGTCGCCGTTCCCGTCCTGCTGCACATGCTCGCCACCTTTCCCACGATCCGCGGCACGGTAGTGATGGTGCAGCGGGAGGTGGCCGAGCGTCTCTCCGCAGAACCCGGATCACGGGTCTACGGCGTCCCGAGCCTCAAGGCGCGCTGGTACGGATCGGTGGAGTACGTCGGCACCGTCGGTCGTACGGTGTTCTGGCCCGCGCCGCACGTGGATTCCGGTTTGGTGCGCATCACCGCCGCACCGCAGCCTGATGCCGATCGCGCTCGGGTTTTCTCGCTTGTCGATGCGGCCTTCGCGCAGCGTCGAAAGACTCTGCGGACGACCCTCTCCGGTCCCTTACGCGATCGGGTGGACGACGTTCTCGCGATCGCGGGTATCGATCCTGGCTTGCGCGGTGAGCAGTTGAGCCTTGACGACTTCGTTCGGATCGCTTCCGTGGACGCCAGCGCATAGCCTGGAGTCATGCGGCCGGTCTCCGTCAGCGTTCCCGCGAAGGTCAACCTCCAGTTGTCCGTGGGTCCGGAGCGCCCGGATGGATTCCATGACCTGGCGACCGTGTTCCACGCCGTCGACCTTCTGGACACCGTGACCGCACGCGAGGCATCCGAACTCAGGGTCACTGTCGAAGGTGAGGACGCGGAATCGGTACCCGCCGATGCGACGAACCTGGTGTGGCGTGCCGCTCAGGCCATGGCCGATGCCACCGGTGTGGACCCTGCGGTGCACCTACACATCACGAAGGCGATCCCGGTCGCAGGTGGCATGGCCGGGGGGAGTGCCGACGCGGCCGCTGCGCTGCTCGCCTGCGATGCGCTCTGGGGTACGCGGGTCGCGCCGGAGGAGCTGCACTATCTGGCTGCGGAATTGGGGTCGGACGTTCCCTTCGCGCTGATGGGTGGGACCGCGATCGGTCGCGGGCGTGGTGAGTCCCTCACTCCGGTTCTCACCCGGGGAACCCTGCACTGGGCGTTCGCGGTTTTCGAGGGTGGCCTTTCGACCCCCGTGGTGTACGCGAGGTGTGATGACATGCGCGGGCCCGATGTCCCGTCGCCGCAGATTTCGGATGCGCTCCTTAGCGCGCTCGCCACGGGCGATGCACCCGCGGTGGGGCGGGCGCTGCGCAATGACCTCCAGGCCGCCGCCATCTCGCTTCGCCCCGAACTCGCCGATGTCCTCGAGGTGGGCGAGGACTACGGCGCGCTCGGTCAGATCGTCTCCGGGAGTGGGCCCACCTGTGCATTCCTCGCACGGGATGAGGACCACGCGCTGGATATCGCCGTTGCGTTGACCGGCACGGGACTGTGCCGAACCGTAAAGCGCGCCCGCGGACCCGTTCCCGGTGCGCGGGTTCTGCGTTAGGAGCTGTCGCGTCGCCTCGACGTGCCGGTACTCGTGGACACGAGGGTTGGCTTCGCATCCATGTGCTCCAGGCCGTTCCAGGCGAGGTTGACCAGGTGCGCGACGACCTCCTCCTTCTTGGGCTTGCGGACGTCGAGCCACCACTGACCGGTGAGGGCGACCATGCCGACAAGCATCTGCGAGTACATCGGCGCCAGCTTCGCGTTGAGCTTGTGCGCGGCGAACTCCCGGGCGAGCAGGTGCTCGACCTGCGCAGCGACATCGACGATCAAGCTCGCGAAGGATCCTGCCTGCTGGGACACCGGTGAGTCGCGCACCAGGATGCGGAATCCCTCGGGGCAGGACTCGATGTAGTCGAAGAGTGCGAGCCCGGCCTGCTCGAGCAGCAGACGGGCGTTCGAGCCGGTGAGGGCGTCGCTGATCGAGGCGAGGAGTTCGTTCATCTCGCGGTCGACGAGGACTGCGTAGAGGCCCTCCTTGCCACCGAAGTGCTCGTAGACCACAGGCTTGGAGACACCGGCTTTGGCTGCGATCTCCTCGACACTGACCGCCTCGAAGCCCTTCTCGGCGAAGAGACGGCGCCCCACGACAAGGAGTTGCTCACGGCGCTCCTGGCCGGTCATGCGCACCTTGGCGCTCCGCGCCCTGCGGGAACTACGGGTGACGGGGCGCGGTGCAGGAGCGGGGAGCGCGACGACTGTCGCGTCGACCTCGGCGGTCTCGCGGGTCACGACACCTCGGCCGCGTAGCCACGCAGCCGTGGAGCCATCGACGGATCCTTGAGCTTCTTGGCGAGACGCTGGGGCTTGGGCCAGCGAACGTCGTGCGCGAGGTTCAGGACCTCGAGTGTGCGGATGACGCGCGCGCTGGGATCGATCTGACCCTTGAACACGCCGTGACGTGCGCAGGTGGGATCGACGTGGTGCAGGTTGTGCCAGGACTCACCGAACGAGGGGATGGCAAGCCAGGTCACGTTGCTCGACATATCGCGGCTTTCGAAAGGGCGCTTGCCGAACACGTGGCAGATCGAGTTGATGGACCAGGTGACGTGGTGCACGAGCGCGATGCGCACGATTCCACCCCAGAACAGACCGGTGAGGAAACCAAGCCACGACTGCGTGATGAGTCCACCGATGATGCCGGGCAGCAGAATCGACGCAGCAACGATCCAGGCGAAGGAACGCGTGATGCGCTGGAGGTCCTTGTCGTCGCGGATATCCGGCGCATACTGGTCGACCGTGGCTTGCTCCTCGGAGAACAGCCAGCCCATGTGCGCGAACATGAGTCCTTTGGCTATGGCCTTACGCGATGTCCCGAAGCGCCAGGGCGAATGCGGGTCACCGATCTCGTCGGAGAACTTGTGATGCTTGCGGTGGTCGGCGACCCACTGGTTGATGGAGCCTTGGATGGCCATGGACCCGAGCACGCCGAGCACGATCTTCACACCGCGCGGGGCCTTGAAGGAGCCGTGGGTGAAGTAGCGGTGGTATCCCACGGTGATGCCGATGGCGGTCAGGGCCCAGAAGCCGACGAGTAGGGCCATGTCGACCCACGAGACCAGTCCGAAGGCGATCATCGGGATGAACCCGACGAGGAACAGCAGGGTCGGACCAATGACGAAGATGCCGATCGTGAACTTCATCGCTGGACTGAGGAAGATCGGGTCGCCCTCGTCCAGGCGCTGGAAGTTCTGCATCAAGGTCATGGGGTCTCCTCTAGGTTACGGTTCCGTAGGTTACGTTACCGTAGGTTTGTGGCGCTGTCCACCGAATCGCCCTCGTGCCACGCCCTAGGCTGAAGCCTCCCATCCCCGGTCGTCTAGTGGCAGGACAGCGGACTTTGAATCCGTCAACGGAGGTTCGACCCCTCCCCGGGGAGCCAGAGTGATCGGTGTCGCTTCGTGAGGGAATCTCGGCCTCTGTACCGCCCGAGCGCTGCTGCAGTTGGGGTGCTGGAGTCCAACTGCTACCAAATCGGCTACCGGCGCTTCACTGCACTCCACCACACGTCTTTTCGTTCTGGTCATCATCTTTCCACTGGTGTCGCAGTGGCTGGACAGCGTCCGACCGCCAGCTTCGCCTCGGGCTCAGTAGCAGCCGTCTAGACCACACACCCCTGCGGCCATAAGGAGGAGATAGACCTGCGTGATCGCCACGAAAGCTGTGGAAACTGCGGCGATCACCACGGCTGCCGTCGCCCGGGAGACGCCGACCGATGTGTCACCGGATCTGCTAGCCCTCCGAGCTCTCACCCCACTCACCAGCGCCGCGACGGGCAGGGCGAACACGAGGGCGGCTAACAGGAGCACGGCGACCACTGCCGCGACGTGCATCTTTAGCGGCTCCTGCGGATCCTGGGTGCCCATGGCGACCAGCACCACGACGAATAACTCGACGGCAACGAAGATCGGGCTCGCGACCGCACTAATCAGGGAAATGGTCAAAGCCTTGCCCGAAGGTGACATTCGGCACACTCCAGGTTGTGGAAGCCTCGCATGAAAGATGCACGCGACGTGAAGGTACTACGTGATCGACCGACCCGTGGCCAGGTGTCTTCGAGGTCCGGACTCGGCTAGGGTCCGTCCGTGATCCGATCGTTCGACGCAGCGACCACCGCCACCGAGCGCGAGGACCTCCCCGCCGAGAAGTCCCTGACTCCCGGCACCTGGACGGGCTACGCCGAGGTCCTCGAGGACGCCGGACTCGAGGTTGGCGTCTGGGAGCACGGGGTCGGCTCCTCGCAGGACACATTCGGTGACGAGGTGTTCGTCGTGATCTCCGGCCGAGGGGTCGTGCGGTCCGCGTCTGGTGGAGAGATCATCCTCGCCCCCGGAGTCATCGGCGTCCTACACGCCGACGACCACACCACCTGGGAGATCACCGAGACGCTGCGCAAGGTCTGGATCGTGCGTGCTGAGGGTGACGGGTGATGATGCGCGTGCGGGCGAGAGGCCGAAATCGTCGGCGCTACGCCGCGGTGATCTGAGCCCCGACCGCGCTTCACGGACCTTGGAGTGTCGGCACCCGCCAGCCGAGGGCCATCGCTCCCAGCCGAACCACGAGCGTGACCGCGATACCGACCACGAATGGTGTCCACGCACCCAGCCCGGGTTGGTCTGCCATGGCGCCGCCAGCGCGATGATCCACACGACGAGCACGGTGGCGGCGATGATCCCCACGGTGGGCCAGAAGTCGATGAGCCAGAACGGTGTGGTCACCATGAGCAGGTCGCGCAGCGTTCCCCCGCCGATGGCCGTGACGGCGGCCAGGGTGCTGACCCCCAACCAGTCCATCCCGGCGCGCACACCCGCAACGGCCCCGGATGCGGCGAAGGCGATCGTGCCCACCACGAGGGCGATCGTGAGTGGGAGCGGCAGTTCGAACACGATGGCTACGCGGCGTCGAAGGGGACGACCGTGGCGTCATCCACCTGCATGAGCGCTTCTGCCAGTGCCCCATCGGCTTCGGCGCGCAGCTGCGCAGCGCTTGGGTCGTCGAAGAGGTTCACCGCCTCGTCGGGATCCGCGATGAGGTCGTACAACTCGCCGAACGTCGTTCCGGCGTAGCGGCTGATGCGGAAGCGATCGGTGACGAGGGTCCGGATTCTGACCGGGCCAGGTAGTCCGTCGATCCCGTAGGGCTGGTCCTCCTCAATGAGAATCGAGGAGCGCCACGCAGGTGAACGCTCCTCCAGCACGGGTGTGAGCAATCGTCCTTGCGCTGCCTGCAGAGGCGGGGCGCCCACGAGGTCCATCAAGGTGGGCCCGATGTCTGCACTGCTGACCAATTCCCGGTGTGTTCCCGAACCTTCCACGGCTCCGCCGATGATGAGTGGAACTCGTACGGCACCTCGATAGTGCGTGAAGTGCTTGAGGATCATCCCGTGATCGCCGAATACATCTCCGTGATCGGCGGTGAGAGCTATCACGGTGTCATCCGCAAGTCCGGTGTCGTCGATCGCTGTAAGGATTCGGCCGATCGAGTCGTCGATGAACTCGATGGAGCCCAGTTCTGCTGCCAGGGCATGGCGGAACTGATCCTCGGTCGGAGCCCACAACATCATCGGATCGATATCGGGTTCCCCACGCTTGGCAGCGATGCGGCGCAGGTGCTCAGGGGAGCGCTCGTGACTCTGATGGAAGGTCCGGGGAATCGGCATCGATGCCGGGTCGTGACGGCGGTAGTACTCGAGGGGTGGCGCGAAGGGGTGGTGCGGGTCGGGGAAGGACACGTAGAGAAGCAGGTCCCCCGATGTGTGTTCGGTGAGTCGGCGGATCGCCTCCTCGGTCACGTAGGTGGTCGGATGGAGAGCGGCGGGCGCCGCCGAGGCGTAGACCTGACCCGACCAGCCCGCGTAGGTCTCGACCGCGTGCGCCTGGCCGGCCTGGGCTAACGGATCGAACCCGCGCTCACGAGCCCATCGGAGATAGTTTCCCGAGACGCGATCACCGTGGCCGCACACGAGGGAGACGTCGTCGAATCCGTAGTAGTCGGGGGGCAGAGTCACATCCCCGTCGACGTGTAGCTGGAAGTCTTCCCAGGACTCGAATGATTCGCCGAAGGGACCGCGCACGGCGCGTTCCCACAGCGCGGGCATCGCCGCTCGGATCTGATCGAGTTGGTAGTCCTCATAGGGGTAACCCATCGGCTGCAGGTGCAGCTTGCCGACCGCCGCCGTGCGCCAGCCCTGGGCCCGCAGGACTCGGGGGAAAGTCTCTGCGTCGGGCTGGAGTGGTATCCCGTTGGTGCGCAGGCCATGGGCAGATGGCCACCTACCCGTCATGATCGTTGCCCGATTGGGCATGCACACGGGATTCGCCGCAAATGCTCGTTGGAACACGTGCCCGCCGGCGGCGAGGCGATCGATGTGCGGGGTCCTCACCGGAACCTGACCCTCGAATCCCAGGTGATCCGCGCGCAATTGGTCGGCGACGATCACCACGATCACGCTCACGCCGACCTCCCTACGTCTCCGTGCACGACTCTGCCATCGATCAGCACGGAATCCACTCCGATGGCGAGGATGTCATCAGGGTCACTCCAGTCGACCTCACGGTCGAGGATGACGAGGTCGGCTGCCATCCCCGACGCGATTCGACCGCGCCACCCCTCTTCATGGCACTGCCAGGCACCGGCGCTGGTCATGGCGGCAAGTGCCTGGTCGACGGTAATGGCCTCCGCGTCGGTGTAGTCAGGTTCGTCTCGAAGATTCCGAGTCACGGAGGACACGAGTGTGCGTCGCCAGTCAGGCTCGATGACAGGTGCATCTGTCGATAGCGCTAGAACAACTCCTGTATCGATCATCGATTGCAGTGGCTGCTTTCCGAGGTTGCGCTCGCGTCCCAGGAACTGGGAAGCAGCAGACGCCACAGCCCATCGGATCCCTGGTTGTGTGTTCACCGCCATGCGCAGGGCATGAAGTCGCGGGAGGTCTGCACGCTTCACCAGGTCGCCGTGGATGACGTAGTGACGTAGGTCCTGGCCGGTGGTCAGCGCGTGGACGGAGTCGATGAAGGCGGTAATGGTTGCATCCCCCGTGGCATGGGTGCCGACCTGCCAGCCACGCGTCGCTCCCTCGCGGACTATGGCGTGAAGCTCCGCTACGCGTTCTGCGTCGGTTTCGCCGGCGACGGTCATGTGGCCGTGCGTGCAATCGTCGTAGGGCTCGCTCAACCAGGAGGTGCGGCTCCGGGGGATTCCGTCGGCAAACACTTTGAGTTGATCGATGCTCAGACGTTCATGACGTGGCGCCCGCTGTGGAGGACCCCACGCATCGAGTCCGTCGGCGACCATCTCCGCCGTGGTGCCACCCAAGCCGCCGAAGAGCAGCATGATGTGGGTTCGGACAAGGAGGTCACCCGCGTCGTCGAGGGACTGGTAGGCCGCAACCGCCTCGAGTGTCCCGGTGCCATCCATCAAGGTCGTTCCACCCGGGCCCAGGCCTGGGTCGGTGACCGAGACGATCCCGCGGCGGAGAAGATCCGCCTGGGCGGTGCGAATCGCGTCGAATCGCGCTGCGGTGGTGATCGGCGGCATCGCACCGGCCACCAGACCGACCGCGGCCTCGAAGAGCAGCCCGGTGGGGTTTCCCGACGCATCGCGGACGATGACGCCGCCGACGGGATCCGGTGTCGACGCGTCGATGCCCGCAGCACGCAGAGCAGCGCTGTTCACCACCGCAGCGTGGCCCGAGAAGTCTCCGAGCAGGGCGGGGCCCGAGGGTGTGACGTCGTCGATGTCCGCGATTGACAGCTGACCATCGGGGCTGGACCCGCGCACGGACGGCAACCATCCCTGACCCCGATACCAGCCGGACTCCTCCGGGGTCGCCGCGCGCAGGATTGCACGCAGCCTGTTCAGATCGGGTGCATCGCCAAGAGGCAGAGCGGTGAGTGAGCGTCCGTGCTCGTAGGAGTGCAGGTGCGAATCATCGATCCCGGGAATGACCGTGCGGCCATCGAGATCTTCGGTCGGGGTCGGTGCGGCCCCCGAGGGGATGACGGCGATGATGTCGCGACCCTCGATGATGATCGTGCTCAACTGGGACTGCGTGCCGACTCGTGCATTGCCCAAAACTCGACGCGATTCACCGGACATGGTGTGAGGAACGTTAGTCGTTGGGCCAAGGCCCGTCCTAGAAAGTCAATTCCCGACTAACTTTATGGAGATCGTTCCAACCCGAATGATTGGGGCGATTCGTCGGACATTCATCCCACGTTCACCTATGGTGGGGGAGCCCAGCACGGGCGAAGTCGAGTATCCCTGGAGGTCAGACGTGAGCACAATTCGACGCAAAGCAGTCGCGCTCGCCGGCACCGTCGGTGTGTTTGCGGCGGCATTGGTCGGCGTGACGGCGACTCCCGCCGCCGCGGCCGAAACCAACATCAAGGTGGGCACCGTCGCGATCAACGCGATGGGGCAGATCCCGTGGGCGCAGTCCGCGGGCATCTTCAAGAAAAACGGACTTAATGTCACGGAGATCCGGATCTTCCCGGCGCCTCCGCCGTCCCTGGCCGCCCTTGCTGCCGGTGCGGTGGATTTCGTCTACTCGCCGTCCATCCCGATCATCAATGCGTATGCCAATGGCGGCATGGCCCTCAAGGTCGTTGCTCCGGCGGATGGCTATCAGCGCAGTAGCCTCGCGGCTGCGAAGAAGGATCTTGCGCTGGCTGCGAAGCTCGACGACACCGGTGTGTGCGTCAGCCCCACCGGCGGTATCAACTCGTGGAAGGACCTCAACGGTAAGACCGTTGCCGTTCCGGCACGCAACGCTCAGGGTGAGGTCACGATCGCGCAGGCCATGGTCGCCGATGGCGGAAATCCCGGCACGGTCAACTGGGTGACGCTGCCCTTCCCCGCAATGCTGGACGGCCTGAAGGCCGGCCGCATCAACGCGGCTTTCACAGTGGAGCCGTTCACCTCGTCGTGCACGGCACAGGGCCTGAAGAACCTCGGTTCACCTGGTATCCAGTTCTTCACGATCGAGAATGCCATCGGCATGTGGGTGACGACGGCTGATTACGCCGCCAAGAATCCGGATGCGGTCCTGGCGTTCCAGAAGTCCATTGCCGAGGTGCATAAGTTCGGGAACACCCCCGCTGGCTGGGACAAGATCCTCCAGTCGGCGAACCCGGTCTACACCCAGGTCGACCTCGCCACGGCACGGAAGGCGAACCCGTCGTACTTCCCGCCGACCGTCACGCAACTGGACCTGCGCGGTCCCGCGGACAAGATGTTGGCGCTGGGATACTTGAAGAAGCCACTGGATATCAAGGGGCTGCTCTACAAGCAGTACCGCGGCTAAGGAGTTCGTCGTAACGAAGGAGTCGCTGTGCCAGGCGTAGTCCGCCGTATCCCGGCGGGATTGGTCTCGGCCGTCGTCGCCCTGCTGACCTGGCAGGTCGTCGGATCGGTGGGCCCCCTGGCCGGCGACTCCTTCGCTACTGCAAGTGAAGCGATCTTCGCCCTGGTTGCCTTGCTCGGCGATTCTCAGTTCTGGCTCGCGATCTTCGAGACGCTGCAGATGGCGATCATCGGATTCGCGCTCTCGATGGTGATCGCTGTTCCGCTCGGTCTGCTGATCGGGCTCAGTCGGTTCTCGTATCGGTCCACGAAGTTCACCTTCGACTTCTTCAAGGTGATTCCCCCCATCGTGCTCATTCCAATTGCGATCCTGGTGATCGGTCCCAGCATCGCGATGGGTGTCGCACTCGCGGTCTTCGCCAACGTCTTCGCGGTCGCGATCCAGACCGCGTACGGGGTCCGAGATGCGGACCCGACTCTCCTCGAGACGATGCGCTGCTATCGAATGAATGTCCTCCAGCAGATCCGATACGCCCGCCTTCCCAGCGCGGCAGCCCAGATCGCTGTCGCCACCCGGCTTGCGGCAACTGCAAGTCTGATCGTGGCGGTGGTGGCCGGCCTCGTCGGCGGAGCACCGGGCCTGGGAAGACTGCTGGCCCTCTACCAGTCCGCTGGGACGGCGGATCGCACCTATGCGGTGGTTCTCACCCTGGGCATCCTCGGTCTCGTCACCTCCCGACTCATCGTGCGCCTCCAGAGGCGAGCGGTCTTCTGGAGCGGACGATGAGGCGCATCGGGAAGTGGTTGCTCGCAATCCTCATCGGTGGATGGCTTCCCGTCCTCCTGGTCACCTGGTGGTGGAACGCGAGCGCGGACTCCACCGACCCGTTCTTCCCTCCGCTGCAGTTGATCTGGGAGCAATTCCAGTTCAACTGGATCTGGCAGTTCTGGGGCGTGCACGTGATGCCCACACTCCAGAACCTGATCGTCGGCTTCCTCATCGCCGTGGTCATCGCAGTTCCGCTCGGAGTCGTGGTCGGTTCCTCTCGAACCACCGCGAGCTACGTCGAGCCCGTAGTCGACTTCATTCGATCCATTCCGCCGGTAGCTCTCGTCCCAATCTTCATTCTGCTGCTCGGACTCGACTCCTCGATGCGCATCGCATCCATCGCTTTCGCTGCGTCATTCCCCATCCTGCTGAACACCATCGAGGGGGTTCGCGCGACGAACGTGGTTCTTCTTGATACCGCGACCGTGTTCCGCCTGACTCGCAGCCAGGTTCTCTGGCGTGTACGTCTACCGAATGCCTTGCCAACTGTCTTTGCGGGATTACAGGTCGGTTTTCAAATCGCCTTCATCGTTGCAATTGCTTCCGAGATTCTCGGTTCAGGTTTCGGCCTCGGGGCCTTCACGCTCATTGCCACGGACAGCTTCATGATCCTTGATGCCTGGACGGGTGTGATGCTGCTTGGAATCTTGGGATACGTGCTCAATCTCGTTTTCGACGTCGTGGAGCGCATCTCACTACGTTGGTACTTCGGTCAGAAGAAGCTTGTCTAGGTGATGGAGGACATGTGACAACGGCAGCCATCTCCATTCGGGATGTGCGGATGGACTATCCGACTCCTGAAGGCGTCAAGCACGTCCTGGGTGGGATCTCGTACGACGTCACCGAGGGCCACTACGTCTCCATCGTCGGGCCGTCCGGGGTGGGCAAGACCACCCTCCTCCGGCTCTTGACCGGACTCGCCCAACCGACAGCCGGAGAGATCGTCGTCGCGGGAAAGCGACTCTCAGGTGCCCCCGAGGGCCTGGCCGTAGTCCTGCAGGACTACACGCGTTCCCTCATGCCGTGGCTCACGGTGGAGCGCAACATCGCCCTTCCCCTTCGCAACGAGAAGCTCTCGAAGGCCGATGTTCGACAGCGCGTGAAGGAATCGCTGACCGAGGTGGGTCTCGAAGGGAACGAGAAGGCGTACCCCTGGCAACTTTCCGGTGGTATGCAGCAGCGGGTCAGCATTGCGCGGGCGTTGGCCGTGCGGCCCCGGATCCTGGTGATGGATGAGCCTTTCGCCTCGGTTGACGCACAGACCCGGTTCGACCTGGAGGACCTGGTCCTCAAGGTTCGTGCCGACTTCGGTATTACGACCTTGATGGTGACTCATGACATCGACGAGGCCACATACCTCTCCGACGATGTGGTTGTGCTCTACGGCAAACCGGCCACGGTGAGCGACGTGGTGCGCATCGATCTCCCCTTCCCACGGAGCCAGGTCGAGACCCGAAACGACCAGCGGTTCTCCGAGCTTCGGACCCGGATCTACGAGAAGGTCCGGGGTCTGAGCTAGCCGCGGGGGAATTCCCCCGGCGAATCACTGTGATCTGAGTCATATTTTGGGGCTTCTGGCCCTACCCTTCTTCCAGTCTCGTTCGCCCAGGAGGAGGGCCAATGAATCAGAAGATGAGTGCTGGCGGAGGTGTCGAGTACACCCACGCAGGCAAGGAGTATTTCGAGAAACGGGGTCTCAAGCGCTACGCGGGAGCCGCCTCAATCTGGGGCCTCGGCGTCGCCGCCGTTATCTCCGGTGACTTCTCGGGCTGGAACTTCGGCATCGGGAACGCGGGTTGGGGCGGCATGCTGATCGCCACCATCGTCATCGCGTTCATGTATGTGTTGATGATCTACAGCATCTCCGAGATGTCGGCCGCAATGCCGCACACAGGTGGCGCATACTCATTCGGTCGATCCGCGATGGGTCCGTGGGGCGGTTTCGTTACGGGCTTCGCTGAAACGATCGCGTATGTGATCACTACGGCGGTGGTGGGCACGTTCGCTGCGTTGTATGCGGATGCGATCGTGGCGGATCTCTTCGGTGTCACCTTGCCCACTTTGTTGTGGGTCGTGATCATCTACGTGATCTTCGTCGCGTTGAATGCGGCTGGTGCGGCGGCATCGTTCCGCTTCGCCTTCATCATCGCGATCATCGCCCTCCTTGTGTTGGCGATCTTCTTCATCAGCGCGCTGTTCTCCGGGCAGTTCAGCACGGACAAGCTCTTCGACATCGCTCCCGAGGCCGGCGGGTCGACATTCCTGCCATTCGGAATCCTCGGTGTCCTGCTTGCGCTGCCGTTCGCCATCTGGTTCTTCCTCGGCATCGAGGAGCTTCCGTTGGCCGCGGAAGAGACGAAGACACCGTCGAAGGACATCCCGAAGGGTGCGATCGCGGGCATGTTCACCCTGGTGGTCACGGCGTTCCTGGTGCTGATCTTGAATCCGGGCATCGTGGGTGCGGCGGCAATCTCCGAGTCGGGTGAGCCGATCCTCGATGGTTTCCGCGCGATATTCCCGAACAGTGACATCGCGGCCTTGCTGTCGCTCATGGCGCTCGCGGGACTGATCGCCTCATTCCAGGGCATCATGTTCGCGGCTGGTCGCAACGTGTACTCACTGTCCCGCGCGGGCTACTACCCGAAGTTCCTGTCACTCACGGGCGAGCGCAAGACACCGTGGGTGGCGCTCCTGGCAAGTGCCGTGGTGGGAATCGTCCTGGTCTTCGGACTCGGTGCGATCGCCTACGGGGCAGAAGAGGCGCCGTACGTGAACGCCGCGAATGCGCTTCTGCTCATCGCTGTGTTCGGCGCGGTCATCGCCTACATCCTTCAGATGGTGTCGTTCCTGATCCTGCGTCGGAAGTTCCCCAACGTCGAGCGTCCCTTCCGGAGCCCGGTCGGGATCTGGGGTGCTCTGGTCGCCGGCATCATCGGTTTGGTCACCCTCATCCTCATGCCGTTCAACGATGATTACCGAGCGGTGATCATCTGGGTGGCTGTCGCCTACGTTGTGGGCTTGGTCCTGTTCGCACTGTTCGGTCGCAAGCGTCTCGTGCTCTCACCTGAAGAGGAGTACGCCATGACCGGCGGGGTGCATGGTCACCCCGAGCGGGAGGGCTATGACGTCACCGAACAGCTCGAGGAAGCCGGTAAGGAAGACTGGCGCCAGTAGGGCGTAACCACAGGAGGGAGGGGTTCGCCCCTCCCTCCTGTGTCAGTTCAGGGAGGAACTATGGCCAGGCCGAGTCGCATGAGTGTGGATGACCTACGTCGCTTCGTCGACGACGGGTCGATCGACACCGTCGTCGTCGCGATCACGGACATGCAGGGACGAATGCAGGGCAAGCGTGTGCATGCCGGTCACTTCCTCGACGAGGTGCTGGGACACGGGACGGAAGGGTGCAACTACCTGCTCGCCGTCGACGTGGACATGAACACCGTGGGCGGCTACGCCCTCTCGTCGTGGGACACCGGTTACGGAGACATGGTCTTCCACCCCGATCTCGACACCATCCACCTGCAGAGTTGGCAGCCCGGAACCGTGGCACTCATCTGCGACATCCAGGATGAAGAAGGCCATGACGTCGCCCCGTCACCCCGCCAGATCCTTCGCAAGCAACTCGCCGCACTCGCGGGCCAAGACATGGTGGCCATGGTCGGGACGGAGCTTGAATTCATCGTGTTCGTCGACTCCTACGAGGAGGCCTGGGAGAGCGGCTACCGCGACCTCACGCCAGCCAACCTCTACAACGTCGATTACTCACTTCTCGGCACCGCACGCGTGGAGCCGCTCCTGCGGCGCATCCGGAACGCGATGGCGGATGCGGGCATGACAGTGGAGAGCGCGAAGGGGGAGTGCAATCTCGGTCAGCACGAGATCGCCTTCAAGTACTCGGACGCCCTCACCACCTGTGACAACCACGTCGTCTATAAGACCGCGGCCAAGGAGATTGCCGCCCAGGAGGGCGTGTCGATCACCTTCATGGCGAAGTTCAACGAGCGGGAGGGCAATTCCTGCCACATCCACCTCTCCTTCCGGTCCGCGGATGGTGAGGCCGTCATGGCCGATGATGCATCACCGGACGGAATGTCCGACCTGGGTCGTAGTTTCATCGCTGGGCAGATCGCGCATGCGCCCGAACTCACGCTGCTTTATGCGCCGCAGATCAACTCCTATAAGAGGTATCAGGCCGGTTCCTTCGCCCCTACGGCATTGCGCTGGGGCCGGGACAACCGCACGTGCTCCTTCCGGCTTGTAGGTCACGGCCACTCGCTGCGCTTGGAGAACCGGATCCCCGGCGGGGATGTGAACCCCTACCTCGCGGTGGCCGGGATGATCGCCGCCGGCCTCGACGGGGTGGCCCGGGAACTCCCGTTGGAGCCGGCCTTCGTCGGCAACGCCTACGAGAGCGATTCCGCCCGCGTCCCCGCGACCATGGGCGAGGCCCTGGCGCTGTGGGAGAACTCGGCGTGGATCCGCACTACATTCGGCGAGGAAGTGCAGGCCCACTACGCGAACATGGCGCGCGTGGAACTGGCAGCATTCAACTCCGCGGTGACCGACTGGGAGCGGTTCCGCGGATTCGAACGACTCTAGGAGCGCCATGCACGCCGTCATCAACCCCGCGACCGAGCAGGTCATCGCCGAGGTGCCTGCCACCAGCGCGGCCGACACCGATGTGGCCATCGCGCGTGCCGAGCGCGCCTTCGAGTCGTGGAAGCGCACGGCGCCCGGGGAGAGGGCGGACCTGTTGCGTGCCTTCGCATCCGTGGTCCGGGACCACACCGAGGAACTCGCCCAACTCGAGGTCGCCAACTCCGGTCACACCATCGGCAACGCGCGGTGGGAGGCGGGCAACGTCGTCAACGTCCTCAACTACTACGCCGGTGCACCCGAGCGCCTGTTCGGCAGACAGATCCCGGTCCCCGGTGGCGTGGACATCACCTTTCAGGAGCCGATCGGTGTTGTCGGGATCATCGTCCCCTGGAACTTCCCGATGCCGATCGCCGGTTGGGGCTTCGCTCCTGCGCTGGCTGCGGGATGCACTGTGGTTCTCAAGCCGGCGGAACTCACCCCGCTGACGGCCGTCCGACTCGGGGAGCTTGCCCTCGAAGCCGGTATCCCCGAGGGCGTTTTCACGGTCCTGACGGGCAAGGGCTCCGTGGTGGGTCAGCGGTTCGTCGACAACCCGACGGTCCGAAAGATCGTCTTCACCGGTTCGACCGAGGTGGGCACCCGCATCATGGCCGGATGCGCACCGCAGGTGAAGCGCGTGACTCTCGAGCTCGGCGGTAAGAGTGCCAACATCGTGTTCGCCGACGCCGATATCGCCAAGGCCGCGGCCACCGCGCCCTATGGCGTCTTCGACAACGCCGGCCAAGACTGCTGCGCACGCTCGCGCATCCTCGTGCAGCGCAGTGTGATGGACGAGTTTCTTGGTGGCCTGGAGAAATCGGTCGCAGGCGTGAAGGTCGGTGACCCGGCTGACGAGAAGACCGAGATGGGACCGCTGATCTCGCGCGGCCAACTCGAGACCGTCGCATCCTTCGTCCCTGATGACTCCCAGGTGTTGTTCCGCGGGGACTGCCCATCGGGTCCCGGGTTCTGGTATCCGCCGACGGTGCTCACGGCGTCGGAGACCGATCGTGCATATACGGAGGAGATCTTCGGACCCGTCGTGGTGGTCGTTCCCTTCGACGACGAAGACGACGCCATCCGCCTGGCGAACGACACCCCCTACGGATTGTCGGGATCCATCTGGACCCGCGACGTCGGGCGCGCCATGCGCGTGGCGCGCGGCGTGGAGTCGGGCAACCTGTCGGTGAACTCGCATTCCTCCGTGCGTTACTGGACCCCCTTCGGTGGGTTCAAGATGTCCGGTCTGGGCCGCGAGCTCGGACCCGATGCCCCCGAGGCTTTCACCGAGACCAAGAACGTCTTCATCGCGACCGACAGGGAGTCACATGTCCAGTAAGTGCCGTCGTCTCGAAGCCCGCTCCGCCGTCATCACCGGTGGTGGCAGCGGTATCGGATTGGCCACCGCGCGGCGTCTCGCCGATGAGGGTGCGCATGTCGTCATCGGCGACATGGACGCATCCTCGGGGCAGGCCGCCGCCGATGAAGTGAACGGGATGTTCGTGCAGTGCAACGTCACCGATGCCGGGGATGTCGCGGAACTGTTCCGGGCTACGAAGCACCGCTACGGCTCCATCGATATCGCGTTCAACAATGCGGGTATCTCGCCGCCCGATGATGATTCGATCCTGGAGACCGGCATCGACGCGTGGCGTCGCGTGCAGGAGGTCAATCTCACCTCGGTGTACCTGTGCTGCAAAGAAGTCCTGCCCTACATGCTTGAGCAGGGCAAGGGATCGATCATCAACACCGCATCCTTCGTCGCCACCATGGCCGCGGCGACCTCGCAGATCTCCTACACCGCATCCAAGGGCGGTGTCCTCGCGATGACCCGCGAGCTCGGTGTGCAGTTCGCGCGCAGCGGCATCCGCGTCAACGCGCTCTCGCCCGGACCGGTGGCCACACCGCTTCTCATGGAGTTGTTCGCCAAGGATCCGGAGCGGGCTGCCCGACGCCTGGTCCACATCCCCGTGGGTCGGTTCGGGGAGCCGGAGGAGATCGCCGCCGCCGTGGCCTTCCTGGCCAGTGATGACTCCTCCTTCATCACGGCGTCGAACTTCCTCGTGGACGGTGGCATCTCCGGCGCGTACGTGACACCGCTCTAGCCGATCGTCCACAGGTCAGGGGTGGGCTCTTCCCCCCGTGATCGCGTTGACGCACCATTGACCCATGCCACCGGCGGCCCTAAACTGTCAGAAAATTCCCCTATTTTCTGAAGGATCCATGGCAGCCATCACTATCCGGCAACGGAACCAAATCACCCTGCCCCCCGAAGCGGTGGCTGCTCTCGGTCTCCGAGTCGGTGACACGGGCGAGGCCACCGTGCACGGCAACGCCGTCGTCATTCGCTTCCGTAGTCGAGAGGCGGCGCGGAGCGGGCTGGAGCGCGCCTACGGAGCCCTCAGGGGTGTGTGGGGCTCCACCCATGAGGAGATCCAGGGAACCATCGATCAGGACCGCGACTCTTGGGACCGCGAGGGCATCTGATGGCCCTGTCCGCGGGTGACTCGGTCTATGTGGACTCGAATGTCCTCATCTATGTCCTCGAGGACGATCCGCAGTTCGGGCGCGTGGCGCGAGATTTCCTCGGTGCATGTGCGGACGGGGCCTATACGGCGTGTATCTCGGACGCGGTCTGCGCGGAAGTCCTCACGGGACCGTTCCGCCGAGGGAGTGCACACGCGGTCGAGGCCGCGCGGAGCCTCGTGGACAACGACCACCTCTTCCTGATGCTGCAGCACACGCGCAAGGACTTCGAAACCTCCGCGCGCCTCCGAGGACAGGTGGGACTCGGGTTCGTCGACGCCCTCCACCTGGCCACCGCGACCAACAACGGGTGTCATGCGCTGGTCACGAATGACCGCCGGCTGGTAGCAAGTGGGGACCCACGTGTGGTTCCGCTTACCTCGCTCGGCCCCCCGGTGGCCTGACGGTCGGTTCCTCGGCCCCGGTTCGATGCGGAAGGATGCCCCCGTGAGCCATCGGCCCTCCGTCGTGATCATCCTCGCCGCCGGCGAGGGAAAGCGGATGAAGTCGGCCACCCCCAAGGTCCTGCACTCCGTCGCCGGGCGCACCCTGCTCGGCCACGTGGTGGAGGCGGCAGCCGCAGCGGAACCCGAACACCTGATGGTCGTGGTCGGTCACGGTCGGGATCAGGTGACGGCGCACCTCGCGGAGGTTGCTCCGTGGGTGCTCACGGTTGTGCAGAAGGAACAGAACGGCACGGGTCATGCGGTGCGTGTTGCGTTGGCCGAGCTCGCCGCGCGCGGTGCCGACCTGGGCAGTGGACCCGTGGTGGTGCTCACGGGTGACACACCGCTGCTGACCGGGCCTACTGTGGTGGAGCTCGTGGAGTCCCACGTTAGTCACGGTTCATCCGCCACCATGCTCACGGCGTACCTCGACGATCCCACCGGTTACGGACGCATCGTGCGCGATGCTGAAGGCCACGTGACGGCGATCGTCGAACACCGCGACGCCACCCCCGATCAACTCGACATCACCGAGATCAACTCGGGGATGTATGCCTTCGACGGCCAACGCCTGACGGAATCGCTTGCCGCGATCACGACGCAGAATGCGCAGGGCGAGGAGTACCTCACGGATGTCATCGCGATTCTGCGCGCCGGATCCCATCGGGTGTCGGCGGCCGTCGTGGACGACCCGATGGAGATCCTCGGTGTGAACGATCGCGTGCAACTCGCCGAGGCCGGAGCGATCATGCGCGACCGGATCAACGTGCACTGGATGACCGAGGGTGTGACCATCGTCGACCCGGGGTCGACGTGGATCGACGTCGACGTCGAGATCGCCGCGGATGTCACCCTCGCTCCACAGACGGTGCTGCGCGGCCCCACCACCATCGAGACCGGGGCACACATCGGTCCCGGCACCACGCTGATCGCCTGCGAGGTGGGTCCCGATGCCGAAGTCCGTCACACCTGGGCGGAGCTCGCGGTGATCGGTGCGCGCGCCACCGTTGGCCCATTCACCTACCTGCGGCCCGGAACGACCCTCGGCGCCGATACCAAGGCCGGTGCCTACGTCGAGATCAAGAACTCCCAGATCGGCGACGGCGCGAAGGTGCCGCACCTGTCCTACGTCGGGGATGCCGAGGTGGGGGAGGGCACCAATATCGGCGCATCGACCGTCGTCGTGAACTACGACGGGCAGGACAAGCACCGCACCGTGATCGGACGCGAGGTGCGTATCGGGTCCGACACGATGCTGGTCGCCCCGGTGACCATCGGGGACGGCGCCTACACCGCCGCCGGGTCGGTCATCACCGACGATGTCCCACCCGGGGCTCTCGGGGTGGGCCGGGGTAAACAGCGCAATATCCGCGGCTGGGTTCAGCGCCGACGCGCCGGGAGCGCATCGGCCGAGGCCGCCCGTGCCGCCGGAGACGCATCTGACAGGGTTTCCCCCAACGACGACCAGGAGGACTAGTGGCCGAGAAGTCCGTGCCCACCCAAAAGAAGTTGGTGCTCTTGGCCGGACGGTCTCACCCGGAACTCGCGCAACAGGTCGCCGACGAACTCGGCATCAATGTCTCGCCCACCCTCGCCTACGACTTCGCCAACGGCGAGATCTTCATCCGCTTCCAGGAATCGGTGCGTGGAACGGACGCATTCGTTCTCCAGAGCCACACCACACCGATCAACACCTGGATCATGGAACAACTCATCATGATCGATGCGCTCAAGCGGGCATCCGCCAAGCGCATCACCGTGGTGGTTCCGTTCTACGGCTACTCGCGGCAGGACAAGAAGCATCGCGGTCGCGAACCCATCTCGGCACGCCTCATGGCCGACCTCTTCCACACCGCCGGCGCTGATCGGCTGATGACCGTCGACCTGCACACCTCGCAGATCCAAGGGTTCTTCGACGGTCCGGTGGACCACCTCTTCGCCCTACCCCTGCTCGCGGCGCACGTCTCGGCGAAGTTGCCGCGCGAGCAGATCACAGTCGTCTCACCCGACGCCGGTCGCGTGCGTGTGGCCGAACGCTGGACCGACGTCCTCGGTGCTCCCCTGGCCATCATCCACAAGCGTCGCGACCCGGACGTGCCGAACCACGTCCGCGTCTTCGAGGTCGTCGGTGACGTGCAGGACCGCATCTGCGTCCTCGTCGACGACATGATCGACACGGGCGGCACCATCGTGAAGGCCGCGGAGACCCTGTTCGAGCAGGGTGCCTCGAAGGTGATCGTGGCCGCTACCCACGGCATCCTGAGTGACCCGGCACGCGAGCGCCTGCAGAACTCCGCGATCAGTGAGGTCGTGGTCACCGACACCCTGCCCATTCCGCCCGAGCACCGCTTCGAGAAGCTCACGATCCTCCCCATCGCGCCGCTCCTGGCCAAGGCCATCAACGAAGTGTTCACTGACGGCTCGGTGACCACCATGTTCGAGGCGGCCACCCAGGATGAAGCCTCGTCGCACTGACCGAAAAGGCGGTTGGTAGGGTCGGGCCCGTCCTCGGCGAGGGTGGCAACACCGTTATCGACGTCGGCGCCCCGTGGCGCGCGTCGCGCCGAGGCGCAGGAGAGCCGAGGAGAGACATGACCAACGTCAGCATCAGCGCGACCCCGCGTTCGGACTTCGGTAAGGGCGCTGCCCGCCGCGTTCGTCGCGGTGGCCAGGTTCCCGGGGTCATCTACGGCCGCGGCACCGAACTCACGCATGTCTCCCTCCCCGAGCACGAGCTCGACCTCGCCCTGCGCAAGGCGCGCGTCGTCCTCAGCGTCGAGATCGACGGCACGACCTTCCTCACCAAGCCGCGCGATATCCAGCGCGATCCGGTGAAGCGGAATCTCGAGCACATCGACCTCGTCGTGATCACGCAGCAGGAGGCCGCGATCCGCAGCTCTTACGCGGATGCCGTCGCCAAGGCGCACCAGCTTGCGATCGAGGCGGGCTACGACCCTGCCGCCGTGGTGCAGGCACTCGAGGAGGCCGTCGCGCGCGGTGAGGATCCGATCGTTGCGGTCGATCACGCGGTCAACGACGTCAAGGAGAAGTCAGCAGCGGCCGCGGCTGCGTCGGCAGCAGCAGCTGCGAGCGAAGCCGCCGCCGCACCGGCCGCTGACGCCGGTGCCGCGCCGGCCGCCGAGGCTTCCTCCGGCGACTAGGGTCGACCACCATGTCCGGACCGTGGTTGATCGCGGGTCTGGGCAACCCCGGACCCGCGTACGCATCGACCCGGCACAACGTCGGGGCCATGGCCGTGCGGGATCTCATTACCGAACACAGCGCGAAGGCCTCGCGGCATAAGCGTGCCCTCGCCGAGGTCGCGGAGCTGCGCGTCGGGATTCCGGGAGCCACCCACCAGGTGATCGCGGCCTGCCCGCTGAGCTACATGAACGAGTCGGGAGGCCCCGTATCGGCATTGATGGGGTTCTACGGTGTCGAACCGGACCACCTGATCGTGCTGCATGATGAACTCGACATCGACTTCACCACATTGCGGGTGAAATTCGGTGGTGGCGACAACGGCCACAACGGCCTGAAGAGCATCCGTGGTGCCCTGGGAACCGGGGAGTTCTATCGCGTGCGCATCGGCATCGGCAGACCTCAGGGCCGCCAGGCCCCCGCGGACTTCGTGTTGCAAGCCTTCACCGCAGATCAGCGAGCCGATCTCCCTCAGGTCCTGGACCGCGCCGCTCGTGCCGCGGTCAGCGTGGTGGAGGATGGCCTCGAAACGACGCAGAACACCTTCAATGCCCGGGAGTGACGTGAACGACGCACACGTCTCCCTACACGTGGCGCAGCAGGCGGGTCGCCTCCTGCTCGAACTTCGTGAGCAGTTCCTCGCCGACCACGGACCCGAGTTGAGCCGGGAGAAGGCCGACACGCTCCGCGATCTCGCAGATTCCCAGTCGCACGCGTTGATTGCGCGAGCCCTCGCCGAGGCGCGCCCCGAGGATGCGGTGCTCAGCGAGGAGGGTAAAGACGACTCCTCGCGGCTCGATGCTGCGCGCGTCTGGATCGTCGACCCACTCGACGGGACATGGGAGTACGGGCAAATCCGCAGCGACTTCGCCGTCCACATCGCACTCTGGGACATGGGAGATCAGCGACTGAGCGCCTGCACCGTCGACCTTCCCGGTCAAGGGCTTACCCGCAGCGTGCTCGATGCGGACCCGGGGGTCCACCCGTTGCCCACGGACCGGCCGATCCGCATCGTCGCCTCGCGAAGCCGTCCACCCGAGACACTCGGACGGATCGTCGACGACCTCAGCACCGTGCTCGCCGCGCAGGGGATGACCCAGGGTGTGGAGGTGGTCGACGTGGGATCCGTGGGCGCGAAGGTCAACGAGGTGCTCGCTGGGCGCGCAGAGGCCTATGTGCACAACACCGGCTTCTACGAGTGGGATGTCGCGGCGCCCTACGGCGTCGCCGTCCACTACGGGCTCGTTCCGAGTCACTTCGATGGCAGCCCGGTCACCTTCAATCACATGCCTCCCTACGTCACCGACCTCGTCGTGGCGCATCCGGACATCGCCGCGGCCCTGCGTTCCGTGCTGCGGACGTGAGTCTGCGCGGCGTCCTCGACGCACTCCGCGCGGAACCATCGGTGGCGCGCATCAGCGAATTGGCCCAGACAACTGCCGATCACATCACGGTGGTCAGTCCGGTCACGGCGGTACCGATCGTCGCAGGGGTGATCGCCGAGCGATCACCCCTGCTCGTCGTCACCGCCACCGGTCGTGAAGCGGAGGACCTCGCCGCAGCGTTGGCCGAGGTGATCGACGGGGATGTCGCGGTCTTCCCGTCGTGGGAGACGCTTCCGCATGAGCGACTCTCGCCCTCCAGTGACACGGTCGGACGACGTGTCGCCGTCCTGCGTCGACTCGCCACCGGTGACGCACGCCTGCGGGCCGTCGTGGCCTCCGCACGCGCTGCGATGCAGCCGATTCCTGCCGGACTCGGTGACGTCGAGCCCGTCGAACTGCGTGCGGGCGACAGCGCCGATCTGACCGAGCTCGTCGAACGCCTGGTCACCCTCGGCTATGAGCGCGTCGACCTCGTGGAGCGTCGAGGTCAACTCGCCGTGCGCGGTGGCATCCTCGACGTCTTCCCCCCCACGAGTGAGCACGCGCTGCGGATCGAGTTCTGGGGCGACGAGGTCGAGGAAGTGCGCCACTTCGCGGTCACGGATCAACGCTCCCTCGATCTGGCGGAGGGTCTCTGCGCGCACGCGGTGCGCGAGGTGCTTCTCACCCCGGAGGTGCGGGCGCGTGCACGGTCGCTTGCCCAGGTGCACCCGCAGGTGGCGGAACTCTGCGAGAAGGTGGCCGCGGGGATCCCCGTCGAGGGGATGGAGTCCCTCGCCCCTGCACTGGTCGGAGAGATGGTCGGCGTGCACACCCTCCTCCCCGCGAAGGCGCACATCGTCGTCGTGGAGCAGGCGCGGGTAGAGAGCCGCGCGACCGATGTGCTCCGCACGGCGGAGGAATTTCTCGCCGCCGGTTGGCATGCCGCGTCGGTGGGTGGTGAGACACCGATCGAACTCGCACCCGCGCCGTACCTCACCTTCGACGAGGTCGCCGAGTCTGCGCGCGCAGCGGGCAGCACCTGGTGGGAGGTCACGTCCCTGCCCCGCGAGGACGCCGATGTCACCGTGCCCGCAACCCCGGCAACGGAATTCCGCGCGGACGCCGATGCCGCCATCGACTTCCTCCGCGCGGGGCTCGCCGAGCGTCACCGTGTGGTGATCGTGGGGGAGGGACATGGACCACTCGAACGCCTCGCGGAGGAATTGGCCGAGGCCCAGATTCCCGCCCGCATCACCGAGTCGATCGACGGGGCACCGGATGCGTCCGTGGTGACCCTCGCGCCAGGTCGGTGGACCCACGGCTTCACCTGGGGTGACGTCGACCTGCTTACGGTCACCGACATCCTCGGCCAACGCTCCCAAGAGATCCGCCGGATGCCCAGCCGGCGCAGGCGCAGCATCGACCCGCTGTCACTCACCCCCGGGGACTACGTCGTGCACGAGCACCACGGTGTGGGGCGCTACGTCGAGATGATCCGACGCACCGTGGGTGGTGCGGAACGCGAGTACCTGATCATCGAGTACGCGGCGAGCAAGCGGGGCCATCCCGCGGATCGCCTGTTCGTGCCGATGGACCAACTCGACCTCGTCACTCGGTATGTCGGTGGTGAGTCACCCTCGGTCCACCGTCTGGGCGGAGCGGATTGGGCGAAGGCGAAGGGTCGCGCCCGAAAGGCCGTGAAGCAGATCGCGGGTGAGCTGGTGCGCCTGTATGCGGCGCGTCAGTCCGCGGCCGGGTACGCGTTCACCTCGGACACTCCGTGGCAGCGGGAGTTGGAGGATGCGTTCCCGTACGTCGAGACACCCGATCAGGTGGCGTGCAT
Organism: Candidatus Nanopelagicales bacterium; assembly: GCA_044375955.1. Taxonomy (GTDB): domain Bacteria; phylum Actinomycetota; class Actinomycetes; order S36-B12; family S36-B12; genus VGCC01. The sequence continues at coordinate 18,607 of JBILLS010000011.1, read as the reverse complement.
CGACGAGGTCAAGCGCGACATGGAGCGAACCGTGCCGATGGATCGCCTGATCTGTGGGGATGTCGGATACGGAAAGACAGAGATCGCCGTGCGCGCAGCCTTCAAGGCGGTGCAGGACGGCAAGCAGGTGGCAGTCCTCGTGCCCACGACACTGCTGGTTCAGCAGCACCTCTCCACCTTCGCCGAGCGTTTCGCGCCGTTCCCGGTGAAGGTGGCCGGGCTCTCACGCTTCAACACAGAGAAAGAGATGAAGTCCGTCCTCGAGGGACTGGGTGATGGAACCGTCGACGTCGTGATCGGCACCCATCGCATTCTGACGCCGTCGGTGCGCTTCAAGGACCTGGGCCTGGTGGTCATCGATGAGGAGCAGCGCTTCGGTGTCGAACACAAGGAGCATCTGAAGGCCCTCCGCACCAATGTCGATGTTCTGGCGATGTCGGCCACTCCCATCCCGCGAACTCTGGAGATGGCCGTCACGGGTATCCGCGAAATGAGTGTGATCCAGACACCGCCCGAGGAGCGCCATCCCGTGCTGACGTACGTCGGGCCCTACGACGCACAACAGATCACTGCTGCCATCCATCGTGAACTCCTGCGTGAAGGGCAGGTGTTCTTCGTGCACAACCGGGTCGAGTCGATCGAGCGAGCGGCCGCGCGCGTGCGTGAGCTCGTCCCCGAGGCGAACGTTGCGGTCGCGCACGGGCAGATGGGTGAGGCCGCCCTCGAGCAGGTCATCATCGACTTCTGGGAGAAGCGCATCGATGTCCTCGTGTGCACGACGATCGTGGAGTCCGGAATCGACATCGCTAACGCCAACACCCTTATCGTCGATCGAGCCGACACCTTTGGACTCTCACAGCTGCACCAGCTACGTGGCAGGGTGGGACGGGGTCGCGAGCGTGCCTACGCGTACCTGCTCTACGACCCGAACAAGCCGCTGACCGAGACAGCGCACGAACGCCTCGCCACGATCGCCCAGCGCACCGATTTGGGTTCGGGTATGCAGATCGCACTAAAGGATCTCGAGATCCGTGGTGCGGGCAATCTGCTCGGTGGCGAGCAGAGCGGTCATATCGCCGACGTCGGATTCGACCTCTATCTGCGCCTGGTGGGGGAGGCACTCGCGGAGTACCGGGGCGACCCGGAGACACGTGAAGTCAGTGTCGAGTTGCCCATCACCGCCCACATCCCCGAGGACTACGTACCGCAGGAGCGACTGCGGCTCGAGGCATACAAGCGACTCGCGGACGCGCAGACGGACGTTCAGGTCGACGAGGTCGCGGCAGAACTCCTCGACCGCTATGGACCACTCCCCGAGACCGTGGAGTCCCTCCTCGCGGTGGCGCGTTTCCGGGCCCACTGCCGTGCCGTGGGTATCACCGAGGTGGTCGCGCAGGGCGCCGGTATCCGCCTGGCCCCGGTGGAGCTCCGGGAATCGGCGCAGATGCGACTCACCCGGCTCTACCCGAAGACGGTGGTCAAGCCTGCAGTCCGTACGATCATCGTGCCGAAGCCAGCCGGCGCCACCGATCGGGCACTTCTGGCGTGGGCCGAGGAACTGCTCGACGTCGTTGCACAATGAAGACCAGGAACAGGAGTGCTCCGTGAAGCTTCGCGCCGCCATCGCTGCCGTGGCCGTGCTCGCCCTCAGCGCGTGCAGCGGCCAGACCGCCGGCTCCGCAGCCATCGTGGGTGATACCCGAATCACGGACGCGACCATCAGCGCCGAGGTTGAGAACCTGCTCACCGCGCAGGGAAAGAGTCTCGATGACGCATCGCCGTCGATGATGGCCACGGCCCTGGGGCGCGCGGTCACCACGGAACTGGTCGACCAGGTCGCCACGAAAGAAGGCGTCACCGTCAACGAAGGTGAAATCGACGCGGTCCTCGATGCCTACGGCGAGCAGGCGGGGGGTATCGCGGAATTCGAGAAGTACCTGCTGACACAGGATGTCGCACCCGATCAGATCACGGGCATCATCCGGCTCAACATCCAGGTGGAGAAGCTCGGGTTGAAGTTGGCACCGAACGAGTCACCGGATATGCAATCCCTCGCGGTCTTCCAAACCATCGGCGCGTATAGCGAAGAGGTCGGCGTGGAGATCAGTCCGCGCTACGGGGCGTGGGATGCGGCCAACCTCACAATCGGGCCGCCCCCGGACGATCTCTCGACACCCAACTGACGATGCTTGACTGACGATGCCCCGCGGTCAGCGTTTCCTCGACCTCGTCGAGGTCATGGACACGTTGCGGTCCGGTTGCCCGTGGGATGCACGTCAGACCCACCGCTCACTGGTCGAGTACCTCGTCGAAGAGGCCTACGAGACCGTCGAGGCGATCGAGATCGATGACGATCCGGGTCTGCGGGAGGAACTCGGTGATCTGCTGTTGCAGATCGTCTTCCATGCCCGAATCGCCCAGGAGTCGGAGACTCCCTGGGATATCGACGACGTTGCCGACGGCATCATCACAAAGCTGATCGCCCGCCATCCGCATGTGTTCGGGGATGCGACTGCGGACACCGCCGAGCAGGTAGAGGCGAACTGGCACGCCCTGAAGGCGAAGGAGAAAGGCCGCGCCTCGGTCACCGACGGGATTCCGGAATCACTGCCGGCATTGGTGCGTGCCGCGAAACTTCTCGCACGCAGCGCATCCCTCGACCTCCCCGCGGTGCCCGCGCAGGCCGCTGCCGAGACCACTCTGAAGAATGTGCAGTCGGAGGAGGAATTCGGTGCGCTCCTCCTTGCGCTCGTCGCCGCGGCCCGTGAGCGGGACTGGGACGCGGAGGCGGCACTACGCCAGGCTGTGCGCATGCGCATCGCGGTGATCCAGGAAGGTGAGAGATGAGCGGCACCATCGATCGTCGGCGGCGCATCATCGCTTCCCTGGTCGTCGCGCTCGTTCTTGTCGTCGGGCTCGCCATCGCCCTCGTGAGTCGCGGGCAGTCCACGGACTCGGAGACTGCAGCCGTGTCGACAGCAGCACCGACAGAGCCGGCGATACCGACGCCTGATCCGACCCCCGCCGAGATCGTCTGGGCTGGTGACGTATGCACGTCCATCAGCGCGTTGAAGCAGGTCGCGGGCACCATCCCGGAATCCGCGTTCCGGGAATTCGACCCGACCAAGGACCTTGCGGTGCAGGCGCAGGAGCAGGTGGATAAGGCGATGGCCAGACTCCAGGCGCCGCTCGATCAGCTCGGTTTCGCTCTGGGTGATGTTCCCCTTGACTACACCGAATCCGCGGCTGCGCTGACCGAGGCGCAGGCGCTGTACGAGACCGCGCAGGTGCAGGTAGAAACCACACGAGACACCGTGAACAGTGCATTATCCGCGGGAACTCCGATCGAGGGAATCCTCCTTCTTGGTCAGGCGATCGACTCCGGTCGCCAGGCCTATGACACGGGCCGGCGACTCCTGACCGAACTGGAGGGACTCGACTCGGATGAGCGGCTTCGGGGGTCGTTCGGCCAGGCCCCGGAGTGCCGTTCGCTCTAGTCGTCCCCGCATACTGGGGTGGTGAAGCGACGGTGGGTCAACCTGTCCCTCGCTGGTGTCCTCGTCCTCGCCGTCGTGGCGCTCCTCGTCAGCCTGCGTCCCTCGAGCCCTGACGAGCCCCGCTCGACCGTGACAGCAGCGGTCGGCACGGTCACCGCCACGGTCACCGCCAACGGCACGGTCGAGCGCAGCGGCACCGTCGATCTGACGTTCGGTTCGGTGGGCACCGTGACCGAGCTGGCAGTGCAGGTCGGTGACCGGGTGCAAGAAGGCGATGTGCTGGCAAGGATCGACAACGTGCTGGCGCTGCAGCAATTGGCGTCTGCGGAGTCCACCCTGGCGCAGGCCCGCGGATCGGCGAGCACGGCGCAGCAGACGCTGGCCAACGCGATCGCGACCGCGGAGGCGACCAACGAACGCAACCGGCAGGCGGTCACGCAAGCGAAGTCGAACCTGCGTGCTGCCGAAGCGCTCTGGTCGGATGCCTGCGTGGTGTCCTCGGATCCCACCTGTCCGAATCCCGCGGCGCAGGCGCAGGTGCGAGCAGCGGAGGCCGCCGTGACGGCGGCGCAGGCCACCCTGGACGGTGCGGTCACCGCGGCCACGGCGAATTCCACGAAGTACGGGGTGACGCTCAATCAGGCATTCGCCACCCAGAACAAGGCGCAGGCGGATCGCCATGCCTCGTGTGAGCCTGCGGGAACCGCGGCCTGCCGCACCGCCGAGAACGCGTTGCTCAGCGCCCAGCAGGCCTTTGAGAACGCCCGCATTGCGCGTGACGCTGGTGTGCTGGCGGATCGTCAGGCCGTTGTCACGGCCACGAATTCCCTCGCCAGCGCGAATGTCGCGCTGCAGCGCCTGCACGCGGATCTGCGCAAGGCGGGTGCAGACGCGGTGCGCACTGCCCGGCAAGCCTTGACCAACGCGGAACAGGCGTACACCCTCGGGAAGATCACTGGTCGCCAGAGTGTCGCCCAGGCCGAGACCAGCGCCAGGGCCGTGGATGACACCGCGCCGACTGCCAGCGATGCTGCAGTCGCAGCGGCGGAAGCGGCTGTCGCAGCGGCGCAGGCGGCCGTGGATGACACCACGATCATCGCGCCCATGGATGGTGTGGTCGGTGCGGTGACGTACGTGGTCGGGGAGATCTCGAGTGGTTCCTCACCCACCAACACCCCGGGGATCACGCTCGTGCCGTCCGGCGCACTCGAAGTGGTCGCCGACTTCGCCGAATCCGATGCCGCCAAGGTTCGGGTGGGTGATCCGGTGACTGTGACCTTCGCAGCTCTCGCCGGGGCCACCGCGACCGGCACTGTCTCGGCGGTAGACGGAGTGGCGACCACCGGAACCAATGCTCTGGTCACCTACGGGGTCCGTGTGCAGTTGACCGATGCTCCCGAGGGCGTCAGTGAGGGGATGACGGCATCGGTGACGGTGACGGTTGACGAGGTCACCGATGTCCTCTTCCTGCCCCCCGGTGTGATCACGGAACGTGATGGGCAGGCATTCGTGTTGCGTCCCGGCCCCGAGGACACCACCGAGGAGGTAACCATCACCCTCGGACTCAAGGGGGACATTGGCACGGAGGTGACCGGCGGACTTGCGGTCGGTGACACCGTGCTCGTGCCGAAGGCTGACGAGAGCGGCGCGCAGCAACCAGACAGCGGTATCCCGGGCGGATCCGACTGACATGACCCCCGTCGTCGAGTTGATCGACATCACGAAGGTCTATGGCTCGGGCGCGAGTGAGGTGCGTGCCGTCGACGGGGTCACCCTGTCGATCGAGCGTGGTGAATTCGTTGCGGTGATGGGTGCCTCGGGATCCGGGAAGTCGACGCTCATGAACATCATCGGTGCCCTCGACGTGGCCACGAGCGGCACCTACCGCCTCGACGGCGTGGACGTGGGGGATCTCGACGATGACGCCCTATCCCTGGTGCGCAATCGCAGGGTCGGCTTCATCTTCCAATCCTTCAATCTGATCCCGCGCATGAGTGCTCTGGCGAATGTGGAGCTGCCCCTCATGTACCGAGGTGTATCGCGCGGCGATCGCCGTCAGCGGGCCCTGGCTGCACTGGGCAGCGTCGGTCTCGCGGACCGCACGCATCACCAACCCAATGAGCTTTCCGGTGGGCAGCAACAGCGTGTCGCGGTGGCGCGGGCCTTGGCAATGCAACCCGCACTCATGCTGGCTGATGAGCCCACCGGGAATCTGGATTCCCGGAGCACGGCGGAAGTCTTGGATCTCCTGGAGCAGGTGCACGCGGGCGGCGGAACCATCGCTGTCATCACCCATGAAGACGACGTTGCAGCGCGTGCTCATCGGGTGGTCACCCTTCGGGATGGTCGGATCGAATCGGATGTTCGCCGATGATCATCTGGGAGTCGTTCCGCAGCGGTTGGCAAGCGATCGTCGCCAATCGACTGCGCTCCGCACTCACCGTGTTGGGGATCATGATCGGTGTCGCCGCCGTCATCACTCTGGTGGCTTTCGGGCAGGGCGCCTCCAACAGCATCAGTGCCAGCATCCAGAGCCTGGGAACCAATCTGTTGACCGTGTTCCCCGATGACCCCAACGAGGATGGGGTGATCGTCAACCCTGCGCCGCGAGATCTGACCCTGGACGATGTGATTGCGCTATCCGACACCAGTCGCGGACCGGATATCGCCGGGGTAGCTCCGGTGAAGACCGTGCCGGTGTCCTGCACTCACGCCGATCGGGCCTACCGAACCACCATGAATGGAACATGGCCGGCGTACTACACGATCAATAACTCCGAACTTGCGCAAGGCACCTACTTCCAGAACACGGATGTGCTCGATGGCCGGCCCGTGGCGAGCATCGGATCCACGGTCGCCGAGGAACTCTTCGGGGCGGAAGATCCCCTGGGCGCTCAGGTGGTGTGCAACGGAGTTCCGTTCACCGTGACCGGTGTGCTGGTCTCGAAGGGTTCGACCGGGCCCTTCAATAACGACGACGTGATCCTCGCCCCGCTGACCGCGGTCGAGAACTCGCTGGTCGGCTACGGTCCGCTGGACACCATCTCGGTGCAGGGGGTCAGCCCCGAACGTGTCGACGCCGCGGAGAGCCAGGTGATCGCGATTCTCGACGAGCAGCACGGCACCACGGCCGAGACCCGGGACTACGCCATCTTCAATCAGGCCAGCTTGCTCGATACCATCGATCAGGCACTCGGGATCTTCACCGCCCTGCTGGGAGCGGTCGCCGCGATCTCGCTTCTCGTGGGCGGTATCGGCATAACCAACATCATGCTCGTATCGGTCACGGAGCGGACTCGTGAAATTGGAATCCGGAAAGCCGTCGGTGCCACGCGTCGCTACATCCTGCTCCAATTCCTCCTGGAGGCGACGGTGCTGTCCCTGATCGGGGCGGTCGCCGGACTCGTACTCGCATTTGCCGCGTCGTTCATCGAGATCGCGGGCATCAGGCCCGCGATCGTGCCGTCCTCGGTGATTGCAGCCTTCGTCATCAGCGTGGCGATCGGCCTGTTCTTCGGATCCTTCCCCGCCAATCGGGCCGCCTCCCTCCGACCGATCGAGGCCCTCCGGCATGAGTAAGGATGGGTCCATGTCCGACGACGACCTGCAGCAGATGCTGGCGCAACGGGCGCCGCGAGCTCGGGCGAAATCCACCACGGTCCTGATCGCGCTGATCATCCTGGTCGCCGGGATGATCATCGGTGTCGGGCTGGGGCGCACAGCCGCTCAGATCGAGCAGACGATTTCCGAAGGCGGCAGCCAGGACGACGGGCAGCGCCCACCGCCGGCCTTCGAGGGGGACTAACCCCAGGTGGCGTCGGTGACGATGCCCGCGTCGACGGTCAGCGTCAGCCGGTCGATTCGGTAATCCATCGTTACCGCCTGCGGTTCGCCATCGATCGTGCCCAGGCGCCAGGTGTAGCCGTTCTGTTCGATGAGCGCGGTCGCCTCGTCCTGGGGGAGTGATGCCGCGATCAGGTCAGCGCGGAAGGTCTCCTGTTCGGGTGTGATCTCGTTGATGACATCACTCGGTGGTGCCGACTCGGCCGACTCGCTCGAACTGCACGCGGTGAGGACCACCGCCGCCATGGCTGCCCCGATGCACACTGCAATGGCGCGCTTCATGCTCCTCCTCGAATAACAGACGTGTGATTCACCGACGTCCGAGTCATGTCAGACCCCCCTGCGACCGTGCAGGTGTCCGGGTCGAACACGGGATGAGGTGCAGAGCACTTTGTCCCATGAAGGGGGATTGTGAACGTGGGTAATGGCCGCACCGCGCGGCTGAATATGCGGCTGACACCGCAGGCGCTGGTCCTGATTCGGGAGGCCGCCGCCGCACAGAATCAGGACATCACGTCCTTCGTGCTCGGCGCCGCCCTGGACAAGGCGCGCACGGTGCTCACGCGGGATCACGAACTCCATCCCTAGGGATGGATCTGGCACGTCACCGACGGGGGGCTGTGACGTGCCCCGGGGGTGGTCGGTGTTCACACTGCACCACCCCCGGTCTTCTTCTTCCGGCGGATGATCCAACGGATCACGAGCACGATGATCCCGATCACAACGGCGAACGGGATGATGAATCCGGCTGCTGTCACGAGCACACCGCCTGTGCTGAGCAGTGCGTTCCATCCGGTCTCCAGGCCACGCAGGAAGTCGGGGGTGGTGGTGACCGCGCCGACTTCGGGGACGAGCGTGATGGTTACGGTGGACATCGCCACCTGGTCACCCAGGTAGTCACGCTGTGATTGCAGCGATTCCAACTCGGCCTGTCGATTCGCTAACTCGGTCTCGACGGCGACGAGGTCTGCGACGTTGGCTGCCTGGGCCTGCAGTTCCGTCAGGCGCGCGATGGAACCTTTCAGAGACGTGATGCGCGCGTCCAGATCGATGACCTGTGTGGTGACATCCGCGGCGCTGATCGAGGACTGCTCAATGGCCCCGAGATCAGCGAGCCCGGTCAGGAATGCGTCGAGGTCCTCGGCGGGGATGCGGACAGTGAGCGTCGCGGTCTGGGATCCGTCGTAGCGGGACACGTCCTCGGTGCTGATCGTCCCGCCGGTGGCATTGACGGCGGAGCGCACATCGGCAACTCCCGCCGTGACGTCCGAGACCCGAATGGTGACGTAGGCCGTGCGGATCACCTGCTGCTCGACGACGGGTGCCTTCCCATCCATCATCGGCATCTCGGCTGCCGGCATCGCCCCCTCGGCCATCGTCGCCTGGTCTGTGGAGCCCCCGCCGCACCCGGCGAGACCGAGGACCATCACGGCGGCCGCTGCCGCCAGGAGCTTCTGCACGCCGCTTGGACGGCGGAACTGTGTCGTACGTTTCATGGTTGGGTCACAATCGGGTATCGGGCCCAGTGCACGGTTGTGTCCCGGGTGCGGGCCAGCCGGGCCCGCTCTGTTTGGGCGATGCAGACATCGGCGGCGAAACCTCGGTCGAGGTGCAGACCGCTGATGGTGACCGGCCCCGGTGTGGTGTCGACATGCACCGAGGCGAGGTCCAGTGCCCTCTCCCACGGTCCCTGCGTGAAGCGCACGCTCTGCGTCCGAGCATGCGGGACCGCGGCGAGGTGACGGGTGATCCGGCCACGCCGGATCGCGAAGGCGTGGGAATCCCATGCGACGGCCAGGCGCATCCACTGGATCGGTGACCGCCGCCATGCCCGGCGGGGTGCGGGATGCCACTCCAGGTCGTCGACATTCAGCTCCGGGAGGACCCGGGCCACGAGTGCGCGCGCCTGCGCGATCGTCGCGACCGGGATCAGCAGGGTCTCCTTCGCCTGACTGTTGCCGGAGTCGGAATCCCGGCCACCAACCCCGGCGATGTTTACCCGGACCCGCGTCCATCCCCGTGGCCGCCACAGCAGTGGCTCGACGAAGTCGATCGCCTGCACGCGTCCCGGGGGGACAGTCCGGGTCTCGGTGCGCAACAGGCCGAAGCGCAGCCGGAGACCATCGGGGGACTCGGCGACGGTGAATCCGTAGTAGCGCAGGAATTCGCTCACCACGACGAGCAGCGGGACGCCACCGGTCACCGCGAGCAACGCCAGCCCGCTCCATCCTTCGATAAGGAAGCTCACCACGATGATGCCCACGCTGCCCAGGAGGAGAAACGCGGTCGAGCTGCGGAGCAGCAGGGAGAGTGCGAGATCCCGTGTCGCGACACGTACGAGTGCCGTCTGCGGAGCTTCGGCGGTCTGGTGGTGCAGGCCGGCAGCGCGTGCCAGGATCTCGCGTCGGACCTCCCGCGCATCGTTGACTGTCAGGTACTTCAATCGCACGCGCGAGTCATCCTGGCCGGCCACCTCGATAACGAGTGCGGCCATGCCGAACAGGCGTGCCGCGAGAGGCTGCACCACGTCGATCGCCTGGATCCGGGAGATCTGCACGCGCCGCTCTTTGCGGAACAGCACCCCGGAGAGGACCCGGAAGTCACCGTCGGAGTCGAACCAGAATGCGAGGACCCGCCACGCCAGATATTGGTAGAGGCCCACGGCGAGGGCCACGACGAGGGTGATCACCGCCGTTCCGATCACGGTCCCGATCACCGTGCCGGGGATGACGTCGAGCCAGACGAATCCATTCGAGAGCCCGAGCAGGAGCACAGCGCCCACCACCGCAGGGATCACGGCGACGGCGTGCACGAGGGGCGTCAGCGGGTGCACCTTGTGATGGCCACGCGCGTCGACGACCCCGGGCAGGGTGAATCCGAGGAGTTGGTCGCCGATGGGGCTGGTCATAGGCCCGCCGAGCGGTTCTCGCCCTTTCGGGCGAGCCGGTCGCGCACCGCGGCAGCGATATCGGGCTCGAGACCGGGAATCGTCGCGTCGGTTGTGGCGGCTGCGGTATGCAGCTGCACCGTGGTGATGCCCAGCCAGCGATCGATGGGGCCGGCCGTGACGTCGACGAGTTGCATGCGGCCGTACGGGACGATGACGGTGCGTCGGAAGAGGATGCCGCTGGTCACCAGCAGATCGTGCTCCCGCTCGCAGTAGGCGAAGGAACGTACCCGACGACCGATCAGCCACCACAGCCAGATGAAGACGACGACGCCTGCTCCGAGATAGATCCAGCGCAGGACGGGAGGGACATCGGGAATGAGGAAGAGCACCACGATCCCGGCGATGACCAGGACATAGGCCAGACCCAGCGTCAGGCGTCGCGCGGTGACGAGGCGCGGGGATACCGGCACCCACGGGTCGCTGGAGGTGAATGCCGTTTCGACACTGGCCACGGGGCCATTCAATCAATCACGGATTCGTGAAGGGCGCGCACGTATCCAACCGACCTGCTGACCGGTCTCGTCCAGTCCGAAGACGACCTGCACAACGAACATCTCGCGACCGAGACGTGGATAGGTGCGCCAGTCCTCGGACCGGATATGACCGACGGGGGAGGCCGCGGCCTCCTCGTCACCCGACTCCTCGACGTGTGCGAGGAGCCGTGCAACGGCGTTGACGGTGACCTCGCTCCCGGCGGGCTGGGTGATGCCATCGCGGTAGCCGCGTGCCCCAGGGGTGAGTCGCAGTAACTCGGCCATCACGACGAAGTTCTTCTCCAAAGGGATGAAGGGGATCTCGATCAACTGCTCGTCATCGGCGGCATCGGCCTGCATTCCCTCGGCGACCAGGACGCCGCGGGCATCGATCGGGCCCGCGTCCGCACCCACCACCTGCACCGGCCCGAGGGCGCGCTTCGACCGACGCCACTTCCCAGCGAACAGGGTCACGAACGCCCAGGAGAAACCCGCCATAAGCAGCAGAATCAGCAGACCGTCGAGACCGAGGAGTCCACCGACGAATGCACCTGCCACCACGCCCGCGGTGACCCCACCAGCCCACGCAGCGCATCCGGGGCCGCGGCGGGCACCCACGCCACCCCCGGGTGCGCGGGGGCCGAAGCCCGGTAACCACATCGAGGGGCGGGTGTACGTCCAGGCGGGGGGTGCCGCGTCGCCGCGGGCGCTGTTGCACGAGGTGTGGGCGGGTGCAAGGTTGCTGATGTCGTCGGAACCACCCCACGCCACCGGCACGATGTGGTCGATGGCATCGGCGCCGCCCTCGCCACAGATGTGACACATCCCGTTGTTGGCGCGCATCACCTGCTCGCGGTGGCGCTGGTGTCGGCGTGTGCGCCGCACTTTCGGATTCGCCATGGCTCCCCCTCGCGAAGACCACGCTACTCACCGATGTGCGTACAGCCACGGCCCAGCGCATACTGAAGGAATGCGACAATTCACCGTTCTGGCCGTACTCGCGCTCACGGTCACCCTCGCTCCGGCTGCACACGCCAATCCCGAGGTCACGGTGTCCCGCACGATCGCCTCAGGGCTCACCTCACCCTGGGGACTGGACTTCCTTCCCGACGGCAGCGCCCTCGTGACCGAGCGTGACACCGGGCGGATCCTGCGTATCGATCCGAGGAAGAAGGCCGGGTCGAACGTGACCGTCCTGGGCACGGTCCCCGGGTCCACCCCTGACGGCGAGGGCGGTCTGCTGGGGATCGCGATCGCACCCGCGGCTGACTACGCCTACGTCTACACGACCACCCGACGCGACAACCGTGTGCTACGTATCCCGTTGCTCGATAACGCGACGCGCCTGGGTAAGGCGACTCCCATTCTCACCGGAATTCCGAAGGCGAGCGTTCACAACGGAGGCCGCATCGTGTTCGACCCGCAGGGCAACCTGGTCGTCGCCACCGGTGACGCCGCCATCGAGGAGATCTCGCAAGATTCGAACTCGTTGGGCGGAAAGGTGCTGCGGATCACCACCGACGGTGCACCCGTCGGGTCGTCCCCGACCTTCAGCCTCGGTCACCGCAACGTGCAGGGGCTGGCCTTCGATAGTGCCGGCGGATTGTGGGCGAGTGAGTTCGGTGCCCGGGACGCGGACGAGTTGAACTTCCTGGTGCGGGGCGGAAACTACGGCTGGCCTGAAGTCGAGGGCACCGATCGCACCTCGTCATTCAGGAATCCGGAGGCGCAGTGGTCGCCTACTTCGCTTGCCTCCCCGAGTGGAATCGCGATCGTGAACGATCACGCGTATGTGGCGAGCCTGCGCGGGGAAGTGGTCTGGCAGGTGCCGCTCACGGGTGTCGGGAGCACGGACCCGTCTGCCCGGACTCCACGGGCACTGAAACTCGGGGACCTCGGCCGGCTGCGCACGATCGAGCCGGCCCCCGATGGCTCGCTGTGGTTGGTCACGTCGAACACCGACGGCCGCGGTGACCCTGGGCCGCGCGACGACCGCATCATCCGACTCACCGTGCGCTGATCGTCCACAACCCGGTGCTGCGTCCCGGACCTACCCGACCGACTTCCCCTCCCCTCCGAATCCGCCGATGGTGGACGCGGAGGCTTCATGTGGACTATTCTGCTACACAATAAGTTCATCGAGGTCGTGTTCACGCAGTCCTCACGCAAACACCGAATCGGCAGGCGCCGAGCGGTGGAGGTGATGGCTGGATCGAAGCCGATCAGCTCGCTGCGGGCGAACGGTGTCGTGGAGTGCGCCTGGAAGGGGCCAGACGATCGTGGATTGGTGATCGAGGTGGTTGCGTTGCTTGTTGAGGACCGGATGGTTGTGATCCACGTTATGCCGACTGCGCTGAGGAGAAGACCATGAAGCCGAAGTATCGGATCGGTCCATACGTCGATCTCGACAAGGACCCCATCACCCTCGCTGACGGTACGGTTCTCGACGAGGAGGCCGCGGCGCGACTGGGCGAAGACATTGCGCGAAAGAGCCTTCGGGGTAGGCCTTCGCTTCACGGTGATACGGGGGTATCACCGGAGGTGCGCTTTCGTCTCGAGCCTCAGGTGAAAGAGCAGCTCGACTCGTATGCAGCCCGCCGAGGGGTCACCCCGTCGCAGGTGATGCGTGACGCCCTGCGCATGTATCTCGACGCGCACGCGTCGTAGTAGTTCAGAAGACGACGGTGCGCTGTCCGTCGAGAAGTACCCGGTCCTCCGCGTAGAGACGCACGGCACGGGCGAGCACCACGCGCTCGATGTCGCGGCCGATTTCGGCAAGGTCATCCGCGGTATGACTGTGTGACACACGCTCGACGTCCTGCTCGATGATCGGCCCCTCATCAAGGTCGGCGGTGACGAAGTGCGCGGTGGCACCGATGAGCTTCACGCCCCGCTCGAAGGCCTGGTGGTACGGCCGTGCTCCCTTGAACCCGGGCAGGAATGAGTGGTGGATGTTGATGATGCGGCCTTCGAAGTCCGCGCAGAACCCGTCCGACAGGATCTGCATATAGCGAGCCAGGATCACCACGTCGACCGAGTGGTCTTCTATCAGCCCTCGTAGTGCCGCCTCGGCCTCCGACTTGGAAGTGACGGGGATGTGTGCGAACGCGATCCCGTAGTGGCTTGCTACTTCCGCGGCACTCTCGTGATTCGACACGATGACCGGAATGTCGATGGGCAGCTCCCCGTTCGCATGTCGGTAGAGCAGGTCGACGAGACAGTGATCCTCGGTGGACACCATAATCAATGCCCGCCGACGGACCGACTCATTACGCAGCGTCACGATCGGATCAAATCGTGCCGTGGCTGCGGCAACTATTGATCGCACCGTGTCGATGTCTCTGACGGGTGTTTCGAAACGGGTGCGCATGGAGAACATCCCCGTGTGTTCATCAGTGAACTGACCCTGCTCGAGGACGTTGCCCGAGACCTCCAGCAGGGCACCGGACACCGCGTGGATGACACCGGGGGCGTCCACGCAGCGCAGGGTGAGGATGTAGCGGACGTCGCCCACCCTGCTCCTTTCCTCGTGCACCAGAATGGACCGTCACCCTACTGAGATCGAGGATTCATGCGTGCAGCGATCTACCGCACCACCGGCGATGCGGATGTGCTCGAGGTCACCGACATCAAGACGCCGGGTCCCGGCCCGGGTCAGGTGCGCGTGCGGTTGCATGCGTCGGGCATCAACCCGACCGACGTCAAGTCCCGCTCGGGCGCGACACCGCGCGTGATCGATGGCTTCCAGGTCCCGCACCATGACGGTGCGGGTGTCATCGACGCAGTCGGCGCCGGCATCGATCTCGGGCGCATCGGCGAACGTGTCTGGGTGATGCTGGCGGCGAACGGGAATCCATACGGCACCGCTGCCGATTACTGCATCGTGCGCGAGGACTTCGCGCGCTCGTTGCCCGCCGAGATCTCCTTCGCCCAGGGTGCCACCCTCGGAGTTCCGGCGTTGACCGCCGCCTACTGCCTGTTCGCCGACGGCCCGATCGAGGGCCAGCAGGTCCTCGTGCATGGTGGTGCCGGCGGCGTGGGTCGCTGCGCGGTGCAACTTGCGCGGTGGGCCGGAGCGACGGTGGTGGCCACCGCCAGCACCGAGGCCAAACAGCAGGTCGCACGTGAAGCCGGCGCCCATCACGTACTCGATTACCGCGCTGCGGATGCCGCGGAGCAGATCCTCGCTGTCGCACCGAACATTCGCCGGATCGTCGAGGTGAACATCACCGACAACCTCGACCTGGACCTGGCGGTGAGTCACCCTGGAACGGTGATCGTGGTCTACGCAGCCGATGGTCCCGACCCTGTCCTTCCCCGCCGCAAGCTCATGACGGCGAGCGTGACCATGGAGTTCATGCTCCTCTACAACACCGAGCGGGAGAAATTCGCGCGGGCATTGACACTCACCGAGCAGGCACTCGCTGAGGGTGCGCTCACGATGCCGCCGGCCACGATCTATTCACTCGAAGACATTGCCGCCGCGCACCGTGCTCAGGAATCCGGACCGGATAGCCGCATCCTCATCGGGCTCACCGACGACGTGACCGTCCCCGAATCCAGCTGATCGCCGTGGCCACGATCACGCCGATGGTGATCACCACCAGACCGATCCAGTAGATCGCGTACTCGCCGAGGGACACCACACCGGGCATTAGGCGGCCCTGCTTGTCAGATGCCAGCCGAGACATGCCGCGCACTCGTAGGCACGGCATTCCGCCCTTCGCGTCGGGCCCCCGGCAAGACGCGCCCTCGCAGCGGAGTGCAGCACACGCACGGCTTCGCGGTGATCACGGAAGCGCACCTTTCCCGACGCGGGGCAGGTTCCCAGGTGCGCACGCGAGCGCGATGTGACTTTCATGCCATCCCCCATTCATTCGGACTTCTCGCGAGACGCTAGTCGGCGGGTCAGACATCGTCTGGCAGACGCATACCTAGCTCAACCAGGACGCGCCGTACCGCCCCCGTGAGCGCTGGGAGATGTTCGGTGATGATCGTGGAGACGGTCTGGGGATCCACTGACGCATATTCATGTACAACGAAGTTTCGGAAGGCGAGAATTCTCTGCCAGGGAATTTCTGGAGCCAGTTCACGAGAGTGCTCACTGAGCCCCCTTGATGCTTCACCGATCACGATGAGTTGGTACTTCACGCCGTCGCGAATCAGATCCTCGGAGGTCTCGGTGGTGAGGTACGT
This sequence comes from Candidatus Nanopelagicales bacterium, assembly GCA_044375955.1. Classification (GTDB taxonomy): domain Bacteria; phylum Actinomycetota; class Actinomycetes; order S36-B12; family S36-B12; genus VGCC01. The sequence continues at coordinate 2,648 of JBILLS010000011.1, read as the reverse complement.
CTCAATCGTGTCCAGGGCGACCAGGATGTCCACTAATCGTCCATGGTCTGCGAAAAGGCTCACAAGGCAATTGCGTCACGATTAGCCCCTTTCAGTACAGAGCCCTTTGCTACCTGTGGACAGAGCACGTCGAACCGCGCTCCCAAGGTGGTGGAGAGCTGCTCGCTCGTGACGTAGACCTCCAGAATGTCCCGTGCAACCCCGAGGTCCACCAGGATGTCGATATCGCTGTCCTCGGTGTCCTCACCCCGCGCCACTGAGCCGAAAACGCGCGGGTTGCGCAGCCCAGCCGCTTCGATCACCGCGCGCACCTCGGCCGCGTGGCGGCGCAACAGGCGGCCTCGCGGTCCCCGCGCAGGAACCTGCGTGGTCACGACCGGTGCGCCCGTGGGTTCGAGTCGCTGACCGCACGCGGCGAGGATCCGCTCGAGGGTGGATGCCCGCGGCTCGGATCGACCGCTCTCATAGCGGGCGATCGTGGGCTGGCTGGTGCCCGCGGCCCGTGCCAGGGCCGCCTGAGTGAGGCCGGCGTCCACCCGCGCTGCCCGGATCAAGGCTCCCGACCGCATGGCCTGAATATATCTAAATAGATATATTCGGGGCCACGGCGACCTCGGAACATGTGGGCCCCCTAGGGGGTAATGACGATCTTGTGGGTTCCGCGCTCGCGCATGGCCGCCAGTGCCCGCGGATACTCCGCGACCGGGAACCGATGGGTGATCACCCCGTCCATTCGGATCGCTCCAGCGCGGAAGGCCCGCAGCGCATCGGGGAACGAGTCCACCTCCGTGAACGACCCCAGAATCGTCAACTCGCGGCGGAAGATCTCGAACGGCGAGATCCACACGCGATCGGTTTCATCGGCGACCCCGTAGTAGACGATGCGCCCGCCATTGCGCGCCAACACTGGAAGTTCCTGGATCACTCCTGCGCGCCCGGTCGCATCGATGACCACGTCGAAGGCTCCCGGCGACGCCATGCGCGCAAACGATCCGGCCACATCACTCCGGTCGATCAGCGCTGTGTCGATGCCCGCGAGTGCCCCGGCACGGTCGAGTTTGAATGCATTGGGGTCCGCGAGAACGACCGACTCTGCTTCATGCAGGAGCAGGAACTGCGTGAGCAGCACACCCGTGGGTCCGGCCCCGATCACCACCACACGTTGACCGGCAAGGGGATCGAGTCGATCCATCAGGTGGGCGATGCATGCGGATGGCTCGGCGAACACCGCCAGATCGGGGTCGATCCCGTCGGCATCGTGCACCTGCCCGGCCGGAATCACCAGGTATTCGGCGAACCCCCCGGGGGTGCTCGACCCGATCCCGGCGAAGGACTCACACAGCCACGGGCGGTCCTCGGTGCAGTAGTCGCAGTCCCGGCAACTCGAATTCGGATTGACCACGACCTGCTGACCCGCACGCAACGCGCACCCGTCACCGTCGAGGGAGCCTTCGCCGATCGCATCGACCACACCCACCGTCTCGTGCCCGGGGGTCAGCGGGAATGTCGCCAGGAACTGCCCCTCGTGCAGGTGCAGGTCCGTCCCGCACATCCCGGCCCGCGTCATGCGCACCCGCACTTCACCCGGGCCAGGGTCCCGTACGGGAACCTCCCGCACGGTCACCTCTCCGGGCCGGTCATAGACGACCGCGCGCATCATGGCATCGCACCTCGAATTCCGTGGTCAATCGATGATTCCACAGGTTAGGTTCGACGTCTGAGCTTTGCGAGGAGGCGATATGGCACCGCCACGGTTGTCCGCGTCCACCCTCGGCTCACTCGACCCCCAGGTGGCGATTCCGCGCTACGACCGGCAGGCACTCACCCACGGGATCGTGCACGTCGGGGTGGGGAACTTCCATCGGTCGCACCAGGCGCTCGCCCTTGATCGCCTGCTGAACGCCGGGCTCGCCCACGACTGGGCGATCTGCGGGGTCGCCGTGCTGCCCACCGACGAGTCGCTCGCACGCCGTATGCAGGAACAGGACTGTCTCTACACCCTCGTCGAGAAGTCCTCCGATGGCACGTGGAGTCCGCGGGTCATCGGCAGCATCACCGAGCTGATCTTCGATGATCCCGATCGTGCGATTGCGAAGATGAGTGAGCCGAACATCCGGATCGTCTCCTTGACCGTCACCGAGGGCGGCTACAACTTCGACCGTCTGACCGGGGAGTTCATGCCCGGCACCCCCACCATCGCCGCGGACCTAGTCCCCGGTGCCACCCCGCGTACGTTCTTCGGGATCGTCACGGCGGCGTTACGTCGCCGCCGCGATGCGGGGATTCCCCCGTTCACTGTCATGTCCTGTGACAACATCCAAGGAAACGGTCACGTTGCCCAGCGCATGTTCGAGGCATTCGCCCGCGAGCAGGACCCGGAGTTCGCGGACTGGATGACCGCGCATGTCGCGTTCCCCAACTCGATGGTCGATCGCATCACCCCGGTCACCACACCGGAGGACATCGCCGCGGTGCGCGACCTCATCGGCGCGTCAGACGAATGTCCGGTGGTGTGCGAGCCCTTCTTCCAGTGGGCGCTCGAGGATGATTTCCCACAGGGCCGCCCGCCACTCTCGCGTGCGGGAGTTCAACTCGTGGATGACGTCGCCCCGTACGAGAAGATGAAACTCCGGCTGCTCAATGGAAGT
>JBILLS010000043.1:0-13960 GCA_044375955.1 Candidatus Nanopelagicales bacterium | reverse complement strand
AGGGTGTGACACCTATGACTCGCTCCTCCATGCCGCGATGCGCCTGATGGCGGCTCCGGATCTATCGAGAACAACGGATGCCATCCTGCAACCTGCAGTCGACGCGCTCATCGCGTACGCGCACGGTCTCAGTCGGGCAGCGGAGATCTGATCAGGCGCCCACGCGCACCCAGGGGTCCTTCAACTCCACCATCAGCGATTCCAGGACCGATTCGACCGTGACTCCCGACGTGACGGCGCGTCGAGCATGCTCCAAAGCGCCGAGTCGTCGCACCGTATCGGCGGTGGTTCCCATCCCCGCGAGCTGTTGCACACCAGGACGCAGTTCCTCGTTGATCAACTCGATCTCCGCGCCCAACTGCAGGATCAGCACATCACGGAACAGGCTCTGCAGGTCGATCAGGGAACGGTCGACCTCATCCTTGATCATCCGGGTGCGTCGGCGCTTCTGCTCCTTCTCAAGGTCCCGTAGTTCTGCCTCGTAGGACCGTCGGAGTGACTTCTCGAGTTTCGTGACTCCCTCGGCGTAGTAGCGACGCTTCAGCAGGTCGATCTCCGCAGCGTCGAGTCCATCAGCGTGTGAGTTGGCCGCGTCCTTGGACGCCTCGGCAATGTCGCCGGCCATCGCGACACAGGATGCCAGGTCGCGGAGTTGGAACGGCACGCGGAGATCACGCTGACGCCGAATGCGCGCGTCATCATCGGTGGCCAGCGCCCGGGCACGACCGATATGGCCCTGGGATGCTCGGGCCGCAAGGGAAGCAAGCGAAGGATCCACCCCGTAGGAATCGACCAGGAGCTGGGCGACATTCGCGGTGCTCGGGGTGCGCAGGGAAACATGCCGCGTACGCGAGGCGATGGTGGGTAGGACGTCGGCGATGCTCGGGGCGCACAGCACCCAGACCGTCTGGGGAGTCGGTTCCTCGAGAGCCTTCAGGAGTGCATTACCCGAGAAGTCATTGAGCCTGTCGGCATCCTCGATCACGATGATCCGCCACGGGGCCTCCGTGGGGAGTCGGGCACCCTGCTCGACCAACTCACGTGTCAGTTCCACCGGGATGATCGACCCCTCCGGAACGACCACCTCGACGTCGGGGTGGCCACCCACCGGGGCGAGGCGGCAGACATTGCATTCGCCGCACCCATCCTCCGGACAGGCCAGTGCAGCGGCGAACTTCGTCGCGGCACTGGAGCGCCCCGATCCTGGTGGACCCGTGATGAGCCACGCGTGCGTCATCGCCGGGCCCGACTCACCACGTTCGAGTTTGCGCGCATCGTGGACCGCTGCCTGGAGATTGGCGATGACACTGTCCTGGCCGACGAGGTTCGACCAGAGGGACCCGCTCATCCGCGCGCATCCAACCGAGCGTCGACAGCGGCGCGTACCTGCGCGGCCATGACCTCCGGATCCTGGGTTGCGTCGATGACGACGTACCTATCTGGCTCCGCCGCCGCGAGGTCCAGGAATGCTCGGCGCACACGGCGGTGGTATTCGAGGGGCTGCCCTTCGAGACGGTCCCGGGAATTCAGCCGGGCCAGCCCGATCTCTGGATCGATGTCGAGCACGATGGTGAGATCAGGAACGAGTGCATTGGTCGCCCACAGACTCAACTCTCGAACGGCATCGATCCCGAGGTTCCGGCCAGCGCCCTGGTACGCCACCGAGGAATCGATGTACCTGTCGCACACCACGATCGCTCCACGCGCGAGTGAGGGGCGGATGACGCGGGCAACATGTTCGCCGCGGGACGCCGCGAACAACAGAGCCTCCGCGCGATCATCAAGCCCCTCGTACTCAGGGCTCAGGACTACCGAGCGGATCGCCTCACCCGCGGGAGTTCCACCGGGCTCACGGGTGCGCACCACCTCGTAGCCGCGTGCTGTGAGGTGATCTGCGAGGAGAGCTTCCTGGGTGGATTTTCCAGCACCCTCGCCACCCTCGAACGCGATGAACATGTCAGCGATTCGCGGGAACCGGGATGGACTTCTTCTTGGGAGCCTTCGTCGCCTTGCGCGGTGCCCGCTTGGTGGGCTTTCGCGGTGCGGGTCCCTTCGCGCGGCGCTCGGCGATGAGGTCGCTGGCCCGCTCGACGCTCACCGTCATCGGGTCGTCGACGACGCGCAGTGAGGCGTTGATCTCGCCGTCCGTGACATAGGCGCCGAATCGGCCCTCGCGAACCACGATCGTCTTGCCCGTGGATGGGTCGACACCGACCTCGCGCAAGGGCGCCGCCGCCTGACCACGCCCCCGGCGTTGCTTGGGTTGCGCAAGGAGGCCGAGGGCCTGCTCGAGGGTGATCTCGAAGATCTGCTCCTCGGTCTCGAGCGAGCGCGACTCCTTGCCCTTCGAGATGTAAGGGCCGTAGCGACCGTTCTGCACGGTGATCTCCTCACCGTCGGCCGGATCGACGCCGATGACACGAGGCAGGGACAGCAGGCGCAAAGCCTCCTCGAGTGTCACGGTGCTCGGCTTCATCGACGCGAAGAGGGACGCGGTACGCGGTTTCGCGCTCTTCGGCGCACTCTCGGGAAGTACTTCACTGACGTAGGGCCCGTATCGACCGGACTTCGAGACGATCGTCAGACCAGTGTCGGGGTCGGTTCCGAGTTCCCGATCGCCACTGGGTTCGAGGAGCAACTCCTCGGCCAAGGAAGCGGTGAGTTCATCAGGCGCCGTCCCGACGGGGATGTTCGCACGCTCCTCACCCCGCTCCACGTAGGCGCCATAACGACCCACGCGCAGCACGGCATCGGTTCCGGGAATCGCCATGGTCGCAATTCCGCGGGCATCGATCGCACCCAAGTCCTCGGTGAGGTGCTTGATCCCGCGGAAGTCCGCATTCAGTGAATGACCGCCGTTCCAGAAGGCGTCCAACTGCGGGAGGCGATCGATCTCCCCCGCCGCGATCAAGTCGAGGATGTCCTCCATGTTGGCGGTGAACTGGTAGTCCACAAGCTCGGCGAAGTGCTCCTCGAGCAGGCGGATCACGGCGAAAGCGGTGAAGCTCGGTACTAGGGCCGAGCCCTTCTTCCACACGTATCCGCGGTCGAGGATCGTGGACATGATCGACGCGTAGGTCGAGGGCCGTCCGATCCCCAGTTCCTCGAGTTTCGCGACGAGCGAGGCCTCGGTGTAACGCGCGGGTGGCTTGGTGGTGTGACCTACGGGACGCAGCTCCTGCGCCGTAACCGTCTGCCCTTCGACGAGGCCGGGGAGTTCGCGTTCATCGGAATCGTCTTCGGTGATGTCCTTGAGCGCAGCGAGGAAGCCTGGAAAGGTGATGACGGTTCCGGTGGCAGTGAATTCCGCATCGCGTCCGTCACTCGCTGAAGCACCCAACTTGACCGTGGTGGTGGCGACCTTGGCATTGGTCATCTGCGACGCGAGAGTGCGACGCCAGATGAGGTCGTAGAGCGCGAACTCATCGCCCACGAGCTCTCCCACCAACTCCCCCGGCGTCTTGAAGTGGTCACCCGCGGGGCGGATGGCCTCATGCGCCTCCTGGGCATTCTTGGACTTGTTGGGCCACACCCGCGGGCTGGACTCGAGATAGTCAGACCCGTAGAGCTCGCGGATCTGGTTCCGGGCAGCGTCGAGAGCCTGGGAGGACAGCTGGACCGAGTCGGTGCGCATATAGGTGATGTAGCCGTTTTCGTAGAGGCTTTGCGCTACTCGCATCGTGCGTTGCGCCCCCCAGCGAAGACGGCCCGATGCCTCCTGCTGCAAGGTCGACGTCATGAAGGGAGCCTTGGGTTTGCGCTGCCCAGGACGCTGCACCACGGAGCGCACCGTGAAGGACTTCGAGGTGAGACCGTCCACCAGGGAACGCGCGGCGGTCTCATCGAGACGCAGCACATCGGTGCGCTTGAGCGAGCCATCGGAATCGAAGTCTGATCCACTCGCGATAGCCGTACCGTCGACGGCGGTCAGCGTCGCGGCGAAGGGGCCGGGCAGGAAATCACCTTCGATATCCCAATAGCCCGACGCGGTGAAGGCGATGCGCTCGCGTTCCTTATCGACCACGAGTCGGACCGCAACCGACTGCACACGTCCGGCTGACTTCGCCTCGCGCCCGATCTTCTTCCAGAGCACCTCGGACACCGGGTAGCCGTAGAGCCGGTCGACCACGCGTCGGGTCTCCTGCGCTTCGACCAGACGCATGTCCAATTCACGTGGATTGGACACGGCGTCACGAATCGCATCGGGGGTGATCTCGTTGAACACCATGCGCTTGACCGGAACCTTGGGCTTGAGCACCTCGAGGAGGTGCCAGGAGATCGCCTCCCCCTCACGGTCCTCGTCTGTTGCCAGCAGGAGCGCGTCGGCGTCCTTCAGTGCGGCCTTGAGCTCCTTGATCGTTTGCTTCTTCGACTCGTGGACGACGTAGTGGGGCTGGTAGGCGTCGTCGACATTCACGGCGAGTTTGGCCCAGGGCTTCTTGCGATCCTCGGCGGGCAGGTCGGATGCCCGGGCTGCCAGGTCCCGCACGTGCCCCACCGAGGCGAGGACCGTGTATCCGGTACCCAGGTAGCCCGCGATCTTCTTGGCCTTCGCCGGTGACTCGACGATCACCAATGTGCCCGACACTCGGTTTCCCCTCTACGGATGGATGACGCGGCGGAGTCTGACGGTAGGCCACCCGCCCCTGTCAAACCGACGGCGGGTCCTCGGCGCGTGGTCCCGTGACCACCCCCGAAGGGGGTGAAGGGAGAAATAAGGCGCCCGATATACGGACAAGGGCCGGGTTGACGTCTAACCAACTATCTAACTAGGTTTCTGACTATGACGATCAGCGTAGGGGTGTTCGAAGCCAAGACCCGGCTATCGGAGTTGCTGGAAATCGTGCAAACGGGGGAGGAAGTCGTCATCACGAAACGCGGTGAACCGGTCGCTTCCCTGCGCAGGGTGCGTACCCAGACCGAGCGCGCCCAGGCAGTTCTCGACGCACTTCGTGCAATCGGCAAGGAAGCCAAGGCCGGCCCCGAATCGGTACGTGAACTCATCGAGGAGGGTCGGCGCTATCCATGATGGTTCTCGATGCCTCGTGCGCGGTCGCGCTCGCTCTCGGCGATGAGGACGCTCCCGCGGATCTACGGGGAAGCGACCTCGTAGGGGCTCTCGCGCCCACGATGTGGCCGTACGAGGTCCTCTCCGCAATACGAAACGCAGAGCGTCGAGGCCGACTTGATGAGGGTGCTGCCGATCACGCGAGCGCGCTCCTTGCGGAACTTCCCCTTGAATTCGTTCACCCCGATTACACAAGTGTCCTTGCAGTAGCGCGTGCGACACAGCTGTCCATCTACGACGCGAGTTACGTCGCCCTGGCCCTGGCGCATGATGTACCGCTCTTCACCCTCGACCGGAAACTGGGCAGCGCCGCAGCTTCCGTGGGCGTGCACGTTCTGCCATAAGGAAAGGGGCGGACCGGCTAGCCAGTCCGCCCCGTCCCTGACAGTCCTACACCTTGACGGCGTCTTGATCCCCCACGGCGATCGGGCGGCGCTTGGAGATCACCACCGCGACGACGACGATGAGTGTCGCGGCGAGTGCGATGGCCCAGCGAAGCACCGGGTTCTCGCCTTCTCCGACGCTCATGACCACGACGGCCGGTGCGATCAGCAGGGCCACGAGGTTCATCACCTTGATCAACGGGTTGATAGCCGGGCCCGCGGTGTCCTTGAAGGGATCGCCGACCGTGTCGCCGATGACCGTGGCCGAGTGAGCCTCGGACTTCTTGCCACCGAAGTGCCCGTCCTCGACGTACTTCTTCGCGTTGTCCCACGCGCCACCCGAGTTCGACAGGAACACGGCCATGAGCACACCGGTAGCGATGGTTCCAGCGAGGTAGGAGCCAAGCGCTCCGACCCCGAGACCGAAGCCCACCGCAATCGGCGTGAACACCGCGAGGATGCCCGGGGTGATGAGTTCACGCAGCGAGTCACGGGTGACGATGTCGACGACCTTGCCGTATTCGGGCTTCTCCGTGCCGGCCATGATCCCCGGGTGCTCCCGGAACTGGCGTCGCACCTCGAAGATCACCGCACCCGCCGCCCGCGATACCGCGTTGATGGCGAGGCCGGAGAAGAGGAACACCACCGCCGCACCGATGATCAGCCCGACGAGGTTCGCCGGATTGGCCACGTTCAGGATGCCCTCGTACTGGAAGGGATCCGCGATGGTGTCGAGTTCACTATTGACGCCGAGATCGGCGAATGCCCCGACGATCGCGTCCCGGTAGGCGCCGAAGAGCGCCGTCGCAGCGAGCACCGCGGTGGCAATCGCGATTCCCTTGGTGATCGCCTTAGTCGAGTTGCCGACCGCATCGAGGCGGGTGAGCACTGCCGCACCCTCACCGTGGACATCGCCCGACATCTCCGCGATGCCCTGGGCGTTATCGGAGACCGGGCCGAAGGTATCCATGGACACGATGACGCCGACCGTGGTCAGCAGACCCGTGCCGGCCAGTGCGATCGCGAACAGTGAGAGCAGGATCGCACCGCCACCGAGCAGGAACGCCGCGTAGACCGCTCCGCCGATGAGGAGGGCGGAGTAGACCGCGGACTCCAGGCCCAGAGAGATGCCGGAGAGGATGACGGTTGCCGGACCGGTGAGCGAGGTCTTGGCGACGTCGTCGACCGGGCGGCGGTTGGTCTCGGTGAAGTACGCGGTGAGCTGCTGGATCAGGGCGGCAAGAACGATGCCGATGACCACGGCGATGATGACGAACCACTGCGGGTTCACCGTGGTGGCGCCGAGGATCTCGTCCAATCCGCCGAGGGACTTGATCTCTTCCCAGGTGGAGGGCACGAAGTAGAACACCGCACCCACGACGAGGAGGGCAGAGATCACCGCCGAGATGAAGAAACCACGATTGATGGAGCTCATGCCCGACCGGTCCGAGCTGCGCGGGGAAACCGCGAAGATGCCGATGACCGCGGTGATCACGCCGATGGCCGGGATGACCAGCGGGATGACGAGACCGAGTTCGCCGAACGCGGCCTTGCCGAGGATGAGGGCGGCCACGAGCGTCACGGCGTAGGACTCGAAGAGGTCGGCCGCCATACCGGCGCAGTCACCGACGTTGTCACCGACGTTGTCCGCGATGGTCGCGGCGTTGCGGGGGTCGTCCTCAGGAATACCCTGCTCGACCTTGCCGACGAGGTCTGCGCCGACGTCGGCCGCCTTGGTGAAGATGCCGCCGCCAACACGCATGAACATGGCAAGCAGTGCGGCACCGAAGCCGAAGCCTTCGAGGACCTTGGGCGCCTCGCCCTGGTAGACGAGGACGACGAGAGCTGCACCGAACAAGCCGAGACCGACGGTGAACATGCCGGCGACGCCGCCTGTCCGGAAGGCCAACTTCATGGCCGGCTTCTCACCCTGCTCATTCGCGGCCGCGGCGACGCGCACATTGCCGCGTACCGCCAACCACATGCCCATGTAGCCGGTGATGCCGGAGAACACGGCGCCTACTAGGAAGAAGATGCTGCGACCGATGCGCTCGGAGTTGGTCTCCGCGGGGAGCAGGAACAGGACGAAGAAGACGATGACCGCGAAGATCGCCAGGGTCTTGAATTGACGGTTGAGGTATGCCGAGGCACCTTCTTGGACGGCCGCGGCGATCTCCTTCATCTTCGCCGTTCCCTCGCTGGCCGCGAGAACTTCGCGGACGAGGATGGCAGCGACGATGAGTGCCGCGAGGGCGATGACGGCAACGATGACAACTGTGGTCACGTTGCTACCGCTCAACTCGATCATGGGTCTCCTTCTGAGCGCGCAGGGGTCACTCCCCCGCGAAGCCGTGGTCGGTGGAGTCTATTCACGCGCCATGGGGCTCGGGGTCGGGGTTCATGTGATCTATGTCCCGGTCAGGCCGCGATGCAAGCGCTTAGCCCAACGTCACATGGGCACTCGACAATGGTGCCGTGACCGAGGTGCGCATCACCCAACCCGCCAGGTCGGCCCGCCATGCGGCCTGGCCCACCTGGGTACCGGCGCAGGCCCGGCAGGCCTGGGGCCACGAACCGTGGAGCCACCAGGTGGCAGCGGCAGAATCCGCCCACCACGGCAACCCGACGGTGATCGCCACCGGGACAGCGTCGGGAAAGACCCTCGCCTACGCAATGCCCGTTGCCGTCGCGCTCGGGGACAGCGCGACGGCTCTCTATCTCTCCCCGACCAAGGCCCTGGCGGCGGACCAGCTCGCAGCGTGGGAGCAGTGGTCCCTCGCCGAGGTGCGCGCTGCCACGGTGGACGGGGACTCGCCCCAGGAGCATCGATCGTGGGCACGTGCTCACGCGTCGTTGATCCTGACGAACCCGGACATGCTGCATTACTCGCTGCTTCCCGATCATGCGGCATGGTCGCGGTTCTGGCGGCGTCTCGCCTACGTCGTGGTAGATGAGGCACACGTATATAGAGGTGTGTTCGGCGCCCACGTGTCCCAGGTGCTGCGCCGCCTGCGCCGCGTGGCCGCCCACCACCGCAGCACACCCACGTTCATTCTCGCCTCGGCGACCATGGGTGATCCCGGAACATTCGCCCAACGGCTCACCGGTCTCGCCACCGTCGTGATCGACGACGACACCTCCCCCGCACCCGAGCGCACGATCGTCTTACGAACCCCTCCCGAGGGGCCTGACGGCGAGGAGATGTCCGCCGTCGCCTACGCCGCCGACCTGCTCGCGGATCAGGTGGACGCCGGTGTCAGCACTGTCGCTTTCGTGCGCAGCCGTCGCGGTGTCGAGTACGCGGCGATGCGGGCGCAGCAGCGCACCGACGATCCGCGCATCGCCGCGTATCGCGGCGGATATCTCCCGGAGGAACGGCGCGCACTGGAGCGACAACTCCGTAGCGGGGGGATCATCGGCATGGCCGCGACGTCCGCACTCGAATTGGGCATCGACATCACCGGACTCGATTCCGTGATCACCGCGGGCTGGCCAGGGACCCGAGCGTCGGTGTGGCAGCAATTCGGTCGCGCTGGTCGGGCAAGCACACCCGCGCTCGTCCACTTCATCGCGCGTGATGACCCTCTTGACCGTTACGTGGTGCACCATCCCGAGACACTGCTCGACGCACCTGTGGAGTCGTCGGTCTTCGACCCGGCGAATCCAGCCGTACTCGCCCCGCACCTGTGTTGCGCCGCGGCAGAGGTGCCACTGACACCAGCGGATCTCACCGATGTGTTCTCCACCGGTAGCGCCGATGTCGTCGCGGAACTCGTGGAACAAGGGTTACTCCGTCGCCGTCCCACGGGGTGGTTCTGGACCCACCGCCATGCACCCCACCGCGACACGACCTTGCGCGGGACCGGTGCACCCGAGGTGCGTGTCGTGGAGGTGGGGACCGGACGCCTTCTGGGAACGGTGGATGCGGGTGCTGCGCACACTTCCGTCCACACCGGTGCGGTCTACGTGCACCAGGGGATCACGCACGTCGTAACGGAGTTGGATCTCGTTGATTCGGTTGCCTTCGCCCGGGTGGAGGATGTCGACTACACCACGATCGCCCGGGACATCAGCGATATCCGCATCGTGGATGTGATGCGCGAACACATCGTGAGTCCCGGCGTGACCATGTATGTGGGTCGGGTGGACGTCACGAACCAGGTTGTGTCCTTCCAACGTCGCCGCCTCAGCGGCGAGACCCTGGGAGAGGAAGCACTCGACCTACCCGAACGGATCCTGCGCACGCAGGCGGTGTGGTGGACGCTCCCGCAGGAGTGGGTCACCGATCCGCTCACGCCGGGTTCTGTTCACGGCGCTGAGCACGCCGCCATCGGGATGCTGCCGCTGTTCGCCACTTGCGACCGCTGGGACATCGGCGGAGTCTCCACCGCCGCACACCCCGACACCGGCACCGCGACGATCTTCATTTACGACGGGCATCCGGGTGGGGCGGGCTTCGCCGACCACGGGTTCGACGTCGCGTCCGAATGGCTCACCGCCACTCGCGAGGCGATCCTCGGATGTGCATGTGAGGACGGCTGCCCCGGATGCATCCAGTCACCGAAGTGCGGCAACGGAAATGACCCGCTCAACAAGTGGGGCGCCGTACGAGCCCTGAGCGTTCTCCTGGCTAGCGCCCCTGACCCTCCTAGTGCGAAGTCTGCGTGACGTTGCGGTGTGCATCTCACATCATTCGCTCACGAGCCCGTCAGTGGTGCGGCTAGCCCAAGTGCTGGCACGGACTGCGATCAGCCCTGCCTTCCCTTCATGCGGGGGTTCTTCTTATTGATGACGTAGACGCGTCCCCGGCGCTTGACGACCTGGGCACCTGGTTGTCGCGCCAGAGACTTCAGAGACGCTCGTACTTTCATTTCACTCCCCTCAATGCCGTCCGCCTGGAATACGTCCAGCGTATGGAAGCAGAGCCATCTCGCGCGCGTTCTTAATGGCCTTTGCCACGAGACGCTGCTGATGCACGCTGACTCCCGTTACAGCACGCGAGCGGATCTTTCCTCGATCCGAAATGAATTTCCGGAGTAGTTCCACATCCTTGAAGTCGATCTGTGTCACGTTCGGGGGGATAAGGGGAGACCTTCCCGATCGCTTGACCTCGACGTCAACTCTTCGCTTGCGTTGCACACGGACCTCCTACGTGAGGGTGTCGGGATCGATATGGCCTAGACGGACTGCCTTCAGCAATCGCCGAGGGATGCGATACTCGCGGCCGCGAATCGTCACGGGAACCAGACGTGGAGCCACGGCAGACCACTGGGCTCGCCTATGACGCGTCCGGCTGCGTGACATTCTTCGTTTCGGAACTGGCATAACTTCTTCCTTTCACGCAGCTCGGTGAATTTCGCCGAGCCAGGGTTCAAGACCGTCTTCTGCCAGGCTCCACGCACTCGCGTCCAAAGCCGCTTCATTCGTCGAGAGCAGCATGCTGGTAAAGACCTCGAACAATCCCGGCGGAACCCCATCCACTCCGGTCAGGACGAGTCGCGTCAAAGGTGATCCCGAACCCCACGTCGCGTGTTGACCAATGCTGACCTGTCCGGAGGTGCCCTCCCACGCATTCGCCATGGTGGGTCGAGTGGGAACCCAGAAGCAGCCTCGAGACCGGAAGCGCCCGCCCGCAAGGTCCTCCATGCACTCCATGAGCCGCTCAGGGTGGAAGGCGCGAGGCGAGTGAAGATCCATGCGCCAGGCATGGCCGAGATCCCCCGCGGGAAGTGGGGTGGCGGACATGGGCGTTCTCCACGCCTGGGCGTCCGAGCTGACGTGGCGTGTCTGCATGACCGACTCAGAGACGAGGTTTTCGAAAGCCTGGACCACCTGGGCTCCTGGGCGAGCCAATGCCCTCATGAAGTCGATGGCATGCGAATCCTGGGTGGTGGCCACGACGATGTCCGCATACTCCACTTGCGAGCATGCAGTCTCACCGATTCCTCGCTCATCTCCGGGACCTGTATTGATGCCTCGCTCGCTGAGGAGAGTCGGAGACAGGAGCGTATCGAGAGTCTCGTCTGGCGTAACGGCCGCAAGAACGGATGCGAGTCGCACGTATCGGGCCACTCGAGCATCGCGCGTGAGGACGTGCGCTAAGTGATCAGCCTCGGCGGACAGGGGCAGCCCGGCGACTATGTAGGACCATTCGTCTTGACGGGCCAATCGAACGATCGTCGGGACTATGTCCTCGCGGATGGCGCACCCGACACAGGCATGCTCGAGATCGATGTCCACCTTCTCCAGCACGCCCATCGCCGAACTCACGGTCCGGGTCAGCACTTGCGCGACAGGGTCGATGGTGTGCCGGATGGCAACAGCGGCCGGCAGGTCGAGAACCAGTGACATCAGGACGCTGTCCATCGCGAAATGATCAATGCCTGTGACCACCGCGAGTGGCTTTCTCATGCGGGTGCGCCATATCGCCGCTCGAAGGCCTGCACTCGACCCTCGGAGTCAATAACGCGGGCTTGACCCGTCCAAAATGGATGGCTGTCGCTTGTGATATCCACGTCGAATACTGGGATCTCCGTCCCATCCACCGTGATCGTGCGCCCCGGAGCGCGCGACACGAGCGTGGAACGGGTTACGAAGACCTTGCCTGTGGCGATGTCTCGAAAGGCGACAGGACCGTAGTCCGGATGGATATCCCTCTTCATGCGCTACCCCTTGTGTACACCCAACTCCTCGATACCCTATCCTAAACGACAATGATTTTCGTTTGCAAGTCAGCTGGTCCACTCGACCGAAGGAGGAGCTCATGGCCCGTGTGTGTCAGGTGACCGGGGCAACGCCCAGATTCGGTCACACCATCTCGCATTCTCATCGCCGGTCCAAGCGGCGCTTTAACGTCAACATCCAACGCAAGACCTACTGGGTGCCCAGTCTCGGCAAGAACGTGACGCTCACTGTGAGTGCCCGCGGAATCAAGACAATCGACCAACGGGGAATCGAATCCGTCGTGGCAGACATCATCGCGCGGGACGGACGCGTCTAATGGCTTCCAAGAGCAAGGACGTCCGACCGATCATCAAGATGCGCTCCACACTGGGGACCGGCTACACCTACGTCACTCGGAAGAATCGGCGGAATGACCCTGATCGCCTCGTTCTGCGCAAGTACGACCCTGTTGCCCGCCAACATGCAGAGTTCCGAGAGGATCGCTAATGGCAAAGAAGTCGAAGATCGTGGCCAACGAGAGGCGGAAGCTCGTGGCGGCACGGAACGATGAGCGCCGGAAGCAGCTCAAGCAAGAGCTGAAACGTGCGACTACAGAGTCGGAGCGCCGCGCGGTGTTAGCAGCGATCGCACGGCTGCCCCGCGATGCGAGTCCTACGCGAATTCGAAATCGCGATGCCAAAGATGGCCGCCCCCGCGGCCATCTCCGCTTCTTCGGGCTCTCCAGGATCAATGTTCGTGAGATGGCCCATCGAGGGGAACTCCCCGGAGTGACCAAGTCCTCGTGGTAGGTAGTGCGGGCTAGTCATGATGTCTCGCCTGGCTACCAGATCGCAGGTCCCGCGCGCGAGATTGCTCGGAGGTCCGGCGCCCGTTCACCGAAGAGTGCGGCCATGCGCACCGCGAGCGTCGGAGCGGGTAGCCACACCTCGATCCAGTGGTCCACTCCATCGAAGTGACAGGAGCCGAACCCGACACCGTTGGCGTTCGCGAAGTGAGCCGCCCGCGCACACCCGGTCGCTGGTTGCTGCGCCGCGGCGAGGGCGGCGAGATCCGCAGCGGAGGAGAGGCGCTGACGTGCCAGCGCGATCTGCGCGACGGTCATTGCCAGGCATCCGGCAACAAGAAGAACGGTCATGAGGGCCAAAGTCCAGACCGTGGCACTCCCTCGGTCGTCGCGCATGTTCATCCCGACCACTCCCGCGGCGCCGTGGCCTCCTGCACGACGGTCTGCCAGCGGTCACCGAGGACGGCGTTGCGCACCCAAGTCTGCGTCTCCACGCGGATGCGCACCTCGGTATCCGTGACACTCCAATAGATGCGTGCCTCCGGCAGCGCCGACTGAAGGTGCTGGTGCACCATCCACTGGTCATCCCCGCGGGCGACCGCCCGGGCCGCCTCCTGGACCGCCGTCCCCGCCGTGAAGCCGCCCCACGCCCAGCCGAGGATCCCCAGGAACGCAGCCGCGATCGCGGTGAGCAGGGGGATGACGATGGCGGTCTCGAGCGTGGTCGAACCGTCGTCTCTGAACAGCCATCGGCTGCCGCACCGGGGGCGGGTGCGGCAGCCGATGAGTAGAGGGGTCATGCTCAGCCGAAGATCGAACTGAAGGCTGACCGGACGACGCCCCAGATCAGATCGCGGGCGGCATCGCTCGTGAGCAACTTGATGAGCAGCCCGCCGAGGCCGGCGACTGCCACCGTTCCCACCGCATACTCCGCGGTGGTCAAGCCGGCGTCGTCGCGAAATCGACGCGCAATGCGGTGTGTGGTGCAGGGAAGTTTCGAAAGAATCAGAACTGACATGGTCTCTCCTCGCGGTTGTCACT
>JBILLS010000068.1:0-3507 GCA_044375955.1 Candidatus Nanopelagicales bacterium | reverse complement strand
TCGTGGCAAGTGTCGTTGCACCAGGTGGATCGACCGGGACACTCACGTACCCGATTGGCGTGGTCACGGCGTCGGCTACTTTGAATCGAGTCGGCGAGTTCCCGGTCATCCAGGGCGAGGCGAGCTACGCGGCTCTCGGGGGAACCACCGGACCGCACACCGTCTCCGTCACGATCACCGCGTCGACCACCGCATCATCCGAGCTGCGCTGGGACCTCGTCGCGCGGAGCTGATGGGCGAGTGCATGCCCTGCATGTGGCCCCGGGCAGAATCGAACTGCCGACACAAGGTTTAGGAAACCTCTGCTCTATCCCCTGAGCTACGGGGCCCTGCGGGTGGGTAAACCTAGCGAGTGGTAGAGACCTGGGGTCCTGCTGGCCTGGCAGGGCCAATTTCGGCGTGCTCAACAAGGTGGCGAGCCATTGGTGGGAACACGAGCGCATGGAAAGGAGCGATGGACCACCAATAGGCGTGTCCGAGGAGGCCGAATGGCCAGAAGACTGCCCGTTGGGTGAGCGTCGTCTTCCCGCCTTTCTCGTCCACCCGGAACTCCAGCCAGGCGCGACCTGGCATCTTCATCTCGGCGCGTAGTCGAACAAGATGGCCGGGAACGACCTCTTCCACCCGCCAGAAGTCCACCGCGTCACCGACACTGAGATGTTCTGGGTCACGCCGCCCGCGACGTAGGCCGACGCCGCCTGCGAGTCGGTCGATGAATCCACGGATCCGCCACAGCAGGCTCGCCGAATACCAGCCGGTCTCGCCACCGATGCGTTCGACGGCCGCGAAGAGTGTCTCGGGCTTCGCCGTTGTGGTGACCTCGCGCACGTCGGTATAGAGCGTGCCACCGGTCCAATCTGGATCGCTGGGCAGGGGGTCACTCGGTGCACCGGGAGTCGATGCGTCGGACCAGCGAGTGCTGACGTTGGCTTCCTTGATGCGCGTGAGTGCAAGGCGAACCGCTTCATCGAAGGGAATGAGGCCACCGGGTGGATCGGGAATGAAGGTCGCGATGTCATGCTCGGTGCACACGGCGGGATGTCGCAGCGAGCGCACCAGTGGGCGGGCGATGGACCGCGGAACGGGCGTGACCAGGTTCACCCAGTGACTAGAAAGTTCCGGTGTGAGCACGTTGATCGGGACGATGATGCGCTTACGCAAACCAGCAACCGCTGCGTAGCGATGCATCATCTCCTCGTACGTGAGGACCTCGGGGCCACCAATATCGAAAGCTCTGCTCACGTCGAGGGGGATGTTCTCGGATTGGACGAGGTAGCGAAGCACATCGCGGACGGCGATGGGTTGGGTGCGGGTGCGAACCCAACGTGGCGTGATCATCGCGGGAAGTCGCTCTGTGAGGTAGCGCAACATCTCGAAGGACGCGGACCCCGATCCGATGATCACGCTCGCCCGTAGTTCGATCACGGAGGCACCGGATTCCCGCAGGGCCTCTCCCACCCTCATGCGTGAGCGCATGTGGGGTGACATCTCGTGGGTGGGGAGATCGGGGACGAGGCCACCGAGGTAGACGATCCGTTGCACGCCGGCCCGCTTCGCTGCCGCGGCGAATCCTGATGCCATGTCGTACTCGACGGTCTCGAGGTCAGAACCATGCTGCAGGGAATGCAGGAGGTAGTAGGCGGTGCTCACCCCCTGGAGCGCGCGATCGAGTGCGTCCGGATCTTCCGCGTCCCCGACAGTGATCTCGACCTTGGGGAACCATGCATTGTGCTCGAGCTTCGCGGGATTGCGGACGAGGACTCTGACCGGCTTGCCCGCGGCGACGAGTTCCCGGACCAGGCGGCCGCCCACGTACCCGCTCGCACCGGTGACGAGGATCGGAGCGGGGGACTCGGTCACCCCCACATCATCTCGCTCCGAGGCGCTACCCGCATCCGCGGAGCGTGTTACTTCTGCTGGTTCTCCTTGAGCAGGTCACGGATCTCGGCCAGCAGCTGCACATCCGGGGGCCGGGTATCGACAGCTCCCTTACCCGTCATCGACCGGAACTTGTTCATCGGGAGGACGAAGACGAAGTAGATGACCGTGAGAGTGATGACGAACGTGAGGAGAGCATTGATCATCTGGGTGAAGTTGATGACCTGATCGTTGATGGTGATGGTCCCCGCCTCGAGGCCACCTCCGAGGAATATCCCCACGACCGGATTGATCAGTGCCTCGGAGAACGACGTCACCAGCGTCGCGAACGCAGCACCAACCACGAACGCAACGGCAAGGTCGATGACATTGCCGCGGAAGACGAACTCCTTGAATCCCTTGATCATGCTCATCCCTTCATAACGATGATGGTGAGAACTCCGTCAGAACCCCGCTCGCCCCCTGGTGACGTGGTGACCACGTTCACGCGTGCTGTGCCCACTTCCTTCGCGGTGATGGACCACACGGTCGTACCAGGCACTCCCACCATCCCGTTGGCAGGCGCCGGTGCCTGATACGCACCCTTCGACACCGAGACCGCACTCCGATCCCCGCGAACACGCGTGGACCAGGTGTATCCCGTGGTGCGGTTCGTCGAGAGCGACAGCAGGATCGACTCACCGGGGATCAACCGGACTTGTGCCGGAAGTCGCGTGACGACGACGGTCGGGTCGGCGGCGGAAGCGGGTGCGATCGCGGTCACCGACACGAGTGCCGCGGTAGCGATAAGTGCGAGGGTGCGGGTGAGGGTTCGCATGCCCCGAGTATGCCGCGTCGAGTCAGCTGTTCGGGGATTGGTGGTGCTGGTAACTCGCTTCGAGTTCGTGGTGCAGGAAATCGCCGAAGACTTCTGGTGCGAAGGCGGGCGGGCGCTCAGGGGACACGCAGGAGGGGAGCGGTGCGATGGTGGCCCGCACGCTCGGGTCGTAGAAGAAGGGAATCGAGAATCGTTCGCGCCCCGTGCGGTTGGCCACCCGGTGAGGCGTGGAGAGCAGCCGCCCGTTAGACCAGCGGTGCAGCATGTCCCCCACATTCATCACGTAGGTATAGGGACGCGGCGGTACGTCCGTCCACTCCCCCTGGGGGGTGCGCACGCTGAGGCCGCCCACCTCGTCCTGCGCCAGCAGGGTGATCGCGCCGAAGTCCCGGTGCGGAGCGGAGCCGTACTCGTCTGCAGGGGCTTGCGGATCCTGCGGTGGGTAGTGCAGAAGGCGAAGCCACGTCGTGGGCGGATCAAAAGCAGACTCCAGAATCCCGCGCGCCCCGAGTGCGGATGCAAAGCGCTCGATCATGGAGTGCGCGAAGTGCACCATCGCCGTGTTGTATTCCTCGAGCGTCTCGCGGAACCCGGGCAGACCGGCAGGCCACTGGTTGGGACCGGCGAGGTAGTCGCCGCGCATCACCTCCCGTGAATCCGCCGCCGACTCGCGCATCATCATGAACGACTCGCTGACGTTCGGCTTCGTCGCAGCTTCCACAGATGACGTCACGTCGGTGGAGACCCGCATCGGGATGAATCCGCGGTGATTCTCGTCAAGTTCTATGTCGAGTTTCTGCGCGAGCGGTAGC
>JBILLS010000041.1:0-14561 GCA_044375955.1 Candidatus Nanopelagicales bacterium | reverse complement strand
GAACGAGAAGGCACTGTGGGCTCGACTCATCGGATCGACCGCGGTGGGGGAACTCGCGGACACGGTGGTCTTCTGCACGATCGCCTTCTACGGGATCATCACCGGTCCCGAATTCTTGAACTACGTGATCTACGGATACCTCTACAAGACCCTGCTCGAGGTGGTCCTGCTCCCGATCACCTACCCGGTGATCGGCTGGGTGAAGCGGCGGGAACCCAGTTACGCACTGAGCACCCCGTCTCAGCCGTAATACTGACCGAGGAACTCCTCCTTGAACTCCACGTAATCGCCGGAGGCGATCGCTGCACGGATGCGATCCACCAGGCCGACGATGAACCGCTCGTTGTGGATGGTGGCCAGGGTGAAGGCGATGAGTTCCTTGGCCTTGAAGGCGTGATGAAGGTAGGCCCGCGTGTAGTGCGTGCAGGTGTAGCAATCACAGGAGTCGTCGATGGGGATGAACTGGCGTCGGTAGTCAGCACCGGTCACGTTGAAGCGGCCGGTGGGCGCATGGATAGCCGCGTTGCGCGCAACACGGGAGGGGGCCACACAATCGAAGGTGTCGGCACCCGACTCGATTCCGGTGAACAGGTCGTCGGGATCCCCGATACCCAGAAGGTGACGGGGGCGCCCCTCGGGTAACTCGTCGGTCACCCAGGCCACGATCTCGGCTAGTCGATGCTTCTCCAAGGCGCCGCCGATGCCATACCCCTCGAAACCCCGTCCATCCACGTCCATGGCGGCGAGTTCACGTGCGGACCGCCTGCGTAGGTCCTCGTACTGCGCACCCTGAACGACGGCGTAGAGCGCCTGGGGCGACCGGTCGGGACGCTCGGCTGTGAGGCGCGAGTGCTCGACGAGGCAGCGGTGCGCCCACGCCGAAGTCCGCTCCAGTGCCCGGACCTGATACTCGTAGGTGTTCATCAACGTTGTGCACTCATCGAAGGCGAAGATGATGTCTGCACCGAGTTGATGTTGCACCCGCATCGAGATCTCTGACGTGAAGCGGTGCATCGTGCCATCGAGATGCGACTTGAAGGTCACACCGTCGTCATCGACGTGCGCGAGTCGATCCTTGCCCGGTGCCACGACGTCATCACGCTCGCGACCTGCAACATCCATCGCCAGAATCTTCTTGAAACCGACACCCAGGGACAGCACCTGGAATCCGCCGCTATCGGTGAATGTGGGTCCCGGCCAGTTCATGAACGCGCCGAGACCCCCGGCCTCGTCGACGATGTCCGCGCCGGGTTGGAGATAGAGGTGATACGCGTTCGCCAGCAACGCCTGGGCACCCAGGTCGCGCATCGACTCGGGAAGCACCGCTTTGACCGTGGCCCGGGTACCCACCGGGATGAAGGCGGGGGTCGCGATATCGCCATGGGGTGTGCCGATCACGCCGACACGACCCCGGCCGTCGGGGATCCGTGCGGTCACGACGAAGCTCACGGGACCATCCAATCGGTGCGGTGCGGTGAACTGTAGTGATGGAAGCGAACGTGTGTGACGCGATGTGATTCATGGGTCAGAATTTCCTTGAAAATCTTTGGAAAACCACTTGTGGTGACTTGACGACGCCTGTTAGAAATCTCTTACGCGCCGCAAGGTGCGGGCGGGATCGGAAGCAACGCCTAACGGTTCGACCGGAAAGGCCCCGGGTGCTGGCGGGGTCGGCGAGGTGGAAGGTAACGCGGAGTCGGAAAGACTCGGTCAGCAAAGGCGGCAACGCCGGAGTGAGCACCGCGGACTGCACAGCCGCGGAGGCCCGGGAGACCGGAGACCTGAGCCCGACTTCATGGCGAGGCCCCTCGAACTCATACTTCGAGGGGCCTCGTCGCGTGTGGGCGGTCGCCGCCTCCACCGGTTTCATTCTCCATGACCGAACCTGGCGGAGACCGCCGCCACGCCGTCGCCGTACCCTGGGGCATGCGCTGGCTCGTCGTCGTGGGCCTGCTCGCCCTGCTCCTCCCCGCCCCGGCCAGGGCGGATGGCCTCGAGGCGTACCGCACCCAGGATCTGGCCTGGGCGGCCTGCGGGTCGGGGACCTGGTGCACCCGCGTGGCCGTACCCCTGAAGTACTCCGACCCCGGCGGCGCGCAGATCACCCTGGCGCTCAGGGCGGTGGGCCCCCGGGCACCGGATGGCACTCGGCCAGCGCTCCTGGTCAACCCGGGCGGTCCCGGCTCCTCGGCCACGGAGTACGTCCCCTCATTCGCCGGCCAGCTCTCGCGCCCGGTGCGCGATCTCTACGACGTCGTGGGGGTCGACCCGCGTGGCGTGGAGGACTCGACGGCGGTGACCTGTCTCACCGGGCGGCAGACCACGCGATGGCTGCGCACGGATCCCTCACCGGATACCCCATCGGAGACCGCGACCCTGCTGCGCCGCGCCCGGGACATCGGTCCCGGGTGTCTGCGCCTGTCGCCGACCGTGGCACGCCACGTGGGATCGGCGGAGACGGTGCAGGACATGGACATCGTGCGCTCCGTGCTCGGTCAGAACCTGCTGCACTGGTTCGGCTTCTCCTATGGCACTCAGCTCGGCGCCCGGTACGCGGAGTCTTTCCCCTCCCGTGTCGGTCGCATGGTGCTCGACGGCGCGGTGGACCCGTCCTTGGACGCCATGCAACTTTCGCGGGGGCAATCCCAGGGCTTCCAGACCGCCATCACCCGGTTCGCCGACGACTGCAGCCGCCGACCCACGTGCACGATCGGCTCGACGACACAGCAGGTCATCGATCGCATCAACGCACTACTGGCGCGCGTCGATCGCACACCGCTGCCCACGGGCCGCGATGCACCCCTGGTTCAGGCCGAGGCGATCACCGCGTTGTTCTTCAGTATGTACAGCATCGACCTCTGGCCCCTCCTGGAAGATGCCCTCGCCGCGGCCGACCGTGGTGACGGGGCCGGGCTCGCACAACTCGCCGCCCTCGCCACCGATCAGATCGGGCCGAATGCGTACGGCTCGAATGCCACCTCGGCGTTCCTCGCGATCGGATGCTGGGACTACCCCGCACCACCAGGGCGAAACGGATTGGCCGAGGCGGCTCGACAGTGGTCCCGCGACGCGGTCGTCCCGGATCTCGCGCGCGCCATGTCCTGGGGTAATGCGCCGTGCAGCACCTGGTTCGGGCACGCAGCCGACGCCCCGGCACCCGTGACCTCGACGACGACGGCCGGAATCCTCGTCCTGGGGACCAGGTTCGACCCCGCCACCCCCTACGCCTGGGCGCGGAACCTCAGTGCGCAGTTGCCGACAAGCCGACTGCTCACCTACGTCGGCGATGGGCACACGGCCTACGGTGAGGAATCGGAGTGTGTGCAGAGGATCGTCGACACATACCTGGTGAGTGGTGCGCTCCCCGAACCGGGGGCGCGCTGCTAGGACTCGGGAACGTCCTTGTCCTGACCATCCTCACGAGCGAGCCCCGCGAGGAATTCCTCGACCTGCGCGGCGATCTGGTCGCCACTCGGGATGTCACCGCCGGACCACGCGGGTGACTGGCTCGTCGCAACGGAGTCGTACTGCGCCTCGAGTGCCGCGACGACAGCCGCGAACGCCTCGTTGTCTGCAACCTGGGCCGCGACATCCTGGACGGCGCGCTCGGATGCCGCCGCGAGAACCGACGCATCCACCTGAAGCCCGACCACATCGTGGAGCCCCTGCAGGAGAGCGACCGCACCCTGGGGGTACTCGAATTGGACGAGGTAGTGCGGCACCTGTGCGGTGATGCCGATCGACGGCATCTCCAATTCGGACCCACGCAACTCGAGCATCGCGCCAACATGGCCGGGTACCTCAATGTCCCCCACCATCGCACTGCGACCGGCAACGAGGGACGGCTCGTTGCCGTGCACGATCACCGAGAGGGGTCGGGTGTGGGGAATCGGCCACGGGATCGCCGAGAGCCCGATCAGGGCGGAGACCCGATAGCGCTCGATGACGAGGTCGACCGCGCCGAGGAAGCGTTCCCACTGGTAGTCCGGCTCAGGTCCCGCGAGGAGGAGGAAGTCACGCCCATCGTCATCACTCACCCGATGGAGGCCGATTCGTGGGACATCAACGGACGTGAAGTGATCCGACGAGAACAACATGCGTGGACGACGTGCCCGATAGTCGATGAACTCGTCGGAATCGAATGTGACGAGTAGGTCGTGCGGGCGGGTCAACAGGTGATCGATCGCGATACGGACACCATTGCCAGCATCGACGAACCCGGAGAACGCATGGACAAGCACGGGTGGCTCGTCGAACTGCGCCTCCTGGTGAATGCGCATCACCTCGGCCGGGGAACGCATGACCACCTCCTCACTCAACCCTAAGCGGAGATGTGGACCGGAACCAGCTGACCGAGGATTCCTTCTCCCTCAGCGAACGGTCAGGCCGGGGAGGCATCCTTCGCGGCCGCGGGCTTCTTCGCCGGCTTCTTCTTCGCGACAGCCTTCGTAGCTGGCGCGGGAGCAGGCTGCTCCGGCTCAGGTTCCGGCGTGGGGCTCATCACCTGGGACCAGACGTCCTGCTGCTGAGCATCCAGGCGTCGTTGCCACCACAACCAGGCACCCGCAGCCCCGGTCAGGACGAGCAAGAGGAAGAGAACTCGCTTCATGGTTCGACGCTAACACCGTCTCCCGGTTGGCGCATGAATCTCCGAAATACCTCGGAGACCGCCCCACTGGACAGGAAGGCATCACGCTGCTGAGGATCCATCGTGAGCGCGTACTCGCACACACGTGACCAGGCGACACCGACGGCCTTGGTCAGTGCCGCGGCCACCGTGGCCGAGATGGCGGATCCGGCGATCTGCCCGCCGGGGACGAACTTCAGCAGATTGGTGACGGCATAACGCCCGGCCATGGTCGCCCCTCCGGTCAAGACGACCGAGCCGGCGATCGCCATGGTGCGCGACGTGCTCGCGGGTAATCCGTAGGCGGCCGTGATACGCGCGATCATCGTCACCTGATTCGGAACCAGCAGTGCCGCGTCAGCGAAGGGAATCGGGGCCGCGCCTACGCCAGAAGCGACCGCCACCGCTTGGCGAATGACGGCCGCCACCGCTTTTTTCTTGCGCTCCAGGTCGAGCCTCTGCGCGGCCGTGAGTGCCCCTTCAACCGCTTCCGGGACGATTGCGTAGGTCACGTCGAGCAACTCATGCAATCCGGCAACGGGTGAGTCGGTGAACGGGTCGTGCACCGCGTTCGTCAGGACTGGGCGACCATCGGGGTGAACTGGAAGCGCGCACTGCGTGATGAAGTCGGCGAACTCAACGGCCTCGGGATGCGCCCTCCCGTCGCGGAATGGCACCTGGGTGATGACGATGATGACGGGAAGCCCGAGGTTGGCGATCCTTCGCACGAAGTCCTGCTGCGCCTGCTCGAATCTGCGGTCGGACCACCGCACGGCGTACCAGACCGCGTGGATCCGCTGGTCGATCGGCGCGGTGGCGCGCGCACTCACCAGTTCCTGCAGCCCGTGCAGGATCACATCACCGGACGTTCCAGTCTCGAACCCCTCGGAGTCGAAGATCCCCAGAAAGGCATCCGGATGTCGGTAGTAGACCAAGCCCTTGGTCACCGGGCGACCAACACCCGTCTCCGCGACCTCCTCGCCGAAGATCGCATTGAGCAACGTCGACTTTCCGGCACCGGTCTTGCCGAAGATCGCGAGGTTGAAGCACCCCAACGAGGCGTAGGCCTCCGCGAGCTCCTTGCCGAAGAGGGCCTCGAGCGCGGCCGGGCCGAGGTCGGGGCGGGCGACCCCATCGGAGGACATGTGTCGAGCGTACGTGGACCAGGCCCGCGGGTTACCGTGGACGCCCTTCCCTGGAGAGGTCATGAAGCGTCTGTCGTCGGTTCTCGTCGTGCTGGTCGTGCTGACCGGTGTCGCCGCGGTCGGCTATCTGGGATGGCGCTACCTCGACGACGTTCGCGACTCGGGTCGACTCGGTGGGACGGTGGTCGTTCCCGCCGCCTACACACCGGTCATCCGTGAGGCGGCCGAGCGGTGCAGGTTCGTCCCGGCACCGGTGCTGGCGGCCCAGATCGCGGCCGAGAGCAGCTGGAATCCGGAGGCGATCAGTCCCGCGGGAGCCCAGGGCATAGCGCAGTTCATGCCGAGCACATGGAAGCAGTACGGAATCGATGGGGACGGTGATGGGATCGCCGATGTGTGGAATCCCATCGATGCCATCCACTCTGCAGCGAAAATGAACTGCGTGAATCGACGACTCGTGCGCAAGGTCGAGGGCCAGTTGCTGGAGAACGTCCTCGCTGCCTATAACGCCGGGCATGGTGCCGTGCGACGCCACAACGGGATTCCGCCGTACCCCGAGACCGAGCAGTACGTGGATCGTGTCCTCACCTGGTCGCAGACACTCACGTTCGAGGAACCCGCCACTCCGTGACGGATCACGCGATGACGACGATCGATTGCAGGTTCTCTGCAACCAGGCGGCCATCCGGTGACCAGAGTCGCCGCACCTCGCTCGTGAACCCTTCGGAGCCGGCGGTCAGTTCCCCCTCGTAGAACAACGGCTGCCCAGGATCGAAGTCGGCCGGATCGACGAGGATCGTGGCCGCGAACATCACGGTCGCGAGGGGCCGCATGCGCTCGGATGCGACGAGCGCCCCGGGCCACCAGGCGTCGATGAGGCCGAGGACCCGCGCCCGCGTCCAGGCTTTGCCGTCGGCGAAGGACACCCAGCCCCGGGTTCTCGCCTCCCCGCCACTGGCCGGTGTACCGACGAGGGGCCGGAAGCAGACGTGTGGCCCGAAGACCGGTCCCAGCGGAGGTGCGACAGGTATCTCGGGGACCGCAGACCACGGCGGTTGCTCACCCATGCGCGCGCAGCCCCACGCGGACGTTCGGTCCACGTCCAGGTCGCGGGGTGCACCGCTGATGACGGATGCGTGGACGACCGTGGCACCGGTGGTGTCGACTATGTCGACGTTCCATGTGGTCATGGCGCTCCCGCGCCGTACCTCGGTGACGACGAGCCGTTGATCACCCACGAGCACCGGCCCAGCCATCTGCACGGTGATGGCACGCACCGGACGTGACGTGGACTCGCGCATCTCGACCGCCGTCACACAGGCGGCGACGACGAGACCACCCCAGGCGCCGCGGCCCTGCTGCCATCCATCCGGCACGGACCAGGTCAGGGAATCGCCTGAGTCGCTGATCTGCAAGGCCTCGTCGAAGTCACCCATGATCAGGCACTCGCTTGGGGGGTCACCGTGGGAGGAGCTTCGACGACGTCCGAGTCATCCACACTGCCCGATCCACTTCCGAGGGCGGACTTCTTCAGCCAGTTCTGCCAGGGGATGTTCCACAGTCCACCCGGACCGTTCCAGGGCTCGACCCTCGAGCCACCGGTGTTCCGATACATCACAACGTCCCCCGGGATAGTGGTGTCGAAGATCCACTTCGCGTCCTGCTCGAACATATTGGTACAGCCGTGGGAGCCGTTATAGCGACCGAGGCGGCCATACGCCCAGGCAGCCGCGTGGATGAACTCCCCGGTCGGCGTCAACCGCGTATTCCATGGAGCCGGGAGTTCGTAGGCCTCGGCCGGATCCGTGATGCCCAACGATGTGCTCCGGTACACCTTGTGCGCCTCTTTGGCATCGCTGATGACCTTGACACCGTTACGAGTCTCCCAATTCGGACCACCGAGGGATACCTGGAAAGTCTTCACCAGTTTCCCGTCGAGCCAGACCCGCATGCTCTTCTGCGAGCCGTCTACGACAGCAACGAAAGCCCGCGCCGTACCGAAGGTGAATGCCCGATTGAGTGCGGGTGATCCGAGGAGGGCCTGACCGCCGTCCCTCCCGAGCAGCACACCGCCCAGGGTGGACGTGACCGTAATCGTGGACTTCGCAGGCCAGTACGCCTCTGGGCGGAAGAGGACTCTGCGATCGCCCAACCAGCCCCAGGCGCCCGGGACGAGTGCGGTGACTCCCGCACCGTTGGTCGATGTCACGACGAGATGACGCTCCACCGCCGCCTTCTTGGTGATCGGCGCGCTGAAGGTCAACTCGGGAAGGGTTCCGATACCCACGCGCGTACGGAGACCCGCGACGCCGAGGTCGTTGCCCGCCGCATCGAATTGCGCGGTCACCTGTCGCGTCTTGCCGATCACCTGGGCGGGCTTGTCGGGGTCCACTCCCGCCGGCGCAACGGGCACGGCGGTGGCAGGACCGGCCGGCGCACTCACCCCGGCTGCGTTCGTGCTGCGCAGGGCGACGCGGTAGGTGCGTCCATTCATCAGATCCGTGATGGTGCACGTGCCCGGTTCCTGTGCGCAGACCGTCCACGGGCCGTTGTCCAGTGAGTACTCCGCCCCGGTCGCGCCTACGGCGGGTTGGTAATAGAGCGTGACGGCCTGGGGGCCCGCGGCCACCTGAGCGATAGCCGGCGGGGCGGGGGGCGCGACTTCGGGAGCGATGTCCTGGGCGATCGCGGTGGGGGCTGCGACGACCGCGAGGATCACCGCGATCACCGGGGAAGTACGCACACGGATGACTGTAGGCGCGGTGGGCACCGGAAGTCGAACCTCACCAGGGGACGGGTGCGCGGTCCTCCCAGAGCAGACCCGTGGGCGTGGCCGGTTCCCGGCTGGCCAGCCAGACGATCGTGTCGGCGCCCTCCGCGGCCGAACGCGGGGCATCGGGACCACCCATGTCCGTGCGGCAGTGACCGGGGCACATGGCGTCCACCGACACTCCCCGGGACCCCGTCCCGGTTTCGGCGGCGAAGGAACGGACCAACGCGTTCACCCCCGCCTTGCTCACCCGGTAGGGAACGAGGCCACCTTCGAGCCCCGGGCCGGAACTTCGGCCCAGGCATGCCGACACGACGATCACGCGACCGTCGCGACGCTCCACCATCCCGGGGGTGAAGCACCGCAGCGTGTGGAAGACGCCGTCGAGATTGGCCTCCAAGACACGTCGCCACTCGGCGGGAGACGTGCGCAGCGTCTTGGTCATCCGCTCGGCCATGACACCGGCTGAGGCAACGACGATGTCGGGGCTGGGGATGCGAGCGGCGGCGGCGTCCATGCCGGCGGCGTCCGCGACGTCCACGATCTCGGCGTGCGCGTCGATTCCCTCCGCGCGGAGTGCCCGAACCGCGGACTCCGACCGGCGCGGGTCCCGTCCGATGACGGACACGGTCGCACCCTCGAGCCCAAGTCCGCGCGCGGCCTCGAATCCGATACCCCGCGTTCCTCCCGTGATGACCGCGGTGCGTCCCGTCAGTGCTCCCACGGGAGGAGCCTGCCCGTCGGCGCCTCATCCCGCATCCCGGTACCCTTCTTGTGAGCCGCGTCATGCGGCTCTCATCGCGAGAGGAACGCGGGGTGTCTGCAGAGCCGATGTCTGGCTTCGGGCCCAATGAGTGGCTCGTCGACGAGATCTACCAGCAGTTCCTCACCGACAGGAACTCCGTCGACCCCGCCTGGTGGGAGTTCTTCGAGGGCTACCAGCCGACGGACCACATCCCCGCCCCGCCCGCAGTGGCGTCGCCGGCGCCCGCGCCACCACCCGCCGCACCCACACCCGCGCCCACACCCGCACCCGCACCCACGAAGCCCGACGAGCACGTCACGGTCCTGAAGGGACCCGCCAGCCGCGTGGTCGCGAACATGGACGCGAGCCTGACCGTTCCCACTGCCACGAGCGTTCGTGGGGTCCCGGCGAAGCTCCTCATGGACAACCGCGTGGTGATCAACAACCACCTCGCACGTGGTCGTGGTGGGAAGGTGTCCTTCACCCATCTGATCGGTTACGCCGTGGTGCGCGCCGCCACCGAGATGCCGGAGATGAACGCCCACTTCACCGAGGTCGACGGAAAGCCCGCGGTGGCCACCAACCCGGACGTGAATATCGGTGTCGCGATCGACGTCGCCAAGCCCGACGGTTCGCGCCAACTCCTCGTTCCCTCGATCAAGGCCACGCAGGCGATGGACTTCGCCACCTTCTGGGCCTCCTACGAGGACATGGTGCGTCGTGCACGCGCCGGGGCCCTCGGTGTCGATGACTTCACCGGAACCACCATCACCCTGACGAATCCGGGAACGATCGGCACCAACTTCTCCGTGCCACGGCTCATGGCCGGTCAGGGTTGCATCATCGGCGTCGGGGCGATGGAGTACCCCGCCGAGTGGCAGGGAGCCTCGGAGGAGACCTTGGTCCGCAACGCGGTGTCCAAGATTCTGACGCTCACATCCACGTACGACCACCGCATCATCCAGGGGGCGCAGTCCGGGGAGTTCCTGCGTCGCGTACATCAACTCCTCCTGGGCGAGGAGGAGTTCTACGACGCGATCTTCCGATCCCTGCGCATTCCGTACGAGCCTGTTCGGTGGGCGCACGACATCTCGGCCAGCCACGAGACCGACCTCGATAAGACGGTTCGAGTGCAGGAGATCATCCACGCCTACCGCGTCCGTGGCCACCTCATGGCCGACACCGATCCACTCGAGTACCGCCAGCGCACGCACCCTGACCTGGACGTACTCAGTCACGGGTTGACGCTGTGGGACCTCGATCGTGAGTTCGCCACGGGCGGCTTCGGCGGTCGACCCATCATGAAGTTGCGCGCGATCCTCGGTGTCCTCCGCGATGCCTACACGCGCTCCGTGGGCATCGAGTACATGCACATCCAGGATCCTGAGCAGCGCCGCTGGATTCAGGAGCGCGTGGAGTGTCCGCACGAGAAGTACCACCGCGACGAGCAGCTGCGAATCCTGCGCAAACTCAACGAGGCTGAGGCGCTGGAGAGTTTCCTGCACACCAAGTACGTGGGTCAGAAGCGGTTCTCGCTCGAGGGATCAGAGTCACTCATTCCAGCCCTCGATGCGATCCTGATCGAATCCGCGAACGACGAGATCCTCGAAGTCTGCATCGGGATGCCACACCGCGGTCGCCTCAATGTGCTGACCAACATCGCGGGTAAGTCCTACGGCCAGGTCTTTCGCGAGTTCGAAGGCGACTACGGGTCGGATTCCGTTCAGGGCTCCGGTGACGTCAAATACCACCTGGGCACCGCGGGGAAGTTCGTCACGGACGATGGGAAGGCAACGGCGGTCTACATCGCGGCCAACCCCTCACACCTCGAGGCGGTCGACCCGGTCCTCGAGGGCATCGTCCGGGCGAAGCAGGATCTGCTGCCGCGCGAGCGTGTTTTCGACGTCCTGCCACTGCTGATCCACGGCGATGCGGCGTTCGCCGGTCAGGGAGTGGTCGCCGAGACACTGCACCTGTCCCAACTCCAGGGCTACCGCACGGGCGGCACGGTCCACATCGTCGTGAACAACCAGGTGGGCTTCACAACCTCGCCGCGCTACAGCCGGTCCAGCGTCTACCCCACCGACGTGGCCCGCATGGTGCAGGCGCCGATCTTCCATGTCAACGGTGACGATCCGGAAGCAGTGGTGCGCGTGGCCCGTCTGGCATTCGAGTTCCGCCAGGCGTTCCACAAGGACATCGTGATCGATCTGGTGTGCTACCGCAAGCGTGGCCACAACGAGGCGGACGATCCTTCGCTCACCCAGCCGTTGATGTACGCGATCATCGATAACAAGCGTTCTGTCCGCAAGCACTACACGGAGAGTCTGATCGGTCGCGGGGACATCTCGGTCGAGGAGGCCGAGGTCGCGCTCAAGCATTTCCAGGAGCAGTTGGAACGGGTCTTCCAGGAGACGCACGCAGACCAATCTGACGAGGAGTTCAGCCAGTCCGCTCAGAGCATCATCGAAACCGGCCAACTCGACCTCGTGCCGCAGGGTCCAGCCACGGACATCGACACCTCCATCAGTCAGGAGCAGATCGACACCGTCATCCAGTCGCAGCTGACCATGCCGGAGGGCTTCACCGTCCATCCCCGCCTCGCCCCGCAACTCCAGCGGCGCGCCCAGATGGTGGCCGACAACGCGATCGACTGGGGCATGGCCGAGGCACTCGCCGTGGGCTCACTCCTCATGGAGGGTCGCACCGTTCGACTGGCGGGGCAGGACTCCCGACGCGGAACCTTCGGCCATCGACACATGGTGATCGTGGATAAGGAGACCGGCTGGCAGTACAAGCCCCTCAAGCAGTGCTACCGGAACGGTGCGAAGTTGTACGTCTACGACTCACTGCTCAGCGAATTCGCCGCGCTGGGATTCGAGTACGGCTACTCCGTGGCGCGTCCGGATGCACTGGTGATGTGGGAGGCGCAGTTCGGCGACTTCGTCAACGGTGCACAGACCATCATCGATGAGTTCATCTCCTCGGGTGAACAGAAGTGGGGACAGCGCTCGGCCGTCACACTGCTCCTTCCCCACGGATACGAAGGCCAGGGCCCAGATCACTCGAGTGCCCGCGTCGAACGCTTCCTGCAGATGTGCGCCCAGGACAACATGACCGTGGCGATGCCCTCGACGCCGGCGAGCTTCTTCCACCTCCTGCGCTGGCAGGTGTTGGGTCACTTGAGGCGACCGTTGATCATCTACACCCCGAAGTCGTTGCTGCGCGCAAAGGCGGCCGTGTCCACGGTTCAGGACTTCACCCAGGGCGTCTTCCGACCACTGCTCCCGGACACCACTACTCCGGAGAAGAACGTCCGCCGCGTCATCCTGTGCAGCGGCAAGGTCTTCTACGACCTCGACGCCTACCGCACGGAGCAGGGGATCACCGACGTCGCCCTGCTGCGCATGGAGCGGCTCTACCCGCTCCCCTTCCGGTTGCGCGAGGCGGTCGACGCCTACCCCGGTGCGGAGATCATGTGGGTCCAAGAAGAGCCGGCCAACCAGGGCGCGTGGTCCTTCATCGCGATCAACACCCCGCCGATACTCGGACGGCCGATCAGTTGCGTGTCGCGGCCCTCGTCGTCCTCGCCCGCCGCAGGAACGCACATGCGCCACGAACAGGAGCAACACCTCATCATCGAGCAGGCCTTCGCGTAGGCATGTACTTCACGGACCGAGGTATCGAGGAACTCGCCGACCGCCGCGGCGACGAGGAAGTGACCTTCGCCTGGCTTGCGGAGCAGATGCGTCACTTCGTCGATGACAATCCCGATTTCGAGGTACCGATCGAGCGCTTTGCGACGTGGCTTGCCCGGCTGGACAGCAGCGACGACTAGGTCCGGGCCACGATCTTCCCGAGGACCTCTCCTCGTTCCATCGCAGCGAAGCCCTCGGCGATGGCCGACAGCGGGTGAACGGAGTCGATGACCGGTCGCACACCAGTCGACCGGAGCATCTCGACCAAGGCCACCAGGTCATCCCGGGTGCCCATGGTCGAACCGACGATCGAGAGCTGCAGGAAGAACACCCGGTTCAGATCGGCCGGTGGATTGGGCCCCGTTGTCGCTCCGGACACCACGACCGTTCCCCCGGGACGCAGGGACTTCAGAGAGTGATCCCAGGTGGCAGCGCCCACGGTCTCGATGACGGCATCCACTTTCTCGGGAAGACGTGATCCCGGTTCGAATACCGCATCCGCGCCCAGGTCCATCGCCCACTCGCGCTTACGCTCGGAACGCGAGGTCACCCATACGCGCCGACCCAAGGCGGAACCCAGCACGATCGCGGCCGAGGAGACTCCTCCGCCCGCACCCTGGATGAGCAGGGTGTCCCCCGGAGACGTCTGGGACTTGCGCGCGATCATTCGAAACGCCGTGAGCCACGCGGTGGGCAGGCACGCGGCCTCCTCGAAGGTGAGTTCCGCTGGTTTGTCCACGAGGTTCGCGCCGGGAACACGCACGATCTCAGCCAGAGTTCCCGGGTAGATCTCGCTGAGCAGACTGCGCCGCGCGTCCAGGGTCTCGTCACCCCGCGCACCGGCGTCACCGATCACGGCGTGCACGATCACCTCGCGCCCATCCGTGGTCACGCCGGCGGCATCGGATCCGAGGATCATCGGCGTCCGGTCGGCTGTCAGGGCCTGGCCGCGCAGCGCCCACAGGTCGTGGTGGTTCAACGACGCGGCACGCACGTGGACATCGACCCAGTCCTCCGGGGTCGCACCGGGTTCGATCGCGCCGACGCGCAGACAGGACAGCGGGTCATCGCGATTCACGCACTCGGCGTAGGCGGCGAGCATGGTTCACCCTATGGTCGGCCGCGCCGATACCGCCAGAAGAGGACTCCGATGATCATGTCGTCGGAGATGGCACCGAAGGAGCGACTGTCCTCGCTGGCATCGGGATTGTCTCCTTCGACCCACCACCCACCGTCCTCACGCCGTACGAGGCGTTTGACGATGACGAGGTCGGGTCGAGCCGGATGGAGTAGTGCGACAACCTGGCCCACGCGGCCCCGACGGACCGGTCGCACGACCCACCACTCGCCGTTGCGGACAGCGGGTTCCATCGACGGCCCGATGATCCGCACGGTTGTCCATGCGCCCATGTCCGCATCCTGCCCGGTTGTGTCCCACTCAGGGCTCAGTAGGCTCGTAGGACGTTCGCTCCCAGGAGGTTTCCGATGTTCCGTGACATGTTCTCCCCTGCGCAGTCGGCCTACGCGCACTGCGATCTGCCCTGCGGCGTCTACGACCCCGCCCAGGCACGCATCG
>JBILLS010000048.1:0-11539 GCA_044375955.1 Candidatus Nanopelagicales bacterium | reverse complement strand
CTACCCCGTGTACCGGGCTCGCGTCGACTGGGGATCCTCGTCCGCGGATTTCCAGTACGACGCCCCGGGTGGCGACTTCCTCATCGGCCTCAACGACTTCACGGCTCTGGAGGAGGAGACGGGTGGGCAGCAGCGGGCGCAGACCGTCGTCCTGCAGTACGTGCAACAGTCCGAATCCGAGTTCTTCGACAAAGGAGGCGGCAACACTCCGCACGCCGAAACGATTGGAACCGGCACGGGAATCGTCCTCCGGGACGGTCGAGCGTTCGACGTGACCTGGAATAGACCCGATGCCGCATCGGGGACGACATTCGCACTCCGCGACGGCACTCCGATGACGTTCAAGCCCGGTCAAACATGGATCGTCCTGCTCAATGAATCACGACGTCCACTGATCGAGGCGAGCCCCGCAGCGAGCCCCTCTCCTACTCCCTAGTCAGTCGCAGTCGATGGTCACACGCTGCCCCTCGGCGTCGTAGAGGTAGATCCCGAACTGCCCGTAGCGGCGCGCGATCTCACAGCCCTCCTCGGCTGTCATGCCCCACACGATGAAACCTGGTTCGGAGTGTTCGTCATGCCGCGATGCCCCGACGGCCGGCCAGACCTCCGCCCTGCCCTGCGCGAGCTCGGCCTCCAGGCGCTGATTGGCCGCGTCATTCACCGCGCGGCTGGGCCGCTCCCACCCCGGATTCCAGGCTGTCAGGACCACCGCGCCCCTGCCACGCACCCGGCACAGGGGGGCCGGATCGACCCACGCGTGCCCATCCCAGACCGTGACGACGGTGTCGTCGTAGATCTCGAAGAGCTCGTCGCGCTCCATCCAGCCCTCCCGGTGGACCCAGATCACGATCCCGTGACAGACTTGTGGACCCTTTCACACCGGCCCCGGGACCATGGTGACCAGCAGCATCGAGTTCGAGCAGGAGCGGCTCGACGCGTTCCACGCCGACCTCGCGCGGACAACCGACCACCTGCGTCGACGCATCGACCAGGTGGCATCTGCCCCCGGGACGGGCACAGGTCAAGACGACCTCGAGCGCGAGGCGCACCTGGTGAATCTGCGGCAGCAACTGCGCTCTGCCGAGGCCTCGAAGTTCCGGTTGTGCTTCGGTCGCATCGACCCCCGCGACATGCAGGAACTCCACATAGGTCGCATCGGATTGCGCTCGGACTCAGGTGACGTCGTCCTCGTCGATTGGCGGGCACCACAAGCCGCACCCTTCTATCAGGCTACGAGCGCTCACCCCATGGCCCTCGCCCTCCGTCGGAGGATCGCGACCAAGCAGGAGGAGCACCGCGAGGTCGTGACCCACATCGACGACGAGTTCTTCGATGGCCACGAGCACTCGCTTCCTGGCGCCGAAGCCATGAACGACCCGCGTTCGGGACGCATGGGCGACATCCTCGCGACGATCGCTGCCGATCAGGACGCCATCATCCGCAGCCCCCTCGAGAACATCACCGTGGTGCAGGGAGGACCGGGGACCGGTAAGACCGTGGTCGCCCTCCACCGCGCCGCGTGGCTGCTCTACACCTACCGGGAGAAGTTGGGTCGTGACGGAGTCTTGGTGATCGGACCGAGCACGCTCTTCCTTCGTTATATCGATCAGGTTCTTCCGAGTTTGGGTGAGACCGACGTCGTCTTGCTGACGACCGCGACGCTCGTCCCGGGTGTACGCGCCACGGCTGAGGATCCCCCACGCGTGGCCGCCATCAAGGGCGACGCACGCATGTCAGACGTGATCGCACACGCGCTTGCCGCACGCGTCCGGATCCCCGAGACGGACGTGCGGATCTCCACCGAGTCTCACGGCGAGATCCGCATCCGTGCGGCGCAACTTGCCGA
Organism: Candidatus Nanopelagicales bacterium; assembly: GCA_044375955.1. GTDB lineage: Bacteria > Actinomycetota > Actinomycetes > S36-B12 > S36-B12 > VGCC01. Next base: position 9,693 of record JBILLS010000048.1, on the reverse strand, counting down.
CGCCACGCGGGGTCTCTCACGTGCGCAGCGGTATCACGAAGGTCGCGAGACGTTCCTGCGGCGCGCCCTGGAGGCGGCTGCGCGAAATCGACTCCGCGATGCAGGGGACACAGCACCCTCGGCCGATGAGGTCCTCGATGAGGTCGCGGACTTCATCGACGACCGGCATGTCCGCCGAACACTCAACCTGATGTGGATGCCTGTCGAGCCCATCCGCCTGGTCGATCGACTCCTTTCCGATCCCGACTACCTGCGCAGCTGTTCTGACGGAATCCTCGACGCGCGCGAGCAGAGTGCACTCCTTCGTCCCCCTGGATCACCATGGACCTCCGATGACATTCCGCTGATCGACGAGGTGGCTGCCCGAGTCGGATCCTGGGAGAGGCCCAGGCGCGGCACCGCCCCCGATCATCCGGATGAGCCCAGGGAGCTCGATGCGCGGGATCTCCATGTCGCGAATGCGATGCACGTCGAGAGATCCCAACGCAGTCTGGCCGAGCGAGCCTTCGATGATCGGGAGTGGATCTACGGCCACGTCATCGTCGACGAGGCACAGGAATTGAGCGCCATGGCCTGGCGCGCGGTGCAGCGCCGGGCGAGCCGGAAGTCGATGACCGTGGTGGGAGATCTCCAGCAGGCCTCACACCCGGCGGCAGCGCGCACCTGGGAGGAAGCACTCGGCTGGGCGGGTGATTCCGTCCGCCTGCACGAGCTGACCATCACCTACCGCATCACCTCGGAGATCGCTGATACAGCTCGCACCTGGTTGACCGCGGCCGGGGGTAACGCGCCAACGCTGCATCCCATCCGCAGCGGTCCGCCCACCGTGAGCATCACGCGCCCCGTAGCCGATGTGCGCACCTACATAGAGAAGGTGCTGATCGATTTCGTGGGTCGCGCAGCGGTCATCGTTCCCGCAGGGCAGATCACGACCTGGGCTGAGGTCCTGCACGGGGATCCATTCGGGTACGGCTTTCGCGCGATCGACGCCATCGCCGCCGTGATCACCGCCCAGGACTCGAAGGGCCTTGAGTTCGACCAGGTCTTCATCGTGGACCCACAGGCCATCGCCGAGGAGGTTCCCGCTGGGGCCAATATCTACGTGGCCTGCACGCGGGCTACCACCCAGCTGCATCTGATTGCCCTCGAGTAGTGAGCCCGCGCTCGAGTAGTGAGCCCGCGCTCGAGTAGTCAGTCCGGCGTCGTCGATCCCAGTTGCGACCAATCTCGAACCACCTTCGTGCGAAGCACGATGTCTTGGATCGACTCGCTGCGGCGGCTGACGATCGACCAGAGCAGACCGGGCGGGACAGCGACGCAGAACACCGCGCGCAGGAGTGACCGGAACCATCCGAGTCGACGGCCGTCGCTGCTGCGCACGCGCACCCCGAGGGCAAAGGCGCCTATGGATCGACCCGACGTCGCCCAGCAACTCATCCAGTACAGCACCATGACCAGATATCCGAACCCGAGTAGAACGAACGCGTTGGGCTCGGGCAGCTCCTGGGTCGGCCTTACGACGAAGAAGAGGAATCGCGTGGCCGCCCATCCCGCGACCACCAGCACACTGATCACGGCAATATCGATGACAACGCTCGCCGCGCGTGTGACGAATCCTGCCGGGGTCCCCTGAAGCGCCCGCGCAGCCTTCGGGAGCGGGTCCGTACTCGGGGCCTGACCTGCTTCGACCAAGCGCTGATAGGTGGCGAAATCCATCACTCCCCCTCCACGGCCCCACGGGTACGCACCCGGAAGAGGATCCGATCCACAACCTCAGCAATGCCTGCGTCGGCATTCGATGCCTGCGTGCGGGCGGCATTCAATGCGCTGTCGGCGACACCGCCCGTGGACTCGCGGATGAGCTCGGGAAGGTCGATTGCATTGATCACGTATTCGGCGATATCGACGATCGGGAGTCGGTTGATGATGACGTCGAAGTCCACTCGGTCCACCACGATCGCGGTGAGGTCGAGTTCGTCGAGTGCCTGCACCACGATGGCACGCAGGTCGACGCGCGTCAGCACGACGTCGGTGAGGTCGATACGAGAGATGACCGCGTCGATGATGCCGGGGAGCACACGGTCCAGCGCGCCATTGATTGCCGCCGAAGCCACTGCCCGACCCAGGTCCACAGCCGTGCTGACCGAGTACCCGACGAGACCCACGATCCCGGCGATCGAATCCGCGACAGCGGTCCTGATGTCCCCCTCGCCCTGGGGGACCTCGATACGCGAGACGACGACGATGTCTCGGACCGAGACGGATTCGGAGTCCATGCCGCCATGATTCCCGATTGCCCCCACCGGTACTACAGTGCCGGGGTGCGTGCCTGGTGGTGGCTGGTCATTGCACCCGTCGCGTTGATCGCGGCCCTGGTCTTCCTCTTCCTCGGAATCACCATCTCCGAGGACGTGCGCACCAACCAAGCGCAGTCGACCCTCGCGTCCTTCTACGAGCCCCCCACCCCTCTTCCCGCAGTGCCGGGCACGGTGATCCGCACCGAGCCACTGGGTGTCGATGTTCCCGGCGCGACCGCGCTACGGATGCTCTACGTGTCGGAGCGCCCGGACGGAACGCCTGCTGCCTCCAGCGGCATGATCTTCATTCCCACCACGCCAGCACCCGAGGGTGGTCGCCCCGTCGTGGCCTGGGCCCACGGCACGGTGGGCATGGGTGATGCGTGCGCCCCATCACGGTCCAGCAATCCGCTCGGCGACACCGAGGCCTGGCTCGATCAGATGCTGGCACTCGGGTATGTGGTCGTGGCGACGGACTACGTGGGCCTGGGCACACCTGGGCCCGAGCTCTACCTCGTCGCCGAGGCCGAGGCTCGGGACGTGGTCAATGCGGTGCGCGCCGCACGCGATCTCCCCGAGGCGGATGCTGGCGATCGCTACGTGGCCTGGGGTCACTCCCAAGGCGGCCACTCGGCACTGTGGGTCGGACACCTCGGGGAAAAAATCGCCCCCGAGTTGACGCTGCTGGGCGTCGCGGCTGCTGCGCCCGCGGCGGAGTTGACCAAGATCATCAGCGAGCAATGGGACACCACTATCGGATGGGGTATCGGCCCCGAGGTCGCAGTCTCCTGGCCTGCGGCGAATCCAGCACTCTCACCGGATCAGGTGGTGACCTTCACGGGCGAGATGACCTACCAGCGGATCGCGGATGCGTGCACGAGCAACAAGGGTCTGCTCCTCGAATTGGCGCTTCGCAAATCGGCCGGCCAGGAATTCTTCGCGGGCGATCCGGTAGAGAACACGGCGTGGGCCGCGTATGCCGAGGAACAGACACCCGATCCGCTCCCGAGTTCCATGCCCGTGTTCATTGCGCAGGGAACAGCGGATGAGGTCGTCCTCGCGTGGCCCAATGCGTACCTGCAGGAGCGTTGGTGTGCGGCGGGATCGGATCTCACGATGCTGTGGATGGGCGGCGTTGGCCACCTGCAGGCGGCGATCGCCGCGGGCCCCTCGGTGACACAGTGGGTTGCTGCCCGATTCGAAGGTAAACCGACGCCACGCAATTGTGAGTTCCCACCAGCCGTAGCACCGGTGGCTCCGGCAGGTCAGTGACCTCGACGCACGCGGGGGTTTATTGAGGATCGCCCTCGGCGCGACGGCGCCAGCGATCCTCCATCTTGCCCATGAAACCCGACCCGGATTGCTTGGGCGCCTGCGGTGCAACCGGCTGCTCACCTTCCGGTGACGAGACGGCCGGACCGCTGGAGAAAGCTGAGTAGACCAACACCGCACCGGCAAGCATGATCGCGAACCCGACGACGCCAAGGGCGATGATCGCGGTGGCGACACCGGCGAGAACGAGCCCCATGCCGCCCAGGAAACCGAGAACCCCGAGGGCTGCGCGACCGCGATGGGCGCCGCCGATACCGGTGGAGCGTAGGGATGTCGCGAACTTCGGATCCTCGGCGTAGAGCGCCTTCTCCATCTGCTCCAGCAGGCGCTGCTCGTGCTCGGATAGTGGCACTGCAGGCCCCCTCTCAGATGGGCAGGTGGTGGTGCTCCACCAAGGATAAGCACTAACCGGCCAGAGCGAAACCCGCGGGTCGGCCTCAGTGGGTCGACTGCCCGGGCTCTGTCCGGTTGACCAGCCCGGGCACGAGGCGGCCGGGGAGGACCGCCTCGTCACCGAACCGGTCCCGGAGCGCATCGACAGCGAGCTCCGCATCGCGCCGTCCGTGCTCGGGGGCATCGAGGAGGAGCTGTTCCGGGGCCTCCTCGACGGGGATCAGGTTCTCGGCGCGGACTCCGACGAGTCGAACCTGGGCCCGCTCGAGGGCCAGGGCGGTGAATAGCGACCACGCGGTGTCGTACACGGCCTTCCCGACGTCGGTGGGGTCATGCAGGGTGCGCGATCGCGTGATCGTGCTGAAGTCTGCGAACCGCACTTTGAGGGAGACCGTGCGCGCCCGGTAGCCAGCGCGACGAAGACGGGCGGCAACGTGGTCGGCGAGTGCCGCGATCCGGATGCGCACGAACTCCTGATCATCGGTGTCCTCGGCGAAGGTCTCCTCGTTGCCGATGCTCTTCTCGGGTTCATGGGGGTTCACGGTGCGCGGGTCTCGCCCCCAGGACAACTCGTGCAGGTGCGTTCCGTGGGCTTCCCCCAGTGCACGCTGCAGGGTGGTGACGGGGGTGTGCGCGATGTCGCCGACGGTCTGCAGGCCGAGGCGTCTGAGGTGTTCCTCGGTCTTCTCCCCGACGCCCCAGAGGGCACCGACGGGGAGCGGGTGCAGGAAGGCGAGTACCTGGTCCACCGGGATGACGAGCAGACCATCGGGCTTGCACCGCGTCGAGGCGAGTTTGGCGACGAACTTGGTGGACGCGACCCCCACCGAGCACGTGATCCCCTGCTCATCGACCACCCGTGCCCGGATCAACTCGGCGATGTGGCGTGGCGCCCCGAGGCGACGCAGCGCACCCGAGACGTCAAGGAACGCCTCGTCGAGACTGAGCGGCTCCACCTCCGGGGTGATGGAACGGAAGATCGCCATCACACCCTGGCTGACCTCGGAGTAGAGCGAGTGCCGCGGTGACAGGATCGTGGCCTGCGGCGCAATGCGCCGGGCGCGCGACATCGGCATCGCGGAGTGCACACCGAGGGCGCGGGCCTCGTACGTGGCCGACAGCACGACACCGCGATTACCCCCCGCCCCGACGATGACGGGGGTGCCGACGAGGTCGGGTCGGTCGATCAACTCCACGGATGCGTAGAACGCATCCATATCTATATGCAGGATCGTGCAGCCGCGATCGTCGTCGCCGAACCCGACGCGGCCCTGCGGGCGACGCACCTGGCTGCGGCTCATGGACTCACCATGTCACCTTCAGGCGTCCCGATGTCACCTTCAGGCGTCCCGATGTCACCTTCAGGCGTCCCGATGTCACCATCCGGGCGTCCCCGGACTGCGGTGCCACAGTTTGCTCGGCGCGCGATCGGCGGGCGCGACGTCGGCGTAGGGCGACTGCCGGAACCCGCTCGCGTGCAGCAGGATCGGCCGGCTCCGACGCTCCCCACCCCCCGGCACTGGTGAGGAGTCGACGAGATCGATGACGGCTTCACGGCCACCGTCCTTCCAGATCCGCCGCACCTCACCCAGCTCCCAGCACCCGGTGGCGCGCAGGGACACACCCCGCGGCCCGGTGCGCCGCACCACACCGCGCACCATCAGCAACCACGAGTCGAAGACGGTCCCGGCATAGGGATCCTGGACGTCTTCGAAGAACGTGGCATCCATCGGTCCGGTGGCATCGTCGAGGGTGACGAAGATGACCCGCCTGCCACTGCGGATGGGTGGTGTCTGGGTGGCCACCTTCACCCCCGCGACGAAGATCTCCTGCTGGGATCTGCACCCCAGCAGATCGCGTGCCCGGACCAGGGACAGATCGGTGAGCAGGTCCTCGTAGAACTCCATCATGTGGTGACTGACGTCCAGACCGAGGATCTCCAACTCGGCGCGCACCGACTCCCCCGCATTCATCTCCCCCAGACCCGAGGGTGCGACGTCGGTGATCGTCGAGGACATGTCGAGGGACAACTGGGCGGGTGAGATCTGCGATCTGCGGCTGCGGTCGTGCTCGGCGATATGGATGAGCAGGTCCCGACGGGTGAGGTGGTGACGCCGGTGGGTGCCCTGCTGGAATCCGTAGAGGGCGTCGAAGGCGCCGGCGAGGACCAGGTTCTCCGCGGTGGGCCGGGAGATCCCCGCACGATGCATCACATCCTCGATCGAGGCGAAAGGCTGACCTGCAACGAGTGCCTCGATCTCGGAGTCGCTGATGCCCTTGACCTCCTGGAACGCCATGCGCAGTCCCCACGCACCATCCGGTGTGCGCTCCACCTGATAGCCGGCCCGCGACGTGTTGATGTCCAGGCCGAGGATCACTACACCGAAGTGACGGGCGTCGTCGAGGATGAGTCGCTTGGGATACATGCCCGGGTCGTGGGTGAGCACGCCACTGAAGAACGCCGCGGGATGGTGGGCCTTGAGCCACGCGGATTGGTACGTGGGCAGCGCGAACGCCGCCGCATGCGCCTTGCAGAATCCGAAAGAGGCGAAGGCGCGCAGGATCTCCCACACGCGTTCGATCACCGCGAGTTCATACCCCTGCGCATGCGCGGCGCGGTAGAACCACACCCGCACCTCGTCCTGCCCCTCCGGTGAGCCCATCGCCCGCCGCGACTCATCGGCCTCGGCGAGCGAGCAGCCGGTCATGGTCGCGACGATCTGCATCACCTGCTCGTGGAAGACCACCACCCCGTAGGTCTCCTCGACGATCGATCGCAGATCCGGGTGCGGATACTCCGGGCTGCTCCAGCCTTGCCGGGCACGCAGGAACGGGGTCACCATGTCCGACTTCACCGGACCGGGACGGAACAGCGAGATGTCGATGATGAGGTCGGAGAAATACTCGGGGGCGAACTTGCCGATCAGTTCACGCTGCCCTGGGGATTCGATCTGGAAGCAGCCGAGGGTGTGCGTGGTGCGGATGAGTGCGAAGGTGGCCGGATCATCGAGTGACGTGGTGTCGAGTTCGACGCGGACCCCTTCGGTGCGCTCGATCTCATCGAGGGCGTAGGCCATCGCCGACTGCATGCGCACTCCGAGCACGTCGAGTTTGAGGAAGCCCATGTGTTCGACGTCGTGCTTGTCGAATTGACTCATCGCGTATCCGGCCGCACTGGTCTCGGTGGGTGTGCGGTCGAGGAGGGTGAGGTCGGACAGGATCACACCGCAGGGATGCAGGGCCACGTGCCGTGGCAGGCCGTCGAGGGATTCCACCAGGGTGAGGAACCGGTCGAGCTTGCCTTCCGCGGCGAGCCTGCCGAAGGTGGATGCACGCAATTCCGGGAGATCCTCGAGTGCGGAGCGGGCGTAGCGGGCGCGAACATGCGGGAAGGATTTGGCCAGCGCATCGATCTCCGCAGCGGGCATGCCCAGCGCGCGGCCCACATCGCGTACCGCATGGCGCACGCGGTAGGTCTCCATCATCGCCACGCAGGCCACGCGTTCACGACCGAACCGCTCGAAGATGCGGTCGTACATCTCGGTACGCCGCGCGGACTCGACGTCGATGTCGATGTCCGGGAGCATCCGCCGCAGGGGTGAGAGGAACCGCTCCATCAACAGTCCGTGCCGCATCGGGTCGACACCGGAGATACCGAGGAGGTGGTTGACGAGACTGCCAGCACCCGATCCACGTGCAGCCACGCGCACACCCTCGGCGCGGATCATGTCCACCACCTCGGCGACGGTGAGGAAGTACCCGGCGAACCCCAGATGTTCGATGGTGCGCATCTCCGCCGCCAAACGCTCCTCCGCGGCACGTCGTTCACTGCCGTCATAACGGGATGGGAGTGCGGAGCGGCACCGCTGCCACAGCAACGCGGTGGCCTCGCGCACCGGATCAGTGACCGGGTGATCGACGAGGACGTCGAGTTCGGGGACGAACACCTCACCGAGTCCTAGATCACGCTCGGGTTTCAGTGCGCAGAACTCGGCGAGGTGGAGCGTGTCGACCACGAGTCGATGCCGATCGCGCTCACCGGCGGCGCGTGCGATCTCCTCGGCCACCGGTGCCATCTCCGCAGAGGACTTCAGGAACGCCTCGCCGTTGGCGTGTTCCAGACGCGTGGATCGCAGCGGTACCAACAGACGCGATGCATCGAGGATGTCGGCCACCGGTGCATCCGCGCGATCGAGGTGGCGCACGGCATTGGTCATCACGACAGGCAGGTGGTTCTCCCGCGACCACCGCACCGTGCGTGCCGCCGCCGCCAGGGAGTGGCGATGGCCTGCGGGGCGGTGGTGGCAGGTGACGGCCATCGCCAGCCATCGACCGAACAGGGCACGCCAGGGGCGCACCGCCGCATCGGCTCGCCACGGACGGTCCGCGGCGAGCAGGCGACCGGGTTCGGAATCCGGTGTCAGCAATGCGACGACACCTTCGTGGTGTTGCTGCACCGCCTGCCAGGTCAAGTACGGATCCCCACGCGTATGTGCATGCGCGGCACTGACGAGTCGACACAGGGATGCCCATCCGCGGGCGCCGGAGGCGAGGAACACCACCCGTGGACGCGACTCCTCGATCCACGCACCGCCACGGGCCGGCGTGCGCCGGGACACCGGCGGCGCGGGACTGCTCGGTTCCACGGCGAGATCCACTCCGAGGACCGGGGCGACACCGGCATCGCGGCACGCGTGCGCCCACTGCACTGCGCCGTAGAGACCATCGCGGTCGGTGACACCGATGATCGGTTGACCGAACTCGGCGGCACGGGTGACCAGTGCCTGCGCGGTCGCGGTCCCGTACTGCAGGGAATGGCTCGAGGCCACCTGCAGGTGGGTGAAGGGAGTGGATGTCGACGGCATAGGAATCCGATGCGAGATGGTGGGGCCTCGGCGCAGGGGGAATACGCCGAGGCCCCGGCCGGTGGACAGGAGGCCACCGGCGACAGCCCGCTAACTGACGAAACGCAGTCCGGGAATGAGGGGTGCCTGATAGGCGATACCCAGGTGCACGCATACGCGCGCGAGGAACTCCTCCGCGTCGCGGACGAGGTCATCGGCCTCACGATGAGTCACACAGGGAACACCGGCCATGGCAGCGGAGCGCTTGCGGGCACCCGCGGCGAAGAAGTCCGCCCACTCACCGAACTCCACCGCGACCTGCGGCAGCACGGCCCAGACACTGCGCACACGTCCGCGCATTCCATCCGGACGGGCATCGGAGGCGAGCACCGCGGCGGCCGCACGCAGTGCCGCGAGGTGCGCGGCGGCATAGCGGTCCTGCGGTGTGTGTGCGACGGCAGCGTCGGTGAGACTGCGCCGTGCGGATGCGATGAGGTCGTCGGTGGAACGGGTCATGTGCTTCTCCTGCGCTGGTGATCAATCCATGACCTGCTCGATCCCCCACCGCTGTGCGGTGACCGAGAGGTCGTAGACACCGGTTCCCTGCACGGAACCGGATGTGCATTCGACCCGCCAGAACGTGCGCTGGCCACTGACGGACAGCAGACCCTCGGCCTGCCACCACGCCTCACCCTCGACCCACCGATCGAGTACCGAGCGCACCCGGTACTCCCGGCCCTTCCAGCGGAAACCCGTGGGGGTCCCGCCGGGATCGGTCCAGACCAGGACCGATCGACCGCCATACCTCATGTTCACGCCCCTCACTT
>JBILLS010000070.1:0-3257 GCA_044375955.1 Candidatus Nanopelagicales bacterium | reverse complement strand
CTCCGACCCCGTATTCGAACAGGTGTTCGAATACGGGTACGTTAAACCGACCCTCCGACAGCCGTCAACCCCGTGCTAGACCTGGGTCGTGAAGTTGACCTTCCTAGGGGCGGTGGGCACGGTCACCGGGTCCCGGTTCGCCGTGACCACCCCCGCCGGCACCGTCCTGGTCGACTGCGGCCTGTTCCAGGGGCCCCGGCAGATCCGGGAGCGCAACTGGGCCGACTTCCCGCTGAACCCGGCGGATATCTCTGCCGTGGTGCTCACCCACGCCCACCTGGATCACTGCGGGTACGTCCCGGCACTGGTCCGAGACGGGTTCACCGGACCGATCTACTGCTCCCCCAACACCGCGCAGCTGGTGCCGATCATCCTGCGTGACTCGGCGAAGTTGCAGGAGGAGGACACCGACTACGCCCGACGCAAGGGCTTCAGTCGGCATGCCCAACCGCGTCCGCTCTACGACTCGATCGATGCCGAGGCCGCAATCGGGCTGCTCGTGGCACGCGAGTTCGGTGACGAGTTCCCCCTCCTCGATGACCTACGGTGCGAGCTGAATCCAGCAGGGCACATCCTGGGTTCCTCGACGGCAACACTGACGGAGACGACACCCGAGGGTTCGCGGCGCCTGGTGTTCAGCGGTGATCTCGGTCGCGGTAATCACCCATTACTCGATCCACCGACTCCCCCCGTCGACGCGAACGCCATCGTTATCGAGTCCACCTATGGCGACCGTGATCACGCCGACTTCGACGCCGAGATCGACGAGATGGCCACCGTCATCAGTCGCACGCTGAAGCGCGGTGGCACCGTGGTGATCCCCGCATTTGCGGTGGACCGCACCGAAGTCCTACTCATCGCCCTGCGCCGCCTCACCGATCAACACCGCATTCCCCTCGCACCGATCTACGTCGATAGCCCCATGGCTCTCGCAGCTCTGGACATCTATCGCGATGCGGTGCAGAAAGAGGATCCGGAATTGACGACGGCGGCGATTGCGGAGGGCAGGGACCTGATCGACCTTCCCACCCTGCATGCCGCGCGAACTCCCGACGATTCCAAGCAACTCGACGCAGGTCACAGCCAGATCATCATCAGCGCATCGGGTATGGGGACCGGCGGTCGCGTGACGCACCACCTGAAAGCATTCCTGCCAGATCCGAAGTCGAGCGTCCTACTGGTCGGGTACCAGGCCGCGGGAACGCCGGGGCGGATGCTCGCCGACGGTGCCGAGCAGATCAAGATTCATGGCCATTACATCCCGGTACGCGCGGAGATCGCACAGATCGACGCCTTCAGCGTGCATGCGGATCGCTCCGAACTCCTTGCGTGGATCGAAGCGGGGCGCACCACACCGGAACAGATCTTCATCGTGCACGGAGAGCCCGATGCCGCCGAGGCACTTGCCGCGCAACTACGCGAGAAACTTCGGACGGCCGTCGTGGTCCCCGAACCCAACGAGACGGTGGCGATCTAACTCGCGACCACAGCCTCAATCCGTGCCGCCAATTCCACGTCGAGCGCAGTAACACCACCCGCCGAGTGCGTGCTCACCGCGAAGTGCAGGGTTCGCCATCGGATGTCGATGTCCGGGTGGTGATCCATCTCCTCGGCGATAACCGCCACCGCATCGACCCATGCGATCGCCGTCGGGAAGTCTGATGCGGCGAACACGGCTCGCAGTGCCCCATCCGTGAACGTCCACTCCGGATGTGACGAGCAGAAGTCCGAGATCGCTTCGTCGCTCAGCAGCTCCACGGCACCAGCAGACCACATCACGTGCGGAAGTCCGCCATCGGTTTGCGGGTGAGGCCGACTCGGGTGGCATTGAGGATCACGAGCAGGCCGATGACTTCGTGGGCGATAGCGCCAGCCACCGGGGTCGGTCTCCAAAGACGCGCACGCATATGCCGCCCCCGCTCCATCATTCGCTTCGCCGCCAGTCTGGCGTGCCTTTCGCGCCCCCTACTCTGTGCGCATGGCCGAGCAGACCGAACAGCAATCAGTCATCGTGGTGCGCGAAGCGCTGCGCCTCCGCGGGGCCACAGGCGAGGTCCGCCGACTGGATGACAGTGCCCGCACCGCCCAGGAGGCCGCGGATGCACTCGGCATCGAGGTGGGCCAGATCGCGAGTTCCCTGGTTTTCCTCGCTGACGGCGACCCGGTCCTGGTCATGGCCTCTGGAGGACACCGCGTAGACACCGAGAAACTCTCCGCGATCCTGGATGGAGCGACCGTCACGAAAGCGAATGCCGATGACGTGCGCCGCGCCACGGGCTTCGCTATCGGTGGCGTCGCCCCCGTCGGACATCCCGAGCCCCTGCGGACGATCGTCGACATCGCACTCTCGCGATATGACGTCGTCTGGGCCGCCGGCGGGCACCCGCACTATGTCTTCCCGACCAGCTACGACGAGCTGCTGCGCATCACCGCGGGCGAAGCCGCCGATATCGGCGCCTAGATCTGGTCAGCTTGACTGGTCGTTCAGTTTCAATGCCCGGGCTAATGGGACCGCACACAAGCCATACACCGCAACCGTCACCGCGACAACGATGAAGGCAATGGGCAGTAGGTTCTGTGCTCCTTCGATCTTCAGTGCGACGAGAGCCGCACCGATGCTTGAAGCGGTGGCCGGCGCGACGATGCCGCGAGGATCCATGCAGGCTATGAAGATCCGCTGCTGTCGCGTCAGATCGGAACGTGCAGTGCCGATGCTCACTACGAGGGGCCTCAGCACCAGGATCAGCAACCCGGAGAACAGCAAGGTGGGCAGGAGCACGCTGGCGACTGTCGCCGCGGGAACGAGCGCAGCGATGGTGATGAAAAGAACGCCAATACCGATGGAAACGAGGGTGCCGAAGAACGGGACTGAACTCTCCAATGACGCACCGAACTTTCGAGCAATACGCGGAGCCGCCATACCCATGAGAAGAGCCGCGAGGAGCCCGGACTCGTCGGCTAGGGCGTTGGCGACACCGGCGACGACGATCACTGAACCGAGCAGGACCTGAGTGCCCAGCAGGTCGTTTCCCTTCACCAATCTGCCGCCCACGGTGAACAGCAGGACACCGAACGCGGCCGCAACCACACCGACGAGAATCCCCTCCACAAAACTCAGTGCGGCCTCACCGAGCGACTCCTGACCACTAGCCCGGATCACCTGGAATACGACGACAGCAACCAGGGCTCCGATGGGGTCGAGCAGCGTCCCCTCCCACTGGAGGATGCCGCGCACTCGCCCGCGCAGACCCGCAAAG
>JBILLS010000013.1:0-46519 GCA_044375955.1 Candidatus Nanopelagicales bacterium | reverse complement strand
CACACTCGGGCCGGCGACATCGTCGCCCGAGGCGATCCAGGCCCTGGTGGCCGCCGGCATGGACGTCGCCCGCCTCAACCTGTCGCACGGTACGTGGGATGACCATCGGGCTGTCTACGCCGCGGTGCGGCAGGCATCCGATGCCTCTGGGCGAGGTGTGGGGATCCTGGTCGACCTGCAGGGACCGAAGATCCGCCTCGGTCGGTTCGCCTCGGGTCCGGTCCTCCTCGAACCAGGCGCCGAGTTCATCGTGACCACCGAAGACGTTCCGGGCGACGTCCACATGGTGTCCACCACGTATCAGGGGCTGCCCGGCGACGTGCGGTCCGGGGATCGCGTCCTCGTCGACGATGGACGTGTCGAGCTCGAGGTGGTGCGTGTCGAGGGCCCTCGGGTGATCACGCGGGTCCTCGAGGGAGGTCGAGTATCCGATCACAAGGGATTCAACCTCCCCGGAGCTGCGATGAGTGTTCCCGCGCTCTCCGAGAAAGATCGTGAGGATCTGCGGTGGGCGCTGGCGATAGGCGCGGACATGATCGCGTTGTCCTTCGTGCGTAGTGCTGCGGACATCGATGAGGCGCGGGTGATCATGGAGCAGGAAGGGGTGCGCCTGCCGATCCTGGCCAAGGTCGAGAAGCCCCAGGCGGTGGAGAATCTGAAGGAGATCGTCGACACATTCGACGGAGTGATGGTCGCCCGGGGCGATCTCGGGGTGGAGTTGCCCCTCGAGCAGGTTCCCCTGGTGCAGAAGAAGGCGATCCAGATGTGCCGCGAGGCGGGTAAGCCCGTGATCGTGGCGACGCAGATGCTTGATTCCATGGTGACGGCCAATCGCCCCACGCGCGCGGAGGCCAGTGACGTCGCGAACGCCATCCTCGACGGTGCTGACGCTTTGATGCTGTCGGGGGAGACCAGCGTCGGACAGCATCCCGCCCTTGTCGTCGAGACAATGTCGCGGATCATCGAGCACGTCGAGAAGGAAGCTCTGGGTGAGCTCCCCGAACTCCCGGATCTCGAGCACGTCTCCACCGCCCGTGCCCTCACCCATGCCGCTGTGAACGTGGCGCGTGACATCCAAGCCACACACCTGATCGCATTCACCGAAACAGGTCGTTCCGCGCGGCTCATCTCGCGGTGGCGCTCGCCGACCAAGTTGCTCGCCTTCACCCCGGACCCACGGGTCAGGAGCCAGTTGACCCTCGTCTGGGGAGTGGAGACGTTCCTTGTCCCGAAGGTGGCACACACCGACGACATGGTGCGGCACGTGGACAAGGCACTGCTCGAGATCGGCCGCGCAACCCTCGGCGAGCGTGTGGTGATCGTGGCGGGTGTGCCCCCTGGGATACCCGGGACGACCAACGGCATGCGCGTGCACAAGATGGGGAGTGGCGGGACACCCAGCGGAGTGTGATCGCCTAGGCTCAGGCGACCGACAACCTTTAAGCCCGTCCCGTGAGGCGGGGAAGGGAGTCCCGTGGACTCTGCGCGCACCGTCCTCGACGACGCCGACATCACCCGTGCCATCCGTCGCATCGCCCACGAGATCGTGGAGACCGCCAAGGGAACCGAATCGCTCGTGTTGCTGGGGATCCCGACCCGAGGGGCCTACCTCGCACGGCGCATCGCCGACGCCATCGCCGGAATCGACGGGGTCGAGGTCCCGTGCGGAACCCTCGACATCACCCTCTACCGCGACGATCTCCGCCTCCGCGCGGTGCGTCCGCTCGAACCGACCTCCATTCCGCCGGATGGCATCGATGGCCGCATCGTGGTGCTCGTCGACGATGTCCTCTATTCGGGACGCACCGTGCGGGCCGCCCTCGACGCCCTGAACGACATCGGGCGCCCGGCCGCGGTGCGGCTGGCGGTCCTCGTCGATCGTGGTCACCGCGAACTACCCATCCGACCGGACTACGTCGGGAAGAACCTGCCCACCGCCGTGAAGGAGAACGTCGCCGTCAAACTCCGCGAGGTCGACGATCTCGACGTGGTCGAACTCTCGGAGGGCGGGGCATGAAGCATCTCCTCTCCGCGGGCGAGATTGACCACGACCAGGCGGTGTTGATCCTGGACACGGCCTCGGAACTCGGCGCGGTGACGGATCGGTCCATCAAGAAACTTCCTACCCTGCGCGGGCGCACGGTGGTCAATCTCTTCTACGAGGATTCCACGCGCACGCGCATCTCGTTCGAAGCCGCCGCCAAGCGACTGTCGGCTGACGTCTTGAACTTCTCGGCCAAGGGGTCCTCGGTGTCCAAGGGTGAGAGCCTCAAGGACACCGCACTCACCTTGCAGGCGATGGGGGCCGACGCGGTCGTGCTCAGGCACGGGTCGTCGGGCGCCGCCCACCGCCTCGCGCATGCGGGATGGATCGATGCCAGCGTGATCAACGCGGGAGACGGCACCCACGAGCACCCGACCCAGGCGCTCCTGGATGCCTTCACGATCCGACGTCACCTGGCGCCCGAGGGAGGGGACCTGTCGGGACTCTCGGTGGCCATCGTCGGCGACATCCTGCACAGTCGGGTGGCGCGATCGAATGTGCTGCTGCTCACGACCCTGGGTGCGCACGTCACCCTCGTCGCTCCACCGACCCTCATCCCCGTCGGAGTCGAGTCCTGGCCCTGTGCGGTTTCCTATGAACTCGACCCGGTCCTCGGCTCGGTCGACGCCATCATGATGCTTCGGGTCCAGTCGGAGCGGATGCAGGCCGCCTATTTCCCCTCGGCGCTGGAATACTCCCGCCTCTATGGCCTGGACGCGGCACGGCTCTCCCGCCTTCCCCAGCATGCGATCGTCCTGCATCCAGGTCCGATGAATAGGGGTATGGAGATCTCTGCCGAGGTGGCCGACTCACCGCGTGCGGTCATGGTCGAGCAGGTCACGAATGGTGTCAACGTGCGCATGGCGGTGCTCTACCTTCTGCTCGCGGGAGACGGGAAGGACGCGGCATGAGCATCGTGCTGCGTGGGGTGCGGCCCTACGGCGAGGAGCCCGCGGATGTGGTGCTCGACGACGGTCGGATCGTGGCTGTGTCTGCTCCCGGCCGCGGCGCCGGTGACGACATCATCGACTGCGATGGACTAGTCGGCCTGCCCGGCTTCGTGGACTTGCATACCCACCTGCGTGAACCCGGCAGGGAGGACGCCGAGACGATCGACACCGGTTCGCACGCGGCTGCCCTCGGTGGATTCACCTGCGTGCACGCGATGGCGAACACCTCGCCCGTTGCCGATACCGCCGGAGTGGTGGAACAGGTATGGCGCCTCGGTCAACGCTGCGGACTCGTGGACGTACGACCCGTGGGTGCTGTCACCGTCGGACTCGGGGGAGTGCAACTTTCCGAGATCGGCGCAATGGCGCACTCGGCCGCTGCGGTGCGCGTCTTCAGTGACGACGGGAAGTGCGTGCACGACCCATTGCTGATGCGTCGCGCGCTCGAATACGTGAAGACCTTCGATGGTGTCATCGCCCAGCATGCGCAGGATCCCCGCTTGACCGAGAACGCCCAGATGAACGAGGGCGCCCTATCCAGTCGACTCGGTCTCGCCGGATGGCCCGCGGTCGCGGAGGAAGCGATCATCGCCCGCGATGTCCTGCTGGCGGAGCACGTGGGCTCACGTCTGCACATCTGCCATGTGTCCACGGCCGGGTCGGTCGAGGTTCTGCGGTGGGCTAAGCAGCGCGGAGTCCCGGTCACTGCGGAAGTCACCCCCCATCACCTGCTCCTGACGGAGGAACTCATCGCCGGCTACGACCCGGTGTACAAGGTCAATCCGCCGTTGCGCGCCCGGGAGGATGTTGAGGCACTGCGCCTGGCCGTTGCAGATGGAACGATCGATGTGATCGCGACGGACCACGCCCCCCATCCGCGCGAGGACAAGGACTGCGAGTGGGCCGCCGCCGCGATGGGCATGCTCGGGCTCCAGACCGCCTTCAGTGTCGTTGTTGAAACACTGGTTGCTACCGGACTGCTCACTATGCGACAGGTGGCCGACCGCATGTCCCAGACCCCCGCGCGGATCGGCCGCGTCGCCGATCAGGGTGGCGACCTCGTCGCCGGTGCGCCGGCCAACATCGCCATCGTGGACACCACCTCGCGTGCGGAGGTGCACACTCGGGATATCGCCTCCAAGAGCAGCAATTCCCCCTATCTCGGCATGACCCTGCCCGGTCGCGTATGGCATGTGGCCTACCAGGGTCGGATCACGGTGCGCGATGGGGTGGTGGCGTGACTCGGCAACCCGCCGTCCTCGTCCTCGAGGATGGACGCATCTGGCGCGGACAGTCCTTCGGCGCGGTGGGGACGACCTTCGGTGAGGCCGTGTTCAACACCGGGATGAGTGGCTACCAGGAGACGCTGACCGACCCGTCCTATCACCGACAGGTCGTCGTGATGACCGCACCGCATATCGGCAACACGGGCGTAAACGACGAAGACCCGGAATCGGATCGCATCTGGGTAGCGGGATACGTCGTGCGCGATCCTTCGCCGATCGTGTCCAACTGGCGGGCTCGCCGTTCACTCGAGAACGAATTACGCAATCAGGGAATCGTGGGGATCTGCGACGTGGACACCCGGGCGCTCACGCGCCATCTGCGTGACTGCGGTGCGATGCGCGTGGGGATCTTCAGCGGTGAGATGGGTCTGGCCGCGGACTTGGTGGCCGCCGTGCAGGGAAGTCCTTCCATGGTCGGGGCCGATTTGACCGCCGATGTCACGACTGCGGAGCCTTACGTGGTCCCCGCCCGCGGTGCGGAGCGTTTCCGAGTGGTGGCGGTGGATCTGGGGATCAAGGCCATGACACCGCAACGCATGTCCGAGCGCGGCATGACGGTCCATGTGGTGCCGGCGTCCTGGACCTGGGAACAGATCCGCGATCTGACCCCCGACGGAGTCTTCTTCTCCAACGGTCCCGGTGATCCGGCAACCGCTCGCCATGCGGTCGAAGTGATGCGTGCGGCCCTGGGCTCGGGTGTGCCGGTATTCGGGATCTGTTTCGGCAACCAGATTCTGGGACGGGCCCTGGGTCTCGACACCTACAAGCTGCGGTTCGGGCATCGGGGGATCAATCAGCCTGTCATGGACCGCACCACGGGCAAGGTCGAGATCACCGCACACAACCACGGCTTCGCCGTCGATGCGCCCCGTGAAGGCACCTTCGATACCCCGTTCGGACGTGCACGGGTGTCACACGTCTGCTTGAACGACGACGTGGTCGAGGGACTCGAGTGTCTCGACGTCCCGGCATTCAGCGTGCAGTACCACCCGGAGGCAGCCGCTGGTCCGCACGATGCCGCCTATCTGTTCGACCGCTTCGCCGACCTGATGTCCGCGAGGAGCACCCATGCCCCGGCGTAGCGACATCCACACTGTCATGGTGATCGGATCAGGACCGATCGTCATCGGACAGGCATGTGAGTTCGACTACTCCGGCACGCAGGCCTGCCGGGTCCTCCGCGCGGAAGGCCTCCGCGTGGTGCTCGTGAACTCCAATCCGGCCACGATCATGACCGATCCCGAGTTCGCGGATGCCACCTACGTGGAACCGATCACCCCGGAGTACGTCGAGCGGATCATCGCCAAGGAACGTCCCGACGCCCTCCTGGCCACTCTCGGAGGGCAGACGGCACTCAACACCGCGATGGCTCTCCATCGTGCCGGCGTCCTGGATCGCTACGGGGTCGAACTCATCGGGGCCGACGTCGATGCGATCGAGCGCGGGGAGAATCGCGAGCGTTTCAAGGAGATCGTGGACCAGATCGGCGCGGAGAGCGCGAGGTCGGCGATCTGCCATTCGATGGGCGACTGTCTCACCGCCGTGGAGGACCTCGGCTACCCGGTCGTCGTCCGTCCCTCGTTCACGATGGGTGGTGCCGGCTCCGGTATCGCCTACGACGAGTCGGACCTGCGGCGCATTGCGGGCGCCGGACTCCAGGCGAGCCCGACCTCGGAGGTTCTCCTCGAGGAATCGATCATCGGGTGGAAGGAGTACGAACTCGAGTTGATGCGCGATCACCGGGACAACGTGGTCGTGATCTGCTCGATCGAGAACCTCGACCCCATGGGTGTGCACACGGGTGATTCGATCACGGTCGCGCCCGCGTTGACACTGACCGATCGCGAGTACCAGCACATGCGCGACGTGGGAATCGCGATCATCCGCGCGGTAGGGGTCGACACAGGGGGCTGCAACATCCAATTCGCCATCAACCCGGACGACGGTCGCATGATCGTTATCGAGATGAACCCGCGCGTGTCCCGCTCCTCGGCCCTCGCGTCGAAGGCGACCGGGTTCCCGATCGCCAAGATCGCGGCGCGCCTGGCTATCGGGTACTCGCTCGATGAGATTCCCAACGACATCACGCAGAAGACTCCTGCGTCGTTCGAGCCCACCCTCGACTACATCGTGGTCAAGGTGCCGCGTTTCGCGTTCGAGAAATTCCCTGGCGCAGACACCACCCTCACGACGACCATGAAGAGCGTCGGGGAGGCGATGGCCATCGGGCGCTCGTTCCCCGAAGCCCTGCAGAAGGCCTTGCGCTCGCTGGAGAGTCGCGGATCGAGTTTCAGTTGGCCGTCCTCCCGCGATGCAGTCGATACGACCGACCTCCTCGTGCGCATGCGGCGCCCCCACGATGGCCGGCTCTCCCTAGTCCAGCAGGCGCTCTGGGCCGGTGCCGGAATCGACGCAGTGCATGACGCGACGGGCATCGATCCCTGGTTTCTGGAGCAGATCGTGCAGATCAACGTGGAAGCCGATCGCATCCGCACTGCGACTGCACTCGACGCCAGCCTGCTCCGCAGCGCCAAGCGTCGTGGTTTCTCCGATGCACAGATCGCACAGTTGCGCGGACTCTCCGAACATGAGGTGCGGAAGCTGCGCCACGCGCTCGGCGTGCGCCCCGTCTACAAAACCGTCGATACGTGTGCGGCGGAGTTCGAGGCCTACACGCCGTACCACTACTCCTCCTATGACGAGGAGAACGAAGCGATTCCGTCCGACCGCCGCAAAGTGATCATCCTCGGCTCGGGCCCCAATCGCATCGGGCAGGGCATCGAGTTCGACTACTCCTGCGTACATGCGGCGTTGACACTCAAGGAGGCCGGTTTCGAGACCATCATGGTCAATTGCAATCCCGAGACGGTGTCCACGGACTACGACACCTCGGACCGTCTGTACTTCGAGCCGCTGACCCTCGAGGACGTCCTGGAGATCGTGCACCTGGAGCAAAGCACGGGGGAGTTAGTCGGAGTCGTGGTGCAACTCGGCGGCCAAACACCCCTCGGACTCGCGCAGGCGCTCCAGGACGCCGGTGTCCCGATCGTCGGCACGTCGCCGCGGGCCATCCACCTGGCGGAGGAGCGGGGTGCCTTCGGCGCGGTGCTCGCGCAGGCGGGTCTGCCGGCTCCCGCCCATGGGACAGCCCGCTCCTTCGAGGAGGCCCGCGCGATCGCCGAACGCGTCGGATATCCCGTGCTGGTGCGACCGAGCTACGTGCTGGGTGGGCGCGGCATGGAGATCGTCTACGACGATGCGATGCTCGCCGACTATCTCGAGCGGGCGACGACGGTCAATCCCGAGCATCCGGTCCTGGTCGATCGGTTCCTCGATGATGCGGTCGAGATCGATGTCGATGCGCTCTTCGATGGCACGGATCTCTACATCGCAGGGGTCATGGAGCACATCGAGGAAGCCGGTATCCATTCGGGGGACTCAGCGTGCGCGCTTCCCGCGATCACCCTGGTCGAGGGGGATATCGAGCGCATCCGCCGGTCGACCCGCGCCATCGCGGAGGGGGTCGGGGTGCGGGGCCTGCTCAACGTGCAGTTCGCACTCGCCGACGGAGAGCTGTACGTGCTCGAGGCCAATCCGCGGGCATCGCGCACCGTGCCCTTCGTGTCGAAGGCGACGGGCGTGCACGTGGCCAAGGCCGCGGCACGCATCATGCTGGGAGCGAGCATCGCCGATCTCCGGCGCGAGGGATTCCTCCCGGAATCCGGCGATGGCTCGACGTTGCCCAGCGGTGCACCTGTCGCGGTCAAGGAAGCGGTGCTTCCCTTCGGTCGATTCCATGGCGTCGACACGGTGCTCGGTCCCGAGATGCGGTCGACAGGTGAGGTCATGGGCCTCGATGATTCCTTCGGCATCGCATTCGCGAAATCCCAGGAGGCGGCGTACAGCGGTGGCTTGCCGAGTCAGGGCACCGTGTTCGTCTCCCTCGCCGACCGCGACAAGGAGCGTGGTGTCGATTCGGTGCGCCGTCTCGCCGACGCCGGATTCCGGATCCTTGCCACCGACGGCACTGCCCACGCTCTACGAGCGCACGGGGTCACCGTGGACGTGGTGCGCAAGCAGCACGAGGGGCGTGGACCGAACGGCGAGCCCACAACCGTCGACGCGATCATGGCCGGTGACGTCGATCTCATCGTTAACACCCCCTATGGAGTGGGCCCGCGCGTTGACGGATACGAGATCCGAACGGCCGCCGTGGTCAAGGGGGTCGCATCCATCACCACGGTCCAGGGCCTTGCCGCGGCCGTGGCAGGAATCGAGTCGATGCGGGCATCGACACCGGGAGTACGGTCCCTTCAGGAGCACGCCGCCGCGTTGGCGGTTCTTCGGGCTCGGGAGGGTTGATGCCGCACCAGATCGTGGGTGAGGTACTCGACGTGCGCCGCGCAGGTTCGTACTTCGTCCTCTCCCTCACCGCACCCGGGATCGCCGAGGACGCACGTCCCGGCCACTTCGTCACGCTGAGCATGGGCGGACTCGAGTCATCGATGCTCCTCCGGCGCGCGTTCGCCATCCATCAGGTGCAGTCGCGCGGGGTCTACGGCGGAACGTTGGAGATCGTGGTGTCCCCCCACGGTCTTGGCAGTCGATGGCTGACCGAACGTCGACGCCACGACCAACTCAGCGTCGTGGGTCCGTTGGGCAAGCCTTTCTCCATCCCGACACGACGGGTCTCCTGCGTGCTCGTTGGGGGTGGCTACGGATCGGCTCCGCTGTTCATGCTCGCCGAACACCTCCGCGACAAGGGGTGTCGCGTCGACGTCCTCGTAGGTGCGGCCACCGAGGAGAAGCTGTTCGGTGTCCTGGACCTCAAGCGACTCTCCTCATCGATCACCGTTACCACCGAGGACGGGTCCTCGGGCGTGCGCGGACGCGTCACCGACCAGCTGCCGGATCTGATCGAACGATCCGGCGCGGACATCGTGTACGCGTGCGGGCCGATGGGGATGCTGAGTGCCGTGTCCGCGATCACGGGGAAGCGCCGGGTCTTCACACAGTGTTCCGTCGAGGAATCAATGGCGTGCGGGATCGGTGTGTGTATGACGTGTGTTCTGCCTGTCATCGGTGATGACGGGGTGACCCGCATGGTGCGCTCGTGCGTGGAAGGCCCGACCCTGCGCGGCGATCGCGTGAGGTGGGCCGACGTCGGCACCGTTCCGGCGGACACGTGGGGTGCGGGGGAGGCCCCGTGACACGCGCCATCATCGGATACGGAGGACCGGGCGCCGAGCCCGTGGGACCACGTGCGGATATGACAACGGATCTGGCAGGTGTGGAACTCCCGAGCCCGATCCTCACCGCATCCGGATGCGCTGCATCGGGGAAGGAACTCGATGCCTTCTTCGACATCACGGCGATCGGTGGCGTGATCACCAAGAGCATCATGCTCAAGCCGCGAGCAGGGCGGGCGACTCCGCGTATGGCGGAGACACCGAGCGGCATGCTCAACTCGATCGGACTGCAGGGCCCTGGAATCGAGTCCTTCATCGAGAACGATCTCGCGTGGCTCGAGGAACGCGGTGCCCGCACCATCGTCTCCATCGCAGGCGAGACTGTCGATGAGTACGGAAAGCTCGCCCAGAAGCTGCGCAATGTCGGCGGTTTCGAGGCACTCGAGGTCAACATCTCCTGCCCGAACGTCGCCGACCGGGGGCTGGTGTTCGCCTGCAGTCCGGATTCCGCTGCGGCCGTGATCCAGGCGGTGCGGCGCAATAGCGACGGGCGGACACCGATCTTCGCGAAGCTGTCACCGGACGTCACCAGCATCGTCGACATCGCGGATGCGGTCGTCCGCGCGGGCGCCGCAGGCGTCACCCTCATCAACACACTGCTAGGAATGGTCATCGACACGGGAAGCATGCGCCCGGCTCTCGCAGGTCTCACAGGCGGCCTCTCGGGACCCGCGATCCGCCCGGTTGCCGTGCGGTGTGTGTTCCAGGTGCGCCAGGCCTTCCCGACCCTCCCCATCATCGGGGCGGGAGGTGTCCGGACCGGTAACGATGCCCTGGAATTCCTGCTCGCGGGTGCCTCGGCGGTTTCCGTCGGCACGAGCATCTTCAACGACCCTTCCGCGCCCATGCGCGTGCACGAGGAACTCGCTCGACTCGTCGCCGAGCGCGGATTCGCGCGGGTGTCGGACGTCATCGGCCACGCGCACCGCGAGCGCGACGCGGTCGTCACGGAGGCGCAGGCGGATGCCGACGAAAGCCCCCTTCCCGATCCTGGTCCCGAACCCGGTGCCGAACCCGACGACGACCTCGCCGCATGGGACTTCATCCGGGAATGAGTGTGAGAGCACCCATCGCCGTCGCCCTCGACGCCCCCGATCTCGTCACCATGACGACGTGGGCTCGTGCGGTAGGCCCGCACGTCGACACCCTCAAGGTCGGACTCGAGATGTTCTGCCGTGACGGGGCGATCGCCGTGGAGATGGCCCGCGACGCGGCTCCCGAGTGTCGGATGTTCCTCGACCTGAAGTTGCATGACATTCCCGCCACGGTGGGAGGGGCCGCGCGCGCCGTGGCCGCCCTGCGCCCGGACTTCCTGACCGTCCACGCCGGGGGAGGACCCGCCATGATCGCGGCCGCGGTCACCGCCCTCCCCGACACGCGGATCACGGCGGTGACGATCCTGACGAGTCTCGACGATGCGGATCTCGAGGCTCTGGGGATCACGGGCCCCGCAGATGCTGCTGCGGTTCGTCTCGCACGTCTCGCCGTGGATGCCGGAGCCGGGGCGGTGGTCTGCTCACCCCTGGAGGTGCGCGCCATTCGCGAGGCCGTCGGTTCGGACATCACCCTGATCACACCGGGCGTCCGCCCATCCGGCGGCGACACCCAGGACCAGGCGCGCGTCACGACCCCGGAGCAGGCGCTCGCGTGGGGAGCCGATCTGCTCGTCATCGGTCGTCCCATCACCGGCGCGGCCGATCCGGGCGCAACCGCAGCTGCCGTGGCCATCGGACTGGCGCGCGCATGAGCGCACCCCTGGTCGTCGTGTCCGGGCCTTCCGGGGTGGGCAAGTCCACCGTTGTTGCCGAGGCGCTGCGCACTGATCCTCGACTGTGGTTGTCGGTGTCGGCGACCACCCGTTCGCCGCGACCCGGGGAGACCCACGGACAGCACTACTTCTTCGTCAGTGACGACGAATTCGACCGCATGGTCGATCGCCGAGAGTTGTTGGAGTGGGCGGAGTACGCCGGACACAGGTACGGCACTCCCAGCGCCGAGGTCGCCCACCAGCGATCAGCGGGACGGCCGGTGATCCTCGAGATCGAGGTCCAGGGTGCTCGCCAGATACGCGAGGCGGTTCCCGACGCACTCCTGGTCTTCATCGAACCGCCGTCCATGGATGTCCTCGAAGCGCGGCTGACCTCGCGGGGGACCGAGTCCGAGCAGGCCCGTGCACGCAGACTCGAGGTCGCCCGCCAGGAACTCGCCGCGGCCGATCTCTTCGACCATCGACTGGTCAACGACGATGTGGCCGTCTGTGCGCGGTCCCTCCTGGCCTTGGTAGACTCCCCCTCCCCGTGAGGGAATCCCCCTGCAGATAGAGGATCCGTGAGCAGCACGCAGCCCGAGGGCATCACCTATCCGTCCATCGACGGCCTCCTCGAGAAGACCGACTCGAAGTACTCGCTTGTGATCTACGCGGCAAAGCGTGCGCGCCAGATCAACGCGTACTACTCCCAGTTGAGCGAGGGCCTGCTCGAATACGTCGGACCGCTCGTCGAGACCTACGTGCAGGAGAAGCCGTTGTCGATCGCCCTGCGTGAGATCGACGCAGGTCTGTTGACCTCCGAGCCGTTCGATCCCGCGGCTCCGGCGCCGGCTGTCGCTGAGAGCGACGACTAGGGCCTTCCGATGTCCGCGCACATCGTGGTCGGTGTCGCTGGCGGTATTGCGGCCTACAAGTCCGTAGAACTCGTGCGTCTGCTGCGCGAGAGCGGTCATCGAGTCACGGTCGTTCCCACCCGCAACGCCCTGAACTTCGTGGGAGCCGCGACCTTCGAGGCGATCTCCGGTGAGCCTGTGGTGACGTCCCTCTGGGCGAACGCGGCGGATGTGCCGCACGTGCACCTGGGCCAGACCGCCGACCTCGTCCTCGTGGCACCGACGACGGCGGATCTGCTCGCACGTGCCGCCCATGGAATCGCAGACGATGTCGTGACCAACATCCTCTTGACCGCACACGGTCCGGTCGTTCTCGCCCCCGCCATGCACACCGAGATGTGGGGACACCCGGCCACGCAGGCGAACGTCGCAGTGCTGCGTGAACGCGGGATCCACGTTCTCGATCCTGCGGTCGGTCGCCTCACCGGTGCAGATACGGGACCGGGTCGCCTCCCAGAGCCCGCGTACCTCGCCGACGTTGTCGCGGACCTCCTGGATCGGCCCGTGGTCCGTGATATGTCGGGCATGCGCGTCGTCGTGAGCATGGGCGGCACGCGCGAGGAGTGGGATCCGGTGCGCTTCCTGGGCAATCGGAGCAGTGGTCGCCAGGGTGCGGCGCTGGCGCGCGCGGCGCTGCTGCGCGGTGCTCATGTGACCGCCGTCGTGGGGCACGTCGAGTGTCCGGTACCCCCTGTCCAGGTGCGCATCGATGCGGACTCGGCCGCCGCCATGCACAAGGCCATGCAGGATGTCGTCTTCTCCCCGGACACCCAGGTCGATGCCGTCGTGATGGCCGCAGCCGTCGCCGACTTCACGCCGTCGACGGTGAGTAGCGGCAAGGTGAAAAAGGATGGTTCCGTGCCGGAGCTGACCCTGTCGGAGACCGACGACATCCTCGCCTCACTCGTGGCCGCCCGCGGGCAGCAGTCACGTCCCCTCCTGGTGGGTTTCGCCGCCGAGACCGCCGGGGATCGTGCGTCCCTCGAGGCTCTCGCCGTGAAGAAGCTCGCCCGCAAAGGGTGTGACCTGATCGTGGCCAATGACGTATCCGATGGGGTGTTCGGGGCGGAGACGAACTCCGCACTCCTCGTGTCTGGGGCGGGTGTTGTGGATGAGATTCCCACCGCGCGCAAGGGGTTGGTCGCTCATCGGGTGTGGGATCAGATCCTGCGCGCCCCCAGGCTCGGTGTCGCCGACGCCGACTAGGATTCTGCGGTCCGTCGATACACATCAGGGGAGTCCATGGCGCACCGCTTGTTCACATCCGAATCCGTCACCGAGGGCCATCCGGACAAGATGGCGGACCAGATCAGCGACGCCATCCTCGACGACCTCCTCCGTCAGGACCCCCGCAGCCGGGTGGCGGTCGAGACCATGCTGACCACCGGGCAGGTGCACGTGGCCGGTGAGGTCACCACCGATGGGTTCGCCGACGTCATGAAGCTCGTCCGCGAGACCGTGCTCGAGATCGGATACGACTCGTCCGTGAAGGGATTCGACGGCGAGTCCTGCGGTATCTCGGTATCCATCGGCAAGCAGTCGCCCGACATCGCCCAGGGTGTCGATGATGCACTCGAGGAGCGCGAGGGTCAGAGCACCGACCCGCTCGATCGTCAGGGTGCCGGCGATCAGGGCCTGATGTTCGGATATGCCTGCCGCGACACCGTCGACCTCATGCCACTGCCGATCTCGCTGGCACATCGGCTCTCGGAGCAACTCGCCGCCGTGCGCAAGGACGGAACCGTTCCCTATCTGCGTCCCGATGGCAAGACGCAGGTGACCATCGCCTACGACGAGGCCGGCGTGCCGCAGCGCATCGACACGGTCGTTGTGAGTTCGCAGCATGCGCGCGACATCAGCCTCGAGAACATGTTGACTCCGGATGTCCGCAAGCACGTGGTGGATCCGATCCTCGAGACCGTCGACCTCGACAGTCGCGACTACCGCCTCCTGGTCAATCCGACCGGTCGATTCGAGGTGGGTGGACCCATGGGTGATGCCGGATTGACCGGACGGAAGATCATCGTCGACACCTACGGTGGCATGGCCCGGCACGGCGGCGGTGCCTTCTCCGGTAAGGATCCCTCGAAGGTGGACCGCTCAGCCGCCTACGCACTGCGCTGGGTCGCCAAGAACGTCGTCGCCGCTGGTCTCGCATCACGGTGCGAGGTGCAGGCCGCCTACGCCATCGGCAAGGCCCACCCGGTGGGTGTGTTCGTCGAGACCTTCGGAACGGGCGTCATCTCGGACGAGGCCATCCAGGAGGCGATCCTCCGGGTCTTCGATCTCCGCCCGGCGGCGATCATTCGGGACCTCGACCTATTGCGCCCCATCTACCGGGCCACCAGCGCCTACGGCCACTTCGGTCGACCCCAGGGAGTCAATGTCCTCCTCGACAACGATGATCCGGCATCACGTACCACCGTGGGGCCGACCTTCACCTGGGAGAACACAGATCGGGCGGATGATCTCCGCTCGGTTGCCGGCGTGTAGTACCCATCGGGCGGTCGCGGTGAACCAGCCCATCGCGCGGGTGCGGATCGACGTCCCCGTGCGTCACCTCGACCGTGACTTCGACTACCGCGTGCCGGACGACATGTCGGCTCCGGTCGGTTCGCGTGTGCGCGTGCGTTTCGCCCGGCGTCTCGTGGACGGCATCGTGGTCGGTCACGCGGATGAGGCCGAGGTCGAGCGCGTCGCGCCTATCGAGCGTGTCGTCGGCGACATCCCGACACTCACGCCCCAGACGATCGAACTCGTGCGAGCCGTCGCGGACAGGTACGCCGGGACGTTCTGGGATGTCGTGCGAACGGCGGTTCCCCCACGCCATGCCCGGGCCGAGCGGGAGACACGTCCCACGCCACTGCCCCCATTCGACCCGAGGGTGGATGACACGTGGTCGGCCTATAGGGATGGCGATGTCCTCCAATCCGACATACGCGCGGGTCGGACCGTGCGTGCGGTCTGGTCGAGTGCCCCGGCGAGTGACCCGATCGCGGAGATCGTGTCACTGGTGGGGGCGAATCCGGGCGGAACACTCGTGCTCGTTCCCGACCGGCGCGATGTGCAGCGGCTGCTCCGCGAGTTGGCCCCGGTGGTCGGGACGGACGCCACTGCGGTGCTGGTGAACGACATGGGCCCGCAGCGCCGGTATCGGGAATTCCTGCGAACGCTGCACGGCTCGGCACGGCTGTGTGTGGGGAATCGCTCCGCTGCCTTCGCGCCGGTCCGAGATCTCTCGCTCATCGTCATGTGGGACGACGCCGACGACTCCTACTCCGAACCCCGGTCGCCGTACTGGGACGCACGTGAGGTCTGCGCTCTCCGGTCCCACCTGGAGGACTGTTCGCTGGTGGTGGGCGGGCCGGCCCGGTCGGTCGTCACCCAGTCCTGGGTGGAGCGTGGCTGGGCGCGATCCATCGACTTCGCCGGCCGATCCTCACTTCGCGTGCGGGGACTCCGTCCCGAGGACGCGGCCGGCGATGTCGCGTCCGCCTCCGCCCGGATCCCGCGCCGAGCCTGGGAGGCGGCCCAACAGGGACTGGAGGAGGGACCGGTCCTGGTGTCCGTGGCGCGCCGCGGCTACATCCCGGCGCTCGTGTGCCAGGCATGTGGGACACCCGCGCAGTGTCAGTGCGGTGGACCGTTGCGTATGACAGTGGCGGGTGCCCTCGAATGTCGCTGGTGTGGAAGCACTGCTCCGACACGCTCCTGCGGCGCGTGTGGTGATTCGCGGGTTCGTGCGACCAGCATCGGTGCGGAGCGCACGGCGGAGGAGTTGGGTCGGGCATTCCCGGGAGTTCCCGTGACGTTTTCGCAAGCCGACCACATGATCGACCGGGTCAAGAATCGCCCTGCCATCGTGGTCGCCACGGCAGGGGCCGAGCCGATCGCCGACGGCGGATTCGCCGCCGCAGTGATCCTCGACGCGGGGAATCGATACGTGCGACTCACGCAGGCCGAGGATGCTGTCCATCGGTGGTTCTCGGTGGCGATGCGCGCGCGGCCGGATGCGCCGATCTTCGTGACCGCAGCCGAGTCCGATCCGGGTGTCCAAGCCCTGCTGCGATGGGATGCCCCGTGGTTCGCCGCACGTGAACTGGTCGAGCGGGAGTCGGCGCGCCTGCCTCCGGCGACTCGGCTTGCCGTGATCAGGGGTGCCCGCGCGGATATCGAGGCGGTGGTCGCGGACCTGACGTGCACCCATGTGGTTCTCGGTCCCGTTGAGGTCGAGGACACCTGGCGCGTCATCGTCATCGCCCCGCGATCCGAGGGAACCGCCTTCACCACGCAACTCCGGCACTCGGCGATGACTCGGTCGGCGCACCGTGGATCGGGGGCCATCTCGATCCACGTCGATCCGCGCGACATCGACGAGTAGTGCGGCTCGCCCCGTAGGGTTGAGGTATGTCGATCAAGCCCATCCGACTCTTCGGTGATCCGGTGCTGCGCACACCGGCAGCCGAAGTCGTCGACTTCGATCGGGAGTTGCGGACACTGGTGAAGGACCTCACCGACACCATGCAGGACGCACCGGGGGTGGGTCTGGCCGCACCCCAGATCGGAGTGTCGCTCCGGGTCTTCACCTATTGGGTCGATGATGAGCTGGGCCATCTCATCAACCCGGACCTCGACCTCTCTTCTGACGAACAGGACGGGGAGGAGGGATGTCTCTCCCTTCCCGGGCTGTCCTTCGACACCAAGCGCGCACGCTCCGTGGTTGCGCGTGGTTTCACCATGCACGGGGAGCCGGTGACCCTCGTGGGTTCGGACCTCCTGGCGCGCTGCGTCCAGCACGAGACCGATCACCTCGATGGAATCGTCTTCATCGATCGCCTCGATGCCGAGCAACGCAAGGAGGCGATGCGGGCCATTCGTGCGTCGGAGTGGTTCGGGGAGGATCCGCTCACCGTCAAGACCAGCCCGCACCCCATGTCCGCCAAGTGGCTGTAGGCACGTGCGCATCGTCTTCGCGGGCACACCCGACGTCGCCCTTCCGACACTCGACGCGCTGCTCGCATCCGACCACGACGTCGTAGCGGTTCTCACGCGCCCCGATGCGCCAGCCGGCCGCGGGCGCCGATTGACACCCTCGGTCATTGCCGAGCACGCCCGTGCCCGGGGAATCGCCGTGCTGACGCCGTCATCGCTCGCGGATGTGGATGAGCAGGCTGCGCTTGTGGAACTGCAACCCGACCTCGGGGTGGTGGTCGCCTACGGCGCCCTGATCCCGGCACCGGTGCTCGCCATCCCGGCGCACGGCTGGCTGAACCTGCACTTCTCACTTCTTCCTGCCTGGCGCGGCGCCGCTCCCGTGCAACATGCGATCTGGAACGGAGATCACCAGACCGGGGTGAGTGTGTTCCGCCTCGACGAGGGAATGGACACCGGCCCGGTCTACGCGCAGCGCACGTATTCACTCTCACCCACGCAGACTTCCGGTGACGTCCTCGACGAGTTGGCCGGTATCGGGGCAGGTGTCGTGCGCGATGTGGTCGAGACGATTGCGTCGGGGACCGCGGTCGCGGTCCCGCAGGCAATGCTGGGTGCGAGTCGGGCACCACGTATCACCGTGGAGCAGGCGCATATCGATTGGTCGGCGACGAGTGCTGCCGTCGAGCGCCAGGTTCGTGCCTGCACGCCGCAGCCGGGAGCGTGGACTGTCGTCGCGGGAGCGCGTGTGCGCATCGGCCCCGTGCAGCCAAGGTCCGGCACGGACCTGTTACCCGGTGAGGTGCGAATGGTGGACGGGGACATCCGCAGCGGAACGGCCGACGGACAGGTATCCCTGGGGTGGGTCCAGCCGGCGGGGAGGGCGCGCATGTCAGCCCCGGATTGGTGGCGTGGCCTGCGTGTCTCCGAGGCGCGGTGTGACTGATCCTGCACGGGCCGCGGCCCTCGAACTCCTCAGGCGGGTACGTGCGGATGACGCGTATGCGAACGTAGTGATGCCGGGCCTGCTCACCGCTCGCGGGTGCCAGGGGCGTGATGCCGCCTTCGCCGTCGAGGTGGGCTACGGAACCCTGCGCATGCAGGGCTTCCTCGACGCGGTACTCCAGCGGTGCATCGAGCGTCCGTGGGACCGGGTGGAGTTCGACGTTCGCGATCTGCTGCGCCTCGGTGCCTACCAACTCCTCTTCATGCGCGTTCCGCCCCATGCCGCGATCGACACCACCTGCGAGGCGGCGCGTGCGTCCGGCGACGCGGGCCGCGTGGGATTCATCAACGCGGTGCTCCGCACGGTCGCGCAGCGTGACCGAACCGAATGGATCGCGGAACTCGGCGTAGCAGAACCGGTCACCGATGAGCAGTGGTCGGTGCGTGAGTCACACCCGGCCTGGGTGGTGCGGGAGTTGCGTCGTGCGCTCCCGGATCCCGAGCACATCGGCGCACTACTTGCGGCGGACAACGCAGCCACCCGGCCGGTCCTGACAGCCCTCGACGGTGATCGCGACGCTCTCGTCCAGGCCACGGGGGGTCAGCCCGGTCGCTGGTCGACGCGCGCGGTGGAACTTTCTGGCGGTTCGCCGGGGAACGTCCCCGCGGTGATCGAGGGATCGGCGATCGTGCAGGACGAGGGAAGTCAACTCGTTGCCCTGGCGCTTGCCGCGGCCGTCGTCGATCCGCCCGAGTCTGTGTGGCTCGACCTGTGTGCGGGCCCAGGCGGCAAGGCCGCGCTCTTGGCGCGGATCGCGAAGGAGAGACACGTGGGTTTCGTCGCGGTCGAACTGCATGAGCACCGTGCATCACTGATGCGCCGTGTTCTTCCGGATTCGGTGACGGTGCACGTCGGGGATGCCCGTTCTCGGCCATGGGGGAATCAGTTCTTCGATCGTGTGCTGCTCGATGCCCCGTGTTCGGGTCTCGGGGCACTACGTCGGCGTCCCGAGGCGCGCTGGCGGCGATCGGAGGCGGATCTGGCGGTTCTGCAGAACCTGCAGATCGAACTGCTGGACTCGGCGGTCGGTGCCACCCGATCCGGGGGGGTGATCGGGTACGCCACCTGCTCCCCGGTGCTCGAGGAGACGCGGGAGGTGGTGGACGAAGTACTCGCGCGGCGCGGTGACGTCGTGATCGAGGATGCCCGTGCACTGTTCCCGCCCGACATGGATCTCGGGGACGGTCCGTGGGTGCAACTGTGGCCCCATATTCACGGCACCGATGCCATGTTCTTCGCACTTCTTCGCCGGAAGTAGGCGCGCCCTATCCTGACGCCGTGGGTCTCCTGATCTCTCCGAGCGTGCTGAACGCGGATCTGTCACGGCTGCATGAGGAGGTCGCGCGCGTGTCAGCCGTCGCGGACATGATCCACCTCGATGTGATGGACGCCCACTTCGTTCCCAATCTCACGTTCGGTCTTCCGGTAGTCGAATCGGTGATCGCAGGATCGGACATCCCCGCGGATGTGCACC
Source organism: Candidatus Nanopelagicales bacterium (assembly GCA_044375955.1). Taxonomy (GTDB): domain Bacteria; phylum Actinomycetota; class Actinomycetes; order S36-B12; family S36-B12; genus VGCC01. The sequence continues at coordinate 26,917 of JBILLS010000013.1, read as the reverse complement.
TCATGATCGAGGATCCGGACACCTGGGCTCCGCGATACGCCGAGGCCGGCTGCTACAGCGTCACCTTCCATGTCGAAGCGGCCCGTGACCCAGGGATGACCGCGAGATCTATCCGCAGTGCGGGTGCGCGCAGTGCAATCGCACTCAAACCCGCCACGGACATCACGGCGATCGATGCCTACCTTCCCTTCGTCGACATGGTCCTGATCATGACGGTGGAACCCGGCTGGGGCGGACAGCCATTTCTCGATGCGATGCTGCCGAAGGTGCGCGAGGCGCGCCGGCGCGCAGACGGCACCGGACTCGACATCTGGGTGCAGGTTGATGGTGGAGTCACGGAAGACACCATCGGCCTGTGTGCCGAGGCAGGTGCGAACGTCTTCGTCGCCGGGTCGGTGGTCTACCGATCGGGGGATCCGGCCGCGACCGTCCAAGCACTTCGCGCGCGCGCCGAGGCGGCCGCACGGTGACGTGGAATGAGGCGATGTGCGAGGCGCTCGTCCTGGCCTGTGATCCGCAGGCTCCCCGCGGGAGGAACCCACGGGTGGGATGTGTCATCGTCGACGATCGGGGACAGATCATCGGGCGTGGTTTCCATCGAGGTTCGGGAACTGCGCACGCCGAGATCGCCGCACTCGAGGATGCGGGTGACCGTGCCCGCGGTGCAACCGCCGTCGTGTCCCTCGAGCCGTGTCGACACGTGGGCCGTACCGGTCCGTGCGTGGCGGCGCTGATCGACGCAGGCATCACACGGGTCGTGTACGCCATTGACGACCCCACCGATGCCGGTGGTGGCGCCAGCGTTCTCACCGAGGCCGGGTGTGAGGTGATCGGTGGCGTGATGGTCGAGGAGGCGACGGCGGTCAACCGGGAATGGCTGATCGCCTCGGCACGCGGGTGGCCGTTCGTGCGCCTGAAGATGGCGGTATCGATCGATGGACGGGTCGCTGGACCTGCGGGGGAGGAGTTAGCGCTCACGGGAGAGGAAGCCCGGCGCTACGTGCACTCCCTTCGCGCGAGCGCGCAAGCGGTGATGGTGGGAACCGGGACCGTGCTCACCGACGATCCACACCTCACCGTGCGCGAGGCCCCCGTCCTCGCTGCGGGTCAACCGCTACGGGTGGCCTGGGGCACGCGGGACCTCCCCTCGGGCGCGGCTCTCCGTGATTCCGACGCCCCCTTCCATCAGTGTCGGACCCATGATGCGGATGCGGCCCTCACGGAGCTCTTCGATCTGGGGGTGCGCGAGGTCCTCGTCGAGGGCGGTCCCACGGTGGCCGGTGCACTGCTCGCCGCCGATCGAGTGGACGAGGTCATCTGGTTGATCGCCCCGATCTATCTGGGCCAGGGCCCGGGTGCGGTCCTCAGTCCCGGCCTGTTCCGTACCCTCGATGTCAACAGCGTTGACAAAGTCGGGAATGATGTGCGCATCATTGCGGTCCCGGGAAGGGGGTGACGATGTTCACCGGCATAGTCGAGGCCCGTGGTCGCGTCGCCCGTCTGGAGACGCGTCCCGAGGCTCTGCGGATGCGCATCGACGCACCCGATGTGATGGACGGTGTCCACCCGGGCGACTCCATCGCGGTGAACGGTGTCTGCCTGACTGTCGTCGATCCGACGTCCGAGGGGTTCGACGCCGACGTCATGCTGGAGACCGTGCAGCGCAGTTCGCTGGGTGACCTGCAGTCCGGTGCATCGGTGAACCTCGAGCGCGCGGTGCGGATGTCGGATCGTCTGGGCGGACACATCGTTCAGGGTCACGTTGACTGCACCGGGATCATCACGTCGATCGACCCGCATGTCGACTGGACCGTGCTGCGCATCGCGGTCCCCGAGCCCATGACCCGCTACATGGTGGAGAAGGGATCGATCTGCGTTGACGGCGTATCGTTGACGATCGTGTCCGTCGATGGCAGTGGCTTCGCCGTCTCCCTGATTCCGACGACTCTCACTGAAACCACCCTGGGCGCCCGGGCTGTGGGAGACCGGGTGAACATCGAGGTCGATGTCCTGGCGAAGTACGTGGAGCGATTGCTGGAGTCACGATGATTCCGGCCGACGAACTCTTCGCGGCAACCTCGGACTCCGATGCCGCGGATGCCGAGGCGGCGGCGATGCCGCCCACCATTGGAGGCGAGGTGCGTCTGGACTCGATCGAGGATGCACTTCGCGAATTGCGCTCGGGCAAGCCGATCGTCGTGATCGACGATGCGGATCGGGAGAACGAAGGCGATCTCATCTTCGCCGCTCAAATGGCGACACCGGAGTTGGTTGGCTTCATGATCCGTCATACCTCGGGCTACGTATGTGTCGGGATGATGGGAGAGGACCTCGACCGTCTCGGACTTCCCCCCATGACCGCGGTCAATGAGGACCGCAAGGGGACGGCGTACGCGGTCTCGGTCGATGCGCGTGATGTAGTGAGTACGGGCATTTCGGCAGCCGATCGCGCGCTGACGATCAAGGTGCTCGCGGACAGTGCCACGGAGCCCTATGAACTGACGCGGCCCGGTCACGTCATGCCCCTGCGTGCGGTGCCCGGTGGAGTGTTGCGCCGCGCTGGCCATACCGAGGCCGCCGTCGATCTCACCCGGATGGCGAAGCTCAACCCGGCTGGTGCTCTGTGCGAACTGGTCAACGACGACGGGTCGATGATGCGGGCACCGGAGTGCCGTGCCTTCGCCGACGAGCACGGACTCGTACTCATCTCCATCGAGGACCTGATTCGGTTCCGGCGGCGCAACGAATCCCAGATCGAGCGGGTGGCCGTGGTTCCGCTGCCCACCGAGTTCGGGACGTTCACGGCCCACGGCTATCGCAGCACGATCGACGGATCGGAGCACGTCGCTCTGCTGGTGGGCGAGATCGGGGATGGAGAGGATGTGCTTGTCCGCGTCCACTCCGAGTGCTTGACCGGAGATGTCTTCGCGTCACTGCGTTGTGACTGCGGTCCGCAGTTGCACGCCGCCATGCGTCAGGTGGCCGAGGCGGGCCGCGGGGTGGTGCTGTACGTCAAGGGGCATGAGGGTCGCGGAATCGGGCTGCTCGACAAGTTGCGGGCCTACGCCCTGCAGGACACCGGACGTGACACGGTGGATGCCAACCTGGACCTCGGACTCCCGGCGGACGCACGCGACTACGGCACGGGTGCGCAGATCCTCGCCGACCTCGGCGTGCGATCGATGCGGCTACTCACCAACAATCCGGCAAAGCGCGCGGGACTCGAGGGCTATGGACTCACGATCAGTGAGCGCGTCCCCCTGGTGATCGACAGCAACGACCACAATCGCGAATATCTGAGGACCAAGGTGACCCGTATGGGTCATGACCTCGGGGATCCACGGAGTGCACCGTGAGTGGGGCGGGACGACCGACGACGGACACCTCGGCCGTAGATGCACGCGTGGCGATCATCGCTGCGTCCTGGCATCACCAGGTCATGGAAGGACTCGTCGGCGGGGCGACACGCGCCTGTGACGAGCGCGGGGCGCGCTGGGAAGTGATCTGGGTTCCGGGGAGCTTCGAATTGCCGCTGGCATGCGCCGCTGCTGCTGCCACGGGTCGCTTCGATGTACTGGTGGCGCTCGGAGTCGTCATCCGCGGTGGAACTCCGCACTTCGACTACGTCTGCCGTGCGGCAACCGATGGCATCACCCGTGTGAGTTTGGACTCCGGCCTGCCGATCGGTTTCGGACTTTTGACCTGTGACACGGAGCAGCAGGCACGTGATCGTGCAGGCCTTCCGGGGTCGGCAGAGGACAAGGGAGCGGAAGCGACCCTCGCCGCCCTGGCCATGGTGGGTGTGATCCGCGCCCTAGGCTAGGTGCGTGAAGACATTCGACGATCTCTACATCGAGTTGCGCGACAAGTGCGCTCGGCACGACCCCGAGTCCAGCACGGTGCGCCTCGTGGAATCCGGCGTGCATGCTGTCGGGAAGAAGGTCGTCGAGGAGGCCGCCGAGGCCTGGATGGCCGCCGAGTACGAGAGTCCGGAACGGGCAGCGGAGGAGATCGCACAACTCCTCTACTTCGCGCAGGTTTTGATGCTTGCCAGCAAGGTGACCCTGGACGACGTGTATCGGAGGATGTGACCATGTTGCGCGTCGCCGTACCGAACAAGGGCCAACTTGCCGAACCTGCACGTGCCATGCTGAATGAAGCCGGGTACCTGCGCGGTGCAGGTCTTCGTGACCTGACCATCCAGGATCCCGAGAACGATGTCGAGTTCTTCTTCCTGCGCCCGCGGGATATCGCGCTCTACGTGGGTGAGGGCACCCTCGATCTCGGGATCACGGGCAAGGACATGCTGCTTGATTCCCAGGCCCAGGCCGAGGAGGTCATCCCACTCGGATTCGCCCCGTCCACTTTTCGACTCGCTGCTCCCGCGGCGACCGCGAAGAAGCCCGAGGACCTGCGGGGACTTCGGGTTGCCACCAGCTACGCGGGATTGCTCGCGGAGTGGGTGCAGCGTTCCTCGGTGGATGTGCGCATCGTCCATCTGGATGGAGCAGTGGAGAACGCTGTCGCGCTCGGGGTCGCCGATGCGGTCGCCGATGTCGTTGCCACCGGCACGACGCTGCGTCGTGCCGGACTGGAGTTGCTCGGAGAGCCGATCCTGGTATCCGAGGCCCTGCTCATCCGGCCGCGCGGCGCGATCGACCAACCCGCCGTCGACACCTTCGTGCGCCGACTCCATGGGGTGATGGTGGCGCGTTCCTACGTTCTCGTGGACTATGACATCCCCAATCAGCGGCTGGATCAGGCATGTGCGGTGACACCCGGATTCGAGTCGCCCACGGTGTCACCCCTGCATGATCCGAACTGGTCCGCGGTACGCGCGATGGTTCCCAGTGTCGATGTGCACCGGGTCATGGATGAGCTGTACGACCTCGGTGCGCGGGGAATCCTCGTCACCGACATCCACGCTTGCCGCCTGTGATCGATCTGCAGGGATCGGCTTTCCGCGACGACGACGGATCGGCTGATCCCGCGCTGCGCGCGATCCTTGCTGCGGGGGAGGGCAATGCCATCGCCGAGGCACTGGCCTCATCCCGACTCCTGGTGGCCGTTGTCGCCCGTCTGGATTCTGTCGACGCCGAGGGAGGGGAGAAGGATTCCCATATGGCCGTGGTCTCACTCGTCAACGATCGCGGGGAGCGCGGGTTGCTCGCCTTCACCGGTATCGATGCCCTCCACGCCTGGAACCCCGATGCCCGCCCGGTGCCGGCACCGGCCAGGGCGATCGCCGAGGCGGCACTTGACGACGGGGCCGCGGCGGTCGTGGTCGACGTGGCCGGCCCCCACCAGGTGGTGATCCCGCATGGGGTGCTGACCGACTGGTGTCGGGGGGAGTAGGTGGCTGCTACCCTTTCCCCTCCTGACCTAACGGTCATGTAAGCGGGGTTTCCCCCACCTGCCGGCGCCCGCGTCGACCAGGTCGGAACGGCACAACGTGCCGTGAACCTTGCCTGCATAGGAACGGAAGACGTCTGTTCCTGGGGTCCATGTGAGCAAGGAGGCGCCATCAGCGTCGAAGTCCGAATCAACGACCGCATTCGCGTTCCCGAGGTACGTCTCGTCGGACCCAACGGTGAACAGGTCGGAATCGTGCGTATTGAAGACGCACTCCGGCTCGCGGTGGAAGCCGATCTCGACCTGGTCGAGGTGGCACCCATGGCGAAGCCTCCGGTCTGCAAACTGATGGATTTCGGGAAGTTCAAGTACGAGGCAGCCGTCAAGGAGCGCGAATCCCGCAAGAACCAGACGCATACGGTCATCAAGGAGATGAAGTTGCGTCCGAAGATCGACTCGCATGACTACGAAACGAAGAAGGGTCATGTGGAGCGGTTCCTGCGGGGCGGGGACAAGGTCAAGATCACGATCATGTTCCGCGGGCGTGAGCAGAGCCGGCCCGAACTGGGTCTGCGGTTGTTGGCGAGACTTGCGGAGGACGTCGAGGAACTCGGTTTCGTCGAGGCCACTCCCAAGCAGGACGGACGCAACATGCTCATGGTTCTTGCCCCCCACCGGCGTAAGTCGGATGGAAGCAAGAAGGTGGCCAGGGACGGCGACGAGGAAGAGCGCGACAGCGCCTGACAGAAGGCTTCCGAGCCAGCACGGTTCGGACGAGTGAAGAGGACTAGAGGATGCCGAAGCAGAAGACGCACAGTGGTGCGAAGAAGCGTTTCAAGGTGACCGGCTCGGGCAAGATCACCCACGAGCAGGCCAACCGCCGCCACCTGATGGAGGTCAAGTCCTCCAAGCGCACTCGTCGGCTGATGGCGGACGACGTCGTATCCAAGGCCGATGTCAAGAAGGTCAAGAAGCTCCTCGGTCGCTGATCCACCCCGAAACGTACGTAGGAAGGACAAGTCATGGCACGCGTCAAGCGTTCAGTGAATGCTCAGAAGAAGCGCCGCGAGGTGCTCGAGCGCGCATCCGGTTACCGGGGACAGCGCTCACGCCTCTATCGGAAGGCCAAGGAGCAGGTCACCCATTCACTCGTCTACGCGTATGCGGACCGCCGCACGCGCAAGGGCGACTTCCGGCGACTCTGGATCCAGCGCATCAACGCCGGTGCCCGCGCCAACGGCATCACCTACAACCGCTTCATCCAAGGGTTGAAGGCCGCTGGTGTCGAGGTGGACCGTCGCATGCTGGCCGAGCTCGCGGTCTCCGATCCGGCGGCGTTCACGTCGTTGGTGGATGTGGCCCGCGCGGCTGTACCCGCCCAGTAGCGCTTCGTCCGCTTGGACTCGATCACCTCGACGCGTTCACCTCGGGTTGCGCGTGTTCGATCGCTGAAGACCCGCGCGGGTCGTCGCGAAACCGGACTGTTCCTGGTCGAGGGACCCGACGGCGTGGTGTCCGCTCGAGCCTCGGGTCTCTGCGACGAGGTCTGGGCCACCAACGCGGGCAGCCGGCTGCTCGATCAACCCCCGGATGCCGTGATGTCCGATCGCGTCTGTTCCCTGGTGAGCGAGACCGAAACCCCTCAGGGTGTGATCGCGATCTGCCGGCAGCCCACGTGGTCACTGGACGAGGTGTGCCGGCGCCCGGGTCCGCTGGTATGGGCCGACGGCGTCGCCGATCCGGGCAACCTCGGAACCATCATCCGCACGATTGACGCCGTCGGGGGTGCGGGGCTGATCACCAGTCCGCAGAGCGTCGATGCATTCAATGGCAAGGTGGTGCGCGCTTCGGCGGGGTCGCTGCTGAACGTGCCGATCGTCAACGAAGCTCCCATCGAAACCGTGGCGTCCTGCCTCGGACGCGCGGGCCGTCCCATCGTCGTGCTCGCGGGTGATGCGGCGCGCGATGTCTTCACGGCGCTCCGCGATTCCTCGATCCCCGCCGATGCATGCTGGGTGGTGGGTTCTGAAGCACGGGGTGTGAGCCATGACGTCCGGTCCCTCGCGGACATCGAAGCGCGAATCCCCATGCCGGGGAACGCGGAGTCACTCAATGCAGCGGTTGCCACGGCCGTCGTCCTCTACGCAGCCTGGGATCGCCTCGGTCCGTGGGCCTGAATGATCCGTGACCGGCGACACACCCGTCACGGGAGGCGCATGAGGGTGCTTCTTTGACAGACTTGATGGACGGAAGGGAAGTGCCATGTCCTACATCACGCTGCCGATGATCGATGAGACCGGATACGTGGTCCTCGACCGTTATGACCAGGCCCAGGACCCGCGCGAGTGGGAGAACCTCATCTACGTCGACTGGAAGTCCTCGGGCGACACCCGCTTCGCACCGTTGGCGAGTGCGTACGGTGACATCGAATGCGATGGTTTCTGGAACCACAACCCCCCGAAGACGGATAAGGATGGTGTGTGGGTCAAGGAGAACGTGGCGATCGCGCCACGTTTGACCGCTCGGGCGCAGGAAGCCGGTGTGAATATCGGCCGCTGCCGGGTGATTGAGTTGCAGCCCAATACCTACGGCGAGGCCCTCTACAACCTGCATCGTGATGACAACAACCGGTTGAATCCCGAAGGAACGGGATGGATCGTGCGGGCCTTCTTCAATCTGACCGACAACCCTGATTCCGTGATGATCCTGCGATCCGACAAGGATGATCCCAGCACCGAGATTCGGCTTCCCCTGCCTGCGGGTCAACAGTTGGTTCTCGATACGCAACGCTTCTATCACGCGGTGTGGCATCCGGGGAATGAGCCGCGGTACTGCTTGATCACGTCGTATGAGTCCGGTCCGGGCCTGCAGGCGTGGATGGATGAGTACCACCCGGTCAACCGCGTGCCCAACCACCCGATCGATCCGCAGGTTCGGGCTGAGGGTGAGGCACTCGCCCAGTCCAAGCGTGAGGCGCGCGCTGCGGCGCTCGCCGCGCAGGGGAAGGACCCGCGCTTCGGTGACGGGACCATGCAGGCTGCCGAGAAGGGGACCGGCGGCATGGAGGTACTGTCGGAAGCGTGAGTGTCGCCCCCGTCAGCGTCCCCTACAGCGCCGTACTGGATGCCCTCGAGGCCGAGGCACTCCATATTTATCGTGAGACTGCGGCGGCGTTTCGCAATCCGGTGCTTCTCTACAGCATCGGTAAAGACTCCTCGGTCCTGCTGCACCTAGCACTGAAGGCCTTCGCGCCAGCACCGCTGCCCTTCCCGATCATGCACATCGACACCGGGTGGAAGTTCCGGGAGATGATCGAGTTCCGCGATCGGCGGGCTGCAGAGCTCGGTTTGGACTTGCGGATCGCGCAGAACCGCGAGGCGATCGAGCAGGGGGTCACCCCCTTCACCCATGGCACGCATGAATACACCCGACTGATGAAGACGGTCGCGCTCCGTGAGGGGATCGACCGCTACGGCTTCGACGCGGCCATCGGCGGGGCCCGCCGGGACGAGGAGCGCAGCCGCGCCAAGGAGCGCATCTTCTCCCTGCGCGAGCCGGGGCACCGGTGGGACCCGCGCAAGCAGCGCCCGGAGTTCTGGCGCACCGCGAACACCACACTCGCCCCCGGTCAGACGATGCGTGTCTTCCCGCTGTCGAACTGGACCGAGTTGGATGTGTGGCGCTACATCCAGCGCGAGAACATCCCGATCCCCGACCTTTATTTCGCCAAGCCGCGTCCCGTGGTGGAACGTGACGGCGTTCTCATCTGTGTCGATGACGACCGTTTCCCTCTCGCCGAGGGCGAGCAGGTGCAGATGCGTTCGGTCCGCTTCCGCACCCTGGGCTGCTATCCGCTGAGTGGGGCCACGGAGAGCACGGCGGACAACCTCGTGGATCTGATCGCGGAGATGGAGGAATCCAATATCTCCGAGAGAGCCGGTCGCCTGATCGATGGTGAAGGTGGGGGTTCGATGGAGGCCAAGAAGCAGGAGGGGTACTTCTGATGTCGATCACTCCGATCCTGCACCTGGTGACCTGCGGTTCCGTCGACGACGGCAAGTCCACACTCATCGGGCGACTCCTGGCGGAGACCGACAGTGTTCCGATCGATCAACTCGAGTATGCGCGACGCACCCGTCGTGGTGGATCGACCATCCCCGTCGGGGATATCGACTACTCGCTGCTCACCGACGGTCTCGAAGCCGAGCGCGAGCAGGGCATCACCATCGATGTCGCCTACCGGCATATGAACCTTCCCAACGGTCGGCGCGTCCTCATCGCGGACTCACCGGGACATGAGCAATACACCCGGAACATGGCTGTCGCCGCCTCGAATGGTGATGTCGCAATCCTTCTGGTGGATGCGGCGCGTGGGGTGCGGCCGCAGACCCACCGGCACTTGACGGTCTGCGCACTGATGGGTGTGTCCACGATCGTCGTCGCCGTCAACAAAATGGATCTCGTCGGCTACGAGCACGCCACCTTCGAGGAGATCGTCGGCGTGGTGAAGTCGACCGCGGCGCGCCTGGGTATCGATGATCTCGTCGCCGTTCCCGTCAGTGCGGTGGCAGGAGACAACATCACCCGCCGCACGGATGCCATGTCCTGGTACCAGGGACCGAGCCTGCTGGAGTTCCTCAGCGAATGGGAGCCGCCGGCTCGCCCGGATGTCGAGCCCCTGCGCTTCCCCGTGCAGTACATCGTGCGCGCGGGAGGGAATTTCCGGGGATATGCGGGAACCGTCGTCTCCGGCGCGCTCGAGGTGGGCCAGAAGATCGTGGTGGCGGACTCCGGCCGTCAAGCCATCGTCGAACGCATCGTGACGCTGAATGGTGATCTGGAGACCGCCGTGGCGGGGCAGGCGGTGACACTCACCCTCGACCACGAGGTCGATGTGACGCGCGGTGACCTGATCGCGGGTGATGATCAGGATGCGGCGCAACCTGCGGACCGATTCAGTGCCGATGTCGTGTGGTTGGGCGAGGAACCACTTGCCCACGGTCGCTCGTATCTCCTGGTGTCGGGATCCCGCTCGGTGCCGGCCACGGTCACGAACGTGCGCTACCGCCTCGATGTGGTCTCCGGGCATGAACACGCCGCCCGCCTGCTGGAGATGAACGATGTGGGTCGCGTGGAGATCGCCACGGACAAGCCGATTCCGCTCGATCCCTATGCACTGTGTCGAGACACCGGCGGTTTCCTCCTGGTCGATCGTGTCACCGCGGACACGGTCGCAGCGGGGCTCACCCGCCACGCGATGCGTCGCTCCTTCAACGTCGTACCCCACTCCTATGGCGTGGATGATGACGCGCGCAGACTGCTGATGGGTCATCCGAGTCGCGTGGTCTGGTTGACCGGCCTGCCTGGCTCGGGTAAGTCGACCATCGCCGATGCCGCCGTCGGTGCCCTGCATGCACTCGGGGTGCACACCTACGTCCTGGACGGGGACAACGTGCGCACGGGTCTCAACAAGGACCTGGGGTTCACTCCGGAGGATCGCGCGGAGAACGTGCGGCGCGTGGCCGAGGTTGCCAAGCTGATGAAGGATGCGGGGCTGGTGGTCTTCGTCGCGCTGGTATCCCCGTACCAGGCTGACCGCGATGCCGCCCGCGCGCTCTTCGAGGAGGGGGAGTTCATCGAGGTGTATGTGGATACCCCCGTGGAGGTCTGCTCCGAACGTGACCCGAAGGGTCTTTACGCCAAGGCCGCGTCGGGGTCCCTGCCCAACATGACCGGTGTCGGTCAGGGCTACGAGGTGCCCTCGAACCCGGACCTCGTCCTCCGCGGGACCGGGTCGGTGGAGGACTCGGTCGCCACGCTCGTCCGCACCGTCCTGGGCGAGGATCGCTAGGCCACGCACCTGCCATACTCGCGTCGCGATGTCTGGTCCGAACACCTCCTTCGACCCCAAGCAGGTCGCCGCACTCGGCGAGGAGTCCGTCGAGGCGATGGTCCGCGCTGCCCTCACCGAGATCGCCGCGGCCTCAGACCTCGAGGCGTTGAAGGCCACGCGGTTGGCCCACGCCGGTGACAAGTCCCCGCTAGCCCTGGCCAATCGGGAGATCGGCGCTCTGCCCCCTGCGGCGAAGGCGGAGGTCGGCAAGCGGGTCGGTGCGGCGCGTGCACGCATCGCAACAGCTGTCGAGGAACGCGAGGCCGAACTCACTCGTGAGCGCGATGAGCGCGTACTGCTCGCCGAGTCCGTCGACGTCACGGTGCCCGTGGTGACCCAACCTGTCGGTGGCCGCCACCCGCTCACCACTCTGATGGAGCGCATGGCCGACGTCTTCATCTCCATGGGGTACGACATCGCCGAGGGTCCCGAGGCCGAGGCGGAGTGGGCCAACTTCGATGCCCTCAACGTGCCACCCGACCACCCGGCCCGCACGATGCAGGACACGTTCTATGTGGAGTCCCAGGACAGTGGTGTGGTGCTGCGCACACAGACCTCGCCCATCCAGATTCGCGCCATGTTGGAGCGCCCGCTGCCGATCTACGTGGTCGCTCCGGGCCGGGTGTTCCGGACCGATGAGCTCGATGCCACGCATACGCCGGTGTTCCATCAGATCGAGGGGTTGGCCGTCGACATCGGTCTGACCATGGCAGACCTCAAGGGCACCCTCGATCACCTTGCCCGCCAGATGTTCGGGGACGACGTCACCACCCGCCTTCGCCCGTCCTACTTCCCGTTCACCGAGCCGAGTGCCGAGGTGGACCTGCAGTGCTTCGTGTGTCACGGATCATCCGTGGATAACCCGGATCGACCCTGCCGGACATGTGGGAGTGAGGGCTGGATCGAGTGGGGTGGCTGCGGCATGGTCAACCCGCGCGTTCTGCGCGCCGTGGGCATCGACACGGATACCTACCGCGGGTTCGCGTTCGGTATGGGCATCGAGCGCACGCTGATGTTCCGCAACGGTGTCACCGACATGCGCGACATGGTCGAAGGGGATGTGCGCTTCACCCGCGCCTTCGGGGTGGAGGCCTGATGCGCATTTCCGTGTCATGGATCCGGGAACTCGTCACGGTCCCGTCTGATCAGTCGGGGCGCGATATCGCCCATCGGCTGATCAGCGCAGGGCTCGAGGTGGAGACCGTGGAGACCGTCGGTGAGGGTTTGCGCGGGCCCATCGTGATCGGTCGCGTGCTCGCGATCGAGGAGTTGACCGAGTTCAAGAAGCCGATTCGCTGGTGCCAGGTCGATGTGGGGGAGTCGCAACCCCGCGGGATCATCTGCGGCGCCCGGAACTTCGCGGTCGGCGACCTCGTGGTGGTGGCGCCGCCGGGCACGACCCTTCCCGGCGATTTCACCATCACTGCGCGTGAGACCTACGGGCATGTATCCGACGGGATGATCTGCTCGGAGCGTGAACTCGCCCTGGGCGATGACCACGGGGGCATCATCGTGCTGCCCCCCGGCACGGCGTCGCCGGGCGAGGATGCGGCACCGGTGCTGGGTGTGGGGGATGAGGTGCTCGACATCGCCATTACTCCCGATCGCGGATATGCGCTCTCCGCGCGGGGCATTGCCCGGGAGGTGGCGATCGCGTACTCGGTCCCCTTCATCGATCCGGCCGATCGCACCGAGACCCTCCCGGCACCCGCCGGTGACCGGGTTCCCCTCGGTTGCGCATCGGATGACCTTGAGGCATGCCCGCTCTTCACGTTGCGCACGATCACGGGCATCGATCCGTCGGTGCCCACCCCGCAGTGGATGGTGAACCGCCTGCGCGATTGTGGAATGCGCTCGGTGTCCCTCGCTGTCGACATCACGAACTACGTCATGCTCGAGCTCGGCCAGCCCCTGCACGCATTCGACCTTGACGCACTTCAAGGCAAGATTCGCGTGGCTCGTGCGGCAGAGGGCGAACGCCTCGAAACCATCGACCATGTGGATCGCACGCTCTCCACCGATGACCTGACCATTCGCGATGACCGCGGTGCCATCGGACTTGCCGGTGTGATGGGTGGGGCGCATACGGAAATCGGTGACACATCGCGGAACATCGCTCTCGAGGCCGCATACTTCGATGCGCCGATGATCGCTCGCATGGGCCGTCGACATCGGCTCACGAGTGAGGCGAGCCGTCGCTTCGAGCGCGGGATCGATCGCGTTTTGGCCCCCGCCGCATCGGCCCGCGCCGCCGAACTCCTCGTGGACCTTGCCGGCGGCCGCTACCAGGGGATGACGGCGGTCGAAGCGCCGATGGATCCGACCGTGATTGAGATGGACGCCGATTTGCCCGCCGACGTCGCGGGGATGCCCATCGATCTCTCGACCACGACCTCGATCCTCGCCTCCGTGGGATGCGGTGTCGAGGTCGCCGGACATCGCGTGACGGTCACGGCGCCGCCCTGGCGACCGGATCTGCGCGAACCCGCAGACCTGGTCGAGGAGGTCGTGCGCATCGTCGGCTACGAGCAACTGCCCTCGACGTTGCCGACCGCACCTGCGGGCCACGGGTTGACCCATGGGCAACGCCTACGGCGTCGGGTCGGCACCACACTTGCGGCGCGCGGAATCGTCGAAGTGTTGACCTACCCCTTCGTGGGTGACGTCGACTGCGATGCGCTGCGGCTTGCCGCTGACGATCCGCGGCGCACCACGCCGAGACTTGCCAACCCACTCTCCGAGGAGCAACCGGCACTGCGCGGGGCGATCCTGTCGACCCTGCTCGCGGCGGCGCAGCGCAACGCCGGGCGCGGGAACTCCGACGTAGCGCTCTTCGAAATCGGCTCCGTCTTCCTCGGCAGCGCAGGTGCGCAGGATCCACCCCGACCGGGTGTGACCGCGCGACCATCTGCTGCGGAGTGGGCAGCGCTCGAAGCACTGCTTCCCGAGCAGCCCATGCATGTGGCCGCGGTCTGGTCTGGCATGCGCACCCCGAAGGGCTGGTGGGGTTCGGCCGAACCCTTCACCTGGGCCGATGCCGTCGCCGGTGCGATGAGCGTGCTGGATGTCTGCGGTGTGCACGGCTCGGTCGACCAGGGAACGGATGCGCCCTTCCATCCCGGGCGGTGTGCCGCGATCAGTGTCGACGGCGAACTCGTCGGTTTCGCTGGTGAGCTGCACCCGTCGGTGACCGAGTCCCTCGGCCTGCCGCGTCGGACCTGCGCGATGGAACTGGATCTGAGTCGCATCATGGAGGCCAGCCCTCGGGTGCGTCCGGCCCCGGTGTTCAGTCGCCATCCGGTTGCCAAGGAAGACCTCGCGCTCGTCGTCGCCGACGACGTTCCCGTCGCGGTCATCGAAGAAGCAGTGCGCACCGGAGCAGGGGACCTGCTCGAGGACATCACCCTGTTCGATGTGTATCGCGGGGATCAGATTCCCGATGGGCAGAAGTCCGTGGCGTTCGCGCTCCGCTTCCGGGCATCCGATCGCACGCTAGACGCCGACGAGATCGCGCGGGCACGGCAGGGCGCCATTGATGCTGCCGCCGGGGTGGGGGCCCGACTTCGCTAGTTATACGAATATGCGTATAATTGATCTGTGACCTCCGTTGCCGTGGCCGGCGCCTCGGGATACGCCGGCGGCGAGCTCCTGCGCTACTTGGCCCAGCACCCGACATTCGACCTGGTTGCCGCCTGCGCGGCGGGACGGTCCGGTGAAACTCTCGCGGCCGTCCACCCGGGATTCGCGGGGACGGCGTGGGCGGATCTCATCCTCGAGCAGGCGACGCCCCAGGTGCTGGGAGGTGCCGAACTGGTGTTTCTGGCGCTTCCGCATGGCGAGTCCGCCCCACTAGCGTCCGCTTTACCCTCATCCACCCGAATCGTGGATCTCGGCGCCGACTTTCGACTGACCGATGCCGCGGCGTGGGAGAGGTTCTACGGCGGACCCCATGCCGGAACGTGGACCTACGGCCTGCCAGAACTACCGGGTTCTCGCGAGGCAATCGCTGCGAGCACGCGCGTGGCCAACCCGGGGTGTTACCCGACCTCGGTGGCGCTCGCGCTCATTCCTCTCGCGTCCGTCCTGGATCTCACGGACATTGTCGTTGTGGCGGCGTCGGGCACCACCGGCGCAGGGCGGAAGGCATCTGATGCGCTCCTCGCCAGCAATGTGATGGGCTCCATGTCGGCGTACAAGGTCGGTGGGGTGCACCAGCACACACCCGAGATGGAGCAGACCATCGCTCGTGCGACGGGGGCTTCGGTGCGCCTGTCGTTCACACCCCTCCTGGCGCCGATGTCGCGGGGCATCGTTGCGACGTGTTCCGCCCCTCTCAACGGAAATCATGATGTGCGCGGACTCCTGCAGTCCGCTTATCGCGACGAGCCGTTCGTGACCGTGCTACCCGAAGGTCAATGGCCACACACCTCCGCCGTCTTCGGCACGAACGCAGCACACCTTCAGGTAGCCGTAGACGACCATGTCGGCAGGGTTGTGGTGGTCTCCGCCATCGACAATCTCGGTAAGGGCGCCGCCGGTCAAGCGGTGCAAAACGCCAACATCATGTTCGGGCTCGACGAAGGTGCAGGGCTCGATGCGATCGGGGTGGCGCCATGAGCGTGACCGCCCCACGTGGCTTCAGCGCTGCCGGAGTAGCCGCAGGCATCAAGGCATCGGGCAAGCCCGATGTGGCGATCGTCGTCAACGACGGCCCGCGCGATGTCGCTGCCGCCGTGTTCACCTCGAATCGGTTCCCCGCGGCACCGGTCGTGTGGTCACGGCAAGCGATCGCCGACGGTATGGCACGGGCGGTGATCCTCAATTCCGGTGGCGCCAACGCCTGCACCGGACCGCAGGGATTCGCCGACGCCCACGCTATGGCCGAGCACACCGCTGCAAGGCTTCAGTCAGCGGGCAGCGATATCGGTGCGGGCGACGTACTGGTCTGTTCCACGGGCCTGATCGGCGAGCTCCTGCCCATAGACCGAGTGCAGGCAGGGATCGAGAGTGCCGTCGAACTCATGTCTGCGACAGGTGGCCCGGCCGCGGCCCAGGCCATCATGACCACGGACTCGGTTCCGAAGGTCGCCGAGTGCGCGGGGAATGGCTACATCGTGGGAGGAATGGCCAAGGGTGCCGGCATGCTCGCGCCGGGGCTGGCCACCATGCTCGTGGTCCTCACGACCGACGCCGACGTCGAGCGCGCCGTCCTCGACGGTGCGCTACGCACGGCCACCTCGCGGACCTTCGATCGCATCGACTCCGACGGTTGCATGTCCACGAATGACACGGTCATCGCACTCGCGAACGGAGCATCCGGTGTCCGCCCCGATGCTCAGGAGTTCGCGCGGGTGCTCGAATCGGTCTGCGCCGACCTGGCGCGACAACTGATCGCCGACGCGGAGGGAGCGTCGAAGGAGGTGTCCATCACCGTGCGCGGAGCCCTCACCGAAGATGAGGCCGTCGAGGCGGCGCGCGCGGTGGCGCGGAGCAACCTGCTCAAATGCGCTATCCACGGCGAGGACCCCAACTGGGGCCGTGTCCTGGCCGCCCTCGGAACCACCGCGGTGACCTTCGATTCGAACCAGGTCGACGTCGCCATCAACGGGGTCGTGGTGTGTCGGGGCGGTGGCGTCGGGGATCCACGCGAGTGGGTGAGCATGGCCGATCGGATCGTCGCGATCGACATTTCCCTGGGCGCGGGAGACGCGCAGGCCACGGTGTGGACTAACGACCTCACCGCCGCCTATGTCCACGAGAACTCCGCATACGCGACGTGACCGCCATGATTCCTGACCCTTCTTCCGTCTCTGTTTCCCAGGCGCGCGACCACGCGGCCGTGCTCGCCGAGGCGGTCCCGTGGCTGACGAGATTCCACGGGATCACCGTGGTCATCAAGTTCGGCGGCAATGCGATGGTGGATGACGCGTTGATGGATGCGTTTGCTGCCGACGTCGTCTTCCTGCGCCTTGCCGGCCTGCGTCCCGTCGTCGTGCATGGCGGCGGACCCCAAATCAATGCGCGACTGCAGGAGGAGGGGATCGCCTCGGAATTCCGGGGCGGGTTGCGCGTCACCACACCGGATGTCATGCAGGTGGTGCGCGATGTCCTGGTGGGCGAGGTGCAGGTGGGTCTCGTGGAGGCGATCAACCGGCACGCCCCGGTCGCGATCGGTATGTCGGGAGATGTCGACGGTCTCCTCATCGGTGAAAAGCGTGGCGCGCTTGTGGACGGTGAGATCGTCGACGTCGGGCTCGTCGGCGACATCGTGACCGTCGACACCCAGCG
Organism: Candidatus Nanopelagicales bacterium; assembly: GCA_044375955.1. Classification (GTDB taxonomy): domain Bacteria; phylum Actinomycetota; class Actinomycetes; order S36-B12; family S36-B12; genus VGCC01. The sequence continues at coordinate 9,384 of JBILLS010000013.1, read as the reverse complement.
CATCCTCATCGCGATCGATGCGGGACAGGTCCCCGTGATCTCCACCGTGGCGGCAACATCGACCCACGACGTGCTCAACGTGAACGCGGATACGGGTGCTGCAGCGATCGCGGCGGCACTGGGCGCCGGCACGTTGGTGGTGCTCACGGACGTCGAGGGCCTGTATCGGGACTGGCCGGCGAGCAACGAGGTGGTGGCCTCCATCACCGCCCACGAACTCCGGGAACTTCTCCCCACGCTGTCGGCGGGGATGGTGCCGAAGATGGAGGCGTGCCTGCGCGCGGTGGAGGCCGGCGTCCCGCGCGCCCACATCATCGACGGGCGAGTGCCGCACGGCCTTCTCGTCGAGATCTTCACCGATCACGGGGTAGGAACCCTGGTGCTGCCCGACGAGGTGGCGTCATGACCTGGCACGACCGGTGGGCTGCATCCATGATGAACAACTACGGCGCGCCCAAGGTGATGCTCGTCCGGGGTGCGGGGTCGCGGGTGTGGGATGTGGATGGGCGCGAGTACGTCGATCTGATCGCCGGCATCGCGGTCAATGCATTGGGTCACGGCGATCCCCGTGTCGCGAATGCCATCGCGGAGCAGTGGTCGACCCTCGGTCACGTGAGCAACCTCTATGCATCCGAACCCGGTCTCGCCCTCGCCGAGCGACTGATCGGACTCGTCGGGGATGACTCGGCGCGCGTCTTCTTCTGCAACTCCGGAGCGGAGGCGAACGAGGCGGCCTTCAAGATGAGCCGGCTGACCGGCCGCACGAAGGTGGTGGTCGCCGAGGGGTCCTTCCACGGGCGCACCATGGGTGCCCTCGCGCTCACCGCGCAGCCCGGGAAAGCCGATCCCTTCCGCCCTTTGCCGGGTGAGGTCCACGTGGTGCCGTTTGGCGATGCAGCCGCACTCGCAACGGCTGTGGACACCGACACCGCCGCTGTCTTCCTCGAGCCCATTCAGGGTGAAGGGGGCGTGATCGTCCCACCCGAGGGCTACCTGCGCGCCGCGCGCGAACTCACGACAAGCACCGGTGCACTCCTCGTGCTCGATGAAGTGCAGACCGGCATGGGGCGCACCGGACACTGGTTCGGGTACCAGTGGGAGGGCATCACTCCCGATGTCATCACGCTGGCCAAGGGGCTCGCCGGAGGGATCCCCATGGGAGCGGTGATCGGGATCGGTGCAGCTGCATCGCTCTTTGGCCCGGGGATGCACGGATCGACGTTCGGCGGTAACCCGGTAAGCGCGCGCGCTGCACTGACCGTCATCGATGCCATCGAATCCGATGGTTTGCTCGCGAGGGTTCAGGATGCAGGGGATCGGCTCGCCGCAGGCGTGATGAAAGTCGCGGGAGACGCGGTGAGTGAGGTGCGCGGGCGCGGCCTACTCCGGGCGGCAGCGCTGACCGCGAGTCCGTCCGCCGACGTGGAAGCCAACCTGCGGGCGCACGGGGTACTCGCCAATCCGGTTTCCCCGACCGCGATTCGCATGGCTCCGGCCCTGACGATCCGCGACGAGGACATCGACGATGCGATCGCGGCGTGGGGGAGGATCGCATGAAGACGCGCACGGTTCCCCTGTCCATGGTGGCGCGCAGAGCACGGATCGCGGCATTGGTGAGCACCCAACAGGTGGCTTCGCAGGAAGACTTGGGACGGTTGCTCGATGCCGAAGGGATCCACGTCACCCAGGCGACACTCTCCCGTGACCTCGACGCCCTGGGTGCCGTCAAGGAGCACCTGCCCAACGGCGAGGTGCGGTACTCGGTTCCGTCACGTGCGGCGATCGACACCTCGCTTCCCCGGGACGACCATTCCTTGCAGCGCATCGTCGCCGACACCCTTCTTCGCGCGGAAGCAGCGGGGAACATCGCCGTTGTGCGCACGCCACCGGGTGCGGCGCAGTACCTCGCCGGGCATCTGGACCGCAATCCCGCGTTCGAGACCGTGGGCACAGTGGCCGGTGACGACACGATCATCATCGTGATGCGCACACCCAAGGATGCGCAGAGTCTCTGCGAGACTCTGGTGGCCATGAGCACGAGCCGGTAGGGGAGGAAGACATGAGTGAGGAAACCCTGCGGCTCTGGGGTGGCAGGTTCGCCAGCGGACCCTCCGACGCGATGGCGGCCTTGAGTCGTTCGGTGCACGTCGACTGGCGCCTGGCTCCCTACGACCTCCTGCAGACCCGCGCGCATGCGCGCGTGCTCGCGCGTGCCGGATTGCTGACCTCGGAGGAGCTCGGGCTCGTCGAGGCTGCGATCGACGAGGTGTCCGCGGGCATCCTTGCCGGGGACATCGAGCCGACTGCAGCCGATGAGGACGTCCACACGGCCATCGAACGCGTCCTCGTGGAGCGGCTCGGCGATCTGGGTGGGAAGTTGCGTGCGGGGCGTAGCCGCAACGATCAGGTGGCGACCGACTTTCGGCTCTACCTGCGGGATGCTGCACGCGCCATCGCCGTCGCGACCATGGATCTCATCGCCGCGCTGCAGACCCAGGCCCGCGCACATGTGAACTCGGCGGCTCCGGGATTCACCCATCTGCAGCATGCGCAACCGGTGTCCTTCGGCCACGAGGTGGCGAAGCACGCGCACGCCCTGCTGCGCGACGTCGATCGGCTCGCCGATTGGAATCGGCGCGCGTCCATCTCGCCCCTGGGTGCGGGTGCGCTGGCGGGATCATCATTGGATCTCGATCCAGAGGCCGTGGCCGCGGAGCTCGGATTCGAGGTGGCTCTCGGCAACTCGATCGATGCCACGAGCGATCGGGACTGGGTGGCGGAGTTCTGTTTCGTGGGCGCCATGATCGGTGTCCACCTCTCGCGCATCGGTGAGGAAGTGATCCTCATGGCGTCGCGCGAGTTCGGCTGGGCCCACCTCGACGACCAATGGTCGACGGGATCGTCGATCATGCCGCAGAAGAAGAACCCGGATGTCGCGGAGTTGGCGCGCGGTAAGGCGGGTCGCCTTATCGGCAACCTCACCGGGCTCCTGGCCACATTGAAGGGGATGCCCTTCGGCTACAACCGGGATCTGCAGGAGGACAAGGAACCCGCCATCGACACTGCTGATCAACTCCTGCTCGTGTTGCCCGCCATGACGGGAATGATCGCGACCCTGCGCTTCGACACCGAGCGGATGGCGGCGTCGGCCCCCGAGGGATTCGCGCTCGCCACCGACATCGCGGAGTGGTTGGTCCGGTCCGAAGTCCCGTTCCGCAGGGCGCATGAGATCGCCGGGGAGTGCGTGCGCGTTGCAGAGGCCCGTGGAGTGGAACTCTGGGATCTCACTGACTCAGAACTCTCTGGTATCGATCCGGCTCTCACACCCGAGGTGCGGGGGGTCCTCAGCGTCGAGGGATCAATGTCCGCCCGCGATGCCCAGGGGGGGACGTCCCCGAAGCGGGTGGCCAAGCAACTCGACGAACTCGATGCGCGGATCGCGCAGGAGCGGCGCCGCTGGGCATGAGCGCGCGCATTGCGGTTGCTCGCGCCGCCGCTGTGGTGTGGCTCGCAGTCCTCACCTGGGGTTCCCTGGCGCCGCAGGAATCTGTGCAGGGCGCCTTCACCTTCGGTGACGTCCTCGTGCATATCGCGGGGTACCTGGGGCTCACCCTGCTGTTCCTCGCTTCGCAGAGACGGCCGAGATTACTGCTGACCGGTGCGATCACGATGGGGATCGGAATTCTGATGGAGCTCCTGCAAACGCTGACCTCCGATCGATCCGGATCCCTCCTCGACGTCGCATCGAATGCGGCCGGTGCGCTGATCGCCCTCGGTGCCTGGTGGATCGGCTCACGTCTCACCAGCTAGAGCTGCCGCCCTCGACCGCTCGCCAGCAGTACCAGGCGGCGACGCTGCGATAGGGACGAAGCGGATCGCCGAGTGGCTCCAGGATCTGCGGATCGATATCTCCCGTTGTCCCGTGGATGATGTTCCATCCCTTACGCATCGCGAGGTCACCTGTCGGCCAGACGTCGAGCCGGTGCATGGTGAACATCAGGAACATCTCGGCGGTCCAACGTCCGATGCCCCAGAGTTTCGTGAGTTCGGCGACGATCGCCGAGTCCACGGGGTGGGTCAGTGTTCGCTCGAGGTCCAGGACACCCTCGTGAACGGCATGGGCCAGGCCTTTGATCGTGCGGGTCTTGGCACCCGACAGTCCCGCTGCGCGCAATTCAGACTCGTGGACCTCGACGATGCGCTGCGCAGTGACCTCGCCACCGAGGTTCTCCTCGACGCGGCTCGTGATGGTGTCTGCGGCCTTCACGGAGAGCTGTTGGGCGATCACCGATCCCACGAGGGAGTGAAAGGGACTCAGTTGGGTCCGGGAACCCTTACCGATGGTGCAGAGGGGGGACTCCGCGACGATCGCGGCGAAGGCAGGATCGGCGTGGACGATGTGATCGGCGGCGGCCTGCATTTTCGCCCGGGAGTACGCCACGCGCGCATGATGCCAGGGCACCTCGGTGCGTATGGGCAAGAATGCGGAGATGACCGGGATCATCGACGAACTCGAGTGGCGCGGCCTCATCGCGCAGAGCACGGATCCCGACGCACTCCGCACAGTCACCGCGGAGTCGGTCACGCTCTACTGCGGCTTCGACCCCACCGCGCCGAGCCTCCACCTGGGCAACCTGGCGCAGATCCTCACGATCCGGCGGTTCCAGCTTCTGGGGCATCGACCCCTGGCACTGGTCGGTGGTGCCACGGGCCTGATCGGTGACCCGAAGGAGAGCGGGGAGCGCAGCCTGAATCCACGTGACGTCGTAGAGCAGTGGGTGGCGCGTATCCGGACGCAGCTTGAGCGTTACTACGACTTCACGGGCGGTAATGCCGCGGTCATGGTCAACAACTACGACTGGACCGAGGGAGTCGGGGTTCTGGAATTCCTCCGCGACATCGGCAAGCACTTCAGCGTGAACCGGATGCTCGACCGGGAGGCGGTGGCCGCCCGGCTCGCCAAAGATGGGATCAGCTTCACCGAATTCAGCTACCAGTTGCTGCAGTCCTTCGACTTTCTCGAGTTGTATCGGCGTTACGACTGCGTTCTGCAGACGGGTGGATCGGATCAGTGGGGCAACATCACCGCGGGTGTCGATCTGATCCGTCGGGTCGAGGGTGCGCACGCGCATGCACTCACGACCCCGCTGCTGACGAAGGCCGACGGCACAAAGTTCGGCAAGACGGAGTCGGGGACGGTGTGGCTCGACCCGGAGTTGACAAGCCCGTACGCCTTCTTCCAGTTCTGGCTGAATTCAGATGACCGTGATGTGCCCACGTTGCTGCACACGTATTCCTTCCGCTCGCGCGCAGACATTGATGCACTACTCGAGTCCACGCGTGAACGGCCACATGAGCGTGCGGCGCAGCGGGCGCTCGCGGAGGAGTTGACCGATCTCGTGCATGGCGAGTCCGAGCGCCGGGCCGCGGAGGAAGCGGGGCGCGTGCTCTTCGGGCAGGGTGAACTGACCTCGATCCCGGAGTCCACCCTGGCCGCGGCACTGACCGAAGCGCCGCACGGCGAGGTCGATCCAGCCGAGGTGCAGGACGGCCACCTCCCCTCCGTGGATGAACTGCTCGTACGCGCGGGCCTGGTCGACTCCAAGGGGGCGGCCCGTCGGGCGGTCAATGAAGGTGGCGCCTACCTCAACAACGTGCGCGTCGAGGACCCCGCCCTGCGTCCGGCCTTGGGGGAGCTGCTCCACGGCCGGTGGCTGGTCCTGCGTCGGGGCAAGCGCACGATCGGCGGGATCCGGCTCCGCTAGGGGCGATTTGCCTTGGCGGCCCCCCATGACGTACTCTTTTCCTCCCCCCGCTGGAGGAACGGACGTCAGGCCGGTCCGCGGGACGCGATTCGAGAGAAATGTCCGACTAGGGCGTTTTGACTTCCTACTCGCTTTCGCGTAAATTTGGAATGTTGCCCCAAATTCGGGTCGAGAGACCCGGGTTCGGTGCGCGTCCGTACCTTGAGAACTCAACAGCGTGTCATTTGTCAATGCCAAATCATTACCCCGTTGCGGGGTGATGGGGCTTGCCCCATCGCGTCGCACGGATTCCTTTGGTTGACATGAGCACACAGCTCTGTCTGCCAGCATCAAACACATTCATCAATGGAGAGTTTGATCCTGGCTCAGGACGAACGCTGGCGGCGTGCTTAACACATGCAAGTCGAACGGTGAAGGTGGAGCTTGCTCCGCCGGATCAGTGGCGAACGGGTGAGTAACACGTGGGCAACCTGCCCCAGACTTCGGGATAACTCCTCGAAAGAGGTGCTAATACCGGATACGAGTTCTGCAGGCATCTGCGGAATTGGAAAGTTTTTCGGTCTGGGATGGGCCCGCGGCCTATCAGCTTGTTGGTGAGGTAACGGCTCACCAAGGCGACGACGGGTAGCCGGCCTGAGAGGGCGACCGGCCACACTGGGACTGAGACACGGCCCAGACTCCTACGGGAGGCAGCAGTGGGGAATATTGCGCAATGGGCGAAAGCCTGACGCAGCAACGCCGCGTGCGGGATGAAGGCCTTCGGGTTGTAAACCGCTTTCAGCAGGGAAGAAGCCGCAAGGTGACGGTACCTGCAGAAGAAGCACCGGCTAACTACGTGCCAGCAGCCGCGGTAATACGTAGGGTGCAAGCGTTGTCCGGATTTATTGGGCGTAAAGAGCTCGTAGGCGGTCTGTTACGTCGGTTGTGAAAATCCGGGGCTTAACCCCGGACCTGCATCCGATACGGGCAGACTTGAGTGTGGTAGGGGAGACTGGAATTCCTGGTGTAGCGGTGAAATGCGCAGATATCAGGAGGAACACCGATGGCGAAGGCAGGTCTCTGGGCCACAACTGACGCTGAGGAGCGAAAGCGTGGGGAGCAAACAGGATTAGATACCCTGGTAGTCCACGCCGTAAACGGTGGGCGCTAGGTGTGGGGAACATTCCACGTTCTCCGTGCCGCAGCTAACGCATTAAGCGCCCCGCCTGGGGAGTACGGCCGCAAGGCTAAAACTCAAAGGAATTGACGGGGGCCCGCACAAGCGGCGGAGCATGCGGCTTAATTCGATGCAACGCGAAGAACCTTACCTGGGTTTGACATATGGGGAAAACTGGCAGAGATGTCAGGTCCGCAAGGGCCCCATACAGGTGGTGCATGGCTGTCGTCAGCTCGTGTCGTGAGATGTTGGGTTAAGTCCCGCAACGAGCGCAACCCTCGTCCTATGTTGCCAGCGAGTAATGTCGGGGACTCATAGGAGACTGCCGGGGTCAACTCGGAGGAAGGTGGGGATGACGTCAAGTCATCATGCCCCTTATGTCCAGGGCTGCACGCATGCTACAATGGCCGGTACAAAGGGCTGCAAAACCGCAAGGTGGAGCGAATCCCAAAAAGCCGGTCTCAGTTCGGATTGGGGTCTGCAACTCGACCCCATGAAGTCGGAGTCGCTAGTAATCGCAGATCAGCAACGCTGCGGTGAATACGTTCCCGGGCCTTGTACACACCGCCCGTCAAGTCACGAAAGTCGGTAACACCCGAAGCCGGTGGCCCAACCGCAAGGAGGGAGCCGTCGAAGGTGGGACTGGCGATTGGGACTAAGTCGTAACAAGGTAGCCGTACCGGAAGGTGCGGCTGGATCACCTCCTTTCTAAGGAGCACCTGGTGCGCCGCAAGGCGCATCCAGAGCCCGCCTCGACCGAACGCGTCGAGGGGGTCAGCTCATGGGTGGAACATCGATATGGATGTCCCGTTGGGGACGGCATTCCAGTACAACCGGTTCTCCGGAGTGGAACGAGTGTCAATCCCTCGATCATCAGGCACGCTGTTGGGTCCTGAAGGAACGGCTGCGCCGTGACTTCGGACCGCGGGTCCCGGCCCCTGCCTAAGGGCAGTAAGGCTGGACACTCGCCCGTACCTTGAGAACTGCACAGTGGACGCGAGCATCTTCGCTGGTCGTAAGACCAGCGATAAATCTCTGCGCGACCGAAAGGTCGAACAGAATTGCCAAAGTAGATCTGTGGTCAAGTTATTAAGGGCGCACGGTGGATGCCTTGGCACCAGGAGCCGATGAAGGACGTAGGAGGCTGCGATAAGCCTCGGGGAGCTGCCAACCGAGCTGTGATCCGGGGATGTCCGAATGGGGAAACCCGACTGGAGTCATGTCCAGTCACCCTCGCCTGAACACATAGGGCGAGTGGAGGGAACGTGGGGAAGTGAAACATCTCAGTACCCACAGGAAGAGAAAACAAAAGTGATTCCGTGAGTAGTGGCGAGCGAAAGCGGAAGAGGCTAAACCATGTTGACGTAATAGCCGCCAGGCGTTGTCGACATGGGGTCGTGGGATTGTTCAGCTGGTTCTGGCGGACCGGCAGGAAGTCAGAAATGATCGCCGTAGTCGAAGGCCATGCGAAAGGGCCGGCACAGAAGGTAAAACCCCTGTAGACGAAACGACGATCACTTCCGAACATCATCCCAAGTAGCACGGGGCCCGAGAAATCCCGTGTGAATCTGGCGGGACCACCCGCTAAGCCTAAATACTCCCTGGTGACCGATAGCGGACAAGTACCGTGAGGGAAAGGTGAAAAGTACCCCGGGAGGGGAGTGAAATAGTACCTGAAACCGTGTGCCTACAAGCCGTTGGAGCCCCCAAGGTCTTCGGACCAGGGTGACAGCGTGCCTTTTGAAGAATGAGCCTGCGAGTTACTGATATGTGGCGAGGTTAACCCGTGAGGGGAAGCCGTAGCGAAAGCGAGTCCGAATAGGGCGTCTGAGTCGCATGTCGTAGACCCGAAGCGGAGTGATCTACCCATGGGCAGGGTGAAGCGCGGGTAAGACCGCGTGGAGGCCCGAACCCACCAGGGTTGAAAACCTGGGGGATGACCTGTGGGTAGGGGTGAAAGGCCAATCAAACTCCGTGATAGCTGGTTCTCCCCGAAATGCATTTAGGTGCAGCGTTGCGTGTTTCTTGCCGGAGGTAGAGCACTGGATGGCCTAGGGGGCCTACAAGCTTACTGAAGTCAACCAAACTCCGAATGCCGGTAAGTGAGAGCGCAGCAGTGAGACTGTGGGGGATAAGCTTCATAGTCGAGAGGGAAACAGCCCAGACCACCAACTAAGGCCCCAAAGCGTGTGCTAAGTGGGAAAGGATGTGGAGTTGCACAGACAACCAGGAGGTTGGCTTAGAAGCAGCCACCCTTGAAAGAGTGCGTAATAGCTCACTGGTCAAGTGATTCCGCGCCGACAATGTAGCGGGGCTCAAGCACACCGCCGAAGTTGTGGCATTCACACCGATATCTCGGCCTGTACATCCGTGTGCAGGTCCAGGAGTGTGGATGGGTAGGGGAGCGTCGTGTGGCGAGCGAAGCGGCGGGGTAACCCAGCCGTGGACGCCACACGAGTGAGA
>JBILLS010000040.1:0-15286 GCA_044375955.1 Candidatus Nanopelagicales bacterium | reverse complement strand
CCTCACCTTCTTCACCATGCTGGAAGCGCCGACGATTCGCGTGCGCTCGGATGCCCGCCTGGACCACCGCCCGGGGGCCTAGCCGTAGCCTGTGCGCCCGTGGCCAGTGATGAAGTCGGTGAGCGCATCGCCGCTCTGCAATCCACGATGGCCAGTATCGAGAAAGTCCTGGATCCGGCCGCGATGCGGGTCGCCATCGTGGACCTCGAGGCGCAGGCCTCAGCCCCGGATCTCTGGGACGACCAGGCCCATGCGCAGCAGGTGACCAGCCGACTGAGCTACTTCCAGGGTGAATTGCGCAAACTGGAAGCTCTCCGATCACGGTTGGACGACCTCCCGGTGCTCTTCGAGTTGGCCGAGGCCGAAGGGGATGCCGCGTCCAAGGCCGAGGGGGACAAGGAGTTATCCGAACTCGAACGTGCGATCGGGGACTTAGAGGTTCGAACCCTGCTCTCCGGTGAGTATGACGAGCGAGAGGCCTTGGTCACCATCCGTGCCGAGGCCGGCGGCGTCGATGCGGCGGACTGGGCGGAGATGCTCATGCGGATGTACACGCGCTACTGCGAGCGGCATAGCTGGCCCTACGAGGTGTACGACATCTCCTACGCGGAGGAAGCAGGCATCAAATCGGCGACGTTCGCCGTCAAGGCGCCGTACGCCTACGGGACGCTCTCCGTCGAACAGGGCACACACCGCCTCGTGCGCATCTCGCCCTTCGACAACCAGGGTCGCCGTCAGACCTCGTTCGCCGGCGTGGAAGTTATCCCCGTCGTGGAACAGACCGAGAGCATGGAGATTCCCGACGACGACCTGCGTATCGATGTCTACCGCTCCAGTGGCCCCGGTGGGCAGGGGGTCAACACCACCGACTCCGCGGTGCGCATCACGCACATACCGTCGGGGATCGTGGTCTCGTGCCAGAACGAGCGTTCGCAATTGCAGAACCGGGCAACCGCGATGGCGATTCTGCAGGCGAAACTGTTGGAGCGCAGGCGCCAGGAGGAGCGGGCGAAGATCGACGCGCTCAAGGGTGACTCATCTGGTTCCTGGGGTAATCAGATGCGCTCGTACGTCCTGCACCCCTATCAAATGGTGAAGGACCTGCGTTTCGAGTACGAGACGGGCAATACCGGGGCGGTTCTCGACGGGGAAATCGACCCGTTCGTCGAGGCGGGAATCCGTTGGAGGAAGCAGTCGTCGGGCGCGTCCTAGGGACTCTCGTGAGACGTCACTTAGACTGAAAGAACCCACCCCCGGACCCGAAAGTGCCACCGAGTGATTCTTTTCGAAGGCGTCTCCAAGATGTACGTCAATCAGAATCGCCCTGCCCTGGACGATGTCTCGTTGGAGATCGAGAAGGGCGAGTTCGTTTTCCTCGTCGGCCCCTCGGGTTCGGGTAAGTCCACATTCCTGCGCCTCGTCCTGCGCGAGGAACGCCCGAATTCGGGAACAGTCTGGGTGCTCGGGAAGGAACTCAACCGTCTCAGTAATTGGAAGATTCCCGCCCTGCGGCGCCAGATCGGAACCGTTTTCCAGGACTTCCGCCTGCTTCCCAATAAGTCGGTGTTCGAGAACGTGGCCTTCGCCCTAGAGGTCATCGGGAAGCCCAGGTCGCAGATCAAGCGGGTAGTACCCGAGGTTCTGGAGGTCGTCGGTCTCGAGGGTAAGGAGTCGCGTCGACCGGACGAACTCTCGGGCGGTGAGCAGCAGCGTGTTGCGATCGCACGGGCATTCGTCAACCGACCCATGCTCCTCATCGCTGACGAGCCCACGGGAAACCTGGATCCGGGAACGTCTGTGGGCATCATGAAGCTGCTCGATCGCATCAATCGACTCGGGACCACGGTTGTGATGTCCACCCACGACGCACAGATCGTGGACCAGATGCGTCGTCGCGTGATTGAACTCGAGTCCGGGCATCTCGTGCGTGATCAAACGCGCGGTGTCTACGGGTACGGTGGCTGATGCGGGCGCAGTTCATCGCAAGTGAGGTGGGTGCCGGGCTCCGGCGCAACCTCACGATGACCATCGCGGTCATCATCACCGTCGCGGTTTCCCTTGCACTCTTCGGGGTGAGTCTGCTCGTCCGTGCGCAGGTCACGACGATGCAGGACTTCTGGTACGACAAGGTCGAGGTGTCGATATTCCTGTGCTCGCGGGGGAGTGATACCCCCTCGTGCGCCGGTGGCGAAGTGACCGCTGCGCAGCGGGACCAGATTGAATCCGACCTCGAATCCCTGCGTCCACTGGTCCAGGAGATCTATTACGAATCCAAGGCAGAGGCATATTTGCGATTCAAGGAGCAGTTCGCAAACTCCCCGATCGTGGATAACGTCAGTGAGAACGCACTTCCCGAGTCGTTCCGGGTGAAACTCTCCGATCCGACGAAGTACGACGTCGTGGCGTCAGCCTTCGCCGGAAGGCCTGGAATCGAACAGGTCAACGACCAACGCCAGATCCTGGACAAGTTCTTCCGCTTGCTCAATGGGCTCCAGGCCATTGCATTGATCATCGCCGGCGTCATGCTCGTCGTCACCGTGTTGCTGATCGTCAACACGATGCGCGTTGCCGCGTTCAGCCGTCGACGTGAGACCGGGATCATGCGCCTCGTCGGGGCGTCGAACTTCTACATCCAGTTGCCATTCCTGCTGGAGGCGGCTTTGGCCGCCGCCCTAGGGGCCACCCTCGCCATCGCCGGGCTCGCCGCCACAAAGGCGGTCGTGATCGACCAGATTCTGGCGCCCTCGTTCCAATTCACGGCCTTCGTCGGCTGGGATGCGGTCCTGGCGATCGCCCCCGTACTCCTCGCCACCGGCATCCTGTTGGCCGTCCTTGCGGCCTTCCTCACACTGCGCAAGTACCTGCGCGTGTGACGCCTGTGGTTTGAGTGATTTCTGACCTACCCTGGTTGGGTGTTCCCCTCCCTGCGCGTAGCCGTCATCGCGCTCGTCGTCCTGGCCCTGGGGGCCACCCCCGCCCAGGCCAAGAAGAGCGATGAACTGAAGGAGCAGGAGCGTGAAGTCGCCTCCCAGGTCGACTCCATGGGGGAGACGCTGGCCGCCGCGGGTTCCCGCGTGACGAAGGCGATGAAGGCCTTCACCCGGGTGCAGGCGAAGGTGGAGCGCGCGGAGAAGGCGGAGCGCGCCGCAATCCGGAAGGCGAAGATCGCGGAGTCGAAGGCGCTGATGGCGCAGCGGGCCGCGGGCAAGGCATTTGCCGCGTGGAAGGCGGGGAAGTTCCAGGAGGGAATGGTGCGCACCGAACTGGCGCGCACGGAGTTGCAGATCAACGAGGTCGCCCGCGCCGTGTACCAGCAGGGACCGTTGGCCGAGGTCGAGGTGCTGCTCGATTCGCAGAGCCCGGCGGACTTCACCGCAAGGCTCGCGTCCGTTGATGCCGTCGGGCGTCTGCAGTCCTCCGTCTACACCGGACTCAACCGCACACGTGCGGATCTCGCGATGCAGGAGGTGCAGCTGCAGGCGGCCAAGGTCGCAGCGGAGGAGAAGCAGGCGATCGCGGATCAGCGGCTGGCCGAGTCGACACAGGCACGCGCCGAAGCGGCGGCGACCACCCAGCGACTGGAGCAGGTGCGGGCCGAGCAGCGCGTTGTGGTCCGTCAGGCGCAGAAGTACAAGCGCAAGGTCGAGCGGCGACTCGTGCAGCTCAAGCGCGAGCAGGAGCGGCTCGCCGCAGCGGCAGCGAAGGCGGCGCGGGCAGAGGCGGCACGGGCCGCACGTGCGGGCGCCGGCGCCCCCGCGATGGCGATCCCCTCGGGTGGATTGCTGTGGCCGGTGGCAGCGGGGGGACGTATGTCATCTCCGGTGGGACCCCGCATCCATCCTGTCTTCGGCTATCGGTCCTGCCATACCGGACAGGACATCGCTGCACCCACGGGAACCCCGGTACGGGCATCCGCGGATGGTCGCGTGATCACGTCGGGCTCCGGTGGTGCCTACGGCAACTCGATCATGCTCGTGCATTCGGGTGGACTGACCACCTTCTATGCGCATCTCGCCGCGAAGAGCGTCCAGGTGGGACAGGAAGTGAAAGCGGGTGACCAGGTCGGCACGGTCGGATCCACCGGCTGGTCCACCGGCCCCCATCTTCACTACGAAACCCGCATGAACGGCACCGCCTATGATCCGATGGGCTGGTTCGGGCAGCCGAGTCGCCCGGTTGTGTGTTGAGGACGGTGCTGTAAGGGAGACGCGCATGGTGGACGTGCCGAGCGCTGCCCAACCACAACCGCGACCCTTCACGCGTCGCGGATTAATCACCATCACAATCCTGTTGCCGATTGTGGCGATCGCCTACGCCTTGGTGGTGCAGAACTACTCGATCGAGGGTGGAAGCCGGGTCGAGGGTGGCCTACGTGGTGATGCTCCCGGCATCGTGGTGGAAATCGAACCGGTGAGCGTGGAGACGTCATCCTCATCGACGACACTGCGGCTGACGTTTTCGGCGCGCGGTGACGACATCATCGATGGGAACGGCCGACTCACCCAGAACACCCGGCTGACCATCACCACCAGTGATGGCACGGAGGAGGTCAAGTACGTCGCGGGGGAACCGCTGGGCCGGTACGAGATCGAGATGGGGACATCCGGTGACGTCGCGAGCTATCCCTTCGATGTGCACGAGGGGTTCTTTGCGATCAGCGCAGACAGTTTCTCCCGTGGGGCGGGGGGAGTCATCGAGTCGACGGGGACCATCCCGGCGGGACTGGTGGGTACGGGTGGCGTGAATGGCTGGGATACGGAAATGCAACTGCCGCCCGCCATGGGAACGCAGGTCTTCGGGGTGCTGACCTTCAGTCGGGTCTTCTCGACGAAGATCTTCGCCCTGCTGCTCCTTGCCATGGCCGCTGCGCTCGCCCTCCTCGCCTTCTTCGCGGCGTCCCTGGTGATCACTAACCGGCGCAGAATCGAGGTGGCGCTGCTCGCGTGGACAGCCAGCCTCCTCTTCGCACTCCCTCTCCTCCGCACGTACCTCCCGAATGCCCCTCCGATCGGGGCAGCCATCGACATCTACGTCTACCTCTGGGTGATGGTCCTGGCTGTCATCGCTGCCGTCCTCGTCGTCATCGCGTGGGTGGCGCAGACCGGTGCGAAGTTGCGGGTGCAGGATGGCCCGTGAGACCGGGCGCAAGGTCATCGCCCAGAACAAGAAGGCCCGGCACGACTACTCCATCGAGGACGTGTACGAGGCGGGTATCGCCCTGACCGGAACCGAGGTCAAGTCACTGCGGGCGGGGCGCGCGAACCTGACGGACGGTTACGCGCTCTACGACGATGGTGAGCTCTGGCTCAAGGGCGTCCACATCCCCCAGTACGACCTGGGCACGTGGACCAACCACGAACCCCGGCGCACCCGCAAGCTTCTCCTCCGCAAGGAGGAGATCCGGCGTATCGCCGGCAAAGTCAAGGACACCGGCGTGACCCTCGTCCCCCTGGCCCTCTATTTCAAGGACGGCTACGCCAAGGTGGAGATCGCGATAGCCCGGGGACGCAAGGGTCATGACAAGCGCCAGGCGATTGCCGAGCGTGAGGCCAAGCGTGAGGCCGATCGTGCCGTGGGGCGCAGAGCCAAGGGGCGGGACGCGGACTGATCACCCTCGAAACCGGCGTACAATTGGCGTCACAACTCAACAGGGGGTGACAGGTTTCGACGGACAGACGTTCTGACCGGAGAAGCGTGCCGAGAAGCTCAGGTGATCTCGTTAAACATCCTGGGAAACAAATAACTGCCAAAAAGACGCAGTCTGCAGACGCTTACGCCCTCGCGGCCTAAGCCTTAAATCTGCCGTCAGCCCAATGCGTCCCCGAATTGGGGTCTGACGTCGCTAGGGGACTCACCGATCCCTCCGGTCGCGGGAGGGGGAGGAACACCTAACAGTGACTGGACCGCCCGGGGCAGTGCCGCACGAAGCCCCGGGGTCGAGAAGCGATAGCGCGGCTACGCACGTAGAAGGACGCAAGGAACCTGCACGGACCCGGGTTCGATTCCCGGCACCTCCACCAATGCACCGTCGGTGCCTCTTCACTAGGCACCGACGGTGGTTGAGCACATACCCCCGATAACCCAGACTGAGCCTGTTCGGTCGTTTACCTCTGTGCACGCTGGATCTCCACCGCCCTGGAGAGGTATCTCGATTCTCTACGGTCCTTCGTGTCACACTGGCGGCATGGCAGAGAACGAGGACATCAAGGAGCGCATGCGCAAGGCCCTCGAGGCCAAGAAGGGTAGGTCCCGTTCCTCCTCTCCGGGTGGGCCCGGATCCACCGACGGCAAGGTCCACGAGCATGCGGATCGGGCCGGTGGAAAGCGAGAGTTCCGGCGCAAGTCCGGCTAGTTCTCGGCGCGCCTCATGCGTCTGATCTGGTGAAGAGTAGATCG
Organism: Candidatus Nanopelagicales bacterium; assembly: GCA_044375955.1. Lineage (GTDB taxonomy): Bacteria > Actinomycetota > Actinomycetes > S36-B12 > S36-B12 > VGCC01. The sequence goes on along the minus strand of JBILLS010000040.1, from coordinate 8,890 downwards.
ACGACCGGGCGCCCTTCGCGCACTGCCCTCCGCTCGTAGTGGGTGAGTGGTCGTGACGATGGACGCTCGATGACTCCTCCGCGGAACCCAGAATGCGCGGCGAAGTTCTCAAGGATCCACTCGGCATAGTCCTGCCAGTCGGTGGCGATGTGCCAGAAGCCTCCGGGCGACAAGCGCGAGTGCACCAGATCGATCACCGGACCTTGGATCAGGCGCCGCTTGTGATGGCGCGCCTTCGGCCACGGGTCGGGGAAGAAGGTTCGTACTCCGGCCAGGGACGTTGCGGGGATGGACCCCTCCAGCACGGTGAGCGCATCCGCTTCCATCACGTGGACGTTCGTCATCCCCTTCTCGTGCGCATCGGCCGTGAGCCTGCCGACCCCGGGAGTGTGCACGTCGATGGCGAGGATCGTGACGTATGGCTCGGCCTCGGCCATCGCGAGTGTCGCCTCGCCTGCACCAAAACCGATCTCGAGCACGATCGGCACGACACCCCACGGAAGTGGAAGCATCCCCGCTCTGTCCGGGATGAGGATGTCGCCGGGTTCATCAAGGGCGGCGAGTTCGCGTCGGGTGATGCGGCTGCGTCGAGGCTTGAAGGTGCGCACACCTCGGGGCATCACCTGCGACGCGGGGGGGATGGGCCGCATGGTCACCCCACGCGCAGCTGCAGCGCGCTGTTGACCCGGTGCCGGCGATCGCTGTCGATGCGCCAGGTGGACCCCACACCGCGACTGGTGAAGGACCACTCGGGCGTGGATGCCGAATCGGCGATGAGCGCGGTCTCTTCGTCGATCCCCACGACAGTGGCCCCCGGGGTCACCAGTGGTCGCAACGCGAGGTCGGGAAGGTGCGCGGCGTACTTGTCGAAGTGTGGGATCACGCGTAGGTCGGGAATCAGCCCGAGGCCCTCCTCGCCGCCCTTGCGGGGGTGGCGGAATCCGGGGATGTAGCCGCAGAGGGTCATGGCCCCCGCACTGCACCCGGCGATCGATGCACCACCGCGCCACGCGCGCCAGATCGCATCCCACACCCGGGTACCGCGCAAGGTCTTGGCCAGATGCGAGGGATTCCCTCCAGAGAGATAGATAAGCCCCGCATCCGTGATCGCATCCACATGTTGCGCATCATCGGCGTCCGCGCGTGTGCGCACGTCCACGATGACCTGCTGCACACCCAGTCGTTGCGCAGCCGCCGCACCGAGGGTATGCCACCTGTCCAGCACCCGGTCACCCTCGGGGGCAGCCGCGGTTGCCAGCTGCACGAAGCGGGGCGGGCGGTCCTCGATCAGCCACGCCTCGATGGGTTCCATGACCGGGAGATATTCGCCACTACCCACGAGCGCGATCCGCCCCGGAAGGCCGCTAGGAGTCGAGGAACTCACAGAACGCAGAGTAGGCGCGAGGTCCGTACACCGTGGCGGGACCGCCGGCCATGAGGATCGCGACCCCCAACGCCTCAGCCACCTGCTCCCGCGTCGCACCCGCGCGCGCGGCGCCGCGAGCATGCGAGGCGATGCACCCGTCGCACCGCTCCACGACCGCGATGGACAGGGCAATCAACTCCTTCGTAACCGTCGGGAGCGCACCTTCCTTCATCGCCGCCGAGTGAAGGCCGATGAAGTTCTCGTAGACGTCGGGAATCTCGGCGCGTAGGGCCCGCGAGAGGGGAGCGAGGGCTTCCTGCACGTCTTTTCCGTGCGTGTGTTCCATGTGGTGACGATACCCCAGAGGGTATGTGGGATAGCCTCCCGGAAGTCGACGAAGGGAGTCCCATGAAGATCGACGCGACGGTGAGTTCCGAGGTTCTGACCAGGTTGAAGCGCGCCCGGGGCCAACTCGATGGAGTCATCACGATGATCGAGGATGGGCGTTCCTGCACCGACGTCGTCACCCAACTGGCGGCTGTCTCGAAGGCCCTCGATCGAGCCGGGTTCAAGATCGTCGCCACCGGGCTTCGCCAGTGCTTTGAATCACCGGGCAAGGCCCCCATGACCCAGGAGGAGTTGGAGAAGCTTTTCCTCTCGCTGGCCTGAGACCCGTGCAGGAATTCAGGCTGTGATTCCGAGCGCGGTTGCGGAGATCGCGCGATCGACATCCCCACCGGCGATGCGCAGGCCCTCACCCTTGCGACGCGGGTGGTAGCGAGCCTCGATGCGGGCATAGATGTGCTCGCGGTCCTCTTCTGTCAGGCCGCCCCACACTCCATAGGGTTCACGCGCTCGGATGGCGTAGTCCGCGCACTCCAACCGGACCGGGCACTGCGCGCATACCAACTTCGCCGCTCGATCCCGCTTCGTGCGTGCTGAGCCCCGCTCGTTCTGTGGATGGAAGAAGATCAATGAGTCCATGCCACTGCAGGCGGCGTCCTCCTGCCAATTCCATCGAGCATCAGCCGGCACTTGGGCCAGCGGTTGTTGCGGCATCGGCTCCTCCTCGCGCTTCGATCTGATGAGAACGGTAGGTGGAGTGAGCACGGCCGTGGGGAGTCGAAAGTCCCGAGTTCACGGCTAGGTGGTCAATTGTTCAGTCATAGGCAGGCCTAGGGTGGTGTCGTGAGCACGCCGTTGGACACCCCCGGGCTCTCCGGTTCCACGCTGACCGAGGAAAGCGCCCGCCTCTCGAGCGACGATGGTGATCACGAGCGCTTCGCACACTACGTCGAAAAATCCAAAATCGTCGAGAGTGCCGTGACGGGAAGCCCGGTGAAGGCGTTGTGCGGCAAGGTGTGGATACCGAATCGCGATCCCTCTCGATTCCCGATCTGCCCCGAGTGCCAGGAAATTCACGCCTCGTTACCCCGCGACAAGGATTAGTCGGTGCCACCTGTCGGGAAGGCCGTGGGTCTCGGCGTCATGCTCACGGCGCTCACTCTCGTCTCCGGATGCGGTGGGGATGACGCGAGCGGCGGCCAGCCCGTTCCCGTGACGGATGCGTCGGCGGGTATCGATCCAGCGGTGCTCGACCCCTGTTCCCAGATCAACCTCACCACGGTCGTTCCCGCACAACTGACGGTTGCGACGACGGATCGGCGCGTAGCGCCGTATCTCGCGCAGGATGAGCGGGATGACTGGGTGGGCTCAGAAGCCGATCTCGTGTATGCGGTGGCGCAGGAACTTGGATTCCCCCCCGTTCAGGTGACATGGCTCGATCAACCCGTCACCGTCGCGGACTTCGTCCGCGACGGAACCGCGGATTTTCTCATCGGCCGAGTGACGCAATCCGAAGCTGTTGCCGCGGGGGCGGTGGCGAGCACGTCCTATGCGTCGAATGCCGAGGGGATCGAGTCGGTTTTAGCCTTCGTTCCCGCCAATCCACTGGTGACCTGCGTGAACGGTGCACTCAGCCAGATGTCTCCCGGTGGTCAGGTGACCGAGTCGTAGCCCGGAATTCGGTCACGATCGCCCTACCATCGGGACAGGGATTTCCCACTGGGGCCACGAGCCCCGCTCACCATGGAGGTTGAATGTCCACAATGAGTTCTGAAACCGGAATGTTCACCGGTTCCGGACGTTATTGGTGGCTGCTGCTGGTCGGCGGCATTATCAGCATCATCGTCGGCGTCGTCGCGCTGATCTGGCCGGTTGCCACCGTCGTTGCGGTTGCCATCCTGCTGGCGATCTGGTTGATCGTTTCCGGCGTGTTCGAGGTGGTCCGGGGCTTCGGTCACGGCCTCACCGGCGGCATGCGAGCGTTGACGATCATCACGGGCATCATCTCCATCGCCCTGGGCGTCTTCGCCATCGCGAGCGCCATTCGAGCGGTCGAGATCCTGGCCATCTTCATCGCGATCGCCTTCATCTTCCGCGGCTTCGCGTCGCTGTTCACAGGGTTCGAGCAGAAGGAGGGCCGCGGTTGGAACATCTTCTTCGGCATCATCCTGCTGATCGGTGGCATCGTGGTCCTCGTCGGCCCCGGTATGTCCCTGCTGGCAATCACCTGGGTGATCGGCGTCTGGCTGGTCATCATCGGCATCTTCGAGATCATTGCGGGCTTCCGGGTCAAGTCCCTGGAGTCCTGATTCCTCGACGACGTGGGGCCCGCGATCGCGGCATTTCCCGGCCATGATTGGCTTGCTACGTGGCGACCGAGACCTCACAGACTCTCGACAGAGGACTTCGAGTCCTCGAGGTCATCGCAGATTCACCCGAGGGGTTGACCGTCACCGAGTTGTCGGCCCAACTCGGTGTCGGCCGCACGGTCGTGTACCGCCTCGTCGTGACACTTGAATCCCATGCGCTCATCCGGCGCGGATCGGATGGCCGCTGTCGTCTCGGGCTCGGACTGCTCACACTCGGTCGTGCCGTGCAGCCCGCTCTGCGGGATGCGGCGATTCCCGCATTGCGTTTGCTCGCCGACGCCGTGAGCGCCACGGCGCATTTCACCATCGCCGAGGGTGGCGATGGACTCACCGCGCTCGTCGTCGAGCCGTCACGATCGGATGTGCACGTCGCGGTGCGGCTCGGCGCCCGACAGCCGCTCGAGGCGACGGCCGGTGGACGCGCGATCCTGGCTGCCCGAACCGCGGCGGGCAGACCGCTCGATCCGCCGTGGGTCGCGGCGACCGCCGACGGCGCCACCGGGGGTCATGGAATCGCGGTCCCGCTGGTGGGTGTACCGGGCCTGGAGGCCTCGGTCGGTGTCGTCGCCATGGGTGAACTCACCGATGCTGACGTCGGCCCCCGGGTGGCCCGTGCGGCCGGCGAGATCGCCCGGGTGCTCCGCTAGGAGGACGCACCGACCCGGGTTACCGGCTCTGGAGCCCCCGTGACGCAGAATGAAACGATGCGTCGCCTCCTTCCCCTTCTCCTCGCCGTGGCATTCCTCGCCGTCGGAGCGCCTGCCCAGGCCGACCCGGCACCGAAGCGGATCCTCAGCGGCTGGATGCCCTACTGGATGACGACGCAGGCTTCTCCCCAGGGCATCACCTCGGTGGTGCAGAACGCGGACCTCTTTGTCGACGTCTCGCCCTTCTGGTACTCGGCCACCGCGAAACCCGGTGGCGGGGTCCAGGTGAGGGTCAACCCGAACTTCCGGAACTCCGCCACGAACATCCCCTGGGCGATGGGCCAACTGCGCGCCGCGGGGGTCACCGTCCTCCCGGCTATCGCGGACGCGTCGGGGAAGGGCCGCATGGCGGCCGCCCTCGCCGATCCCGGCCAGCGCGCGGCCCACGTCGCGGATCTCGTCGCCATGGTCATGGCGAACGGATACGACGGCCTGGATCTCGACTACGAGGGGTTCGCCTTCTCCGATGGGAGTGCGAGTTGGCCAGCCACGCAGCCGAATTGGACAGCCTTCGTGCAGGAACTGTCCACCGCGCTCCGCGCGCAGGGCAAGCTGCTGTCGGTCACGATTCCCTCACCCTGTGACACCAGGAATCGATGCGGGGGGCGAAGCGGGTACTGGGTGTACGACCTCCCCGGTATCGCGCAGTACGCGGATCGCGTGCGGATCATGGCCTACGACTTCAGCGTCCAGGGGATCGGACCGATCGCACCGATCGGCTGGGTGACCGCAATCACGCAGTACGCGGTTTCGGTGATGGATCCGGCCAAGTTGCAGATCGGTGTCCCGACATACGGCCGTGCATGGACGAAGAAGAACTCGGATGGCTCCTTCGCTCTGTCGGGTAGTTGCCCTAATCGCAATGGGAGTTCGAGTGAACGGCGTGCGTGGGGTGAGCTGACCGATCGGGCAGCGTTCACTGCAGGCGATGCGCCGAGGGTGCTGAACCGTGCCGGGATCCCCGAGTCGGCGGTCACCTTCGACGCGCAGGCGCAGGAATCCCGGGTGGAATATGACAAGCCGGTGACGTGGACCGATGCATCCGGGGCCACCCAGACGTGCACGGCGCGACGCATCAGTTGGTTCGTTGGTCCCGACGGTGTGCTGGCCCGGACCCAACTCGTGGGCGCGTACGGCCTGAATGCCGCCGCCTTCTGGACCATCGGCGGTGAGAACCAGGCCCAGTGGCCACTCCTGCGCAGCTACGCCCAGTCGCTCGCACCTGCGACGGCCACCGTCGCGATCACCGCACCTCCATCGGTGGTCTCGGGGCAGACAACCACCATTCAGGGGTCCGTCCTCGTGAATGGTGCGCCCGGACCAGACATTCCCGTCGTGCTGCAGTTCGCGCCCCAGGGGACTGCCGACTTCGTCGACATCCAGACCGGGACCACCGGACCGGATGGTGCAGTGACATTCCAGGTGGTGCTGCCGGGAAGCGGTGTGCTGCGCATCGCGAGTGCTGCAACCGCGACGGCACCTGCGGGCATCAGCACCGAGGCGATCATCGCCGTCGGTTCCACCGTCACCACGCGACTGCGAACCCAGTCGGTCTCGCGCGGGGACGCAATCAAGGTGCGCGTCATCGTGCGTCCCCCGGGGCAGAGGGTGGTGCTGCAGCGGCTGACGAAAGCGGGAACGTGGGAGAAGGTGTCCGCGGCCAAGCTCAATGCCAAAGGCCGGGTACTGCTGATCGGCGCCGCTCCCGACGGTAAGGGCCGCTACACCTACCGGGTCATCGCTCCCGGAGGGGACGGAATAGCCGAGGGGATCTCGCCGACCTTCCGGGTCCGCGTGCGCCGCTAGCGCACACTCTCCTCGGGCAGTTCGAACCACCGGAGTGAATCGAAGTCGTCCGAGACGCCCGCGTTCACCAGAGATGGTTCCGCCAGGGATGCAAGGTAGGTGCGCCCGAACTCCAAGTATTCGGCGAGTGCGGACTCCGGTGCCGTGTTGTGCTCCTTCGGATACGTCAATCGTCCATCAGAGGCGTAGCGCACGTCGTCGAGACGCAGGGGTGGCTCGACCGCGCCGTCGCGGTGCTGCCATCGTGCCGTCGCGGTATCGAATCGATAGTGCGGCAGCAGCTTCCAGCCGTGGTCGGCCACGAGGTGGACCGCGGTGACGAGGTACTCGAAGACCGGTTCCGAGATGAAGTAGTTGAAGTTCACGCGGATCCACCCCGGCTTGATCCCCTCGCACCCATGGCGGATCTGGTCCTCGAAGCGGTGGGAGTGCTCGATGTCGATACCGAGGAGGCGGTGCCCGTAGGGCCCCGCGCAGGAGCACCCGCCACGCGATTGGATCCCGAAGAGGTCGTTCAGGATCGCGACGACGAAGTTGTGGTGCAGGTACGTGCCACCGGGTCGTCGGATCACGAATGACGTGATCGAGAGGCGCTGGGCCTCGCGATTACCGAGTACCTCGATGTGGGGGTTGGTCGCCCAGGAGTCCATCGCGCGCCGGACGAAGTCGTCCTCACGGGCATGGATCACCTCGCTGCCGACCTCGTCCTTGAGCTGGAAGACCAGGCCGGCGCGGATTGATTCGATGATGGCCGGGGTGCCTCCTTCCTCGCGGTGTTCGCGATCGTCGAGGTAGGTGTGCTCTGCGGCGTTGACGTAGGCGACCGTGCCGCCGCCCACGATCTCCGGCACGGTATTGCTCAGCAGCTCCTTGCGCACTACGAGTACTCCCGGGGTTCCCGGACCCCCGATGAACTTGTGCGGAGACAGGAAGATCGCGTCCTTGTAGGCAAGCGGATGGGCATCGCAGGTCGCACGCATCGCGATGGGGACGTACGGTCCGGCAGCGGCGTAGTCCCAGAATGACAGTGCACCGTGCTCATGGAGCAGTTGGCTGACCGCATGCGTATCGCTGAGGATTCCTGTGACGTTGCTGGCGGCGGAGAAGGACGCGATCCGAAGCGGTCGGGATGCGTAGAGGGCCAGTTGCTCGGTGAGGTGCTCGACGTCGATGTGCCCGGTGGCGTCCTCCCGGATGGTGACGACATCGGCGATGGACTCTCGCCAGGGCAGCTCGTTGCTGTGGTGCTCGAAGGGACCGATGAAGACAACCGGCCGCTGATCATCGGGAATCGCATCGGAGAGGTGGTACTGCTTATCCAGATCCGCCGGGATCCGCAGGTTCATGATCGACACCAGTTTGTTGATGGCGGCGGTTGACCCAGATCCACAGAAGATCACGGCATAGTCATCGTCCGCGTTCACCGCCTGCTTGATGATCCGACGCGCGTCCTCACGTAGCCGGGAGGTCTGCAGTCCCGTGCCACTCGACTCGGTATGGGTGTTTGCATACCGCGGGAGAACCTCCTCGGTGATGAAGTCCTCGATGAACGTGAGCGCACGTCCGCTCGCGGTGTAGTCGGCGTAGGTGACCCGGCGGTGACCGAAGGGGGTCTCCATCACCTGGTCGTCGCCGATCACGGACTCCCGGATCCGCTGCAGGATCGGGGGATCCGGCAGCCCGGCGATGGGCTCGGGGATCCAGGTCACCGTGCCAGGGTACGGCCGCACGAGCCCGGGTGCCCAGGTCGGCGCGTCCTTGGGACACTGGTGTGATGACGTCCGCACCCGTTGAGGCGCCGATCCTCCCCGATCACGCCACGGAGTCCGAGGTGGTCACGGACCGCCCGTGGGTCACGATCGTCTGGAATGACCCCGTCAATCTGATGTCCTACGTGACCTATGTCTTCATGACGTACTTCACGTATTCCCGGGAGAAGGCCGAAACCCTGATGCGCGCGGTGCACTACGACGGGCGCGCCGTGGTCTCCAGCGGCTCTCGCGAGGAGATGGAACGCGACACGAATGCGATGCACTCCTACGGCCTCTGGGCCACGGTGGGACGGGACTGACCGTGACCCAGGGATTCGATCGGACGGACGACCGCCGCTACTCGGTCACCCTCGACGAGGTCGAGCGCGGATTGATCACGTCCCTGGCTCACCAGGTGCTCGATCTCGTGACCCCCACGCACTCCCCCTCCAGTGACGATCCCCTCGCGGCGATCGTGGGCAGCATGGATGAGCCGGTGGCGGCACCCGACGATGCGGCTCTGATTCGTCTCTTTCCCGATGCCTA
>JBILLS010000074.1:0-15517 GCA_044375955.1 Candidatus Nanopelagicales bacterium | reverse complement strand
AAGCAACGCTGACATTTGAACCCTCAATAAACCCTTGCTTTACCGCGACCGAAGGATCTGAACGTGGTGTTGTGCCTGCGGGCAACTCGAACAATCCGTCCGGAGCCCTCGTTAACGTAGTCCCTTCCGCCTTTGCCAACCGTAAGCGCCCAATAATCTGGGGCTGCGGTGAGTTGGGATCAAAAATCGTAACAGTCCCATCCTCGCCTATTTGAGGAATCGTATTTGGCGGCACAACAATCGGCCCTGTCTCACCAACTAAGGGCAAGCCGAGTGCACCACGAAGCTCACCCGTCGTCGAAACCGACATACGTCCAGCTCGCGTGAGGGCCTCTCTACCGTCTTGCCTTCTTACGACAAGGTAAGCACCGTCCGAAAGAGCGAGATCCATCGGATTGTTTGTGGCTTCAACAACACCCATCGAAAAGTTCGAACCCGGCGTTGTGTCAAGTGTGAAAGCACGCGTGTTTGCGCCATCACCACCCATTGGAACAGCCCTGAACGCTGCAATCTGCTCTCTAAAGCCCGGCGTCGCAGCGTTAGATAGATTGTTAGCTGTAATCGCCAACTGGTTGACCGCCGCACGCGCGCCGGTCATCGCTGCAAAAACGAGTCTATCCATCAGCGTGACATCTGGATCGTTGTTGTTAGGATCTCATCCTGCGCGCGAATGCTCTGAGCGTTTGCCTGATAGTTTCTTTGCTGGACCATCAGTTTCACAAGCTCAGTAGCCATGTCGACGTTTGCTTCTTCGAGCGACTGAGAGCGAATCGTGCCAAACACTGAAGCACCTGGAGATCCGGTACGCGCGATCCCAGCACCGTCAGTTGCCTTGAAAATACTTGGCGAGACTTCCTTGAGACCATTAACTGCTGGGAAGGTCGTTAGCATAATCTGTCCCGCCACAACAGAGCGTCCATTTGAATACTGGCCACGAATCAGGCCCGTTTCGTCGATAGATAAGCCCGTTAATGACCCTGCTGCATAACCATCTTGGTCGATATCTTTAACTTCAAAAGCTGACGCAAAATTTGAAGTCCCAAAAAAACTAAAGTCAAAGCTCAACGGATCGTCGAGCGCTACGGTTGGATCAAAAGGACTTCCCGCTGGCGGCATCAGTGCGATCTTGATGCTCGCATTCGAGTTTGCTTTAACTTCTGTAGCACCAACCATCTTCAGCAAGCCTGCCTCGAATGTTACGGTCGTCAGGACTTTGGGGGGGGTAGGCATCACTAACTTACCCGTTGCGTCGAAATCACCTGCAGGCGTAAAAGTGCCATCGTCTGCACGAACGAGTGCATTAGGCATCACGACTGACACTGAGCTTCCCGACGCATCACTTCCACTCATACCGTTTAATGGTGTTGCCCCACCAATAAACGCCTGACCGTCAATCGTTCCGTAGACGTTGTAAGTAACACGCTTTGAGGAGCCAGACTCACCTTCTCCACCCGATGCGCCATCAACTTTTTGATAGTAAAGCGCAAGCGTGTGTTGTTTGCCAACCTTGTCGTAAATCGTTAGGAAGGTTGAGTGAGAGTAAGTATTTGGATCCTTCACATCAAGTTTGACACCGCCTGTGCCGTCTGCCCCCGCCACTTGAATCGCAGGCTTTCGTGCGTCGAGATTGACTGCAATGTTGGCAGTGGTTGTCGTATTTGCTGGCACTGGCGATGCTGGCATCTTTAGCGGCTTGGCCTTTGATAGATCGATTACACCGTTGTCTTGGGGAAAGCCAAGCAGGTAAAGACCGTTAGCATTGACGATGCTGCCATCCTTGTCGGTAAGAAACTGGCCATTGCGTGTGTACACCCTCTCGCTTGAACCGTCTTGCATGAGGGTCAGCGAAAACATGCCCTCACCGTTAATCGAAAGGTCAAGGGGTGAGGCAGAGTAACGAGTCGCTCCACCGGCAAAGATACTTCTGGTGAGCGCGCCTGTTCCTGCAGGGGCAAAATTGCCACCTGATGATCCCGACGTCGATCGGGCCAAGGCTTCAGAGAACAAAAATTCAGTACTTTTAAAGCCAACAACATTCGACGAGGCAATATTTTTACTTGCCGTTTCAATTGCCGAGGAGTTTGTCTGAAGACCGCTTAAACCGATTGAAAATCCGCTGGACATAGATCCGTCACCCTAGTTCAATAGTTCTAAAAATAAAAACAACCTTAAGCGCCAACCTGCAAAATTTGTGAATCCAAAACACTACGGCCGTCACTTAAGTCGACCTCAATATCGTTGCCAGCACGTCTTACCGACGTGACTTGTGCAGGCGTAAGCACATTCCCTTTGCTTGTCTTGCCATCCAACCCGATCCCATCGACTGTCAGGAGATACTTGCCCGGAAGGAGAGGAGCCCCTTCCTTGTCAGTGCCATCCCAAGACAAACCCTTCATGTCACCACTCAATGTCCCGAGCTTGATTTCATCGAGGACTCGACCATCGAAAGACTTGATGCGCAACACCGCATCAGAAATCGTGGCGTCAGCGTTTACCGCAAAATTCACTGCATCGGTCCCGTTCCACTGAACAGACTCGGAGGCAGCCATAACTTGCCTACCGACAAGACTGGACTGCTCTAAAAGACGGCCACTTTGAACCTGTTTGACAAAACTGTCGATCGAACTGCGCATGCTTTCGATCCCTTGAAGCTGACTCATCTGAGCAAGCTGCGATGCGAACTGGGCATTGTCCATTGGATTCAAGGGGTTCTGGTTCTGCAACTGCGTAATCAGCATTCGCATGAAATTATCTTGAATCTCCTTGGAGCTCGTGCCCATGGTGTTTGACCCAAGTTTCGGGGCGTTTGCGGTCTTTGGATCATAGGAGCCAACCGCACTTAAATTTCCAAGACTTGTACTCATAGATTTCCTGTAGCCTTATCCGTCTGAAAGGGGGCTTAGCCCGCCCTTCCCAAATCGAGCATCTTCAGCATCAATTGCTTGCTCGTGTTCATCACCTCAATATTCATTTGGTATGAGCGCGAGGCAGATATCATGTCGACCATTACTTCAACCGGATTGACATTGGGCATCCGGATATAACCATTCGCATCCGCACTCGGGTGACCAGGCTTATAGACTAAGGGGCCAGGACGTTCGTCCTCCTGAACCGCAGCCACTTCAACGCCGGCTGCAACTTCACCCAAAATGGGCGCAGGCCTGAATACAACATGCCTCGGCTTGTAGGGCTTACCGTCAGGGCCTGATACTGACTCCGCATTTGCAAGATTTGAAGCAAGCGCATTAAGACGCAAAGACTGCGATGAAAGCGCCGTCGAAGCCACTTGAAAACTACGCATGAGGCTCATGAGTTGTTCCCTGAAAGCGCCATCCTGCGCGATGAAATAACACTGCTAAGCATGGTCATCGCCGCCTCTGTACGCAGGGCGTTGTCGGCGAAATGCGAGCGCTCAGTCTCCACATCGACCGTATTGCCGTCGAGCGAAGGCTGCATGGGCATCCGGTAAAGCAACGCAGGAGCACCGGGTAGCGAGCCACCAATTCGGTAATGGCGATCGTTGCTTGAAGCGAGCGGTAGCGCGTTTGAGTACGCGGTCCCCTCAAGTTGCTCGCGAAGCGCTTGCGAAAAAAGCACGTCACGCGCCTTGTAGCCCGGCGTGTCGACGTTTGCCATATTTGACGAAAGAATTTGCTGCCGATAGCTGCGCATCCGCAGAGCAGCCTCAGAAAAATACAGAGGGTCAAATTCAGGTACAAGGTTCATCGCAAACGGTCTCCTAGCCAGGAGATATCAGCAAGCCCTATGCCACAACGACAAATGGCAGTTATTTGCTGACAGGCGGTCTAAACATATGTAAGACCTTCGCCGTCAATGGTCTCTTCGGCAACTCATTGCCGCAAGCGCGGCAATTACTGCCGCTTCGTCTGAAGCCGAATGACTGCTCGTGAGTGTGCTGGTTGTGTAGGGCGAAAACCCTGGGGCACTAAGGCCAACAACTCAGCGTGCTGCTGCTTATTAATCAAAAGCGGCGACTCGGAAATAACCCAAAGGACACCCTCAGTACATGGCGGATGCGACAACGACCCCGTATAGGTAAGGGCGCTCGCAATGCCACCAGGCACCAAACTCATCGGCGCCCATTCAAGATTTTTTGTTGATACTTTGTCGGTCTCATCGAGCGGTATACGTTGCAATACATGCCTCAAGCCATCGCTGCTCGGCTGCCCCTCACGGACCGCAACAGGTACAACAAGAATTAGCTGGCGATCCCCGTGTCGATGATAGAACTGAATCGAAGCCGTGGACTGCTGCCCTTCGTAGAAGAATTCACCAGGGACCCGAAACTGAATATGGTCAAGGGACCAATCCACCCCTCGGAACTGAAGCTTTGAGTTTGTCAGCAGGTTGAGCGCAAGTGCTGGCCCTCGGAACTCGATATTGAAATTAGCTGGGCCGTACATGAATCGAGGTAACTCGATCGTTCCAGGAATCACCTCAGACTTCGAAATGGCAATTGGAGACTGCAGCGTACCTTGAGAACACTGCCCGTATTCAGGATCAAGACGCCCCCAATGACTTGGGCCACGCGAGCCAGCCCACTGCCAGGAACGCGCAGAGGTTGAGGCCTTTGAGGCAGGCACGTCTTTAGTGGTTGGCGTTGCGCCAGCCGAAGCAGTGGACTTGGGCGCTTCGGCCGAGGGCTTCGCACCGGCTGCCCCTGCCGCCTTTGAGCCACGTTGACTTGGCGCTGCGGCATCAGCCCCCTTTGAAGGTGAGTCAGGCATATCGCCACTTAACTTGAGAATCAACTCGCCATCGGTTCCGAGCTTGCTCTCAAGAAGGCCTCGAACCTTTTGTTCCAGAGCACTTGGTGTTGCGTTTGCATCGAGCGCGGTTGCCGCTGGCGGGGGTGTGGTGGCTGCGCTTGGGGTTAAACCAGGCGCGCCCGACAAGGGCTTTAGTTGCCCGGGTTCAGTCTTTACGGCCTGGGCTTGGACAGCCGCCTTATCCGGGGCAGGCGATTTGGAAGCCTCAGCAGCGCCCTTCGCATCTTGAACTGGGCCTGCTTTTTTTTCAACAGGCAAAGCAATACCTGTTTTGAAGTTATCACCAAGTGGCTTTGCTGGCCCCTTCGCACTGGGTTCTGTCGCAGAGGCTTTGGACGACGCATCGGGCGCTGGACTTTTAGCACCTGGCTCGGATTGAGCGGCCTCAGCCGACATGTGAAGCGATGCTAAAGCAATAAGTGTGAAGCCAAAAACATGCGAGCGCATCCGAACTCCTTGAGATCGTACCGGCTTAATCATTGAATGAACGGCTAAGTGCGGGTTATCGACCCACAGCATCAGCTGGTACAGATGGGCCACACGCACCCGGTATCGGGCAAGCCTTTACCGTCATGTCAGGCGCTGCCTTTCCATCAACTGAGACCCGAGGCGCCTTGTCCGATGGCTTGGTCGCCACGGGCTTGGCATCTTTGACTGGCACTGACTTTCTCGTTTGGGATTTTCTTGTCGCATCAGACCCATCATTGACGCCTGGAGGAGGTGGAATGACGACGGGCGTGACCACGGGCGCAGCCACCGGCATAGCAGCAGGACTTTGCTGAGCCTGCGGCTTAGATTCCTCGCGTGGCGGTGCAAAACGTGACTCGCAGCTTGCCAGTGCAATACGAGATTGGTTGACCGCAAAATCGCCTGGCATCACTGCACGGAGCGGCTCTTTATCTTCGGTAATCACCATATTCACCAAGGGACCTAGCCAGCCGGACTGTCTGACCGGAAACTCGGGCTCAGGATCGAGGCGTGCCTGACATGCGGCCATCCGCTTCTCAAGTTCCGGCTTTGAAAGATAAAAACCATCCTTGAGCAAGTTAGCCGTCGTCATGACGCAGTTGTGCCAAACCCAAATCTGATCCTGAGCGGGATAACGCAGACGCTCGGCCGCGCTTGTGAAGCGCGAGGCTGCACAAGATAAATATTCACCCTCGGTCTTTAACTGCTCGCAAAATGCACCACGGGGCTTATGTTGTGCACGACAAGTCAGACTTGCCTGATCCCAGGCACGAGCAACAGAGGCGTTGCGCTCTTTTAATCCCGGCGATGACGGCAAGCTGGGCATATCGGCCAATGAGGGCATTTTCGGCATTGTTTCCAAACAACCCGACAGGCCGACACCCAAGCCAATCATTAGGCAAACACGAATCAGCAATTTCATTCTCATATCCCCCGCGGGGCGCTAAAGGTTTGCCTGAGTAAAGCGTAAACTGCCTCAAGCGAGCGCTGTAGCACTTCCGGAAAAACCGGTAATAGCACATAGATCAAAAACACGCCAACAGGAATCGTGAGCGCGAAGCCAATTGAAAACAGATTCATCTGCGGACTGGTCCGACCCATGAAACCCTGCGCGGCCATGACCACGAGATTAATGGCTACAAAGGGAAGGGCCAACACGATACCAACACCGAAACAGGTGCTCAACACCTTTAAAACCGCTTGCACCTCAAGCGAAGCAGGCCACTGTCCGGGAGGTAGCGCGCGAAATGAGTCGAACAAGATCTCGATCACAACTAAATGCAAATTCATCACAAACATCAGGGCTAGGCCGATCAAACCGAACAGGCTTCCAACGACGCCTGATGGCAGGGCTTGATCGGGGTTGTACTGCGAGGCAAAGGACAGTCCGGTCTGGATACTGATGACCTCAGCGGCAACATCAAACACCAGCAAACCGAGGCGAACCAGCCAGCCCATTGCAAGACCGATCAACAACTCCCCGCCCGCAAGTGCCATAAAGCCACCGGTTGACGTGTTGAGCGCAACGCTCGAAAGCGCACCGACTTGAAGTGGAATACCAAAAGCGACAACCATGGCCAAACCCACGCGGAATCGCTGCGGTATGGTTTGCAACGCAAAAAACGGCGCTGACAAAAATAGGCCCACAATGCGAGTAGCAGCGAGTATGCCTGGCAGAAATACAGTCTCGATCAGGCTTTGCGGGATGCTCAACATAGGCCTGAGGCACCTTATTGCGTGAGACTGGGAATCCGCGCCAGCACATCCCGAATATAGTCGACGTAAAGCGACAAGATCGTTGACCCGCCGATGCCAATAACAAGCGCTGTGATGATAAGTTTTGGAACGAACGTAAGACTTTGTTCATTGACCGAGGTGGCAGCCTGAAGCACACCAATAATAAGACCCAGTATCAAAATCGATAGCAAAATCGGTCCCGCCAACAGACCCATCATGAGGATTGCCCGAAGCACGTGACCGATGATTTCACTGCTGTCCATGTCATGCACTCATTTTGAAGCTGTCTACCAAGCCGCCAATCAGCATGGCCCACCCATCGGCAAGTACAAAAACAATGAGCTTAAGCGGCAGCGAGAAAGTAATTGGCGAGACCATCACCATGCCTAATGCGGTAAGTACGCTCGCGACGGCAAAATCGATCGCTAAAAATGGCAAATAAATAACAAAACCAATCAAAAACGCGGTCCTAATTTCGCTGATCGCAAAAGCTGGGATAACGGTTGTCATCGGCACATCTTCGGGCTTCGCATAAGTCTTTCCTGAAAGCTTTACGAAAAGATTCAAATCATCAGCGCGCGTTTGACGCAACATGAATGCCTTGACCGGTTCTACACCACGATCGATCGCCTGCTCAAAATTAATCCTGCCTGCCACATAAGGCTGCCAGGCTTCGCTATAGACCTTATCAGTGACTGGAGCCATGACCGCAGCGGTGACAAATAAGGCCAGACCAACGAGCACTGCGTTTGGAGGCGTTGTAACAAGTCCCATCGCCTGACGAAGTAGTGACAACACAATCAGAATTCTTGTAAAGCTTGTCATCAACATCAGCATCGCCGGCAGAAACGACAGCGCCGTTAGCAGGATGACGGTTTGTACGGGAACTGAGTAGTTCGTGCCGCCACCCTTACTTGGAACCGCTTCAAATAGTGGAATATTTTGCGCCCAAAGATCGGTTGGCAATGCGAGGACTGCGACCATAGCGACCCAGGCAAAACAAGCACCAAGACGCGGGCCAGTGAGCATTGAAGGACTCGCCGACGCGGGCTCGCCCTTTTGACTCAACTCAAGCGCGCTAGCCGGTCTGCGCGCAATAACATTGATTTGTTGGCTGGTAACGCCGAGCACAAGCACTTCTTCCCCACTGAGGACTTCCACCAGACGTTCCCGGTGGCCAAGGGAAACCGAGGTTAACACTCTCGGGCCCTGACCAGCATTTGGACGACGCCAACGCCGCGCAAACAAACCGACCAAGACGGCTATCAGCGCAACCAGCATCAAAAAAAGGATGCTGGGGCTAGCCGGATCCATACAGGCTCAAAGCCGGTCGGGGATTAGTAAATCTTAACGATTAAGCTTACGTAAACGCTCTGTTGGCGTAACAATGTCGGTTAGGCGGATACCGTAACGATCATTAACGATCACCACCTCACCTTGAGCAATCAAACAGCCATTGACCATCACATCGAGAGGTTCGCCCGCCAGTACGTCGAGTTCAACGACCGAGCCATAGGAAAGGGCGAGCAGGTTACGAATCTGCATCTTCGCGCGACCAAGCTCAACAGTGACATTAACGGGAATATCGAGCACCAGATCGATATCGTTTACACCACCATCGGCGCCACCGATATCAAAATTATCAAAGCTGACTGACTGCGCATCGCCCGACAAACCGCCAGAAGATTCGTTGCTCATTTATTTCTCCATACCAAACTTGAATTCATCGTCATACTTTTGCGGCCCAAGCAATTGCCTATTTTTGAGTCCTAAGCTAACGAAGTCTGTAGGATTACGGATCTCCTCGACCCGCAATGCATAGCGCCCGTTTTTAACACCGTACTTACCACGTATCATCGGCACTCGATTGACAAAAGCCGTGATTGGATCCTGCACTTCAATCGGAATAATTTCACCAACATTGAGTGACAATATGTCACCTAGAACCATTTTCTTTTCCGCAAGGATCGCAGCCACTTCGACCTCAGCGGTTTGCATCTCACTTTCTAATGCGCCGGTCCATTTGGTATCTGCTTCCATTTGAAAGCCAACCGATTGCGCGAACAAGGTTGCTTTCAAGGGTTCGAAAACCCAGAACGGTACGCAAAAGTCGACGTCGCCTGCACGACCGTTGATATCGATGGTGAATTTGCAATGCAAAACCATCTCGTCGTTGCCCGTTATCTTGGCAAACTGAAAGTTGCCTTCGGACCGGACAAAGTCAAACTTCAACTCATAGACCTGCTTCCATGCTTTTTCGTATTCGGCGAGCACCATGTCGACAAAACGCCGAACAATACGCAATTCTGTAGCGGTATATTCCTTTGGAACGATCTTTGGTTCGAGGTGCCCTTCGCCACCGAACATATTATCGATGGTGAGGTAAATCACGGCAGGGTCGACAATCCAACAAGCCACACCACGGAGCGACTTAATATTAACGATATTAATATTAGTCCGCTCTGGAAAACTACCAAGAAACTCGCTATAGGGTTTAATACGCGGGGGATGCAAGTCAACTTCGCACCGGCACCGAATCATATTAAACAACTGCAAACGCATCGTGCGTGCAAATCGCTCGTGAATCAACTCAAGCGTTGGCATCCTTCGACTAAGGATGCGGTGCATCTTGTCAAACACGGAAGCTTTCGCTTCACGCGTTGTCTTCAGCACATCCTTGCCGAGGTCCTCCTCGGGAGGATCGCCTGATTGTGACTTTACCGCTTCACTCACTGATGTCTCGCTCAATGAAAGGTGTGTGAGATGCCAAACTTAGTCATGCGTGCTTGAAGTCTTACTGCATGATGAAGGACTTGAACAACACACCTTGCACCGGTAGGTCCATCTCGCTGATGCGCCAGAACTGTGCCGCTGCCTCTCGCGCAACCTGGGTCATTTGCGCTGTCGCTGATGCGTCTTTGGGCATCGCGCCAATGCGCTCCAGATTCCGTAAATCTGCTGTCGAGGGCTGCTGCTGGAGCACATAAATCGCGGTCAACTGGGGCTCAATAATCGAATTGACAACCAAAGCGATCTCTTTACCGAGGATTTCCTTGCCTTCAACGGTGGCTAATTGCTCCATCGATCGCGAGGAAAGCACCGTGATAATACGGTCCTGAACCACAGGCAAGAACTCTTTGATCTTGCCTTCGACCTTGCCTTCCGATACGCGCAAGAACATTTCGACCTGCAAGTAGTGCTCACCGCCCTTTGAAGGAAGATTGACGGTAAATGGATCCATCTTGACGAAGGTTGGCGCTTTATTTTCTTTCTTGAACTGCATTTGCGCCTTGAGACGACTCTCGAGGGTCTGTTCAGCTTCTTCCGCCTCTTTCTTCTTCTTAGCGGAATACCACATCCAGCCGCCGACGCCGCCGCCGATCAGTACAAGAACAACAACAATCGCAATAATCAGCGGTAACTTGCTCTTTTTTACAGGCGCTTCTTCACCTTCTACTCCAGCGGCGGGAGGCGCTGCTGCTGCGGTTGCGGGTGCTGCTGGATTCAATTCTGCTTCAGCCATGATCAGTCTCAGTTAGAAATTCAACGACAGATGACGTATTGATAGATTAAACAAACCCGGTATGGGAATCAAAGAACCACAAACTTAAACATAAAGACTAAGTCCCGCATCGGCAAGGCGGCCACTTTCCATCGCGCGGGTCGATACGGGAGAACGGATTGCCGCGCTTGTCACCGCCGATTGCGAAGCATTATCGCCTGATTGTTGAAAAGACTGCTGCGACGCAAAAGACTGGCTAAAGCCCGAGGCTGCTCCGGTATCAACCGACACCGTCAGGGCAAGGCCTGAAGCTTCGAACGCAGCATGGAGCTGGCTCAAGGCACGCTCGATACTGGCTTTAGCAGCCTCCGTGGCGGCATGGACAACTAAGCTTGCCTGCTCACCGCGCGGATCCACGCTCAGCTCAAGACGAACTTGCCCAAGATCGGGGGGTGTGAGATCGAGTGTCGCGCTGCCGCCTTGCTTTGAAGCGAGCCAACTCACGGTTGCCGACATCGCCTGAGCATTTTGGCTTTGAGCAGCAGCAGAGACGCTTGCAGGCGCCGCGTTTACCAAAGCCGGTGCGACACCAGGCATGCCAGCAACAAAGCTATTTGAAACAAGCGCCGACACGCCATTCGTGTTGGGCTGTTCTTTGGCAGCATCATCAGGCACTGCAGCAGCACTCGTTGCGCTCTGCGACTCAGTTACTGATCTTGCTGCCGACGCGCTTTGTTGATCGAGCAGTTGAACCCCATTGAAATCGCCCAACGCCGCGGTGTTTAACACGGAACCTGAAACCGCCGCTTGTGTATCAGACCGGAACGGGCCTGCCGATGGATCAGCGCTTGACGTAGCCGCAGCAGATCCAGGCACAGCACCCATACTGGACAAGGCTTTTTGAAGCGAGGCCTGAAGATCAAGTTCCGCCGTCGAAGGAGCCACGCTCGGAGCCGTAGCAAGCAAAGCGAGATCAATACCGAGCCCAGCCTTTGGCCCAAGCCAACCCTGCGCTTGCAAGGCAGCCGTTGCCGTCGGATCTCCTCTCGATGCAGCGGCGAGTTGAGCGGCTAGTTGATTTCGGGCAGCTTGGTCGTTCATGACAGCAGCTAGCTGCCTGGCAGATTCCAAATCAATCTTGCCTGCGGCGCTTAACATGGCAAGGGTTGACTGCTCAGAACCCGCACCCTTCAACGACGAGGCCGTCTGCGAAGCATTACTAACCGAGGCCTCAAGCAAGTTTGCCGCCGACCCCAAGGACGACCCGGCAAAATTTGCCGGATTTAAGGCAAACTGACTTCCGTTGTTGCCGATCTGCTGTCCGTTTTCAAAGTCTTCGCTCAACAAATCACCCGAAGGCTGTTGATCAGGTGCCGAGTTGTCCAAGGCACCCATACGCGACTCTAAAACTGATAAAAGCAGGTCAAACCCTTCCTTAGGTGCATGATCGGCAGGTTTAACCGGACGATCGGCCTCTTTGACATCGTGGCGTGCTTGCTGCTTTGGAGTCTGAATCGAAATCATGCTGCGTATTTTTCCTCGTAAGCCTAAACGGTTGTAAGCCAATAACCGTTAACCACTACGCATTTAGCAGATAGCGTGCCAATATTGAGGCGCTGAGGGCCGTTGAGATACGGAGCGCTTATCTCAGATTGTGAATTCAGCATAAACCTGCCCATAGCTCGCTCATCGACGGTGAAGTCTGGAGGAAACAGCATCCTCATTTTCTCTCACCTCGCGCAATTGCATCTCGGCAAGCTCATCCGACCGCGCCCGACGCTCAAGCTTTTCTAATCCGTCCAAACGTAATTTTAAGGCTTGATGCTGCGCAACTGCAGCCTCAGTAATCTGTCGTTGCGGCTCACTCGCTATTCTTTGCTCATGGGCAGTTGACTCAAGCTTTCGAGCAAATTCCAAGGTATTGACGAGTTCGGAAGGTAGCGCATGGCCACGAGACATGATTCTTGGAAGATCGGAACGATACTCTTCCGCAAATTGATCAAGCTGACGGGCTGCCCCCACTGCGTCAAAGAGTTTTTTTCGTTCGCGCTGCGCTTGGGCTGCAGCCTGCTGCTCACGCAGCCTCGCCACCCTCAAAACGGCTTCGAGCGCTTGCCTACGCAGTGCCACCTGCGCCTCCTAGCAATCCAAAAAGCGCAATGAGCGAGTCACTCATCGAATGATTTTCGTGCATGCCCTGCTGCAAGAACTGCTGAATACCGGGCCAAAGACGCAGCGCCTCATCGAGTCCTGGATCGCTACCTGGCGCATAAGCACCCATCGCGACCATGTCTCGGCCTCTCATGTACCTTGAGATGAGCTGTTTAACCTTACGGGCTGCCTCGAGGTGACGCTCATCGGTCACTTTAGGCATCACGCGCGAAATCGACTTTTCAATATCGATCGCAGGATAGTGGCCCGAATCGGCAAGCTCGCGCGACAAAAACAAGTGTCCGTCCAAAATACCTCTTGCGGTGTCAGCCACAGGATCATGGATATCGTCACCTTCGAGCAAGATGGTGTAGAAGGCAGTGATGGAGGAGTCGGGTACGGCACCGTTACCAACTTTTTCAACCAACTCGGGCATTTTTGCGAAAACTGAGGGTGGGTAGCCCCTTGAGACTGGCGGCTCGCCGAGGGAAAGCGCTATTTCACGCTGAGCCATCGCGAATCGGGTAAGCGAGTCAATAATTAAAACAACATGCCGCCCCTGATCACGAAAATAAGTTGCCACATCGGTAGCAAACAGGGCTCCTCGCAGACGCGCTAAGGGGCTTGCATCGGCTGGCGCAGCAACGACAACCGATCGATGTAGTGCATCGGACCCGAGCGTGTCTTCACAAAACTCGCGTACTTCGCGACCTCGCTCGCCAACCAAACCGATCACTACAACATCGGCCACACAACGCCTTGCAAGCATGCCTAAGAGCACTGATTTGCCAACACCCGACCCGGCAAATATCCCAACCCTTTGTCCACGGCCAACCGTGAGCATGGCATTGATCGAACGCACACCTGCATCGAGAGGCTCTCGAATCGGCTGACGATGCAAGGGGTTGATGACAGGCGAGCGATAAGGATTTGGCGCCTCAGCACCTGTAGGAAGCCCGTCAAGAGCACGCCCATAACCATCAACAATGCGTCCGAGCAATGCTTCGCCAATCGGAAGCGGTGGCGCAGACTCAATGGGAATAAAGCGTTTACCCTCTTGTGCTGGGGTGTTGGCAGGATAAACAACGGCTCCGGGCGCGACTCGACTCGCGGGATCAATCGGCATCAAGTAGGTGGTGTGCCCTGAGAACCCAACGCACTCGCACTCAACCCAGCCGTTTCCGGAGGCTACGGCGGCACGATTGCCAATGGTCATTGGCAGCCCAGCGACCTCAAGCATCAAACCAGAGACTCGCTCAAGCCTTCCACTTCGAACGCCACGCGGGGCAGCTTGAATGCGCGCAGTCCAGCCGCGCAGTCGCTTGGAAGCGAGTTCAGCTCGACTCGGCGAGGTCGGCTGCATGGCGAGTGTTGTCGGAGGCACGCGGCAAAAGCCCCATGGCCATCAGTACCAGAGCACGCCGAGCCTCGGGGCCCACGTCAATACGCGTACCTTCGACCTCGATGTAGGCACCGTCTTCCTGGTCAGCGTCGGCGAGAATATCAACTTTAAAGGGAAGGCTCGCCTTCGCGAGGAATTCGTCCCAAATGGCGCGTTGGGAGGGCGGCACACGCAAAAGCAGGTTCTCGCCTGGAGAAGGCAGTCTCATCAGAGCTTCTTGAACCGCATGCAGGAAAGGTGCTCGGTCAATATGTTCGCCAAGCGAAAGACGCTCAGCTATCGACCAAGCCAGATCCGTGATGGGTTCGAGAATGACCGTCGGCAGTTCGCTTAATTCGTCGATAAATTGCTGCAGTGTCGCGCCTAAATCGAGAATTTGTTGGGTGTGCTCCTGGTAGGCCTGATCACGCCCCTCGCCAAGCCCTTGTTCAAAACCCTGTGTAAATCCTTCAGCGAGTCCTTTGGCAAAACCATCTTGCTTGCCCGCTTCGAAGCCTTCACGCCTTGCGGCCTCTCTTATCGCTTCAATTTCTTCAACGGTCGGCCAAACAATATCTGGCTCCGGCTCAGGCACCGGGGGATCAAAACTCGGCGGAAACCACCGTTGAGCAGCCGTTCGAACCATGATGAATGTTTAGGGTGACGACCAGTCGATGCTTAGCGTGGCAGGCGCTTCTCGCCCACCATCAAGCCAAGCCCTTTTCAACATCTTCCTGTAGCCACTGCTTGAAGATAGCCGCCACAACCCTTGGATCTTTCTGAACAAATTCCTTGGCGTAGGCAAGCAACTCTTCGTATTCGGCAGCCTTTTCCTCTTCCTCGCGCTTGCGCTTGTCTTCGAGGATTCGACGTTCCTCTTCAAGGCGCTGACGCTCTTCTTCTTCCTGAATACGGCGACGCTCACGCTCAAGTTCAAGCTCAAGGCGACGCTTCTCACGCGCTGCTGGCGACATGGCTTGCAATTCAGCCTTAACGCGCTCATCGAACTCTTCTTCGATCCGCTGCTCTTCTTCAACCACTTTAGGTGGTGGCGGGAAGAGGATAGGACGGACTAAGAACACCGTCACAAGACCTAGCACCGTCGCGATGATCAAGAATTTGAAAAATTCCTTCATCACGCTAGCAAAAGTGGCCTGCTTCCAAAACGGTGGCTCGTCGCTCACCGGCGGCGAGAAAGGAATACTCACTACCGACACCGAGTCGCCGCGCTGCTGAGAAAATCCCATCGCGTCGCGAACCAGCGATGTCATTTGCTGGATCTCCTGTTGGGTGTAGGCTGTCTCTTTAACATTGCCATCGGCATCAACCGTCTTTTTAAAGTTCACGATCACGGCCGTTGATACCCGCTTCACGCTCGCGCGAGGTCCGCGAACGGTTTGAATCGCACGGTCAACTTCGTAGTTAACGGTTTGCTCTTTGCGCGCTGCGTTGGTGGAAACTGGGCTTTGCGTGCCTGGTGGCTGGGCT
>JBILLS010000067.1:0-4035 GCA_044375955.1 Candidatus Nanopelagicales bacterium | reverse complement strand
GACCCAACGGTTGCGCCGAACGGCGGACAGACCTCGCGAGCCTGACGTCGACCCTGGAGAAGGTCCGGCGACGGATCCAGCGGTTCACGCCTCTGCGGACTACCTCGACCTCGGGGAGTTCAGGCACGACCCGCGGGCGAGCTCGTCAGGTTCTCGTACGCGTGGGCCGCCGCCTGCTGCTCGGCGATCTTCTTCGACGAGCCCTCACCCGTACCCACGCACTCGTTGTCGAGCCACACCGCAGCGGAGAAGTGCTTGGCATGCTCCGGCCCGGACCAGGACACGCGGTACTCGGGGGCACTGCGTCCACGTTCGGCCGCCACCTCCTGGAGGGATGTCTTCCAGTCCAGTCCCGCTCCCATCTCCGCCGACTCGTGGATGAGTGGGATGAAGTGGGACTCGATGAAAGCTCGGGCACGAGCCGGACCGAGGGACAGATAGATCGCGCCGAGCACGGCCTCGAGGGTGTCGGCGAGGATCGACGTTTTGTCCCGTCCGCCCGTGGACTCCTCACCCCGCCCGACGAAGATGTGGGCGCCCAGCCCGAGGGATCGGGCCAGGTCTGCGAGGGCAGCCGCATTCACGACCGCAGCCCGGACCTTCGCGAGGAATCCCTCGGTCTCGTCGGGGTAGGACCGATACAGGTACTCGGTGACGACCAACCCGAGGACCGCGTCGCCCAGGAACTCGAGGCGCTCGTTGGTGGGGAGCTGTCCGTTTTCGTAGGAGAAGGAGCGGTGCGTGAGTGCGAGCATCAAGACATCGTCGGGAACGGGCTCACCGAGGACGTCCTTCAGCCGGGCGAGGTCCGGGTCGAACGTCACGCTATGACCCTACGCAGATCTCCGACCGTTTCCACCGAGTCGAGGTCCACGTCACCGATTCGGCCATCAAGTGCCCAGGACAGACACACCCACCCTTCGGGGTCGAGTCCGAGGGAACGCAACGGCGTGTCGGTACGCAGGTGAGCCGCATGCTCACCCAGCACTCGGGTGAGGATCGCGCTGAGGTCGTCCACGATCAGACGTCGAGGACCCGCCGCTTGGCGTACGTTCCGCACGTGGGGCACGCCGTATGAGCGGGCCGCTTCTCTTTGCACCGAGCGCACGTGACCAGCGTGGGCGTGACCGCCTTCCACTGTGAACGGCGGTGTCGTGTGTTCGACCGTGAAGTCTTGCGCTTGGGGACTGGCATCAGTCTCGCCCTCTCTCGTTCGTACTCGTGTCCTTCGTGGGTGTTGCATCCGTACTCATGGCTTCCCCGACGACGAGGTCACCCAGCGCGGCCCACCGGGGGTCCACGATCTCATGCCGGTGATCGTCGTCGCGTCGGTCCCCGCATGTCGGGCACAGACCCGGGCAATCGTCGTCGCACACCGGTGTCAACGGCAGTCCGAGAACCACGGCGTCCCGCAGCACCGGCTCGAGGTCGATCATGTCATCCCGAACCTGGGGCAACGTGTCGTCCTCCGAGTCCCCTTCCTCCACGGGTCTGCCACGGGCATCCGTAGCGGGGTACACGAAGAGTTCTCGCAGATCGACGTCTTCATTCCAGTCGACCGGGTCCAGGCACCGTGAGCATTCCGCGTGCACCTCGACGTCCGCCGTTCCCGAAACCAAGACTCCTTC
Source organism: Candidatus Nanopelagicales bacterium (assembly GCA_044375955.1). GTDB lineage: Bacteria > Actinomycetota > Actinomycetes > S36-B12 > S36-B12 > VGCC01. Next base: position 2,407 of record JBILLS010000067.1, on the reverse strand, counting down.
CATGACGGATTCCAATCGAAGGTCCAACTCGATCGGCGATCCCTCGGGAACCGATGCCAACGCGAGGCCAAGTCCGGGGGGTGCGGGCACCGACGTCTGCACCGTGATCATGGACCCCGGCCGGCGTTCCAGGCGCTTGAGGTCAAGCACTAGTGGCGCACGTGGGTCGAGGGGGATCACGTCGAACTCCTGCTGCACTCGCGGATAGGCCTCGCGAGAAGCCGGGGCAAGGCTACCGCGGCTGCGGTACAGGGTTCTAGCGGGCTTCCCCGTCGAAGAACTCCTCGCCCTCCTCGGTCGCCAACTCCTCGTACATCTGGCTCCGGAGACGCTCCCGGCCACGATCGACTGCCTGAAGGGTCTTGTGCAGGGTGATCTCGAAGGTCGCGAGCTTGCCGTCGATGTAGTCGTCGGTCTCACGTCGCATGCGTGCGGTGTCCTCAAGAGTCTCCTCGCGCAGCGCGTCGGCCTCTGCGACCGCGGCGAGATAGACCTCATGCTCGGAGACCATGCGATCCGCCTCGGTACGAGCGCGCTCCAGAATTCGATCCGCTTCGCGTCGACCGTCCTGCACAACCGCCTCGCGATCGGCCAAGAGCTCATCGGCACGATGAACAGACTCGGGCAGCAGTTGACGAATCTCCTCGATGAGGTCGAGTACCTGGGTCCTGTTGACGATGCACGAGGCCGATAGAGGCATCGACTTCGCGTCCTCCACGAGCACCGTCAACTCATCGAGCCGCTCCTGGACATCCACGCATATCTCCCTAGGTCGACCTACATTGTGTCCGAGAACTTGGCCTCGAGGCGGCGCAACACGGACTCGGGAACCGATCCTTTGACGTCGCCTCCGAATCTAGCCACTTCCTTGATGAGGCTCGACGAGAGGTACCCGAACTCCGGATTGGTTGCGATGAAAAGCGTCTCGACGCGTCCCAACCGATAATTCATCTGCGCCATCTGGAGCTCGTAGTCGAAGTCGCTGACGGCTCGCAATCCCTTGACGATGGCCGTGACACCATTCGCCTGGCAATAGTCGACGAGCAGACCATCAAACGAGTCGATGGTCACGTTGCCGAACGATCCCGTCACCTCACGAAGCATTTCCATGCGCTCGTCCACCGAGAAAAGACTCTGCTTCGTGCGGTTCACCAACACAGCGACGATGACCTCGTCTGCAAAGTGCGCGGCACGCGCAAACACATCGAGATGGCCATTGGTGACGGGGTCGAACGAGCCCGGGCACACCGCTTTACGCATCCGACCTCCCCGCCACACGCGGACTGCCAGTTCCATCACCGTCGGCAATGTGGTGACCGTACCAAAGCCGGGTATCTCCATACCTGCGGTCGTTCACGCCCTCCCAATCGGCGGTCCACGGCGATTCCGATTTCGCCGATCGCTCCACGACCACGAGCGCATGGTTCGCGAGCACCCCCGGCACCTGGAGTGCCGTCAGGAAGTCCTCCACCTCGGGAACCGTGTAGGGCGGATCGATGTACACGAGGTTCGCCGGCCTGTCGGGTCGCGCGCGACGTGCGTCCCCCCGAATCGGTGAGATAACAGCGGACGAGCCTTGGGAAGCGCGCACCGCGTCGACATTCGTCCGAAGCACATCGAAGGCGAGTGGATCGGACTCGAGGAGAACCACCGACGCGGCTCCACGGCTTGCAGCCTCGAGCCCGACGGCTCCCGAACCTGCGCACATGTCCACGACGCACATGTCGCTCCACGACAGATCCTCACGACGCATCCACGCCTCGACAGTCGAGAAGAGGGCTTCGCGCACGCGATCCGAGGTGGGTCGAGTCCCCCGCGCGGGGACTCGCAGCCGAACCCCACCGGACTGCCCCCCGATGATCCGCGTCATGCGCGCTCCAAGAACGCCAGGCGCTCGGTGTCTGCCCGATCGAGTGCGACACGAAGCGTGTCGAATCCAGAGAGTTCCGGATCGTCTCCGATCAAGCTCTCCGCGACGCCGCGAGCATCGCGGATGACATCTACATCGTGCAGCACGTCCAGCAGTCGCAGGGACGACTTCAGACCGGACTGAGCCGCACCCAGGACATCACCCGCACCCCGCAGTTCCACGTCATGCTGAGCCAGGACGAATCCATCACGCGTGGCCGCCACCGCGTCCAGGCGTGTGCGCGTAACGCCCTGCCCCCTGCTCACCAGGATGCACACACCGGGAATCGAGCCACGACCTATGCGGCCTCGCAACTGATGCAACTGGGAGATGCCAAATCTTTCGGCATCCATCACGACCATCATCGATGCTTGTGGCACGTCGACACCTACCTCGATGACCGTCGTAGCCACAAGGACGTCCAGGGCGTCTGACTGCGTTCCACGGAACCGAGTCATCACAGCCTCCTTCTCATCCGAGGACATACGACCATGCAGG
>JBILLS010000066.1:0-4043 GCA_044375955.1 Candidatus Nanopelagicales bacterium | reverse complement strand
GTCAAGGCCTGCATGACGAAGTACCACGCGTCCGATGATCCCGAGTTCAAGGCCCGCGCGGTCTCCATCAAGGAGCAGCGCTCCCAGTTGGTGAAGGATCATCTGTGGGTGCTCTGGACCGACTACTTCAAGCCACCGCACTTCGAGAAGTACCCGCAGCTCAACACCCTCTTCAACGAGGCCACGAAGCTCGCGGGAGCCGGCGGGACCAAGGGTTCACTCGATCCGGCGGTCGCTGATCAACTGCTGGCCAAGATCGATGAGATCGCGGCGATCTTCTGGGAGACCAAGAAGGCCTGATCGCTTTCGAAGCCCCCGCAGTCACCTGCGGGGGCTTCACTCATTCCTGGGAAACGCCTACGCTCCTCGAATGCCCACGATGTCGGTCCGATTCGCCGAGCCATCAGACGTCCCCGAGATCCTCGCCATGATCAAGGAATTGGCGGAGTATGAGAAGGAGCCGGACGCCGTCGTGGCGACCGAGGATCTCCTGCACGTTGCGTTGTTCGGTGACAACCCGGCCGTCTTCGCTCTCGTCGCCGTTGTCGACGGAGCAGCGGTCGGCTTCGCGCTGTGGTTCCGGAACTTCTCCACCTGGCTCGGCCGCCACGGCATCTACCTCGAAGACCTCTACGTCCGACCCGAATTCCGGGGGCGCGGAATCGGGAAGCAACTCCTGGTGGAGTTAGCCCGGATATGCGAGGACCGTGACTACGGCCGCCTGGAGTGGTGGGTCCTGGACTGGAACACGCCGGCGTGGGACTTCTATGAGGGCGTCGGGGCGATTCCCATGTCGGAGTGGACGGTCCACCGGGTCACGGGGGATGCTTTGCGCAGCCTCGCCCAGGAGGATCGATGAGCGCCACACGAGTTGAGTTTCCCGCAGACCCGTCCTGCATCCCGGAGATGCGCGCGTTGGCCGGAGCCATGTGCGCACGGTTCGATCTGACCGTCGACGCCATCGAGGACGCCAAGCACGCCTTAGACGAGGCGCTCACCATCGCGGTGGGCGTGGCGCAACCCGAGTCGACGATCACGTGCACCCTCCATGCGTCGGCCGAGAGTTTCCAGGCGCGCGTGAGTGTCCCGCACGACGCGGATGACAAGACTGATGTGACCTCCGGACTGGCCTGGAAAGTCCTCTGCGGGATGACCCATGAGACGAGAATCCATCGCGACGAGGGACAGACCACCGTCCACTTCGCCGTGAACGTCGACGCCTCAGCAGGCTGACCCGTCGAGCACTCCATGGGGGACCGGGAACGCGAACATGCACTCTTCGCGGAGTTGAACGATCCGTCGACGGCACCCGATCGGGTTTCGGCAGTCCGCGATGAGCTGATCGTGATGCACGAGCCACTTGTCCGACACCTCTGTCGCCGCTACATGCGCCCGGGCATGGATCGCGACGACGTCCTGCAGGCGGCGACCCTCGGATTGATCGCGGCCGTCGATGGCTTCGACCCCGGGCACGGCGCAGCCTTCTCCTCCTATGCCGCACCTCACATACTCGGCGAAGTGCGCCGGTACCTGCGAGACGAGACGTCGCCGATCCGTGCTCCGCGCAGCGTGCATTCGGCCCGCGCGCGTGTGCTCGATGCGTCCGAGGCCCTGCATTCCTCCCTGCATCGCTACCCGACGGTTGCGGAGTTGGCCGAGTTCACCGGACTCACCCAGGAGCGCGTGCTCGAGGCACTGGAGCACGATCGACCCGAGTCACTCGACGATGCCCTGCCAGCACGCGAGCCCCGCGTCGACGACTCGACCGACTCGGTCGACTACTGGCAGACCGTGGGGCGTGCGCTCACGACTCTCTCGGATCGAGAGAGGCAGATCCTCACCCTGAGGTACTTCGAAGAGTGGAGCCAGTCCGCGGTGGCGCAGGAACTCGGAATCTCACAAATGCACGTCTCGCGATTGCAACGATCAGCGCTTGACAAGATGCGCGAGTCACTGGGCGATGCCTACATCGCTGCTTGATCGCCGTGCAGAGCCCGCGTCACGGACGGCAGGAGGCTCACCACGAGGGCTGTGAGCGCGATCGCCACGATGACGCCACCGACCACCGGCGTGCTGGACTGCAGCAGTGGTACGCCGACAACCAGCCCCAGCAGTTGCGCCAGGACGAAGGGACCGCGCACCCATCTGCGGGAGAGCCACCAGCCCCGCGCCACCGCAAGCAGCCCCGCCCCGAGCGCGACGAAGATCACCACCTGCATCCCGAAGGCCGCCGGATTCGACACCTCCTGGGGCCCGGTGAACCCCTCGCGGAGAACCACGACGAGGTCCACCACCGCGTACACCAGGAGAGCGGCCCCCTGCAGGGCCGCGACAACACCCAAGCCGCGCGTCAGCACCCCCCGAGGGTAGGACTTCCGACCGCGACGGAACTAGCCTGGGAGATGTGCGCGGTGTCCTGATCGTCAATCCGCACGCCACCACGACCTCGCCTCTGACCACCGACGTCATCGTGCAGGCGGCGTCCCACGAGCTGGATCTGGAAGTCACATTCACCACGCACCGCGGTCACGCCGTCAAGATCGCCCGCGACGCCCGCAATCGACACCTCGACGTCGTCCTGACGTTGGGTGGGGATGGCGTCGTCAACGAGGTCGTCAACGGGTTACTCGAACCCGATGCCGAGGGACCCGTTCCCCGGCTGGCTCCCATCCCCGGGGGGAGCGCGAATGTCTTCGCCCGGGCGCTCGGCATTCCCACCGATCCGGTGGAGGCGACCGGCCTCCTCCTACGCGGCCTCCGCAACGGCCGGAGTCGCGACATCGGACTCGGCCTCGCCGGACTCGAACGCGCCACCGGGAAGGAGGAGCGCTGGTTCACCGTCAACGCGGGGATCGGCATCGACGCGCAGATAATCGAGTCGGTCGACCAGCAGCGGATGCGCGGCAGATCCGCCACACCCATGCGTTACCTGACGACGACGGTGCGCGAGCTGCTCACCCGCATCGACCGGACCCAACCGGCTCTCACGTTGACGCGACCAGGAATGGCCCCGGTCCGGGAGGTGTTCATGTGCCTGGTGCAGAACACCGCACCGTGGACGTATTTCGGCCCCTGGCCGATCGACCCCAACCCGCTGGCCAGTTTCGAGACCGGCCTGGACCTGTTCGCGATGAAGTCCCTCGGTCCCTGGGCGACGGCCCGGGCCGCCCGGCGCATGGTCATGCGGACCCCCGGCATCCTGCCCAGCACCGGGCTGATGAGTTGGCACGACGTGGCCGAGTTCGAGGTCGAGGCCTCCCGGGAGGTGCCGATGCAGGTGGACGGGGAGAGCGTCGGGTCGGTCACCGGGGCCCGGTTCCTGGCCTGTCCGGACGCCCTCCAGGTGGTCTGCTGACCGGTCCGTCCTTTTCCAGCGGAATCGGGTAAATCGCCCAGATGTGATCAAAGTGACAAGATTCGCGCCGGTATCCGGTCAGTTGTGCTTGTGAATACCCTCCCGACCTGCGACCCTTGTCACGACCAACGTCGGATCGTGCGACTGACTTCCTCCGGGGATCACCGCGAGAGACCCTCCGGCCCCCCAACGTGGGTCCGCACGTGAACACGATCACAAGCGTCGGAGACCCCGTCGCCTGCAGGCTGGAGTGGAGAAGCATGGATTGGCGCCATGAGGCTGCCTGCCGTGATGAAGATCCCGAGTTGTTCTTCCCGATCGGCAACACCGGCCCGGCCCTCGTGCAGATCGAGGAGGCCAAGGCCGTGTGTCGACGCTGCCCGGTTGTCGACGAATGCCTCCGGTGGGCCCTCGAGACCGGCCAGGACTCCGGTGTCTGGGGTGGCCTGAGCGAGGACGAGCGCCGGGCACTCAAGCGGCGCAATGCGCGGCTGCGCACCCGCTCCAACGTCTAGTTCACTGCCCTCACACCTCGGCGCTGATCGCCACCGTCGTTCCCTGTCCCGGGGCTGTCTCGACCTCCACGTCGCCGCCGAGTTCGGTTTCGACCAGCGTCGAGACGATCGACATCCCGAGTCCCTCGGGCATGGGCGATGAACTTCCTACGCCGTTATCGGAGATTCGGATC
>JBILLS010000065.1:0-4060 GCA_044375955.1 Candidatus Nanopelagicales bacterium | reverse complement strand
GCACCCTCGGGACACAGCGACCCGCGGAGGATCGTGATACCCCCCGATGGAGCGAGTGCATCGCGCGATGCTTTGAGGATCCGCCCGTCGGGATCCGGCGGATCGAGGGCGGCCAGGTTTTCCGCCCTCGTCTTACCGGTCACGGTCAGGCAGTCACCGTGCAGCAGTCCCGCATCGAGAAGACCTCGCAGGATCACGGGCACACCCCCAACGCGGTCCACGTCACTCATGACGTATCGACCGAAGGGCTTGACGTCTGCAAGGAGGGGCACCTTCGAGCCGATCCGATGGAAGTCCTCGATGTGCAGATCGACATTCGCTTCATGCGCGATCGCCAACAAGTGCAGGACGGCGTTCGTGGACCCACCAAAGGCCATCAGCACTGCGATCGCATTCTCGATGGATTGGCGCGTGATGATGTCGCGGGTGGTGATTCCTTGCCGGATCAACTCGACGACGGCTTCACCGGAACGACGGGCGTAACCATCGCGCCGCCGATCGACAGCGGGAGGCGCTGCGGATCCCGGCAGTGACATGCCCATGGCCTCGGCGATCGATGCCATGGTGTTCGCGGTGAACATGCCACCGCAGGCGCCCTCGCCCGGGCAGATGGCGCGCTCGATCGCGTCCACGTCCTCGCGGGACATCAATCCACGTGCACAGGCCCCGACCGCCTCGAACGCGTCGATGATGGTGACGTCCTTCTCCGTGCCGTCGGAGAGCTTCACGTGGCCCGGGAGGATCGATCCGGCATACACGAAGACGGCGGCAAGGTCGAGGCGCGCGGACGCCATCAACATGCCGGGCAGGGACTTGTCGCATCCGGCGAACGTGACCATGCCGTCCAGACGTTCCGCCTGCATGACCGCCTCGACGGAGTCGGCGATGATCTCCCGGCTCACGAGGGAGAAGTGCATACCCTCGTGACCCATCGAGATGCCATCCGAGACGGAGATGGTCCCGAACTGCATCGGGAACCCTCCCGCAGCGTGCACGCCCTCCTTGGCAGCGATAGCCAGACGGGCGAGCGACATGTTGCACGGCGTGATCTCGTTCCAGGAGGAAGCGATGCCGATCTGGGGCTTCGGGAAATCCTCGTCGGTCATCCCGACCGCCCGGAGCATGCCGCGCTGGGCCGCCCTCTCGAGTCCCTCGGTGACGTCCTTGCTACGGGGCTTCATGTCGGCCATACGTTCAGACTAGCGAGGCCCTCGAAGACGACGTGACCTACTCGGTGATCCCTAGTCTCTCAAGAAGCAGGGAGCGCACCTTGGCAGCATCCGCCTGCCCCTTCGTGGCCTTCATCACCGCCCCGACGATCGCGCCGGCCGCCTGCACCTTTCCACCACGGATCTTGTCCGCGACATCAGGCTGCTCCGTCAGCGCCGCGTCGATGGCAGCGAGAAGCGATGAGTCATCACTCACCACGGTCAGTCCACGTGCCGCCACCACCTGGTCCACGTCCCCCTCACCAGCCAGCACACCCTCGAGCGCACGGCGGGCCAGGGAATCGGTGAGAGAGCCCGAGGCGATGAGTTCCTCGATGCGCTGGATCGTCACCGGAGTAACGCTCAAAGATGCGAGGTCGACACCGCGCTCGTTGGCAACGCGTGCCAGCTCACCGGTCCACCACTTGCGCGCCGCAGCGGGGTCCACTCCGGCAGCCACAGTGTCTGCAACCAGGTCGACGGCGTCGATGTTGATAAGCGCCTGCATTTCGAAGTCACCGATTCCCCACTCGGCCTGCATGCGGGCGCGACGGACGGACGGAATCTCCGGAAGTTCGTTCCGGAGTCGTTCCACCCACTCCCGGTCAGGGGCGACGGGGACGAGATCGGGCTCCGGGAAGTAGCGGTAGTCCTCGGCGTGCTCCTTCGAGCGCCCCGGGGTGGTGCGGCCGGTGTCCTCGTGGAAGTGGCGGGTCTCCTGGACGATCCGCCCACCGGACTTCACAACGGCGGCCTGCCGCTCGATCTCCGACCGCACGGCGCGCTCCACCGAGCGCAGCGAGTTGACGTTCTTCGTCTCCGTCCTCGTACCCCACGACTCCCCCGGGCGATTCAGGGAGACATTCACGTCACACCGCAGCGAGCCCTCCTCCATGCGAACGTCCGACACTCCCAGGCTGCGCATGAGATCGCGCAATTCCGCAACATAGGCGCGCGCCACCGCGGGCGCCAGATCACCCGTGCCCACAATCGGCTTCGTGACGATCTCGATGAGCGGGATTCCTGCTCGGTTGTAGTCCACGAGGGAGTAGTCAGCGCCATGGATGCGCCCGGTGGCGCCGCCGGCGTGCGTGAGCTTCCCGGTGTCCTCCTCCATGTGAACTCGCTCGATCTCAACACGGAAGGACCTCGGTCCCTCCTCGGTTGCAACGGTCACGTCGAGGTAGCCGTTGGTGCACAACGGCTCGTCGTACTGACTGACCTGGTAGTCCTTCGGCATGTCGGGGTAGAAGTAGTTCTTGCGCGCGAACCTGCACCAGGTGGCGATATCGCAGTGCAGGGCGAGCCCCATGCGGATCGTCGACTCCACCGCGACGCCGTTCACCACCGGCAACGACCCCGGCAACCCCAAGCAGACGGCGCAGACCTGGGTGTTGGCGGGTGCGCCGAAAGCCGTCGGACACGCGCAGAACATCTTGGATGCCGTTCCCAATTCCACGTGCGTTTCCAGGCCCAGCACGGGCTCGAACTCGGTCAACGCCGCATCGAAATCGATGTAGTCCACACTCACAGGTCAGGCACCTCCTCGATCAGGAGGTGACCCCATGAATCGACGAGTGCCTGCTCGAGGGCCGAGCCCACGCGGTAGAGCCGGTCGTCGGCCAACGCGGGAGCCATGATCTGCAGGCCGACCGGGAGGCCGTCCTCGGGAGCGAGACCGATGGGCAGGGACATCGCGCAGTTGCCGGCAAGATTCACCGGGATCGTCGCGATGTCATTGAGGTACATCGCGATGGGGTCATCGACCTTCTCACCGATCCTGAATGCGGTGGTGGGCGCCGTGGGAGAGACCAACACATCCACTTTCGCGAATGCGTTCGCGAAGTCGCGTGCGATCAGGGTGCGCACCTTCTGGGCCTGGCCGTAGTAGGCGTCGTAGTAGCCACTGGATAGCGCATAGGTGCCCAACATGATCCGGCGCTTCACCTCAGGTCCGAAGCCCTGCTCACGGGTCAATGACATGACGTCCTCGACCGAGGCCTGACCATCATCACCGACACGTAATCCGTACCGCATTCCGTCGAAGCGAGCCAGATTGCTCGACGCCTCCGAGGGCAGGATCAAGTAGTAGGCGGCGAGCGCGTACTCGAAGTTCGGGCACGACACTTCGATCACCTCGGCACCGAGTGCGGTCAGAATCGACACTGCGCGCTCGAACAACGACTGCACACCGGGCTGGTATCCCTCGCCGGAGAGCTCACGCACCAATCCCACGCGCATACCGCGCACATCCCCCTGCGCGACTGCACCCAGGACGTCGGGGACCGGTGCGTCGATGGACGTGGAGTCCCGCGGATCGTGGCCGGCGATGATGGAATGCAGGAGAGCGGAGTCACCCACCGAGCGCGCGCAGGGACCGGCCTGGTCTAGCGAGGACGCGAGCGCCACCAAACCGAAGCGGGAGACACCGCCGTAGGTGGGCTTCACGCCCACAGTGCCGGTGACGGCCGCGGGTTGACGGATGGATCCGCCCGTGTCCGTGCCGATCGCGAGGGGTGCCTCGAAGGATGCCAGCGCCGCGGCCGAACCACCGCCGGATCCACCGGGGATCCGCTCGAGATCCCAGGGATTGCGGGTGGGGCCGTATGCGCTGTGCTCGGTCGATGAGCCCATCGCGAACTCATCCATGTTCGTCTTACCCAGGATCACCATGTCTGCGGCACGTAAACGTTCGACGACGGTCGAGTCGTAGGGGGGACGCCACCCTTCGAGGACGCGCGAGCCGCATGTGGTGGGCACTCCCGCCATGGTGAGGACGTCCTTAACCGCGATCGGGACCCCGGCGAGCGGACCCAACGGTGCACCTGATGCGCGCTTCGCATCGACCGCAC
>JBILLS010000047.1:0-12511 GCA_044375955.1 Candidatus Nanopelagicales bacterium | reverse complement strand
CACGTGCGGTCGCCAACTCCGCATCGCGTTCGACGTAGAGGAAAGCGTGCACGGAGGCGTCGACCGCATCGATCCGCTCGAGATGGGCACGGGTGACTTCCTCCGCGCTGACTTCGCCACGCGCCACCGCATCGGCCAGGGTGCTCGCCAGTTGCCGTGTGAGATCCATTCCCTCCAGCCCCACGCTTACTCCTCCCCGAGGATGCGCGGTACCCGGAAACGGTCGTCCTCCCAGGCCGGGGCCATGGCCGCAATGGACTCGCGTGAGAGCCCCGGGCGCACCTCGTCGGCCCGCACGACGTTCACCACCGGAATCGGGTGCGAGGTCGGGGGGACATCGGCGGCAGCGACCTCCGAGACGCGTGCGACAGCATCGACGATGGCGCTGAGCTGGTCGGCGTAATGGGTCAGTTCCTCGTCGCCCAGACGCAACCGGGCGAGTCGCGCCAGGTGCGCGACGTCGTCACGGGAGATATCGGGCATGGGGGACATCGTGCCAGCCGTGCAGATGCGGTCGGCACCTAGTCCGGTGCGGCCGCCAAGGCAGCCTCGAGCCCCTCGGAGAGCAGGACCGGGAAGACCTCCGCCGTGATGACGGGGACGCCGAGCTTCTCGGCCTTGTCCAGCTTGGACCCTGCGCTCTCCCCCGCGACGAGCACGGTGGTCTTCGACGACACCGATCCGGCGACCTTTCCACCGAGCGCCGTCACGGCCTCTGCAGCGCTCTCGCGGGTGTATCCCGGGATGGATCCGGTGATCACGACCGTGAGCCCGGCCAGTGGTTGGTCGCCGACGTCGGAGACTTCGTCGGCCAACCGCACGCCCCCCTCGCGCCACTTCTCGATGATCTCTCGGTGCCAGTCCACGTCGAACCATTCGCGCACCGCCTCGGCGATGACACTCCCCACGCCGTCGACATCGGCAAGGCGATCCCGGTCTGCCGACGCGATCGCCTCGAGGGAGCCGAACTCCCGGGCGAGGGCCTGCGCGGCCGTCGGACCCACATGCCGGATGGAAAGGGCAACGAGAACCCGCCAGAGCGGCCTCGTGCGGGCGACGTCGAGTTGTGCCAGCATTCCCTTCGCGTTCTCGGACAGGGGGCGACCGGATTCACCCTTGCCCGGATCGCGGGTGAAGAAGTCGCAGGTCCGGAGCGCCTCCTCCGTGATGAGGAAGAGGTCACCGATGTCCGTGACGACACCGCACGCGAGCAGTGCCTGGGCGGCCTTGTATCCGAGCCCCTCGATGTCGAGAGCCCCGCGTGACGCGACATGGAAGAGGCGCTCCTGGAGTTGCGCGGGACACGACCGCGCGTTCGGACACCGGATGTCCTTGTCCCCCTCCTTCTCCGGGGCCAATCGTGTTCCGCACGAGGGACATTTCGTCGGCATCCGGAATGCACGCTCTGCACCCGTGCGCACCTCGACCACCGGACCCAGAACCTCGGGTATGACGTCACCGGCCTTGCGCAGGAACACCATGTCGCCGATCAGGACACCCTTCCGTTCGACCTCGAACGCGTTGTGCAGGGTGGCCATCGAGACTGTGGATCCCGCCACGCGTACCGGTTCCATGACCGCAAAGGGTGTGACACGTCCGGTGCGCCCAACGTTCACCTCTATATCTAGGAGCCGAGTCCGCACTACTTCCGGCGGGTACTTGTAGGCGATCGCCCACCGGGGAGCGCGCGATGTCTCCCCCATCTGCTTCTGCAGAGCGATCTCATTCACCTTCACGACGACGCCGTCGATCTCATGCTCGACGTCGTGGCGGTGCGCACCGAAGTGGGCGATGTAGTCACGGACTCCGGGGACCGAGTCGCGAACATCCATGCGGTCACTGACGGGAAGCCCGAGGGATGCCAGCTCGGTGTACCCATCACTTTGCTGCGTGATGCTCAGGCCACGAGTCGCACCGATCCCGTGGACCGTGAGGCGCAGAAGACTGAGACGCCGAAGCGCACGATCCACCTCACCCCGAAGTGTCTCGGCGCGCCGCGCTCCCGACCTCTCGGACTCCCGGAGTTCGATCAGCTTCTTGTCCACCCGCTGCCGCAGCGTTCCGGCCGCAGCGTTCCGCGGGTTTGCAAAACTCGGCAGCCCCGCCTCGAGTTGCTCGGCGTTGATCGTCGTGAAATCGGCGAGAGTGAAGAAGATCTCGCCGCGTACCTCGATGAGATCCGGGACGGTCCCACCGGACAGTTTCTGCGGTATCGCCGGAATATGGGCCGCGTTGGCGGTGACGTCCTCCCCCACACGTCCGTCTCCGCGCGTGGCCAGCGAAGTCAGGATCCCTTTCGTGTACACCGCGTCCACAGCGAGTCCATCGATCTTGAGCTCGCACAACATGGGCGGAAGGGAGCCGATCCCCTTGACCACCCGCTCGAACCAGGCCTCGAGTTCCCCATCCTCGAAAACGTTGTCCAGGGAGTACATGCGCTCCAGGTGCTCGACGGGATCGAACATCTCGGAGCGCTCACCTCCGACGGTCTGCGTGGGTGACTCCCCCGATGCGAGCTCCGGATGACTGTTCTCCAACTCCACGAGCTCGCGGTAGAGGGCGTCGTACTCCTCATCGGACAGGGTCGGCCGATCCCGCTCGTAGTACCGGGAGCGGGCTTCGTTGATCTGCGCGACCAGCTCCTCCCATCGGTCGCGCGCATGAGTCGGGACGCTCATTCCTCGACCCCCGCCCTGTCGTCACGCAGCACGACACCAATCGTGCGGCAGGCGGCCAGTGCACTGCGGACCCACGCCGGGTCCGCCCCCGCCAACCCGCAGGAGGGCGTGATGGCGAGCTCCCTCAGATAGCGATCGTCCGCAAACCCGAGGTCGGCCAGATAGCGGCGTGCCACACGCGAGGTCACCTCGTCAGTCGCACGTCCGGTGCCACCGCGCGATCGCACGCACCCGAGCAGGATCCCGACCCCCGATTCCCAGGCCGCGGCGACCTCGGCGTCCGCGGGTCGCGCATCCAGGATGTCGATCGAGAGGAACTGGGCACCGCACTCGACGAGTAGAGCCACGGGTGCGTCCTGTGCACAGCAATGCACTCCGGACATCGCGTCATCGACGGCAGCCATGACCGCGGTCAGCACACGTGAGACCACGGGGAGGTCCACCGATCGATACGTTGCCAGACCACTGGCGGTACGCACCTGGCCTGCCATCACCGCAGGAAGGAGTGGCTCGTCCCATTGCAGCACCGCGTGGGATTCCGGAATCCTCCGACGAACATCTGCCACATGTTCTCGCGCGGCCTCTGCGAGACCCTCGGCGATCTCACGCACCGCACCCGGATCACGCACGAGCCGCTCACCACCCGCGCCCTCGACGGATGCCGCAAGGGTCCAGGGTCCGCAGAGTTGGATCTTCATCGGCCCGACGTACCCCTGGGTCACCTCCTCGAGTGCATCGAGATCCTCCCCGAGCCACGAGCGGCCGCGTCGCATGACCGAGGTGTCGGCGCCATCGATCCGCCATCCGGTCGGGGTCGTCGCCGCGGAGAAGCCGTGATCGACACCTGAGAGGACCGCGAGGGTCCGACCGATCAGGTCCGAACCCGGGCCACGCGCCGGGAGTTCGGGAAGGTGCAGGAAGTCGGGGATCTCCCCGCGGACGATGCGTACGGTCTCGCGGATATCGGTGCCCGGGAACGAGCCCACCGAGGTCGCGGCGGCCGGCGACCAGGGGATCACGTGTGTGTCCGGGGCCTGCGCACTCGATCCGTGGCATCGATAGTCGCGGAGACCAGGACGCGATCCCCCTCGTAGACAACAAGCGCCTGACCGGGCGCGATGCCCTGGATGGGTGACCCGAGCTCGGCCAGAAGACCCTCCTCACTCGCGGTCACCGTCGCGTCCACCGGTTCACCATGCGCACGCACCTGCACCGACACGCCCGTGCGGGGTCCCATCCACGGTGCCGACAGCCACTGCGGCGCTCCCGTCTCGATGTGATGGACGAGCAGGTGCTCGCGAGGGCCGACCGTGACGACCGAGTGGATCGGGTCGACGTCAATGACGTATCGCGGCTCACCGTCCTCGGCCGGCACCGTGAGCCCGAGCCCACGCCGCTGACCGATGGTCACCGTGAAGGGTCCGTGATGTTCGCCAATGGTCTGTGCGGACGAGGCATCGACGATCGGGCCGGGGCGGGCCCCGAGTGCGGCAACGACGTAGCCGGCCGTATCCCCATCCGGTACGAAACAGATGTCGTGGCTGTCGGGCTTGGCAGCGGTCACAAGACCCCGCCGGGCAGCCTCTGCCCGCACATCAGCCTTCGTGTCGAGCCCGAGCGGGAAGTGCGCGGCCGCAAGCTGCGCGCGCGGGACGACTGCGAGCACATATGACTGATCCTTTGCGGGGTCGATCGCACGGAAGAGTTCAGGCCCGTCCTCACCGTGCACGATTCGGGCGTAGTGGCCCGTGACGATCCCATCGAAACCGAGGGCGCGAGCCCTGTCGAGGACCGCACTGAACTTGATGTGCTCATTACACCGCAGGCAGGGGTTCGGGGTGCGGCCTGCGCTGTACTCGTCAAGGAAATCGGTCATCACGGTCTCCTGGAACTTCTCCGCGAAATCCCAGACGTAGAACGGGATCCCCAGGACATCAGCGACACGACGGGCATCCCGTGCGTCATCCAGGGTGCAGCATCCGCGCTCGCGCCCACTCGCGGACTTCCGTGCAAGTGCGAGATGCACGCCGACCACTTCATGGCCCGCATCCCTGGCGCGCGCGGCGGCAACCGAGGAGTCCACACCCCCGCTCAGTGCGGCGATCACCTTCATCCGACACCGGTCCGCGTCGACGAGCCCGCCCGCTTGGCACGATCCACCGCCGCGGGCAGTGCTGCCACGATCCGGGCAACATCCTCGTCGCTCGACGTCCGACCGAGACTGAACCGCAACGACGAGCGAGCAAGGGACTCCGGTGCCCCCGTTGCGAGGAGGACGTGACTGGGTTCCGGAATGCCCGCTGTGCACGCCGAACCGGTGGAGCAGTCGATCCCCGCGGCATCCAGCAACATGAGGAGTGCGTCACCTTCACAGCCTGGGAAGGTGAAGTGGACATTGCCCGGCAACCGGAGATCCCCGTCACCTCCGTTGAGAATCGCATCGGGAACAACGGACCGGACCCCGTCGACAAGCGCCGCCTGCAGCGCGCGCATGCGCGCGGCATGACCTTCCTGGGCTTGCACCGCTGAGTGAACCGCGGTCGCGAATCCGGCGGCGAGAGCACAATCCAGCGTGCCCGAGCGGATCTCACGCTCCTGGCCTCCACCGTGCACCACCGGGGTGAACTGCTCGGTGATGTCGATGATGAGGGCACCGATACCCACCGGTCCCCCGACCTTGTGACTGCTGATCGTGACCGCAGAGGCACCCAGGGCGGTGATATCGATCGGCAGTTGGCCCAGTACCTGGACAGCATCAGTATGGAAGGGGACTCCTGCCTCGCGACATGCACGCGCGATGTCAGGCACGGGTTGCACTGTTCCGATCTCATTGTTCGCCCACATGACCGTGCACAGAGCCGCGTCACCGCCGACACCGACGAGCCACTGATCGATCCATGCAGCGTCGACGACACCACGCCGATCGACCGGAATCCACGTGACGTCGGCACCCTCGTGCTTGGCCAGCCACTCCACCGGATCAAGGACGGCATGGTGCTCGATTGCCGAGGCGAGCACCCGAGGCGCGTCCCCTCGATCACGTGCAGCCCAGAAGAGGCCCTTGACGGCGAGGTTGTCGGCCTCAGTGCCACCCGAGGTGAATATCACCGACGAAGGTCGCGCGTTGAGATCCGACGCGATCGACTCTCGCGCCTCCTCGACGATGCGTCGAGCGCTCCGGCCACTCGCGTGCAGCGAAGAAGGATTGCCGACGATCCGTGAGGCGGCTACCCATGCCTCCCGCACCTCGGGGAGCATGGGTGACGTCGCAGCGTGATCCGCGTAGACGCGACCGTCGAGCATCACGTCATCGTAGGGTCACGCGCCTGCGCGCTTCTTGATCTCCTCGGTCAATTGGGGGACGACTTCGAAGAGGTCCCCCACGACACCGAAATCAGCGAGTTCGAAGATCGGCGCCTCGGGGTCCTTGTTGACCACCACGATGGTCTTCGAGGTCTGCATGCCCGCGCGATGCTGAATCGCCCCCGATATGCCGTTGGCGATGTACAGCTGCGGGGAGACCGTCTTCCCGGTCTGACCCACCTGGTGCGAATGCGGGTACCACCCCGCATCCGTGGCGGCCCGCGATGCACCCACGGCGGCTCCCAGTGAATCCGCGAGGGCCTCAATCACACCGAATCCGTCCGCGGACCCGACTCCGCGCCCACCAGACACCACGACCGACGCCTCGGCGAGCTCGGGTCGACCACCCTTGGTCACCTCGGTCCGCTCGGTGACGCGCGCCTTCAGCGATGTCTCACTCACCGGAACGTCGATGGTCGTCCGCGCAGGGGTCGTGGCGTGAACCTCGGGAGCAATCGAGTTCACCCGGACGGTGATGATCGGGGTTCCCTGCGTCACCCGGGAGTGCACGATGGTCGAACCGCCGAAGACACTCTGTGTCACGGTTCCATCGGAGGCAATGTCCACCGCATCGGTGATGATGCCGCTCGAGGTCTTGACGGCAAGTCGACCCGCAGCTTCCTTACCGGTTGCGCTGGAGGCAACGAGAACCGCAGCTGGGGAACGCTGGGCCACCAGTGCCGCGAGAACGTCGGCGATAGGTGCCACCGAGTGGTCCGTGTACTGCGGCGCATCGGCCACGAGCACGTCCGTTGCACCGAATTCACCGAGCGCGGCCACGGCACCGTCGTCACATCCGGGGCCGATCCACACGGCCACCGGCGAGCCGAGTCGCCGCGCCGCGGTCAGCAGTTCCGCCGTGGCCTTCTTGACCTGGCCACCGAACTGCTCGACAAGTACGAGGACATCTGCCATGGCGCGCTCCCTAGATGAATTTCTGCTCGGCGAGGAACTCGGCGATCTTGACGCCACCATCCCCCGCATCGGATACGACGACGCCTGCTGCTTTCGCGGGGCGCGCCGAGAAATCGGCCACCACACTCCACGCGGCACGACTTCCGACCGCACTCGGGTCCAGCGACAATTCGGCAAGGCCGATGGTCTCCACCGGCTTCTTCTTCGCAGCCATGATGCCCTTGAAGGATGGATACCGAGGCTCGTTGATCTTCTCGACAACACTCACCACCGCGGGGGTGCTGGCCGTCACGGTGTCGAATCCGTAGTCGGTGACGCGCTCGATGGTGACCGTGGAACCGTCGACGGCGACCTTCTGCGCGAACGTCAACTGGGCTACGCCGAGGATCTCCGCGACCATGGCGGGGATGACGCTCATCCGCGCATCCGTCGACTCGGACCCGAAGATGATGAGGTCGAAGCCACGATCCTTGAGGGCCGCCGCCAGGGCATTCGCCGTGGCGATCGCATCGGAGCCGCGCAGCGCGTCATCGACGACGTGGAGCCCGGAGTCGGCACCCATACTGAGCGCCTTGCGGACCGTCTCGGCGGCGCGTTCTGGACCCATGGAGACCACGACGGCCTCGCCACCGGCGGCCTCGACGATCTGGAGGGCCTGCTCGACGGCGTACTCGTCGAGCTCGTTCATCACGCCGTCGGCACTCTCCCGGTCCAGCAGGGAGTCCTCAGCCCGTAGGCGCTTCTCGGCCCAGGTGTCGGGCACCTGTTTGACACATACGGCGACCTTCATCGCGTTCCCTTCGACGATTGTATCCAATCACGGACCCTCCTCGTGCGCACGCTGCCCCCGGGCAACACGCTCCTCCACGGCCGCACGCGTGGCCGCCTCGATGTCCCGGACCTCGTCCGGGGCGGGGATCGTTCGCCGGGCCCGCACCACGCGGGCGGGGATCCCCACGACCACGGAATAGGGGGGCACTACCCCGCGCACGACCGCGTGGGCGCCGACGATCGTGTGCTCCCCGACGTCCGAACCGCGCAGGATCGACGCCTTGACCCCGACCCACGAGCCCCGCCCGATCCGCACAGGCGCCTTGACGATCCCCTGGCGACGGATCGCGACATCGAGGTCATCACTCCTGTGGTCGAAATCGCAGATGTAGACCCAATCGCTGATCAGCGTCTCGGGCTCGATGGACACGTCGAGGTAGCAGTTGATCGTGTTGTCCCGGCCCAGGACGGTCTTGTCTCCGATGCGCAGGGTTCCCTCGTGGCAGCGGATCCGGTTGTCGTCCCCGATGTGCACCCATGCACCTATGCGGATGCGCCCATGTCCGCGTCGCTGCTCGATCGTGACGCGCCGCCCAAGGAACACGAGGCCTGCGCAGTCGATGTCGGGGTGCAGGACACGGAAACGGAGGAAACGCGCGTATCGCACCAGGTACCACCAGGACCACGCGCGGTTACGGACGATCCAGCGCAGTGTCGAGCGGCTGAAGATCCGGAACTCAGGCGAGGACACTGCGATCTTCCGGGGGGACCTGGTACCCCTCCGCGGACATGCGCCGGGACGCCCGCGCGTAGGCCTTCAGCGAGTCCTTCGCGATCCCATCCCAGGAGTACATCTCGGTGAGAACCGCACGAGCGGCGACCGGATCGTGGCTCGCGTCCAGCATCGCGCTCAGGGTGCCGGCCAGCGCCTGCGCATCCCCCGCCGGGAACGTCATCGATCCGGGAACACTCGCCGCGATCTCGCTCAACCCCCCAACGTCCGACACCACGATCGGTGCACCCGCCTCCACGGCTTCGAGCGCCACGATGCCGAAGGGTTCGTAGAAGGAGGGCACGACGGCCGCTCCGGCCGAACGCAACATGGCCCGCTTCTCCTCCTCACTGATCCAGCCTTCGAACCGCACGATGTCGCCCAGGTGCTCGTCGGCGACGAGATCCCGCAGCCGCGGCTCGAATGTTCCACGTCCGCACAGCACCGCCGTGAAATCCACGCCCCGGGACCTCAGGAGCGCGAGTGCCTCGACGAGGGTCTGCACACCTTTCTCCCACTCGAGTCGGCCGAGGTAGACGATCTCGCGCCCACGCGAGCCGGACGGGAGTTCCTGCACGTCGACCCCGTTGGGTATGACATCGACGTTCGTGGCACCGAACAGGGTTCCCACCTCGACCTCCATCGCCCTGCTGCAGGTGATCAGGACGTCGGCCTCGCGCGCACCCCACCATTCGAGTTGGAAGATTTGGCGGGAGAGATCCGAGGTGACCCATCCGCGGTGCCGGCCAGCCTCCGTCGCATGGATGGTCAGGACGAAGGGTACGCCCGTGCTCGCACGAATGGCTGCGGCCGCATGCACCAGATGCCAGTCATGCGCATGCACAACATCCGCCGCGAGTCCTTCTTCCACGGCGACCCGTGCGATCGCAGTTTCGAGCCCAAAGCCCCACAGCATCAGGTGATCGACGTCGAAAGGCACGTCGGGCGGATCCCGATCGATCCGTCTCACGGTCACGCCGTTCACAGTCTCGACTGCCGGAGCACCGTCGGTGGCAGCGGTGAGCACGGTGACGTCGTGACCCAACCGCACCTGCGCCTCGGCGAGCGCCTGCACGTGACGGCCGAGCCCCCCGAACACGCGCGGCGGATATTCCCAGGACAGGTGAACGATCCGAGTCATGGCTTGGCTCCTGACACCGAGACGTTGTAGAACAACTCATCCGGCACGATGCGCGCGAGTACCGACTCGTCCAATCGTGCCAGGCCCTGCCACGATCGGTAGGCGAACATGGCCCACCCGAATCCGAGCGCACCCGGCTTGACAGCAGCCTCGAAGGTGCGGACCGGCCAGCCGAACCACGAGGCGGTCAACTCCGACGTATGGGTGCGGACATCGACCGCTCCGGCCCGGAGACAGGTGCGCGCCAGCTCGCCGGGATCGAAGGTGTGCACATCCACCACGGCCTCGAGGGCTGCGGCCTCGGAGGACTCCTCGAGTTCCGCCGGAGGTCGCGCCCACCGACCGCGCAGGCCCGGTGCCTGTGTCACGTGGGAGGTCACCCACCAGGTCAGGCGTGAGAGCCGTCGCGCGACGTAGTCCCCACGCCGAGTGGGCTCGCCGGTGATCACGAAGCGCCCCCCGGGACGAAGGATGCGCAGGACCTCGGTCATCGCACGCTCGACATCGGGGATGTGGTGCAGCACGGCGTGACCGACGACGAGATCGCAACTGTCATCCGCAAGAGGCAACGATTCAGCATCGGCCACGGTTCCGACGACGTCGAGTCCCAAATCCCCTGCCTGCCGCACAGCCGTGCGCACCATTCCGGACGAGATGTCCGTTACCACTCCGTGACGAGCGACGCCGGACTGCATCAGGTTGAGGAGAAAGAAGCCTGTTCCGGCACCGATCTCGACCGCACGGTCCACCGGGAGATTGAGTTGGGAATCGGATGCGGCGTCGAAGGCATGCCGGGCGTACTCGACGCAACGCTCATCGAAGGAGATGCTCCACTTGGAGTCATAGCTCTCGGCCTCCCAATCGTGGTAGACGACGTTCGCGATCTTCGCCGACGACGGGGATTGGGTCATCGGGAGATGAATTCGGCTTTGCCCGGCCCGTGGGTCACGAAGGACTCCATCCCGCGCGCACGATCCTCGGTCGCAAAGAGGCCGGCGAACAGGGTGCGCTCGAGAGCCAGCCCGGCGTCGAGACTCGAGTCGAGGCCAGCATCGATGGCGAGCTTGGCGGCGCGTAGCGCAAGCCCCGCCCCGCGCGCGAGTCGCTCGGCGTATTCACGCGCCGCATCCAGCACGGAGTCAGCCGGGACCACTCGGTTGACCAACCCGATGTCCGCGGCTTCCGGCGCGCGCACGAATCGACCCGTGAGAATCAGGTCCTTCGCCCGCGACGCACCGATCAGGCGCGGGAGTCGTTGGGTGCCCCCCGCACCGGGGATGATCCCGAGCGTTACCTCGGGTAGACCCAGGGTCGCGTCCTCCGCCGCGATACGCAGGTCACAGCAGAGGGCGACTTCGCATCCACCCCCGAGGGCATAGCCATTGATGGCGGCGATCGTGGGCTGCGGAATGGACGCGATGGAATAAAACGCCTGGTGCAGGGATTGCGCCGCGTAGACCATGTCGGTATGGGACATGTCGACCATCTCCTTGATGTCCGCACCGGCGGCGAAGACCTTCGGGCCGCCATACACAATGGCGGCCCGGATCGACTCATCACCACTGATCTCGGTGGCCGCCTCCTGGAGCTCCCGCTGCATCTGCAGGTTGAGGGCGTTCATCGGTGGCCGATCCATGCGGACGACAGCGACACCGCTCGCGCGCTCGATTGAGATGAATTCACCCATGACGCACCTTTCGACCGCAGCAGCGTAACCAGACACGCACGCGCTAGCGTCGGAGCGTGCCGCACACGCCCGGGTGGGATCCCCTTGGGGTCACACCCGATGGGGTAGGCGGAGCGAATGTCGCTCTCTGGGCTGAGGGCGCTGCATCCGTCGAAGTCTGCATCCTGCGCGATGACGGTGAGGAGCGCCGGGTACTCCGCGAGCGCACCAATCACGTCTTCCACGACCACATCCCCGATCTCGCCCCGGGGACCCGCTACGGCTTCCGCGTGCACGGTCCGTGGGATCCCACTCGCGGCCTGCGCTGGAATCCAGCGAAACTCCTGATCGACCCGTATGCGCGAGCATTAACCGGGGAACTCTCCCTCGACCCCGCCGTTCGCGACTCCGAACCGAGTGGTCACCCCAATAGCGCAGACTCCGCCGGCGTGGTCCCGCATTCGGTGGTGGTGTCCACCACGTTCGACTGGGGTGATGATCGGCACCCGGACATTCCGTGGACGGACACGGTGATCTACGAGGCGCACGTGCGCGGACTCACTCTGCGGCACCCCGAGGTCCCGGTCGACCTGCGCGGAACTTTTTCGGGGGTGGCACACCCGGCCGTGATCGATCACCTGCAATCGATCGGAGTCACCGCAATCGAGCTTCTGCCCGTCCACCACTTCGTCAGTGAATTGCGTCTGCTCGAATCGAATCTCACGAATTACTGGGGATACAACTCGATCGGATATTTCGCTCCCCACGCCCGCTACTCGTCTCGCGGAAGTCTTGGCGGACAGGTCGACGACTTCAAGTCCATGGTGAAGCATCTGCATGAGGCAGGGCTCGAAGTGATCCTCGATGTGGTCTACAACCACACGGCCGAGGGTGGAATCGACGGCCCAACCCTGTCGTTCCGCGGAATCGACAATCCCGGCTACTACAGACTCGGAGACAGTGGCTATGTCGACTACACCGGGTGCGGGAACAGCCTGAACATCGCACAACCGCATGTCCTGCAGCTCGTCATGGACTCGCTGCGCTACTGGGTTCAAGACATGCATGTCGATGGCTTCCGATTCGATCTTGCCTCGACACTCGCCCGTTCCTTCCACGACGTGGACATGTTGGGCAGCTTCATGTCGGCCATCGCCCAGGATCCGATCCTGCGCACGGTCAAACTGATCGCCGAGCCCTGGGAC
>JBILLS010000008.1:0-55654 GCA_044375955.1 Candidatus Nanopelagicales bacterium | reverse complement strand
CAAGGTGTCCTTCGGTGAGCAGCAACTCGTCGAGAACTACGGGGCGGTGCTCGACGAGGTCCTGCGCCTGAAGCCCTCGTCCTCCAAGGGCCGCTACATCAAGAAGACGGTCCTGTCCTCGACGATGGGGCCGGGCGTCCCCGTCGACCCCAACCGGACCACCGGGCTCCTCACGGAGGACAGCGCCGTCTAGTTCGAGGTTTCCACGAAAGGGCGGGTGCGGCGCACCCGCCCTTTCGTCACGATGTGGGCGATTTGGGTTGACCGACCAGCGCGCTCAGGTCAGACTGACTGATGGGTCGAGGCGGAAGGGGCTGAGGTGAAGTACGTCCTGCCCCTGACCCATCCTCTTTTGCAGGTCGTGGACATCTCGGTCACCCTGTCGGGGCTGAAGATCCTCGACAACGTGAGTATCGGGGTCCCCGAGGGCGCGGTCACCGGCCTGATCGGGCCCAACGGCGCTGGCAAGACCACGGTCTTCAACGTCATCTCGGGTTTCGTGAAGCCGGATTCAGGCCAGGTTCGTTTCGATGGCAAGCGGCTCAAGCACATCAAGACCCATCACCTGACCTCGATGGGTATCTCCCGGACACTCCAGGGTGTCGGACTCTTTCCATCCTTGACGGCACTCGACAACATCCTGTTGGGCGGGAGCGCTCACGTGAAGAGCGGCATCGTCGCGGATTCACTGGCCATGCCGTGGACTGACGCGGAACAGCGTCGCCTGCGGGAGCGCGCGCATGCCGTTATGGAGGAGATGTCCATCCTCGATGTTGCGAACCGCTTTCCTGGCGAGTTGCCGTATCCGGTGCAGAAGCGCGTCTCGCTCGCGCGCGCGCTCGTGAGCGACCCGAAGGTGCTCCTGCTCGACGAACCCGCCGGAGGGATCGGCGCGGGTGACATGGCGGACCTCGCCCGGATCATCAAGTCGTGGATCCCTGACCGCACAGTTCTGCTCGTCGAGCACCACATGGAACTGGTCATGGATGTGTGCGACTTGATCTGGGTGCTGGACGCGGGAACCGTTATCGCCTCGGGGACACCCGAGCAGGTGCGCACCGATCCGGCTGTCCTCGCCGCGTATCTGGGGGAGGAGGACTGATGCTCGAAGTCGAGAACCTCTCCGTCTCTTACGGCCCCGTCAAGGCACTCACAGATGTCTCATTGACCGTCCCACCCGGCCGCGTCACAGCGGTGATCGGAGCGAACGGTGCCGGCAAGTCCACCTTGATGCGCACTCTGGCCGGACTCGTCAAACCGGAATCAGGTCGGATCCGAATGAACGGCCAGGACATTACCGGCTGGGGCCCCGAAGAGGTTGTCCGCACCGGAATCGCCCTGGTGCCCGAGGGTCGCTCAACCATTCCGGATCTGACAGTCCTCGAGAACCTCCGCCTCGGCGGAATGTGGCGCACGGGTGCCCAGCGCACTGCATCCGAGAATCGGGTCTTCTCACTGTTCCCGATCCTCGAGGAGCGCAAGCACCTCGGTGCGGACACGCTGAGCGGCGGCGAGCGTCAGCAGCTTGCGATCGGGCGCGCATTGATGTGCGGTCCGCAGACACTGCTGCTCGACGAGCCATCCCTCGGTCTCGCGCCGTTGATCGTCACTCAGATCCTGCACCTGGTGGAGAAGATGGCTCGGGAGAGCGGCCTCGCCGTGCTGCTCGTGGAGCAGAACGCGACCACTGCTCTCCGGGTCGCCAGAACCGGCATCGTCTTGAACCTGGGCCGCATCGTGATGGCGGGTCCTGCGGCGGAGGTCGCTGCGGATGAACAACTTCGACACGCATACCTGGGCTACTGAGGAGGTGACATGGGGTCTTTCTTCGATTACTTCCTAGGGGGTATCGCCAACGGCGCGGTGATCGCGCTCATGGCCCTCGCCCTCGTGCTCGTGTGGCGTTCGACCCGGGTGGTCAACTTCGCCCAGGTCGGCCAGGCGATGTTCACGTCCTTCATTGCGCTGACAGCCGTGAACATCACCGGTTCGTGGCTGGTCGGCCTGATCGTGGGAGTCATCGCGGGCGGAAGCCTCGGCTTCATCGTGCACGTCCTCGTGATGCGACCGGTGCGTCGCGCCGATGCGTCCGGGGCGATCATCGCAACCTTCGGGGTTCTCATCGCATTGCAGTCACTTGCCGCGATGATCTGGACTGCCGAACCGCGGGCCTACCCGACTCCGATCGAGTACGCGGGATTGACGATCTTCGGCCGGGTCGTCCCGCTTACGGGCTATGACGTTTTCGTCTTCATCGTGATGATCGTGCTCGTTCTCATCCTCACCATCCTGATGACGCGCACCAAACTCGGGCTGTCTATGCGGGCCTCAGCCTTCAACCCGGAGGTTGCTCGACTCTCAGGTGTGCGAGTGAGTCGCATGCTGGCGATCGGATGGATTATCGCGGGGATGGTCGGTGCGGTTGCCGGCGTCTTGATCGCACCGATCTCGTCGCTTTCCCCGAACACGTTCGACATCTTCCTCGTCTTCGCCTTCACCGCGGCCGTGATCGGTGGCTTGGATTCGCTCGTGGGTGCCGTGGCCTTCGGAATCGGTACGGGGCTGATCCTGTCACTCGTCACCGGCTATAGCGATGCGTCGAATGCCCCGATCGTGGCACTGATTCTGTTGGCGCTGAACCTGTGGTTCAAGCCTGACGGCGCCTTCTCTCATCACAAGGCGAGGTCCGTCTGATGCGCGATCGCTGGACTGACTTCACGCTCCGTGCACCGGGTTCCCGGTTCGCGGGGCACGCCCTTCTGGCATTCGTGATCTGGCTCCTGCTGTCGCGACTCAACACAGTCATCGATGCTCAGTTGAGCTACTACTTGGCCTTGGCGGCGATGTATGCGACGGCCATGTTCGGGATGACCATCCTCGTGGGCCTCTCAGGCCAGGTTTCACTGGGTAATGGCGCACTCATGGCTGTCGGCGGATACGTATTCGCCCTGACGAGCATGAATTGGAAGACGGTCCCCATTCTCGGCCTTCCCTGGAATGCCGTGTGGTCGATGATCTTCGCGGGTGTCGGGGGAGTGATCATCGGTCTTGTCATCGGGGCCCTTGGCGCGCGCCTGCGTGGCCCGTACCTTGCGGGCCTGACTCTCGGCATCGCCGTAGGGATCCCCTCGATCATCAACAGGTATCCCTCCATCCTCGGCGGTGAGCAGGGCCTCAAGCTGATCGTCCCCTACCCCGAGGGTGGCTACACCGATCAAGCGTTGAGCAGCGACGCACAGTTCGACGACTCAGCGCTCGATGAGTTCCTCGTCGATGAATCCGTGACCACTGAGGCCCCCATGGAGGAAGCCGCCCCCGCGGAAGGGGACTTGCTGACGTTGGAGGACGCGCAGCAGGGTGTTGCGCAGGAGGACCTGCTGACGTTGGAGGACGCGCAGCAGGGTGTTGCGCAGGAGGACCTGCTGACGTTGGAGGACGCGCAGCAGGGTGTTGCGCAGGAGGACTTGCTGACGTTGGAGGACGCGCAGCAGGGTGTTCAGGGTATGCAAACGGATGTCGCCACCCCGGAGGCGACGCCGGAGATCGCCGCCGATCCGGCCGACGCATTCACTGCAGCATCGGACTTCGTGTTGCAGCAGTGGCAGGCCTCGGTCGCGATCGCGGTTGCGTGCATCGTCGGTTTCGTCGCCTTGAACCTCGTCCGGGGTCGCCAGGGCAGGGTGTGGCAGGCCGTGCGCGACGACCCCGTTGCTGCCGCAGTCGTCGGAATCTCCCCCTCCGGTGGCAAGGTGTCGGCTTTTGTCGTCAGTTCACTGTTTGCAGCGCTGAGCGGTGCGGTCTTCGCGCAGATTCTGACCCTCGCCGCCCCGAGTGCCTTCGGCCTCGGACTATCTCTTTCGCTCCTGGTCGGTGTCGTTCTGGGTGGGCGACTCTCTCTCGTGGGGGCAGTGATCGGAGCGCTGCTGATCGTGTGGCTACCTGAATGGGTGGACTCCCTCTCCTCCGAGCTCGGCCTGCCCCGGCAGGTTGCCGACAACGCTCCGAACCTGCTGTACGGCCTGTTGGTCGTGGCTGTGGTCTTGCTGGCACCCCGGGGGATCATGGGAGGGGTATCGGATCTTCTGGGGAGACTGCGTAAATCCCCCAGTTCCTCGTCCTGAAGGGACTTGAAAAGGAAACTGGCGGACTAGCGCCCCCATCCCGTAATGTGCTGGTCACACGGGTTTTCCGGGGTTGTCACGCTGTGGTCACCTGGGGCCCAGATCCCTACGTAAGGAGAGCTTGTGAAGTCCTTCGCAATCCGCACTGTCGCGGTATCGACGATCGTCGGTCTGATGGCAGTGGGCACGGCGGGCGCGGCGAACGCTGCCGATCCCGGCGTCACCAAGACCGAGATCAAGATCGGTACGACAACCCCGTTGACCGGACCCGCGTCCCCCGGCTACAAGGACGTGTCCGCCGGAGCCAACGCCTACTTCGCCTACGTCAACAAGAGCGGTGGCATCAACGGCCGTGCGGTCAGCCTGGTCGTCAAGGACGATCAGTACAACCCGACGACCACGATCACCAAGACCAACGAGTTGATTCTCAACGACAAGGTCTTCGCGATCTACGGCGCGCTCGGTACCGCTAACCATCTCGCCGTCGTCGACGAGATCAACAAGCAGGGTATTCCGGACGTGTTCGTCAACACCGGCTCGAATGCTTTCGACAACGTGCAGAAGTACCCGTACACGTTCCCGTACTTCCCGTCCTACGCCGTCGAGGCCAAGGTCATGGCCAAGTACATCCAGGACACACCGGATCTGGCGAGCAAGAAGCGCTGCTTCTTCTACCAGGAGGGTGAGTTCGGTGAGAACGCCGGACAGGGCTTCGCGTCCGCCGGATTCACGACCTGGACCGCGCAGGCTTCGTACCTGCCGACCCAGATCGCCCAGGGCTTCGGCGCCCAGGTCACCCGGATGAAGGCTGCGGGCTGTGAGCTCGTCGTGTTCTTCGGTGTCACCTCGGCCACCGGTGTTCTGCTCCGGACGGCCGCTGCCCTGCAGTTCCGTCCCACCTGGATGGTGACCTCGGTTGGTTCCGAGCCCACCGTTCTCGCGGGCATCGTCGGAAGCGTCCCTGCGACGCGCGCCGCGATGACGGGCATGTACACGCCGCAGTTCCTCGTGCCGATCACCGACACGGGCAACCCGTACGTGAGCCAGATGAAGACCATCGTGGAGGCCGCTGGCCTGCCGTTCAACTTCTACACGTACTACGGTGCGAACACCGCGTACGTTCTGTCGCAGGCCCTCAAGGCTGCTGGCCCGAACCTGACCCGCAAGGGCCTGGTCAAGGCGCTGCAGGACAACGCGAAGAACTTCCGTTCCGCCGCTGTGGTGCCGTTCATCATCACGAAGAGCTCGCACCAGGGCTTGACCGGCTACTACATGGGTCAGTACGACTCAGCCGGGACGGTTGTTCGCCTGGGCCAGCCGAATCAGGTCTACGTCGCGGGCAACGCGGGTGGTTCCCTGGCGAAGGTCGCAACATTCCGGCCGCCGGCTCCTACCAAGAAGCTGCTGCCGTAGCACTCACGCGTGGAGGGGGGCGGGGAACCGCCCCCCTCTCGCATTTCCGGACCCGGTTTGCTCTGAGGAATCGGATCCGCGTACTGTCTGTCACTGCCGAAGACCGCTGGTCACCGGATCACCCGATCCGGTCGAAGGCCCCGCATCGCGGGCGGCCCGCGCAGGTGAGTGGAACTGCCCCCTCGGGGGTCGTGCCCCGTGCGCCTGCGCCGGGGCGTTTGCTATGTGGGGCACAGGAAGGAGCCCCATGGCACGGCCGAGCAAGGTGACCTCCGTCGCCGAGATCGCCGATCATTTCCGCGAGTCCACCGCCGCGGTCCTGACCGAATACCGCGGATTGACCGTGGCCCAGCTCAAGGCCCTGCGCCGCTCGCTGGGTGACACCGTCACCTACGCCGTGGTGAAGAACACCCTGACCAAGCGTGCCGCCCAGGACGCCGGAGTCACCGGCCTCGACGACCTGCTGGCCGGCCCCAGCGCCATCGCCTTCGTCAAGGGCGACCCGGTGGATGCCGCCAAGGGCATCCGCAAGTTCGCTAAGGAGAACCCGGCCCTCGTGATCAAGGGTGGGTTCATGGACGGCGCCGTCCTCACGGCTGCCCAGATCGGCGCGATCGCCGATCTGGAGTCCCGCGAGGTCCTGCTGTCCAAGCTCGCCGGTGCCATGAAGGCCAAGCAGGCCCACGCCGCCGGCCTCCTCGCCGCGCCGCTGGGCAAGGCCGCCCGTGCACTCGGTGCACTGCAGGCCAAGCTCGAAGCCGGCGCACCCGCCGCAGCCCCTGCGGCCGAGGCAGCCCCGGCTGCTGCCCCAGCTCCCGTCGAGGAGCCCACAGACACAGCGGTCGAGGCCGCTGCGGAGACCGATGAGGTCACCACCCCCGCCGACGCGGAAGCTTCCGCGGAGGAGACCACCGAGGGCTAAGCCCCACCCGGCCCTCGGCCGGTTCAACCCGAAAGGAACACCACCATGGCGAAGCTGAGCACCGATCAGTTGCTGGACGCCTTCAAGGAGATGACCCTCCTGGAGTTGTCCGAGTTCGTGAAGGTCTTCGAGGAGACCTTCGATGTCACCGCGGCGGCCCCCGTGGCTGTTGCCGCTGTCGCCGCACCCGCGGCCGGCGGTGGAGATGCTGGCGGCGGCGCGGAGGAGCAGGACGAGTTCGACGTGATCCTCGAGGCCGACGGCGGCAACAAGATCGCCGTCATCAAGGAGGTGCGCGCGCTCACCAACCTGGGTCTGAAGGAGGCCAAGGACCTGGTCGAGGCCGCTCCGAAGCCGATCCTCGAGAAGGTCAAGAAGGACGCCGCCGAGAAGGCGAAGGCGCAGCTCGAGGGAGCCGGCGCAACCGTCTCGGTCAAGTAGTCATCACACAAATGGGGGCCGACCCCCGGTCGGCCCCCATTCGTGTTTCCGGCGTCTAGCGATGCCAGGCGTGCACGAGGTCGAGGATCACCCGCTGCGGGGGCGCGCTGATCAGGGGCGCGATCTGATCGTTGAACGTCGCGAAGATGACGTCGCTGTTGACCGCTGCCGCGGCTTCCTCAGTGTCGAACACCCCGATCCCGCGCACCAGGCCGGATCCGGCGTCGCCGACGATGTGGACGCTCTTCAGGTGCGGATCGACCGCCATGAAGTCGTGGGCGAAGTTGGAGTAGAGATCCAGGACATCCTGGTAGTGCCCGGGCTTGACGGTCAGGGTGAACTCGACGACGTGGGACATGGGAGCTCCTCGGGTATCGGCTCTCCCGGTCGGGGGAGCGGTGCAGGCTAACCCGACCGAATCTGCGGTGGGGCCGAATGGTCACAACCGAGACACGGTTGCGCGAATTTCCCTTTCCCTGCTTGACGTGTGGCGTCCCGGCCGCCACCATGGAGCCACGCATGGATCACCGTGGCGGAACGAGGGTCCCCCTCCAGAAGCGGATGGCAGCTGTCAGCCACCGTTGAGGCAGGGGAAGACCGATGGTTCGCCGGGGTACCCCTGTGGACAGCGGCGCGCCGTTCGGCTAGGCTGCCGCTTTGCGCTGCCCTCCCAAAGATTCGCCTGATGCGTCGTGGCCTGCCACTTGACAAATCGGGCTTACCGGCGTCCCCGGGGCTGCGCATGGGCCTCGGAAGGAAGCAATGACCGCACAGCGCGCTGATGTGTCCACACTCTCCCCGGGTCTGCGCCGGGCCTCGTTCGCCAAGATCCGGGAGCCGCTGTCGGTCCCGGATCTGCTGACCCTGCAGCGGGACTCCTTTGACTGGCTGCTCGGTCGCCCCGAGTGGCAGGCGAGGGTGCGGGCCGAGCTCGAGAAGGGCAACGTCGAGATCCCGCAGGTCTCCGGCCTGACCGAGATCTTCGAGGAGATCAGCCCGATCGAGGACTTCGCCGGGATGATGTCGCTGTCCTTCCGCGACCACCGCTTCGAGCCCCCGAAGTACACGGTCGAGCAGTGCAAGGAGAAGGACCTCACCTACGCGGCACCCCTGTTCGTCACCGCGGAGTTCATGAACAACGAGACCGGTGAGATCAAGTCCCAGACCGTGTTCATGGGCGACTTCCCGCTCATGACGGACAAGGGAACTTTCATCATCAACGGCACCGAGCGTGTCGTCGTCTCCCAGTTGGTGCGTTCGCCCGGCGTGTACTTCGAGCGCTCGATCGACAAGGCGACCGACAAGGACGTCTTCATCGGCAAGATCATCCCGAGCCGCGGTGCGTGGCTCGAGTTCGAGATCGACAAGAAGGATCTCGTCGCCGTCCGCGTCGATCGCAAGCGCAAGCAGCCCGTCACCGTCCTGCTCAAGGCCCTCGGCATGACCACCGAGCAGATCCGTGAGCGCTTCGGTCAATACGAGATCTTCATGGCCACCCTCGAGAAGGACACCATCGCGAGCCAGGACGACGCACTCCTCGACATCTACCGCAAGCTGCGCCCGGGTGAACCGCCGACTCTGGAGAACGCACGCAACCTGATCGACAACTTCTACTTCAACACCAAGCGCTACGACCTCGCGAAGGTCGGTCGCTACAAGGTGAACAAGAAGCTCGGTCTGGACCTGCCACTCGAGCAGAGCACGCTCACTCTCGAGGACGTGTGCGCTGCGATCGAGTACCTGGTGCGCCTGCATTCGGGTCTCGAGACCATGGACGGCCCGCGCGGCACCGTGAACGTCGAGACCGACGACATCGACCACTTCGGCAACCGTCGTCTGCGCACCGTGGGCGAGTTGATCCAGAATCAGATCCGCACGGGTCTCTCCCGCATGGAGCGCGTCGTCCGAGAGCGCATGACCACGCAGGATGTCGAGGCGATCACGCCGCAGACCCTGATCAACATCCGCCCGGTGGTGGCGTCGATCAAGGAGTTCTTCGGCACCTCGCAGCTTTCCCAGTTCATGGATCAGACCAACCCGCTCGCGGGTCTCACCCACAAGCGACGCCTGTCCGCGCTGGGCCCCGGCGGCCTCTCGCGTGAGCGCGCCGGCTTCGAAGTGCGCGACGTGCATCCGTCCCATTACGGACGCATGTGTCCGATCGAGACCCCGGAAGGCCCGAACATCGGCCTGATCGGGTCGCTTGCGACGTATGGCCGGATCAACGCATTCGGTTTCGTCGAGACCCCGTACCGCAAGGTGGTCAAGGGCAAGGTCACCGACCAGGTCGACTATCTGACCGCTGACGAAGAGGACCTGCACGTCATCGCGCAGGCCAACACCCCGCTCAGTGATTCCGGTGCGTTCGCCGAGGCCCGCGTGCTCGTGCGTCGTCGCAACGGTGAGGTCGACTACGTGGCCCCGGACGAGGTCGACTACATGGACGTGTCGCCGCGGCAGCTGTGGT
Source organism: Candidatus Nanopelagicales bacterium (assembly GCA_044375955.1). GTDB lineage: Bacteria > Actinomycetota > Actinomycetes > S36-B12 > S36-B12 > VGCC01. Next base: position 46,290 of record JBILLS010000008.1, on the reverse strand, counting down.
CCGTCGCCACGTCGATGATCCCGTTCCTCGAGCACGACGACGCCAACCGCGCGCTCATGGGTTCGAACATGCAGCGCCAGGCCGTTCCGCTGCTGCGTGCGGAGGCACCGCTCGTCGGAACCGGCATGGAGTTCCCGGCCGCCTACGACGCCGGTGACCTCGTGCTCGCAGAGAAGGCGGGAGGCGTCACCGAGGTTTCCGCCGATCTCATCACCGTCGCCAACGACGACGGCACCTACAGCGCCTATCGCCTGGAGAAGTTCCGTCGCTCCAACCAGGGCACGTGCTTCAACCAGCGCCCGGTGGTGACCGAGGGCCAGCGCGTCGAGGTCGGCCAGGTGCTCGCCGACGGACCGTCCACCGACCAGGGCGAGATGGCATTGGGCAAGAACCTGCTCGTCGCGTTCATGTCGTGGGAGGGCCATAACTACGAGGACGCAATCATCCTGTCGCAGCGTCTCGTCCAGGACGACGTTCTTTCCTCGATCCACATCGAGGAGCACGAGATCGACGCCCGCGACACCAAACTCGGTCCCGAGGAGATCACCCGCGATCTGCCGAACGTGAGCGAGGAAGTCCTCGCCGATCTCGACGATCGCGGCATCATCCGCATCGGTGCGGATGTCGTCCCCGGTGACATCCTCGTCGGCAAGGTCACGCCGAAGGGCGAGACCGAACTCACCCCGGAGGAGCGGCTCCTCCGGGCGATCTTTGGTGAGAAGGCGCGCGAAGTGCGTGACACCTCACTGAAGGTGCCGCACGGTGAGTCCGGCAAGGTCATCGATGTCCGTGTGTTCGACATCGACGAGGGCGACGAAATGCCTCCCGGTGTCAACAAGCTCGTGCGCGTCTACATCGCGCAGAAGCGCAAGATCACCGAGGGCGACAAGCTCGCCGGACGTCACGGCAACAAGGGCGTCATCGCGCGCATCCTCCCCGAGGAGGACATGCCTTTCCTCTCCGACGGAACCCCCGTGGACATCGTGCTCAACCCGCTCGGGGTCCCCGGCCGCATGAACGTCGGCCAGGTCCTCGAGGTGCACCTCGGCTGGGCTGCCGCCGCCGGATGGAAGGTCGATTCCTCCGATCCGCGCGCGGCGAACCTGCCCAAGTCGGTGCGCGAGTTGCCCGCGGGATCCAAGGTCGCGACGCCGGTGTTCGACGGCGCCCGCGAGGAGGAGTTGGCCGCGGTCCTGTCCGCGACCCTGCCCACCTCGGATGGCCTCACCCTCGTCGGTTCCGATGGCAAGGCGCAACTATTCGACGGGCGCAGTGGTGAGCCGTTCCCGGGACCGGTCTCGGTGGGCTATATGTATGTGCTCAAGCTGCACCACCTCGTCGACGACAAGATCCATGCGCGCTCGACAGGTCCGTACTCGATGATCACCCAGCAGCCGTTGGGTGGCAAGGCGCAGTTCGGCGGCCAGCGCTTCGGTGAGATGGAGGTGTGGGCTCTTGAGGCCTACGGCGCCGCCTACGCACTGCAGGAGTTGCTGACCATCAAGTCCGACGACGTCCTCGGTCGCGTCAAGGTGTACGAGGCCATTGTCAAGGGCGAGAACATCCCCGAGCCCGGCATCCCCGAGTCGTTCAAGGTGCTGGTCAAGGAAATGCAGTCGCTGTGCCTGAACGTCGAGGTTCTCTCCGGTGACGGAGTGGCCATCGACATGAAGGACTCCGATGAGGACTACGCATTCCGCGCTGCCGAGGAACTCGGCATCGACCTGTCCCGGCGTGAGCCGAGCAGCGTCGAAGAACTGTAACCACCACGACTAGAGATCAGACACGAGAGCGAAGGACACACACGTGCTGGATGTCAACTTCTTCGACGAGCTGCGCATCGGCCTGGCCACTGCGGATGACATCCGCACCTGGTCCTATGGCGAGGTGAAGAAGCCCGAGACGATCAACTACCGCACGCTCAAGCCAGAGAAGGACGGCTTGTTTTGCGAGAAGATCTTCGGGCCCACCCGTGACTGGGAGTGCTACTGCGGTAAGTACAAGCGCGTGCGCTTCAAGGGAATCATCTGCGAGCGCTGCGGCGTTGAGGTCACTCGCGCCAAGGTGCGTCGCGAGCGCATGGGGCACATCGAGCTTGCTGCACCGGTCACGCACATCTGGTACTTCAAGGGTGTTCCGAGCCGTCTCGGCTACCTGCTCGATCTCGCGCCGAAGGATCTCGAGAAGGTCATCTACTTCGCCGCCTACATGATCACCTGGGTCGACGAAGAGGGCCGTCACGAGATGCTGCCCACCCTGGAGAACCAGCTGGGTGTGGAGAAGAAGCAGATCGCCAGCCGTCGCGACGCCGACATCGAAGCTCGCCAGAAGAAGCTCGAAGCCGACCTCGCCGAACTGGAGGACGAGGGCGCGAAGGCTGACATCCGCCGGAAGGTGCGCGAGTCCGGTGAGCGCGAGATGGCTGCGATCCGCCGCAAGGCCGATCAGGAGATCGATCGCCTCGACCGCGTCTTCGATCGTTTCCGCACGCTCAAGGTCCAGGACCTCGAGGGCGACGAGATGCTCTTCCGCGAGATGCGCGACCGCTACGGCCGTTGGTTCGACGGCGGTATGGGTGCCGAGGCGATCCAGAAGCGCCTGGAGTCCTTCGACCTCGAAGCGGAGGCCGCGATACTTCGCGAGATCATCGCGACGGGCAAGGGTCAGAAGAAGACCCGTGCGCTGAAGCGTCTCAAGGTCGTCTCCGCGTTCATGAACACCAAGAACTCGCCGATGGGCATGGTGCTCGACGCGGTTCCGGTCATCCCGCCGGATCTGCGCCCGATGGTGCAGCTCGACGGTGGCCGCTTCGCGACCTCCGATCTCAACGACCTCTACCGTCGTGTGATCAATCGCAACAACCGGTTGAAGCGCCTGCTCGACCTCGGTGCACCCGAGATCATCGTCAACAACGAGAAGCGCATGCTCCAGGAGGCTGTCGACGCACTCTTCGACAACGGTCGCCGTGGACGCCCGGTGACCGGTCCCGGCAACCGTGCGCTCAAGTCCCTCTCGGACATGCTCAAGGGCAAGCAGGGACGCTTCCGTCAGAACCTGCTCGGCAAGCGCGTTGACTACTCCGGCCGCTCCGTCATCGTGGTCGGCCCGCAGCTCAAGCTGCATCAGTGCGGGCTTCCCAAGCAGATGGCACTCGAGTTGTTCAAGCCGTTCGTGATGAAGCGGCTCGTGGACCTCAATCATGCCCAGAACATCAAGAGCGCCAAGCGCATGGTCGAGCGGTCGCGTCCGGTGGTCTGGGACGTACTCGAAGAGGTCATCGCGGAGCATCCGGTGCTGCTCAACCGCGCACCCACGCTGCACCGCCTCGGAATCCAGGCCTTCGAGCCACAACTCATCGAGGGCAAGGCCATCCAGATCCATCCGCTCGTCTGCACCGCATTCAATGCGGACTTCGACGGCGATCAGATGGCCGTGCACCTGCCGCTGTCCGCTGAGGCCCAGGCCGAGGCGCGCATTCTGATGCTGTCGACCAACAACATCCTGTCGCCAGCGAACGGTCGCCCGATCGCAACACCCACGCAGGACATGGTGCTCGGGATCTACTTCCTCACCACGATGAACGAGGAGTCGACCAAGGTCGCCGATTCTGAGACCGCGGTGTACTCGTCCATCGCCGAGGCGCTCATGGCCTTCGACGCGAAGTCACTTGGCCTGCAGGACAAGGTGCGCGTCCGACTGAGCGGCTTCGTGCCTCCGGCAGACACCGCTGTTCCGGAAGGCTGGGTGGCTGGTCAGCCGTTCACGATCGTGACGACGCTCGGCCGCGCACTGTTCAACGAGGCGCTGCCGACTGACTTCCCCTACGTCAATTCGCTCGTGGACAAGCGCGTCCTCGGCGCCACGGTGAACCGTCTCTCCGAGCTCTACAGCAAGGTCGAGGTTGCCGAGACACTCGACCAGCTCAAGGCGCTCGGTTTCTACTGGGCGACCCGCTCCGGAGTCACCGTCTCGATTTCCGATGTGATCACCCCGCCGGAGAAGGGGGAATTGCTGGGCGCCGCGGAGGAGAAGGCCGCGAAGGTGCAGCAGCAGTACGACCGGGGTCTGATCACCGACTCGGAGCGTCGTCAGGAGCTCATCGAGATCTGGACGCGCGCCACCGACGAGGTCGCCAAGGCGATGCAGGATCACTTCCCGCGCACCAACCCGATCCACATGATGGTCGATTCCGGTGCGCGCGGAAACTACATGCAGGTGCGCCAGATCGCGGGTATGCGCGGACTCGTGGCCAACCCGAAGGGCGAGATCATCCCGCGCCCGATCAAGTCGAACTTCCGCGAGGGTCTGTCCGTGCTCGAGTACTTCATCTCGACGCACGGCGCCCGCAAGGGTCTGGCGGACACCGCTCTGCGTACCGCCGACTCCGGCTACCTCACACGTCGTCTCGTGGACGTCTCGCAAGACGTGATCATCCGCGAGGTCGACTGCGGGACCGAGCGCGGCACCGAGATCACCATCGGCGAGATGGTGAATGGGGAGTTGCGTCCCACGGATGCCCTGGACACCACCGTGTCCTCGCGCACTCTGGCGCGCGACGTCGAGGTCGACGGCAAGGTCGTCGCCACCGCCGGTGAGGAGATGACCACTCCGCGTGCGGAGGAACTCGTCGCCCAAGGTGTCGAGAAGGTGCGCGTGCGCACCGTTCTCACGTGCGAGAGCTCGGTGGGCACGTGCGCCATGTGCTACGGCAAGTCGATGGCCACCGGCAAGCTGGTCGATGTCGGCGAAGCTGTGGGCATCATCGCCGCCCAGTCCATCGGCGAACCGGGCACCCAGCTGACCATGCGCACCTTCCACACCGGTGGTGTGGCAGGTGAGGACATCACGCACGGTCTTCCCCGCGTGGTGGAACTCTTCGAGGCACGCACACCCAAGGGTGTCGCGCCGATCGCGGAGGTCACCGGTCGCGTGCGCATCGAGGACGCCGAGAAGACCCGCAAGATCATCGTCGTACCCGACGACGGTGGCGAAGAGATCGGCGAGCAGGTGTCCAAGCGCGTGCGTCTTCTCGTCGAGGACGGCCAGCACGTGACCGTCGGCACCCAGCTCACCGTCGGTGCCGTGGACCCCAAGCAGGTGCTGCGCATCCTGGGCATGCGTGCGGTGCAGTTGCACCTCGTGGATCAGGTCCAGGAGGTCTACCGGTCGCAAGGTGTGTCGATCCACGACAAGCACATCGAGGTGATCGTGCGGCAGATGCTCAAGCGCATCACGATCATCGAGTCCGGTGACTCCCCGTTCCTGGCCGGTGAGCTCGTCGAGCGCAACCTGTTCGAGGCGGTCAACCGCCGCGTCGTCGCCGAGGGTGGCACCCCCGCCTCCGGTCGTCCCGAACTCATGGGTATCACGAAGGCGTCGCTGGCGACCGAGTCGTGGCTGTCCGCGGCCTCCTTCCAGGAGACCACGCGCGTGCTCACCGACGCGGCGATCCACGCCAAGAGCGATCCGCTGCTCGGCCTGAAGGAGAACGTGATCCTGGGCAAGCTCATCCCGGCCGGTACCGGCATGCCGCAGTACCGCAACGTCCGGGTCGAGCCGACCGAGGAAGCCAAGGCGGCCGTCTACGCCTCCTTCACCGGGTACGACGATCTCGATTACAGCGCGTTCGGAACCACCGGTGGGGCCGCGGTCCCGCTGGAGGAGTTCGACTACCGCGGCTACTAGGCCGAAACGAGGAACTATGACCGAGCAGCAGCCTGAGAACAGCCCGGCCACTTGGCCGAGCGTCCCCGAGGAGCAGTCGGCACCGGCCTACCCGGCGCCCCCGCAGACCTCGGGGAACGCGATCGTCGCCCTGATCCTGTCCATCGGGGCCTGGGTCATCTGCCCGATCATCCCGGCGATCGTGGCCCTGGTCTTCGCGAACATGGCGAAGAAGGAGATCGCCGCGGGGGAGGGCCGGGTCACCGGCCAGGGCCTGGTGACCGCCTCGACGATCGTGGCCTGGATCAACATCGGTGTCTGGGCTGCCCTGCTGGTCATCGGCCTCCTGGCCCTGGTCCTCGTCGCGGTGGCCGGGGCCCTCTAGACCCCCGTTTTGACCTGCCGAATGACCACCCGGTAGTGTCTCCCCTCGTGCCCGGACCCCGGGCACAAGGGCGTATGCGCACTTCCCCGTAAGCGCGTGTACGCGGCGCATAACGCACCGGTAACCCCCACGAGGTTGTCGCCTGTCCCCACCGGGACGTTGCGACACGCCCGACCGCGTGGGCCGGAGACCGGGGCACGGAACGAGAACGAAACAAGGGAGAGACGCGAGTGCCCACCATCCAACAGCTGGTCCGCAAGGGTCGGCAGGACAAGGTCTCGAAGAACAAGGCCCCGGCCCTCAAGGGCAGCCCGCAGCGGCGTGGGGTCTGCACGCGCGTCTACACCACCACCCCGAAGAAGCCGAACTCCGCGCTGCGCAAGGTCGCCCGCGTCCGCCTCACCTCCGGCGTGGAGATCACCGCCTACATCCCGGGCGTGGGCCACAACCTGCAGGAGCACTCCATCGTGCTCGTCCGCGGTGGCCGCGTCCGCGATCTGCCCGGTGTCCGCTACAAGGTCATCCGCGGCGCACTCGACACCCAGGGCGTGAAGAACCGCAAGCAGGCGCGTTCCCGCTACGGCGCGAAGAAGGAGAAGGGCTGATGCCTCGCAAAGGTCCCGCAGCCAAGCGTCCGCTGGCTATCGATCCGGTCTACAACTCCCCGGTTGTCACCCAACTCATCAACAAGGTCCTGCTGAGCGGTAAGCGCTCCAAGGCCGAGTCCGTCGTCTACGGCGCCCTCGAAGGCTGCCGCGAGAAGACCGGCACCGATCCGGTGATCACCCTCAAGCGCGCACTCGACAACGTGCGTCCCACCCTCGAGGTCCGCTCCCGCCGCGTCGGCGGTGCCACCTACCAGGTGCCCGTCGAGGTCAAGCCGGGGCGCAGCACCACCCTCGCGCTGCGCTGGCTGATCGGCTACTCGCGTCAGCGTCGAGAGAAGACCATGACCGAGCGGCTCATGAACGAGATCCTCGATGCATCGAACGGTCTCGGTGCTGCTGTGAAGAAGCGCGAAGACACCCACAAGATGGCCGAATCCAACAAGGCATTCGCCCACTACCGCTGGTAACCACCGCCCACAAGGCCCTGACCCGCAACGGAGAAGATCGTGTCGACCGGAACTGTCCTCGACCTCGCCAAGGTCCGCAACATCGGGATCATGGCGCATATCGACGCGGGCAAAACCACCACGACCGAGCGCATCCTCTTCTACACCGGCATCAACTACAAGATCGGTGAGGTCCACGAGGGCGCAGCCACCATGGACTGGATGGAGCAGGAGCAGGAGCGCGGTATCACGATCACGTCCGCGGCCACCACGTGTGAGTGGAAGGGCTGCACGATCAACATCATCGACACGCCCGGGCACGTGGACTTCACCGTCGAAGTCGAGCGTTCGCTGCGCGTTCTCGACGGTGCCGTCGCAGTCTTCGACGGTGTCGCCGGTGTAGAGCCGCAGTCGGAGACAGTGTGGCGTCAGGCCGACCGTTACAGCGTGCCCCGTATCTGCTTCGTGAACAAGCTCGATCGTACGGGTGCCAACTTCTACATGTGCGTCGACATGATCGTCTCCCGTCTTGGTGCGACTCCCCTGGTGCTGCAGATCCCGATCGGCAATGAGGCGGACTTCCTCGGGGTCATCGACCTCGTCGGGATGCGTGCGCTCACCTGGCGCGGTGAGACCCAGAAGGGTGAGGACTACGTCGTCGAGGACATCCCGGCGGACATGGCGGCCAAGGCCGCCGAGTGGCGGGAGAAGCTGCTCGAGACGCTGGCGGAGAACGACGACGCCGTGATGGAGAAGTTCCTCGAGGGTGAGGAGCTCAGCGTCGAGGAGATCCAGGCCGGTATCCGCCGCGCGACCCTCGCCGACAAGGTCACTCCCGTACTCACCGGTTCCGCCTTCAAGAATAAGGGCGTTCAGCCGATGCTCGACGCGGTCGTCGCGTACCTGCCGTCACCGCTCGATGTCGCTGCCATCGACGGGCACAAGATGGGTGACGAGGACGTCGAGATCCTGCGCAAGCCGTCGGACTCCGAGCCATTCAGCGCACTGGCCTTCAAGATCATGTCCGACCCGCACCTGGGCAAGCTCACCTACATCCGGGTCTACTCCGGGCGCCTCGAGGCCGGTACCCAGGTGCTCAACAGCACCAAGGACCGCAAGGAGCGCATCGGGAAGATCTACCGAATGCACGCGAATAAGCGTGAGGAGATCGACTCGGTGGGCGCCGGTGACATCGTCGCCGTCATGGGCCTGAAGGACACCACCACGGGCGACACCCTCTGCGACTCGTCGAACCCGGTCGTGCTCGAGTCCATGACCTTCCCGGAGCCGGTCATCTCGGTCGCCATCGAGCCGAAGACCAAGAGCGACCAGGAGAAGTTGGGCACCGCGATCCAGCGTCTCGCCGAAGAGGATCCGACCTTCAAGGTCAGCACGAACGAGGAAACCGGCCAGACCATCATCGAGGGAATGGGCGAGCTCCACCTCGAGGTCCTCGTCGACCGGATGCGTCGCGAGTTCAAGGTCGAGGCCAACGTAGGCAAGCCGCAGGTTGCCTACCGCGAGACGCTCACCAAGCAGGTGGACAAGGTCGAGTACACGCACAAGAAGCAGACCGGTGGCTCAGGCCAGTTCGGCCGCGTCATCATCGCCATCGCCCCGAACACCGAGGAGGGCGGCGGCTACCTGTTCGAGAACAAGGTCACCGGCGGTCGCATCCCCAAGGAGTACATCCCCTCGGTTGACTCGGGCTGCCAGGAGGCCATGCAGAACGGCATCCTCGCCGGGTACCCGATGGTCGACGTCAAGGTCACCCTGCTCGACGGTGCCTATCACGACGTCGACTCCTCCGAACTCGCCTTCAAGATCGCCGGTTCGATGGCGTTCAAGGAGGGTGCACGCAAGGCAGCCCCGGTGCTGCTCGAACCGATGATGGCCGTCGAAGTCACCACACCGGAGGACTTCATGGGCGATGTCATCGGCGACCTCAACTCCCGGCGCGGGCAGGTGCAGGCGATGGACGAGCGCTCCGGCGCTCGAGTCATCAAGGCACTCGTGCCTCTGTCGGAGATGTTCGGTTACGTGGGCGACCTTCGTAGTCGCACGCAGGGCCGGGCTAGCTACAGCATGCAGTTCGACTCCTATGCGCAGGTTCCACAGAACGTGGCGACGGAGATCATCGCTAAGGCTCGCGGCGAGTAGTCGCGGATCACAACAGAAGAGAAAAAACGACAAGCACAATCCGATCCGCGCAACGCCGGACGGCATAAGGACAAGGGAGAACTCAGGTGGCCAAGGCCAAGTTTGAGCGCACCAAGCCGCACGTCAACATCGGCACCATCGGTCATATCGACCATGGCAAGACGACGCTGACCGCTGCGATCACCAAGGTGCTGCACGACCGGTACCCGGACGTCAACCCCTTCACGCCTTTCGACGAGATCGACAAGGCCCCGGAGGAGCGTCAGCGCGGTATCACGATTTCGATCGCACACGTCGAGTACCAGACCGAGGCGCGTCACTATGCACACGTCGACTGCCCCGGTCACGCCGACTACATCAAGAACATGATCACGGGTGCCGCGCAGATGGACGGCGCGATCCTCGTGGTCGCGGCCACCGACGGCCCGATGCCGCAGACCAAGGAGCACGTCCTCCTGGCCCGCCAGGTGGGCGTGCCGGCGATCGTCGTCGCCCTGAACAAGTGCGACATGGTCGATGACGATGAGCTCATCGAGCTCGTCGAGATGGAGGTCCGCGAACTGCTGAACACCTACGAGTTCCCCGGCGACGACGTCCCGGTGGTGCGCGTGGCAGCGTTCCCGGCGCTTCAGGGCGACGCCAAGTGGGGCGAGTCGATCATGGAGCTCATGGGAGCCGTGGACAGCTACATCGCCACCCCCGAGCGTGAAATCGACAAGCCGTTCCTCATGCCGATCGAGGACGTGTTCACGATCACCGGCCGCGGCACCGTCGTGACCGGTCGTATCGAGCGCGGCATCGTCAAGGTGAACGAGGAAATCGAGATCGTGGGCATCCGCCCCGGTCCGGCCACCAAGACCACCGTCACCGGTGTCGAGATGTTCCGCAAGCTCCTGGACGAGGGTCAGGCGGGCGAGAACGTCGGTCTGCTCCTCCGCGGCACCAAGCGCGAGGACGTGGAGCGCGGCCAGGTCTGTTGCAAGCCGGGTTCGATCACCCCGCACACCGAGTTCGAGGCGCAGGTCTACATCCTGTCCAAGGACGAGGGCGGCCGTCACACTCCGTTCTTCGACAACTACCGTCCGCAGTTCTACTTCCGCACCACGGACGTGACCGGCGTCGTGCACCTGCCCGACGGCAAGGACATGGTCATGCCCGGCGACAACACCGACATGCGCGTGGAGCTGATTCAGCCCATCGCCATGGAGGAGGGTCTTCGTTTCGCGATCCGTGAGGGTGGCCGCACCGTCGGTGCCGGCCGCGTCACCAAGATCCTGAACTAGGGACTCGGTCCGCGAGGACTACCTCGACTGGGGGGGGGGCGCTGCGACCCCGCGCCCGCCACGAGATCACCAGCAAGGACACGGCACTACTCGAGTAAGGACACAGCCACCATGGCGGGACAGAAGATCCGCATCCGGCTCAAGGCCTACGACCATGAGGTCATCGACTCATCCGCGAAGAAGATCGTGGAGACGGTGACCCGTACTGGCGCGCAGGTGGCTGGTCCCGTGCCGCTGCCCACGGAGAAGAACGTGTACTGCGTCATCCGCTCTCCGCACAAGTACAAGGACAGTCGCGAGCATTTCGAGATGCGCACCCACAAGCGTCTGATCGACATCCTGGATCCCACTCCGAAGACCGTGGATTCCCTGATGCGCCTCGATCTCCCCGCCGGCGTCGACATCGAGATCAAGCTGTAAGGACGAGCGATGACTACCACTGTGAAGGGCATCCTGGGCGAGAAGCTCGGCATGACCCAGGTCTGGGATGACAACAACCGTGTCATCCCCGTGACCGTGGTCAAGGCCGGTCCCTGCGTTGTCACCCAGGTCCGCACCCCCGAGATCGACGGCTACTCCGCCGTGCAGCTCGCCTTCGGGGCGATCGACCCCCGCAAGGTGAACAAGCCCTCCACGGGCCACTTCGCCAAGGCGGGCGTCACTCCGCGCCGACACCTCGTCGAGCTGCGCACCGACGACGCCACCGAGTACACCCTGGGCCAGGAACTGGGCCCCGATGTGTTCGAGGCCGGCCAACTGGTCGACGTCACTGGAACTTCCAAGGGCAAGGGGTTCGCGGGTGTGATGAAGCGCCACGGATTCCACGGCCTGCGCGCCTCCCACGGCGTGGAGCGCAAGCACCGCTCTCCGGGTGCCATCGGCGGCTGCGCCACCCCGGGCCGCGTGTTCAAGGGCATGAAGATGGCGGGTCGCATGGGTGGTGACCGTCAGACCATGCAGAACCTGCAGGTCGCAGGCGTCGATACCGAGCGCGGTCTTCTGCTGATCAAGGGTGCGGTTCCCGGCCCCAAGGGTGGCCTGGTGTTCGTCACCACCGCCGTGAAGGAGGGCACCAAGTGAGCGCCGTCGACATCACGACCCCTGCCGGCAAGAAGTCCGGCAGCGTCGAGTTGCCCGCCGAGGTCTTCGACGTCCAGGTCAACGTTCCGCTGATCCACCAGGTTGTCGTGGCCCAGCTCGCCGCAGCGCGGCAGGGCACCCATGACACCAAGAGCCGTGGTGAAGTCCGGGGTGGTGGTCGCAAGCCCTACAAGCAGAAGGGCACCGGCCGGGCCCGTCAGGGTTCCACCCGCGCACCGCAGTTCGCGGGCGGTGGCGTCGTGCACGGACCCACGCCGCGCGACTACGCCCAGCGGACTCCCAAGAAGATGAAGGTGGCCGCGCTCCGCGGTGCACTCTCGGATCGCGCTCGCGAAAGCCGCATCCACGTAGTGACAGAACTGGTCACCGGCGACGCGCCGTCGACGAAGGCGGCCGTGGCCACTCTGGATGCACTGAACCTCGAGGGCGCCCTCCTGATCGTGCTCAACCGCGACGAGCGCAACGACTGGCTGAGCCTGCGAAACCTCCAGGAGATCGCACTGGTGGCTCCCGATCAGTTGAACACCTACGACGTCTTGATCGCCGATCACGTCATCTTCACCAAGGCGGCCCTCGAGACCTTCCTCTCGGGTCCGGTCACCGGCAAGTCCGTCAAGGCCGTTGCAGCTGAGAGCGAGGTCGAGGCGTGAGTACGATCGCCGATCCCCGTGACATTCTGATCGCACCCGTGGTCTCCGAGAAGAGCTACGGACTGCTCGACGAGAACAAGTACACGTTCATCGTCGCGCCCCACGCGAACAAGACTCAGATCAAGATCGCTGTGGAGCAGGTATTCGGCGTCAAGGTCCTCAGCGTCAACACCAACAACCGTGATGGGAAGCGCATCCGCACCCGTTTCGGCGTCGGCAAGCGTCCGTCCACCAAGCGGGCGATCGTGTCGGTGGCACCCGGTGACCGCATCGACATCTTCGGAGGACCGGTCTCCTAGGGGGACCGGTACACGGCAGAGGGATAAGAGCAATGGGAATCCGCAAGTACAAGCCGACCACTCCGGGTCGTCGCGGCTCCAGCGTGGCCGACTTCGTCGAGGTCACCCGCGACGAGCCCGAGAAGTCCCTCGTGCGCCCATTGGCGAAGAAGGGTGGCCGCAACAACTCTGGCCGCATCACCACCCGCCACCAGGGCGGTGGCCACAAGCGTGCCTACCGCGTTATCGATTTCCGTCGTGCCGACAAGGACGGGGTGCCGGCGAAGGTCGCCCACATCGAGTACGACCCGAATCGCACTGCGCGTATCGCGCTGTTGCACTTCGCCGATGGCGAGAAGCGCTACATCATCGCGCCGAACCGCTTGAAGCAGGGCGACACGGTTGAAACGGGCCCGAGCTCGGACATCAAGCCCGGTAACAACCTGCCGTTGCGCAACATCCCGGTGGGCACCGTGATCCACGCCGTGGAGATCAAGCCCGGCGGCGGCGCGAAGATCGCCCGCTCGGCCGGATCCAGCGTGCAACTCGTCGCCAAGGACGGCCCCTACGCCCAATTGCGCATGCCGTCAGGTGAGATCCGTAACGTCGACCTGCGCTCGCGCGCAACGATCGGCGAGGTTGGCAACGCCGAGCAGTCGAACATCAACTGGGGCAAGGCGGGCCGCATGCGGTGGAAGGGCAAGCGCCCCACCGTCCGCGGTGTCGCCATGAACCCCGTCGATCACCCGCACGGTGGTGGCGAGGGCAAGACCTCGGGTGGACGTCACCCGGTCAACCCGGCTGGCAAGCCCGAGGGTCGCACCCGCAAGGCCAACAAGGAAAGTAACAAGTTCATCGTCCGTCGACGCAAGACCGGAAAGAAGCGGTAAGAGATGCCACGCAGTCTGAGCAAGGGACCGTTCGTCGATGACCACCTGTTGAAGAAGGTGGAGGCGGCCAACGAGTCCGGATCGAAGAACGTGATCAAGACCTGGTCACGTCGCTCGATGATCGTGCCCGCGATGCTCGGTCACACGATCGCGGTCCACGATGGTCGCAAGCACGTTCCGGTATTCATCACCGAGAACATGGTCGGCCACAAGCTCGGGGAGTTCGCTCCCACCCGCACGTTCAAGGGTCACGTCAAGGACGACCGTAAGGCCAAGCGCAAGTAAGCGCGCGGATACGAGAAGCAAGGGGATAGCGATGGAAGCCAGGGCCCAAGCGCGGTACGTCCGCGTCACGCCCATGAAGGCGCGCCGCGTCATCAACCTCATCCGTGGGATGCAGGCGGTGGACGCGCAGGCGGTGCTGCGGTTTGCTCCGCAGGCGGCCAGCGAGCCGGTGGGCAAGGTGCTCGCGAGTGCGATCGCGAATGCCGCGAACAACCACGGCATGGACGCGCGTCAGCTCGTGGTGACCGAGGCGTTCGTCGACGAGGGCCCCACCATGAAGCGCATCCGTCCGCGGGCCCAGGGTCGTGCGTACCGGATCGGCAAGCGCTCGAGCCACATCACCGTCGTCGTAGGTGACGGGGTGAAGGCGGTCACGCCCGTGCCGACCAAGAAGGCCGCGGCCAAGGCCGTCGCTCCCGAGGCGAAGGCGCCCGCGACGAAGGCTGCGGCACCGGCCACCAAGGCGCCCGCGAAGAAGGCTGCGGCACCGGCCAAGAAGGCTCCCGCCAAGAAGGCTGCGGCACCGGCCAAGAAGGCTCCCGCGAAGTCCACCACCGCTAAGAAGACGGCCGCGAAGAAGTCCGCGGCCCCGAAGAAAGAGGGCTGATCGTGGGCCAGAAAGTCAACCCGCACGGCTTCCGCCTGGGCGTGACCACGGACTTCACCTCACGGTGGTTCGCGGATGCGACCAAGTCCGGCCAGCGTTACCGCGATTACGTGGACGAGGACATCAAGATCCGTGCACTCCTCACCGAAGGCATGGAGCGTGCCGGTATCGCCCGTGTCGAGATCGAGCGCACCCGTGATCGAGTGCGCGTCGACATCCACACCGCGCGCCCGGGCATCGTCATCGGCCGCCGAGGCACCGAGGCCGACCGCATCCGTGCGGACCTCGAGAAGCTGACCGGCAAGCAGGTGCAGCTCAACATCCTCGAGGTCAAGAACCCCGAGATCGAGGCGCAGCTCGTCGCGCAGGGCATCGCCGAGCAACTCTCCAGCCGCGTGTCCTTCCGTCGCGCGATGCGCAAGGGCATGCAGAGCGCCATGAAGGCCGGGGCCAAGGGCATCCGGGTGCAGGTTTCGGGTCGCCTCGGTGGTGCGGAGATGAGTCGCACCGAGTTCTACCGCGAAGGGCGCGTGCCGTTGCACACTCTGCGTGCGGACATCGACTACGGCTTCTATGAGGCTCGCACGACCTTCGGCCGCATCGGCGTCAAGGTGTGGATCTACAAGGGTGAGGCCCTCGGCAGTCGCGCCGAGCGTGAGGCTGCGGCCGCTGCCGCGCGCCTGAACGCGCCGCGCACTAAGCCCGAGCGTCCGCGTCGTGATCGTGATGACAATGCCGAGGTTGCGGCTGAGGCCACTGCGGCCGAGACCGTACTCGAGGCGAATTCCGAGATTGCCGCTGCCGACGCGGCTGCAGAGGGGGTCTGACCATGTTGATTCCACGCAGGGTCAAGCACCGTAAGCAGCATCACCCCACGCGTCGGGGGATGGCCAAGGGTGGCACCAAGGTCACCTTCGGTACCTACGGGTTGCAGGCGCTCGAACCCGCCTACGTCACCAACCGGCAGATCGAGTCCGCGCGTATCGCGATCACGCGTCACATCCGTCGTGGCGGCAAGGTCTGGATCAACATCTACCCGGATCGCCCGTTGACCAAGAAGCCCGCCGAGACTCGCATGGGTTCGGGTAAGGGTTCCCCAGAATGGTGGGTGGCCAACGTCAAGCCCGGGCGTGTGATGTTCGAGTTGTCCTACCCGGACGAGAAGGTCGCGCACGACGCGCTGACCCGCGCAATGCACAAGCTCCCAATGAAGTGCCGCATCGTGCGGCGCGATGAGGCAGGTGAGGACTAATGGCAACCGGCACTGCGGCAGGAGAGTTCCGCAATCTCGACAATGCCGAATTGACCACCAAGCTGCAGGAGGCCAAGGAGGAGCTGTTCAACCTCCGGTTCCAGGGCGCCACCGGCCAGTTGGAGAGTCACGGACGTCTTCGTGCGGTCCGCAAGGACATCGCGCGTATCTACACGATCATGCGTGAGCGTGAACTGGGCATCACGCCCGTCGTCGAGGATGAGGGTGCGGCATGAGCACAGAAGAGAAGCGCGGCTACCGCAAGGTGCGTGAAGGGCTCGTGGTCAGCGACAAGATGAACAAAACCGTCGTCGTCGCCGTCGAGGATCGCTTCAAGCACCCGCTATACGGGAAGGTCGTACGGCGTACGAGCAAGCTCAAGGCGCACGATGAGGCCAACACCGCCGGAATCGGCGACCGCGTCCTCGTCATGGAGACACGTCCCATCTCGGCCACCAAGCGGTGGCGCGTGGTGGAAATCCTCGAGAAGGCCAAGTAGGGATCAGGAGAAGGCAGTGATTCAGCAAGAGTCGCGGCTGCGCGTCGCCGACAACACGGGTGCCAAGGAACTGTTGTGTATCCGTGTCCTCGGTGGCTCCGGGCGTCGCTACGCAGGCATCGGCGATGTGATCGTCGCCTCGGTCAAGGACGCCATCCCTGGTGGCGGCGTGAAGAAGGGCGAGGTGGTCAAGGCCGTCATCGTTCGCACCCGCAAGGAGAAGCGGCGCGCCGACGGTTCCTACATCCGCTTCGATGAGAACGCCGCAGTGATCCTCAAGGGTGACGGCGAGCCCCGTGGCACCCGCATCTTCGGTCCGGTGGGCCGCGAGCTGCGCGAGAAGAAGTTCATGAAGATCATCTCGCTCGCCCCGGAGGTGCTGTGATGGCGAACCTCAATATCCGCAAGGGAGACCTGGTGCAGGTCATCTCCGGCAAGGACCGTGGCATCACCGGCAAGGTGATCGAGGTCTACCCGGAGTCCGACCGTGTCATCGTGGAGGGCGTGAACCGGATCAAGAAGCACACCCGGGTCGGCCAGAACAACCGCGGTGCCAAGACCGGTGGCATCGTCACCATGGAGGCGCCGATCCACATCTCGAACGTGATGATCGTCGATCCTGAGGATGGCCGCCCCACGCGTATCGGTTACCGCAAGGAGAAGGTGGAGAAGCGTCGCCCCGACGGTTCCTCTTATGAGGCCGAGCGCAGCGTTCGCATCTCGCGCCGCACCGGGAAGGACATCTGACATGAGCACCGCAACCGTGACCACGCCCCGTCTTAAGACGCGGTACCGCGAGGAGATCGTCCCGGCGCTGCGCCAAGAGTTCGGCTTCGCCAACGTGATGCAGGTCCCCACCGTGACCAAAGTTGTGGTCAACATGGGCGTGGGCGAGGCTGCCCGCGACTCCAAGCTGATCGAAGGCGCTATCCGCGATCTCACCGAGATCACCGGCCAGAAGCCCCAGGTCACCAAGTCGCGCAAGTCGATCGCGCAGTTCAAGTTGCGTGAGGGTCAGCCGATCGGTGCCCACGTCACCCTGCGTGGCGATCGCATGTGGGAGTTCCTGGATCGGCTGCTGTCGATCGCCCTGCCGCGTATCCGCGACTTCCGTGGCCTCTCGCCCCGCCAGTTTGACGGCAAGGGCAACTACACGTTCGGTCTCAACGAGCAGTCAATGTTCCACGAGATCGATCAAGACAAGATCGACCGAGTCCGCGGTATGGACATCACGGTCGTGACCACAGCCCAGAACGATGCGGAGGGACGTGCACTTCTGCGCCTCCTCGGATTCCCCTTCAAGGAGGCCTGATCTTCCATGGCGAAGAAGGCATTGATCCAGAAGCAGCGCAAGACGCCGAAGTTCAAGGTTCGGGCGTACACGCGGTGCAACAAGTGCGGTCGACCTCACTCGGTCTACCGCAAGTTCGGGCTATGCCGGGTGTGCCTTCGCGAGATGGCGCACGCGGGTGAACTCCCCGGAGTTACGAAGAGCAGCTGGTAAACCCACGACGCCGCAGGTCCACCCGGATACCACGGCGAGGAAGGCCACACGGCCATGACGATGACTGACCCGATCGCAGACATGCTTGCGCGTCTGCGGAATGCCAACTCGGCGTACCACGATTCCGTTGCCATGCCGCACTCCAAGATGAAGGTGAACATCGCCGAGATCTTGAAGGCGGAGGGCTACATCTCCGGATTCGAGGTCAGCGACGCCGAGGTGGGACGGACCCTCACCCTGCACCTCAAGTACGGACCGTCACGTGAGCGCTCCATCGCTGGACTGCGCCGCGTGTCCAAGCCGGGTCTGCGGGTGTACGCCAAGAGCACGTCGTTGCCGCGCGTCCTCGGTGGACTCGGCATCGCGATCCTGTCCACGTCTTCCGGTCTCCTCACGGACCGGCAGGCCCAGAAGAAGGGCGTAGGTGGGGAAGTCCTCGCCTACGTCTGGTAAGGGGAGACATGTCACGCATCGGACGACTCCCCATCTCCGTTCCCTCGGGAGTGTCGACCAACCTCGCCGGCCGCGAACTCTCGGTGACCGGGCCCAAGGGCACGCTCTCACTGACGATCGTCGAGCCGATCGAGGTCGCCGTCGAAGGTGACACCATCGTGGTGAGCCGCCCCAACGACGAGCGCGACGCCAAGTCACGTCACGGACTCACCCGCACTCTGGTGGCCAACATGATCACCGGTGTGACCGCGGGCTATGTAAAGACCCTCGAGATCGTCGGCACGGGCTACCGCGTGGCAGCCAAGGGCACCGACCTTGAGTTCAGCCTCGGGTTCAGCCACCCGGTCCTGGTCAAGGCACCGGAAGGCATCACCTTCGCTGTCGAGAGCCCGACCCGGTTCACGGTGTCCGGTATCGACAAGCAGAAGGTCGGCGAAGTTGCCGCCAACATCCGCAAGATCCGCAAGCCGGAGCCGTACAAGGGCAAGGGCGTGCGGTACGAGAACGAGGTCGTGCGCCGCAAGGCTGGAAAGGCAGGTAAGTAGCCATGACCACCTACGGAACGAAACTCGGATCCGGCAACAAGGTCGCCGTCGGTCGCAAGCGCCGTCACGTGCGCGTGCGCAAGAAGGTCTCGGGGACCGCGGATCGCCCGCGCCTGGTCGTGACGCGCTCCGCGCGGCACATGGTCGCACAGGTCGTCGACGACACCGTCGGTCGCACCCTGGCCTCCGCCTCCACCATGGAGGTCGACCTCCGCGGCGCGAACAGCGACAAGACCGCCAAGGCGCGCAAGGTCGGCCAGCTCGTCGCCGAGCGGGCCAAGACCGCCGGTGTGCAGGCCGTGGTCTTCGACCGCGGCGGCAACCGCTACCACGGACGTGTGGCCGCCCTCGCCGAGGGCGCGCGTGAAGGCGGGCTGGACTTCTGATGGCCAACGAGAGAGGTACATCCATGTCAGGCACCACACGACGCGGCGGCGGCTCAGGCGAGCGTCGGGAGCGCAAGGAGCGCACCCCGCGCGAGGAGAAGTCCGCATTCATCGAGCGCGTCGTCACGATCAATCGTGTGGCCAAGGTCGTCAAGGGTGGTCGTCGATTCAGCTTCACCGCACTCGTCGTCGTCGGTGACGGCGAGGGCATGGTGGGCGTCGGCTACGGCAAGGCCAAGGAGGTGCCTGCCGCGATCGCCAAGGGCGTCGAGGAGGCCAAGAAGCACTTCTTCCGCGTCCCGCGAATCCAGGGCACCATTCCCCACCCCGTGACGGGAGAGGCCGCCGCAGGCGTAGTCCTGCTGCGTCCCGCCGCTCCCGGTACCGGTGTCATCGCCGGCGGTCCGGTGCGCGCGGTACTTGAGTGCGCGGGCATCCACGATGTGCTGTCGAAGTCCATGGGCTCGGACAATGCGATCAACATCGTGCATGCGACCGTTGCCGCTCTCAAGTTGCTCGAGCAGCCTGAGGCCGTCGCTGCGCGTCGCGGACTCCCGCTCGAGGACGTCGCGCCGGCAGCGCTGCTGCGCGCGCGTGCAGGGTCAGGTGCGTGATGGGTCGACTCAAGGTGACGCAGAAGAAGTCCGAGATCGGCGGGACGAGCAGCCAGCGCAACACGCTGCGTTCGCTCGGTCTCAAGCGCATCGGTGACATCGTGGTGAAGGAAGATCGACCGGAGATCCGGGGCATGGTCGCAACCGTGTCTCACCTGGTCGTCGTTGAGGAGGTCGACTGACATGACACTGAAGGTCCACCACCTTCGTCCTGCCCCGGGTGCCAAGACCCAGAAGACCCGCAAGGGTCGTGGTGAGGCGTCCAAGGGCAAGACCGCTGGCCGCGGCACCAAGGGAACGAAGGCGCGCTACCAGGTGCCCGCTCGTTTCGAGGGCGGTCAGATGCCCCTGCACATGCGTCTGCCCAAGTTGAAGGGCTTCACCAGCCCCAACAAGGTCGATTACCAGGTCGTCAATGTCGCCATGCTCGCCAAGCTCTTCCCCAAGGGCGGCCAGGTGACCATCGCCGAGCTCGTGGCCAAGGGTGCCGTGCGCAAGGGGCAGCCGGTCAAGGTGCTCGGTCAGGGAGACATCGCGGTGGCCGTTCAGGTCAGTGCGGATAAGTTCTCGGGCGCGGCCCGTGACAAGATCGTGGCCGCGGGCGGAACAGCGACCGAGCTCTGATCGGGAGGCTTTTGTGCACATCAGTGCGTTCGGAGCCGCCCTGCGGACACCGGATCTTCGCAAGAAGATCCTGTTCACGCTCGGTCTGCTCGCCCTGTACCGGTTGGGTGCGGTTCTGCCCACCCCGGGTGTCGACTACGCCGCGATCCAGCGGTGTATCGACGTGGTTCAGGACAACTCCGTCTATGCGCTGATCAACCTCTTCAGCGGCGGCGCACTGCTGCAGTTGAGCGTATTCGCCCTCGGCATCATGCCGTACATCACGGCAAGCATCATCCTGCAGCTGCTTACGGTCGTGATCCCGCGGCTGGAGATGCTCAAGAAGGATGGCCAGTCGGGTCAGGCCAAAATCACGCAGTACACGCGGTACGTCACGATCGGTCTTGCCATCCTGCAGTCCACCGCGATCCTGTCGCTGGCTCGCACGCCTGGTGCCCTGTTCAGTGGGTGCAACGAGGTCATCATCCCGAATCAAGGGGTGTGGATCATCCTGGTCATGGTCATCGTGATGACCGCAGGCACGGCGATGGTGATGTGGTTCGGTGAGTTGATCACCGAGCGCGGTGTGGGTAACGGCATGTCCGTGCTGATCTTCGTCTCGATCATCGCCACCATCCCCTCCCAGTTCGCATCGATCTTCGGTAGCCGGGGTGCGTTCACTTTCACCATCACCCTGCTGGTGGGCCTCGCGGTCATCGCATTCGTGGTCTTCGTGGAGCAGGCCCAGCGCCGTGTGCCGGTGCAGTACGCCAAGCGGATGGTGGGTCGCCGCATGTACGGCGGCACATCCACCTACATCCCGCTCAAGGTCAATATGGCCGGCGTCATCCCGGTCATCTTCGCCTCGTCGCTGTTGTTCCTACCTACCCTGTTTGTGCAGTTGACGGGTTCGCAGGCCGGGTGGGCCCAGTGGGTGCAGCAGAACTTCGGCACGGGTACCGGCACCTGGTATCTGCTCACCTACTTCGTCCTCATCGTGTTCTTCTGCTACTTCTACGTGTCCATCACGTTCAACCCGACGGATGTCGCGGACAACATGAAGAAGTACGGCGGCTTCATCCCGGGTATCCGCGCCGGCAAGCCCACCGCGGACTACCTCGAGTACGTGCTGAGTCGCCTCACCGCACCGGGGTCCCTCTACCTCGGTCTGATCGCGATCCTGCCCGTCTTCGCCTTCGGGTTCCTGGGTGTGGCCAACGACTTCATCTTCGGTGGCACGAGCCTGCTGATTATGGTCGGCGTCGGCTTGGACACCGTGAAGCAGATCCAGTCTCAGTTGCAGCAGCGCAACTACGAAGGATTCCTGGGCTGAGATGCGCCTGCTCATCATGGGTCCACCGGGCGCAGGGAAGGGCACGCAGGCTGCGGTCGTCGCCCGGAGGCTCGGCATCCCGCACATCTCCACCGGCGACATCTTCCGGGCCAACGTCTCCGAAGGCACACCTCTGGGGATCGAGGCCAAGCGCTATATGGATGCGGGGGAGTACGTCCCCGACGGCGTCACGAACGCCATGGTGCGTGATCGCCTCACCTGGGACGACTGTGTCCCCGGTTTCCTCCTCGACGGGTACCCGCGCACCGTGGAACAGGTGGGTGAACTCGACGGCATGCTCAAGGCATCCGGCACCTCCCTCGATCGCGTGATCGAACTGACCGTGGACACGGATGTCGTCGTCGGCAGGCTCGTGAAGCGCGCTGCCGAGCAAGGGCGCGCGGATGACACCGAGGATGTGATCCGTCGCCGTCTCGAGGTGTACGCCGAGCAGACAGCTCCGCTCATCGCCGTCTACGACGCACGTGGGCTTGTGGCGCGCGTCGACGGCATGGGCGATGTCGCTGATGTCACGTCGCGGATGCTTGCTGCCATCGGAGTCGATGGCTGACGTGTTTGGCAAACGCCAGAAGATCGAAATCAAGACCGCCGAGCAGATCGCACTCATGCGCGAGGCTGGTCTCGTCGTCGCTACCACCCTCGAGACCCTGAGGCAGGCCGCGGTTCCGGGGGTGACCACGGCGGATCTCGATGCGCTCGCGCGAGGGGTGATCGCCGAGCACGGTGCCACACCGTCGTTCCTTGGCTACCACGGATTCCCGGCGGTCATCTGCACCTCGGTCAACAGCGCCGTGGTGCATGGGATCCCCGATGGCACAGTTCTCCAGGAAGGTGATCTGCTGTCGATCGACTGTGGTGCGATCGTGCAGGGCTGGCACGGGGACGCCGCCATCACGGTGTCCATCGGCACGGTGACCGATGAGGTGGCGCGCCTATCCGAGACGACCCGGGAAGCGATGTGGGCGGGGTTGCGCCAGGCCCGCGCTGGGAACCGCCTCTCCGATATCGGCCATGCCGTCGAGAAGGTGATCCGGGCAGCGGGGCCCTACGGCGTGGTCGAGGAGTACGTCGGCCATGGCATCGGCTCGAAGATGCACATGTACCCATCGGTGCCGAACTACGGGCAACCGGGGCAGGGGCCCACTCTCGAGGTCGGCATGGCCCTCGCCATCGAGCCGATGGCAACCCTCGGTTCGGCCACGGTGCGGGTGCTCGATGATGAATGGACCGTGGTCACCGACGATGACTCCACTGCTGCGCACTGGGAGCACACGGTGGCCATCACCGAGGACGGACCCTGGGTCCTGACCGCACTCGACGACGTCCGCCTCTAGGAAATCGGACATTTCGGCCCGACCCCCGATTTTGTGCATAAGTGACCAGCCCGTAGACTTCCCAGGCTGATATCGGGCTTCCCCGTCCATCCGCGTCCTTCCGTCTCAGGCGGTGGGCTACGCGTGTGCCAGGTGGCCCGAACGGACGAGAGGCACCGCGTGGGCAAGAAGGACGGAGCGATCGAGCTCGAGGGCACGATCACCGAGTCGCTTCCCAATGCGATGTTCCGGGTGGAGCTGGACAACGGCCACCAGGTGCTCGCCCACATCAGCGGGAAGATGCGTATGCACTACATCCGCATCCTCCCCGACGATCGGGTTGTCGTGGAGTTGTCGCCCTACGACCTCACCCGCGGCCGGATCGTCTACCGCTACAAGTGACCGAACGAACGAGAGAGCAATCATGAAGGTGCAGCCGAGCGTTAAGAAGATCTGCGATAAGTGCAAGGTCATTCGTCGCCACGGTCGCGTCATGGTGATCTGCGAGAACGTCCGTCACAAGCAGCGCCAGGGATAACACCCTGGGGTGTCCGGGAGAGACAACCTGGAGCACCCGACCATTGGAAGACCCCGACCCCGCACTCGTGCGGACGACACCCTCGGCCACGGGGCCGAGGACCGGTCTAGGCGGACCGGGCTGGGCTTCCACCCGAAACCCCGTGGAACGAGAGAAGAGAGAACGCCACATGGCACGTCTTATCGGCGTCGATCTGCCGCGCGACAAGCGCATGGCGATCGCGCTCACCTATATCTACGGAGTAGGCCGCACCCAGGCCGCCCGTGCACTCGAGGCTACCGGCATCGATCCCAATCTGCGCGCCAAGGACCTGACGGACGATCAGACCGTTGCGCTGCGCGACTGGATCGAGGCGAACCTCAAGGTCGAAGGCGACCTGCGTCGTGAGGTTGCTGCGGATATCCGCCGCAAGGTCGAGATCGGCTGCTACCAGGGACTTCGGCACCGCAAGGGGCTGCCCGTCCGTGGCCAGCGCACCCATACCAATGCGCGCACCCGTAAGGGCCCGCGCAAGACCGTTGCCGGCAAGAAGAAGTAGGGCGGGACATGGCTACCAAGACCCCCGGCGCCAAGAAGGTGCGCCGCAAGGAGAAGAAGAACGTCGCCCACGGGCAGGCTCACATCAAGAGCACGTTCAACAACACGATCGTGTCGATCACTGACCCCACGGGTGCGGTCATCGCTTGGGCGTCGGCCGGGCAGGTCGGCTTCAAGGGCAGCCGTAAGTCCACTCCGTTCGCAGCGCAGCTGGCCGCTGAGGCCGCTGCCCGTCGGGCGATGGAGCACGGCATGCGCAAGGTCGATGTGTTCGTCAAGGGTCCCGGCTCCGGCCGTGAGACCGCCATCCGCTCACTGCAGGCAACCGGGCTCGAGGTCGGCTCCATCGCCGACGTCACCCCGGTCCCGCACAACGGAACCCGTCCCCCCAAGCGTCGTCGCGTCTGATCGCGTAGAAAAGTAGGAGAGAGAACATGGCGCGTTACACAGACGCAGACTGCAAGCGGTGCCGCCGCGAGAAGGTCAAGTTGTACCTCAAGGGCTCTAAGTGCGATTCACCGAAGTGCCCGTTCGAGAAGCGTCCCTACCCTCCCGGCCAGCATGGTCGCGGGCGTAGCAAGGACAGCGAGTACCTGTTGCAGCTGCGCGAGAAGCAGAAGGCCGTGCGCATGTACGGGGTCCTGGAGAAGCAGTTCAGCAACTACTTCGTCGAGGCTTCACGTCAGTCCGGCAAGACGGGTGAGAACCTGCTGCGGATCCTCGAGTCCCGTTTGGACAACGTGGTGTTCCGCGCGGGCTTCGCGAAGTCACGTGACATGGCTCGCCAGTTGGTGACCCACGGTCACTTCACCGTTAATGGCAAGAAGGTGAACATCCCCTCCTACCGCGTCTCACCCGGCGACATCGTCGAGGTGCGTCAGAAGTCCAAGGAGATGACTCCCTTCATCGTCGCGCACGCGGAGGTCGGCGAGCGTCCGGTTCCCGCGTGGCTCGAGGTCGTTCCCTCGCAGATGCGGGTGCTCGTGCACTCGCTGCCTGCACGAGAGGTCATCGACACCCAGGTCCAAGAACAGCTCATCGTCGAGCTGTACTCCAAGTAGCAGCACCCGGGCCTGCCGCGGCCCGGGTGACCGTCAGACACGCGACGTCAAATAGCGGTCGTCGCGGGAAGGAAATGCAGTGCTCATCAGTCAGCGTCCGTTGTTGTCCGAGGAGCCCGTCTCGGAGTTCCGCTCCCGGTTCATCCTGGAGCCACTCGAGCCCGGCTTCGGCTACACGCTCGGTAACTCGCTTCGCCGCACCCTGCTGTCCTCGATCCCGGGAGCGGCCGTCACCAGCATCCGTGTGGATGGGGTCCTCCACGAGTTCAGCACCGTCGATGGCGTGAAGGAGGATGTCACCGAGCTGATCCTGAACATCAAGCAGCTTGTGGTCTCCTCCGAGCACGACGAGCCCGTTGTGATGTACCTGCGCAAGCAGGGCCCCGGCATGGTCACCGGAGCCGATATCCAGCCGCCCGCCGGTGTCGAGGTCCACAACCCGAACCTGCACATCGCCGAGCTCAATGGCAAGGGCAAGCTCGAGATCGAGCTCGTGGTCGAGCGCGGCCGCGGCTACGTCCCGGCCGTGATGAACAAGCAGCCCGGCCAGGAGATCGGCCGCATCCCCGTTGACTCGATCTACTCGCCGGTTCTCAAGGTCAGCTACAAGGTCGAGGCCACCCGCGTGGAGCAGCGCACCGACTTCGACAAGCTCATCATCGACGTCGAGACCAAGCCATCCATGCTTCCCCGTGATGCCGTGGCATCTGCGGGCAAGACCCTGGTGGAGCTCTTCGGCCTGGCACGCGAACTCAACGTCGACGCCGAGGGCATCGACATCGGTCCGTCACCGACAGACGCGTTCGTTGCCGAGCAGCTCTCCACGCCGATCGAGCAGTTGGACATGACCGTGCGGTCCTACAACTGCCTCAAGCGTGAGGGCATCCACACCGTCGGCGAGCTCATCACCCGCTCGGAGGCCGACCTGCTCGACATCCGCAACTTCGGCTCCAAGTCGATCGACGAGGTCAAGGTCAAGTTGGCCGGCCTCGGCCTCGCACTGAAGGACAGCCCGCCCGGATTCGATCCCGGCGCAGCCGTCTACTTCGAGGATGAGGACGAGGACGTGGAGGGCGAAGACTTCGCCTTCCCCGAGGACGAGAAGCTCTAGGCGCAGGAAGAAGGAGAACGACGATGCCGACGCCCACTAAGGGTCCCCGTCTCGGCGGCGGTCCGGCGCACGAGCGACTCATGCTCGCGAACCTCGCCACCGCCCTGTTCGAGCACGGCAAGATCACCACGACCGAGGCCAAGGCCAAGCGGCTTCGTCCGCTGGCCGAGCGGCTCATCACCTTCGCCAAGCGCGGTGACCTGTCAGCTCGCCGCCGTGTGATGACCGTGGTCCGCGACAAGAATGTGGTGCACATCCTGTTCACCGAGATCGGTCCGCAGTACGCGGGTCGTCCCGGTGGTTACACGCGCATCACCAAGATCGGCCCGCGCAAGGGTGACAACGCCCCGATGGCCGTCATCGAACTGGTCGAGCCCATGGCTGAGCAGGTTGTGGCCGAAGCAACGGGTGCCACCAAGCGCGCGGCGAAGGAGAGTGCTGCGAAGGCTGCTGCTCCTGCCGCCGCTGCAGCACCCGCGGTCGAGGAAGCGGCAGCCGACGAGGTTATCGCTGAGGAAGCCGCCGTCGATGCGGAAGCAGCAGGAGACACCGACGTTGAGGCTGCGGTCGTTGAGGAAGCTGTGGAGGACGACGACAAGGACAAGTCCTGAACGTCACGGATTCCGATCAGCCCGCTCCTCGGAGCGGGCTGATCCGTTTGCGCCTGGATATCTCCTACGACGGAACCGACTTCGCGGGTTGGGCGGTGCAACGCGACCAGCGCACAGTGCAGGGGGA
Source organism: Candidatus Nanopelagicales bacterium (assembly GCA_044375955.1). Taxonomy (GTDB): domain Bacteria; phylum Actinomycetota; class Actinomycetes; order S36-B12; family S36-B12; genus VGCC01. The sequence goes on along the minus strand of JBILLS010000008.1, from coordinate 19,425 downwards.
GATCCAGCGGGTACTGGGGCATCTCCTCGGCTCACCCGTGGAGCTCACCTGCGCAGGGCGCACCGATGCAGGGGTGCACGCCCGGGGCCAGGTGGCCCACGTCGATGTCCTCACGCTCGATCCCGCCATCGACGAAGGCCGGATCAACCGTGCCCTGCCCGACGACATCCGCGTCATAAGGCTCCAGCAGGTCAGCACCGATTTCGATGCGCGTTTCAGTGCGCTCTGGCGCCGCTACAGCTACACGGTGTGCGACCGACCGACCGGCCCGGACCCTCTCACCCGTCACCGTGTCCTGGATCACCCCAAACCGCTCGACATCGACCGCATGAATGAAGCCGCGCAGGCGCTCATCGGCGTGCATGATTTCGCGAGCTTCTGCAAACTCCGTGAAGGTGGCACCACGGTTCGCGAGGTCATCGAACTGGAGTGGGACAGGAACAACGTCGGCGACGCCGTCATGCACGTCAAGGCAGACGCCTTCTGTCACTCCATGGTCCGCAGCATCGCCGGCGCCCTAGTCGCCGTGGGCGATGGTCGCAAGCCTGGTGGGTTCCCGGCGGAAGCACTCGTGCAGGCATCCCGCGATGCAGGGGTGATCGTCATGCCAGCGCATCCACTCGTCTTCGAAGAGGTCGGCTACCCGCCGGATGCCGAATTGGCGGCGCGGCAGCAGGACACCCGAGCGTTCCGCATCGTCAGATGAGGGTGACCTCGAAGATCTCGGCGATGGCTGCCTGACGGATGTCGAGGGTGACCAACGGCAGGTCGTTGCGAAGCGCGACCGCGATGATCATGCAGTCAACATGGCTGTTGGGTGTCATCCCACGGCGGCTAGCGGCGGAGTAGATGGCGGCCGCCCCCTCGAAGTCCGACGCGGAGTCGAAGGGGATGAATGGCCCACGTGTTGCATAGGCCCTGATGGCTCGCAGTTCTCGCTCGTTGCGTACCCCCGAGAGCAGCTCCATCAGCACCGGATCGGTGCAGGCAACGGGGGAGTCGGACTCGATCTGACTGCGCATCCAGGACTTGGTCTCGCGGAGAGCGGAGACCCAGATCGAGGTGTCAGCGAGTGGGATCGTCGTCATCATGGACGAAATGGGTGAAGGGGCGATCCTCGGGAACCCCAAAGTCCGGCATGGAGCCGCACATGGCGAGGGCCTCCTCCTTGGTCATGGGCTGGCCGGCGAGGTGACGCAAGGCGTAGTCGACCGCTTCACGTTTGGTCGTGAGTTGGTAGCGCACCATGACAATCTCGACCAACGAATCGTCGATATCAATGTTGGTTCGAGCCATGTGGACAAGGATACACCTAGTTGGTGTATGGCTCGCGTCGACGACGAAGGTGCTGTCGGCACCCTACGCTCGCCGGGTGATCCGGTCCTTCCGTGCTGCAGACGTATCCCTGGACATGAAGCCCCTGGATGTCGCACGGAACTCGAGAGGCGATGTCGTCACCGGGGTGAAGGCGGTTATGTCCGAGGGGGATATGGAGGTGGGTGTCTGGGAGCACTCCGTGGGCACCTCGACGGACACCGAGATCGAGGAGGTCTTCGTGGTCATCGAGGGGGAGGGGACGGTCACCTGCTCCGAGGGGGGTCGAATCGACCTGGCCCCCGGGGTGGTGGGCCTGCTCCCCGCGGGTGCCAGGACCACGTGGACCGTGACCAAGCCCCTGAGGAAGGTGTGGATCACGCTCAGTTGAGCGTGGCCCGGATTTGGCCCCCTCGTGAGGCCCCGGTAGCCTTTCCTTTCGCTGCTTGCAGCCTGGACGCCCGGAAGGTGTCCAGTACGGCCCCCCGACGGGGGGTGCAGAAACCGGTCCCTACGAGAGATTGGCGGCGCACCGTGCGCACGTACACCCCGAAAGCCGGCGACATCACTCGCCAATGGCACGTCATCGACGCCACCGACGTGGTGCTCGGTCGACTGGCCACCCACGCGGCCTCTCTGCTGCGCGGCAAGCACAAGCCCACGTTCGCCCCGCATGTCGACACCGGGGACTTCGTGATCATCATCAACGCGGACAAGGTGGCCCTCACCGGCTCCAAGCGCGAGTCCAAGATCGCGTACCGCCACTCCGGGTATCCGGGTGGTCTCACCGCGACCACGTACTCGGAACTCCTCGAGTCCAATCCGTGTCGTGCGGTGGAGAAGGCAGTCAAGGGCATGCTCCCGCACAACAAGCTCGGCCGTCAGCAGATCAAGAAGCTGAAGGTCTACACCGGCGCTGACCATCCGCATGCGGCGCAGAATCCCCAGCAATTCGCCATCACTCAGATCGCCCAGTAGCGGCAGAAGGAAAGGATCACCGTGTCTGAGGCAATCATTGAAGATCTCGACGTAGACGTCGACGAGGTCGCCGAGGCCCCGTCGGAGTACACCACGACAACCCCGGAGAAGAAGGTCGTCCGCCGCGACGTCGTTACCGCACCCGGTGCGGCCACGGGTCGTCGCAAGGAAGCCATCGCGCGCGTGCGGCTCGTCCCGGGCACCGGTGCGTGGACCATCAATGGACGCACACTGAATGACTACTTCCCGAACAAGGTGCACCAGCAGGAGGTCAACGAGCCGTTCGTGACCATCGGTGCCGAGGGCAAGTTCGACGTCATCGCGCGCATTCACGGCGGAGGCATCTCCGGTCAGGCCGGTGCCCTCCGACTCGGCGTCGCGCGCGCTCTCAACGCGATCGACGAGGACGGAAACCGCCCGCTGCTCAAGAAGGCCGGATTCCTGACGCGTGATCCACGCGCGAAGGAGCGCAAGAAGTACGGCCTCAAGAAGGCCCGCAAGGCACCTCAATACAGCAAGCGCTGATTTGGGTCGCCTGTTCGGTACCGACGGTGTTCGGGGGCTGGCCAACCGAGAGGTAACGGCGGAACTCGCCCTCGATCTCTCGGTTGCGGCCGCACACGTCCTGGCCGACGCCGGTGCTTTCGAAGGTCATCGCCCGCTCGCGGTCGTGGGTCGGGATACCCGCGCCAGCGGTGAATTCCTCGAGGCAGCAGTCGTCGCCGGGCTGGCCAGTGCGGGAGTCGACGTCCTACAGGTGGGTGTGATTCCCACGCCTGCAGTCGCATGGTTGGTAGCGACCTCCGGTGCCGACCTCGGGGTGATGCTCTCGGCATCGCATAACCCGATGCCGGACAACGGCATCAAGTTCTTCGCCCGTGGCGGGCACAAACTGGATGACACGATCGAGGACGCCATCGAGCAGCGGCTCGGTGAGTCCTGGGACCGGCCCGTGGGTGCAGACGTCGGGCGTATTCGCACGGATCCCGACGCGATCGATCGCTACATCTCCTACCTCGTCGGAACGATCAGCACGCCCCTCACTGGGCTACGCGTGGTAGTCGACTGTGCGAATGGTGCCGCGTCGGTGGTCGCCCCTGCTGCATTACGACGCGCCGGTGCGGAAGTTTCTGCGATCCACGCCAACCCCGACGGGAACAACATCAACGATGGCTGCGGTTCCACCCACATGGACGACCTCATCGCCACGGTTCGCGCGTCAGGCGCGGATATCGGCATCGCGCATGATGGTGATGCCGATCGTTGTCTCGCCGTGGACGCGAATGGCGCAATCATCGATGGCGATCACATCCTTGCCATCCTCGCCTCGGGAATGCGCGATGCGGGAATGTTGGCTAGCAACACGGTGGTGAGCACGGTGATGGCGAACCTAGGGTTCAGGATCGCGATGCAGCAGGCCAACATCGAGGTGCGCGAGACCGCGGTCGGGGACCGGTACGTGCTAGAGGAGATGCGCGCGAATGGCTTCACCCTCGGTGGGGAACAGAGCGGTCACGTGGTCCTTCTCGAGCACGCGACCACGGGTGACGGTGTCCTGACCGCACTGCACCTTCTTGCCCGCATGGCGCGGACCGGGAAGTCCTTGGCGGAACTCGCCTCTGTGGTCACGAAACTGCCGCAGGTGTTGATCAATGTGCGCGACGTGTCCAAGGAAGGCCTTGATTCAGCATCCGCGGTCCACGCCGCGGTGTCGGCCGCAGAATCAGAACTCGCCGGGCAGGGCCGCGTGCTCCTGCGACCCTCGGGAACCGAGCCAGTGATCCGCGTGATGGTCGAGGCGCCCAGCGAGGAGCGGGCTCACGCCATCGCTGAGTCGATCGCCGCGGTGGTGACCGCCGAGCTGCGCCCCCAGCGCTGAACACTCCGAACCGGGCACCCTCTTGGATGTAGGATTTTCCTACCAGTCGAACTTTTGGAGGTGCTGTGGATACGGCACGTGTCAGCGCCAAGGGTCAGGTGACAATTCCCCTGCGCGTGCGTCGGGCCGCGCACGTTGGGGAAGGAGATGTCCTCATGTTCACCGTCGGCCCCGAAGGCGCAATCCTCGCTACGCGGCTGCAGCCCCACGCCGAACTCGATGCCCTATCGGCCACCTTCTCTGAGTGGGACAGCGACGAGGATGACCGAGCCTTCCGTGGTCTCTGATACACCGATCTATGCGCGGGGAGATGTCGTCGTCGTCCCATTCCCCTTCACCGATCGCACCGCCACCAAACGTCGGCCCGCTGTCGTGTTGAGCGAGTCTGAGTTTCAAGAGGCCACAGGGCATGTAGTTCTTGGAATGATCACCAGCACCACCTCCCCGGAATGGGGCGACGACGTAGTATTCCGTGATCCCGGTTCGGCTGGCCTCTCCCGAGGGTCACGCTTTCGCCCAAAACTCGTCACGCTGGCCGATGACCTCGTTGTCCGACGGGCGGGTCGACTGGGCGAGACGGATGCTCGAGCCGTCCAGGCATCGGTATCGAGGATCCTGGGGTCCTGAGGGTTCCCGCGTAGGCTGACGGCGTGTGTGGGATCGTCGGCTACGTAGGGCAGAAGCAGGCTCTCGAGGTCGTCGTCGCGGGCCTGCGCAGGCTCGAGTACCGGGGGTATGACTCGGCCGGTGTAGCCGTGATCGCCGATGGTCACCTCGAGACCCGCAAGAAGGCGGGCAAACTCACCAACCTGGAGACCCTGCTCGGCGAAGATCCACTGCCCAACTCGACAACAGGTATAGGCCACACCCGCTGGGCCACGCACGGTGGCCCCACGGATTCGAATGCCCACCCGCATGTCAGTGAGGACGGCCGTATCGCGGTGATCCACAACGGGATCATCGAGAACTTCGCGGTGCTGCGCGAGGAATTGACTGCAGCGGGCGTGACTCTGACCTCGGAGACTGATACCGAGGTCGTCGCGCACATGCTCGCGCGGGCATTACCCGCCGTCGGAGATTCACTACCGGTCGCCATGCAGGCCGTGTGTTCGCAGCTCGAGGGTGCCTTCACGCTCGTCGCGATCGATCCGTCACAGCCGGACGTCGTCGTCGGGGCTCGCCGCAACTCACCATTGGTCGTCGGCGTGGGTGACGGGGAGAACTTCCTGGCCTCCGATGTGGCAGCGTTCTTCGAGCACACCCGCAACGCGCTTGAACTCGGGCAGGACCAGATCGTCACGCTCACCGCGGAGTCGGTCACGGTGACGGACTTCTCCGGTACTCCGGTGACACCGCGCGCGTTCACGGTCGATTGGGATGCCTCTGCTGCAGAGAAGGGCGGCTTCGACCTCTTCATGCTCAAGGAGATCTCCGAACAACCGAAGGCGGTCGCCGATTCGCTGCGCGGACGCACGAGTCCGCAGGGTCGGATCCAACTCGATGAATTGACGTTGGACGAAGCAGTCTTCCGTGACATCACCAAGGTGGTCGTGGTCGCCTGCGGCACAGCTGCGCACGCGGGCATGGTGGCTAAGTACGCGATCGAGCACTGGACTCGGTTGCCCGTCGACGTCGAGTTGGCCAGCGAGTTCCGCTACCGCGACCCGGTCGTGGGACCGGACTCGCTCGTGATCGCGATCTCCCAGTCCGGCGAGACGATGGATACCTTGATGGCGCTGCGCCATGCGGCAGCCCAGGGGGCACGAACACTGGCGATCTGCAACACCGTCGGATCGACCATCCCCCGGGAAGCCGATGCGGTCCTGTACACCTACGCCGGCCCGGAGATCGCCGTCGCATCGACCAAGGCGTTCCTCACCCAGATCATCGCCGCGTACCTCGTCGGCCTGTTCCTCGCCCAGGCCCGGGGGGCGATGGGTGAGGGCGAGATCCGGTCGATCCTGCAGGACCTCAATGACATGCCCCAGAAAGTGGACCTCGTCCTCGACACCGTCGAGCCGGTCCGGGCCCTGGCCCAGCAATTGTCCACCGCGACCTCGGTGCTCTTCCTCGGCCGGCATGTCGGTTATCCGGTCGCCCTCGAGGGTGCCCTGAAGCTCAAGGAGCTCGCTTACATGCACGCGGAGGGCTTCCCGGCCGGCGAGCTCAAGCACGGACCGATCGCGCTAATCGAGGATGGTGTTCCGGTCGTCGTGATCGTGCCATCGCCACGTGGGCGCGCGGTGTTGCACGACAAGATCATCTCCAATATCCAGGAGGTGCGGGCCCGCGGTGCGGTGATCGTCGCCGTCGCCGAGGAGGGCGATGAGGTGATCACCGGCTTCGCCGACCACATCATCCGCGTTCCCGAGGTTCCCCCGTTGATGCAGCCACTCGTCTCGACCGTTCCCCTGCAGGTATTCGCCTGCGAGATGGCCACGGTGAAGGGGCACGACGTGGATCAGCCCCGCAACCTGGCCAAGTCCGTCACGGTGGAGTGATGATCCCGCTCCTGACCGTTGCGCAGGTGCGGGCCGCCGAGGAGGCCTTGTTCACCTCCGTGCCACCCGAGACCGTGATGCGTCGCGCCGCGCGCGGACTGAGCGATGTCTGCCTACGCCTGCTCGAGGCAGAACGCGGACAGGTGGCCGGATCCGATGTGGTCCTGCTTGTCGGCACAGGCAACAACGGGGGTGATGCGCTTTTCGCTGGTGCGGACCTCGCGGCCCGCGGTTGCCGGGTTCTGGCGGTGCAGGTGGGTGACCGCATGCATCCCGAGGGAGCGCGCGCACTCATCCGCGCGGGAGGCTCGTGCGTAACCCTCGATGCGGTCGCCGACCGGATGGCCACCTGCGACCTCGTGATCGATGGGGTCGTAGGCATCGGTGGCCGCGGTGCGCTCGAAAGCCGTATCGCGGGATTGCTCGTCGATGATCCGCTCACGGTCGCGGTGGACATTCCCAGTGGTGTCGATGCGGATACCGGCTATGTCGCCGGTGATGCCGTGCGCGCGGATCTCACCGTCACATTCGGTGCCGTGAAGCCGGGGCTGCTGCTGGCCCCGGAGCACACCGGCGAGATCGAAGTCATCGATATCGGCGTGACCATTCCCGATGAGGTGGCGCTCGCCTGCATTGAGGCGGTGGACGTCGAGTCGTGGGTACCGGAACCTGGGTGGTCGGACTACAAGTACTCCCGCGGCGTTGCGGGTGTCGCCGCCGGGTCCGAGGAGTACCCGGGGGCGGGGATGTTGGTGGTCGCGGGAGCGCGGCACGCGAACGTCGGGATGGTGCACGTCTGGGGCACGGGGTCGGACATCGTGCGCACGTTTCCGGACGTCGTGCGATCGGCTGGGAAGCCGATCGACTGCGCGCGCGTCACCGCATGGGCATGTGGGTCGGGGGTGACCGATCGGGATGTCGTTGCTGCCGTTCTTGCCACCGAACGTCCCGTGATCCTCGATGCAGGCGCCCTGCGCATCATGGCGGTCGACTCTTCGATACGCGACGCGGTCACGTCACGTGCGGAGCGCGGGATCACCACGGTTCTGACACCACACGCGGGGGAGTTCACAGCGCTGTTCCCCGAGATCGACTCGGGAGACCGCCTGCACGCTGCACGGGATGCCGCGCGCCGCACGGGCGCGATCGTCGTCCTCAAGGGAGCGCCGACCGTGATCGCCGATGCGGCTGGCGAAGTACGCATCGACATCGCCGGCACTCCGGCCCTCGCCTGCGCAGGGTCCGGGGACGTGCTGTCCGGAATCCTTGGAGGTTTCGCTGCGGGAGCCCAGGGGCGCGGGGAGATCGTGGACATCGACTGCATCGCCGCGGGTGTGTGGGTGCATGGCGTCGCCGGCCAACTGGCATCCGAAGGTGGGCGCACGGTCACCTCGGTGGACATCGCCGCGTACGTTGCCGGTGCCGTGGCCCTCGCCCGTGCTGGGATGGAGACATGACCTGGCACCGGGCGGCCGCGATCATCGACCTCGACGCGATCGTCGCGAATGCGCAGGTCCTGGATCGTGCATCCGGTGACGCCGAGTTGATGGCGGTGGTCAAGGCAGACGCCTACGGCCACGGCGTCGCGCGCGTGGCGCCCGCCCTGCGTGCATCCGGAGTGCCGTGGCTGGGAGTCGCCCTCCCCAGTGAGGCGGTGGAGTTACGAAGCGCCGGTGATCGAGGCCGGATCCTCGCCTGGCTCTGGGTGCCCGGGGACCCACTGGTCACGGCGTGCATCGATCTCGACATAGATCTCGGCGTCTCGTCCCGCGAAGCCCTGCAGCAGGTGTCCGACACGGCACGAATACGCGGTGGCCGTGCGCGGGTGCACCTCAAGATCGACACCGGACTCTCCCGCAATGGCGTCCCCGAGCACGAGTGGGAGGACCTCGTCCGCGCCGCACTGGATGACCCGTGCATCGACCTCGTCGGCGTGTGGTCGCACCTAGCCCGCGCCGACGAACCCGACGTGGGTACGACCGCTGAACAGAGTGCGCGTTTCGCACACGCACTCGAGGTGGTGCATTCGCTCGGCGGCACACCTGCGCACGTGCATCTGGCGAACTCCGCCGGGATCCTGGCCCACCCGGATACCCACCACACGCTGGTGCGTACCGGCATCGGTCTCTATGGCGTCACCCCCGGGCCCGGACTCGGCGATCCGACGGCACACGGGCTTCGGCCCGCGATGGAGATCCGGGCACGGCTCGCACTCGTGAAGCGGATCCCCGAAGGTGCGGGCGTCGGCTATGGCCACACCTGGGTAGCGGAGCACGACACGCTCGTCGGGTTAGTGCCACTGGGCTATAGCGACGGAATCCCGCGCGCCTCCACAGGCGGGTTCGTGTCGGTTGCAGGACGTCGCGCACCGATCGTCGGGAGAGTCGCCATGGACCAATTCGTGGTGCACCTCGGCGAGGACGTTCCCGTGGGAACCGAGGTCGAGGTGCTGGGATCGAATGCCATGGATGCCGAGGAGTGGGGTCACACGGCGGGCACCATCGGCTACGAAGTCGTGACACGTATCGGGTCGCGACTTCCTCGCCACTACCGTGGTGACACGTGGACGTGACCTCGGTTGCCCGGTTCGCTGGGCGTGGCGCGGTGGCACTGGGCGCAGTCGCACTCGGTGCGGTGGCGGGTGCCATCGCCGATCGGGTCATCACCCGCGCTGCACCCGATCCCCACGCGCGCGAGGACGATTTCCATACGGTGCCGGATCGCGTGCTGTCGGTGGTCGCCGATGACGGGACCTACCTCCACGTCGAGATCGATGAGGCGCCCGCCGACGACGAGGACATCACGATCGTGTTCGCGCATGGTTATGCACTCAACCTGAACTCCTGGTACTTCCAGCGCGCCGCGCTGCGTGGTCGAGCACGCCTGGTCTTCTACGACCAGCGCAGCCACGGCCGGAGCTCGCGCGCGGAGTTCGACACCCATCACGTCGAGCAACTCGGCCGCGACCTGGCGAGTGTGATCGAGGCCGTGGCTCCGACCGGGACCTTGATCCTGGTCGGGCACTCGATGGGCGGAATGACCGTGATGGCGTATGTGTCGCAGAATCCGGAACAGGTGGGGACGCGAATCCGAGGGATCGCCCTGATCGCCACCACCGCGGGTGGTCTTCACGCCAACACCCTCGGTCTGCCCGGACCCCTGGGACGTGCCTTCCAGGCCTGGGGCCCCAACGTCGCCGGCCTCCTGGCGAGCCGACCGCAGTGGATCGACCGCCTGCAGTGGTCGACAAGTGACATTGGCATCCTGCTGACGCAGCTGTACTCCTTCGGCTCCGCGACTCCAGGACGCCTCGGGCGTTTCGTCGCGGAGATGCTCGGGGGCACACCCATCGACGTGGTCGCTGAGTTCCTCCCCGCACTGCAGGATCACGACAAGCGGGATGCACTGCCGCTGATGTCCGGTGCGGAATTGCTGGTGGTGTGCGCAGACCGCGACCGCTTGACTCCTCAGTCGTCCAGCGAAGAGATCGTTGCGGTTCTCCCGCACGCGGAGTTCGCTGTCATCGAGGGTGCTGGGCACATGGTGCAGCTGGAGCGCCCGGGTGAGGTGAATGCTTTGTTGCGGGGCTTCGTGGAGCGGGTCCGCACCCTGGTCACCGCGTGAACACATCCGTGGTCGTCGCCGATGCCGATGCCATGCGCGCCCTCGGTGCTCGCATCGGCCAGCAGGCTCGTGCCGGGGATGTCATCGTTCTCGATGGTGAACTAGGCACCGGCAAGACCACTCTCACGCAGGGGATCGCGCAGGGGTTGGGTGTCTCGGATGCGGTGACGAGTCCGACGTTCGTCATCGCCCGCATCCATCCGTCAGCCAGGCTGCCCCTCGTGCACGTCGACGCCTACCGTCTCGGTAGTCGCGCCGAGGTCGACGACCTCGATCTTCCGTGGGAGGAGTCGGTGGGTGTCATCGAGTGGGGCGGGGACTGGTTCCCGGAGGCCACCCTGCACGTGTTCATCGACTACGGCAGAGCGGACCAACGCGTCGTCGTCCTCAACTACACGGATCCACGGTGGCACATCGATGCCTGAACGGATTCTCGCGGTCGAGACGTCGAGTGCATGGACCTCACTCGCGGTCGCGGACGACGGTGTTGTGATCGCGGAAGCCGAGCACCAGGATGCCCGTGGTCACGTCGAAGCCATCGGCTCTTTGTTCGCCGATGTCATCGCACCCGTGCTCCGGGACGGCCCCATGAGCGGGGTTGTGTGTGGTGTGGGACCAGGGCCCTACAGCGGACTTCGGGTCGGTGTGTCCTACGCCCGCGCCCTCGCCCTGGCCTGGCACGTGCCCATCGCCGGCGTGTGCTCCCTCGACGCCGTCGCGGCCTCCGCGCACCACGTGGATGCCTTCGTCGTGACGGCAGACGCACGGCGCCGCGAGGTGTATTGGGCGCTGTTCGACCCTACGGGGATGCGGATCGAGGGCCCCTACGTCGGATCGTCGTCGAACCTGCCCGCGTCCCTCCCCGTGGTGGACGCCCCCGCCCGCGCCCGTGATCTCCTCGCATTCCTGTCGGCCCGTGACCTGCTGATACCCGCGCGCTGGTCCCCAGCTCCGATCGACATCGAGCTCGACGATCACGGTGACGCGGGTGCGCGCACGGCCCGCGCACTCGCGGGTCGCGCCCTGCTCACGGCGCAGCCGCTCTACCTGCGTGCGGCCGATGTCACGGTGTCCGCGCGTGCCACCCATGCGGTCAGTGCGGGGTTGACATGGACCTGACACTCGAGCCGATGCGGTGGTGGCACATTCCGGAGGTGCACGCGATCGAGACACAGTGCTTCGAGGTCGACCCGTGGAGTGTCGAGCAGTTCTGGGAGGAGCTCGCGCAGCCGACGCGGATCTACCGTGTCGCGATCAGCGATGGCCAGGTGATCGGCTATGCCGGAATCTTCCATGCGGGGGCGGATGCCGATATTCAGACGATCGCTGTAAGCCCGGGGGTGCAGCGACACGGTGTGGGTCGGATGCTGGTGCACGCACTCCTCGCCGCAGCTCGGGAGACGGGAGCCACCTCGATGCTCCTCGAGGTGCGGGCGGATAACGCACCCGCGATCGCGATGTACCAGGACGAGTCCTTCGAGCAGATCGCCGTGCGGCGGCGCTACTACCCCGACGGCTCGGACGCGCTGATCCTGCGGAGGGCGCTGTGACCGGTGCCGTGATCCTGGGGATCGAGACCTCCTGCGACGAGACGGGGATCGGCATCGTCGTCGGCGATCAGTTGCGCGCGAATGCGTTGGCATCGAGTGTGGATGAGCAGGCCCGCTTCGGTGGTGTCGTGCCGGAGATCGCTAGTCGTGCTCATCTCGAGGCGATGGTGCCCATGATCGAACGCGCGTGCGCGGACGCAGGTATCAGACTCAGCGATGTCGATGCGGTCGCCGTGACCTCGGGTCCCGGACTCGTGGGCTCGCTCCTCGTCGGTGTCTCGACGGCGAAGGCCCTGGGTGCCGCGCTGGATCGCCCGGTCTACGGGGTGAACCATCTGGCCGCGCATGTCGTCGTCGATGAGCTCGAGCACGGACCGCTGCCGGAGTCGGTGATCGGCCTGTTGGTCTCGGGTGGACACACCTCGTTGATCGCGGTGGGGACCGACGGAGTCCGCTCCCTGGGTCAGACCTTGGACGACGCGGCGGGCGAGGCCTTCGACAAGGTCGCCCGCCTGCTCGACCTGCCCTTCCCCGGGGGCCCGGCGATCGACGCCTGCGCGGTCGACGGGGACCCGGCGGCGATCGCGTTCCCGCGTGCACTCAGCGGCGACACCCTGGACTTCTCCTTCAGCGGGCTGAAGACGGCGGTACTGCGTTGGCTGGCCGCGCAGAGCGGTGCGGTGCGGCGGGCCGATGTGGCCGCGAGCTTCCAGGAGGCCGTGGTCGACGTCCTGAGCGCCCGGGCTATCGAGGCCTGCCGACGGACCGGGATCGATCAGCTGGTCGTGGGGGGTGGGGTCGCGGCCAACTCCCGGCTGCGCGCCCTGGTCACCGAGCGGGCCGAGGGGGCTGGGGTCCGACTCCGTATCCCCCGACCCGGGCTGTGCACCGACAACGGGGCGATGGTCGCCGCCCTGGGGGCACGCCTGGTGCGTACCGGGCAGCCCCCGTCCCCGTGGGATTTCCCGGCCACCTCCTCCATGGCCGTGGGGGAGATCGCCCGCTAGACACGGCTGGCACTCGAATTGACAGAGTGCTAACGGCGGCGTACTGTTCTCGTTGGCACTCTCCCCGTGAGACTGCCAATCGACCTAACCGAAGCCGTCCACCCGGGCGGCCCCCGACGTACCGGAGGAAGCACCGTGTCGGTCTCCATCAAGCCCCTCGAGGACCGCATCCTCGTTCAGACCCTCGACGCCGAGCAGACCACTGCATCCGGCCTCGTGATCCCGGACACCGCGAAGGAGAAGCCCCAGGAGGGCAAGGTCCTCGCTGTGGGCCCGGGTCGTTTCGACGAGGACGGCGACAAGCGGATCCCGCTCGACATCAAGGTGGGTGACACCGTCATCTACAGCAAGTACGGCGGCACCGAGGTGAAGTACAACAACGAGGAGTACCTCATCCTGTCGGCCCGCGACGTACTCGCGGTCATCGAGAAGTAGAACCCCTGTCGATGCCCCGACCCCGAACCATTCGGGGTCGGGGCATCACTAAGTAGAGGAAGTCATGGCCAAAATTCTGGAATTTGACGAGAGTGCCCGCCGTAGCCTCGAGCGCGGCGTGGATGCCCTCGCAGACGCAGTTCGGGTGACCCTCGGCCCCAAGGGCCGCAATGTGGTCATCGACAAGAAGTGGGGCGCTCCCACGATCACCAACGACGGCGTGACCATCGCGCGCGAGATCGAGCTCGAGGATCCCTACGAGAACCTCGGTGCTCAACTCGCCAAGGAGGTCGCGACCAAGACCAACGACATCGCGGGTGATGGAACCACCACGGCCACCGTGCTCGCGCAAGCGATGGTGCACGAAGGGCTCAAGATGGTCGCCGCGGGCGCGTCGCCGATGAGCATCAAGCGCGGGATCGACAAGGCCGTCGAGGCCGTCACCGCAAAGCTCGGCGAGATGGCACGTGAGGTCTCCGGCAAAGAGGAGATCGCCAATGTCGCGACCGTCTCCTCCCAGGACCGCGAGATCGGCACCCTCATCGCCGACGCCTTCGACAAGGTGGGCAAGGACGGTGTGATCTCCGTCGAGGAGTCGAGCACTACCGCCATGGAGATGGAGTTCACCGAGGGCATGCAGTTCGACAAGGGCTACATCTCTCCGTACTTCGTCACCGACGCCGACCGCATGGAGGCCGTCCTCGAGGATGCGCGGATCCTTCTCGTCCAGGGCAAGATCTCCGCACTCAACGAGCTGCTCCCGCTGCTGGAGAAGGTTGTTCAGGCCGGCAAGCCGTTACTGATCATCGCGGAGGACGTGGAGGGTGAGGCCCTGTCCACCCTCGTCGTCAACCGCATCCGCGGCACGTTCACGTCCTGCGCAGTGAAGGCCCCAGCCTTCGGTGATCGCCGGAAGGCGATCCTGCAGGACATCGCGATCCTCACCGGAGCGCAGGTCGTCTCCCCGGAAGTGGGCTTGAAGCTCGACCAGGTGGGTCTCGACGTCCTCGGCTCCGCGCGTCGCATCGTGGTTACCAAGGACAACACCACGATCGTGGATGGTGGTGGCGATCACGCAACCGTCGAGGATCGCATCGCACAGATCAAGCGTGAGATCGAGAACACCGATTCCGATTGGGATCGTGAGAAGTTGCAGGAGCGTCTGGCCAAGCTGGCCGGGGGAGTCGTCGTCATCAAGGTCGGCGGTCACACCGAGGTCGAGCTCAAGGAGAAGAAGCACCGCATCGAGGACGCGGTCTCAGCGACCCGTGCCGCGATCGAGGAGGGCATCGTCTCCGGAGGTGGCACAGCACTCGTGCAAGCGGCGAAGGCTCTTGAGGGATCGCTCGGGCTCACCGGTGACGAAGCGACGGGCGCCACGATCGTGCGCAAGGCCGCTGCAGAGCCGCTGCGCTGGATCGCGGAGAACGCGGGCGAGCAGGGTTACGTCGTAGTCTCCAAGGTGGCCGACATGCCCAATGGTCATGGCCTCAACGCTGCTACCGGCGAGTACGGCGACCTGGTCGCGCAGGGTGTCATCGACCCGGTCAAGGTCACCCGGTCGGCGTTGCAGAACGCCGCGTCGATCGCGGCCATGCTGTTGACCACCGAGGCGCTCGTTGTCGAGAAGCCGGCTGAACCGGAGGATGCCGGTCACGGTCACGGCCACTCGCACCACGGCCACTCGCACTAGAAGCCACATAACGCGAAGGCCCCGGGATCACCGGGGCCTTCGCGTTTATGGAGGAGAGGGAAGGTAGGTCGAGGGTTAGGAAACCGCCGTGGCGGGCAGGCGGGTGCTGCGGCGGTAGATGGCCTCGCGGTCGTCCTCGGAGAGGCCGCCCCAGACGCCGTAGGGCTCGCGAACCGCTAGTGCGTGGGAGGCGCATTCCTGCCGGACCGGGCACACGCCGCAGATCGCCTTGGCCGCCTTCTCCCGGGCCTCGCGGGCCGGGCCGCGCTCACCTTCGGGGTGGAAGAAGATCGCGGGATCCTCACCGCGGCAGGCGCCATGCATCTGCCAGTCCCACAGGTCCGCATTCGGCCCGGGGAGCCGTGAAATGTCTGCCATTTGATCCTCCCGAGAAGGTGTAGACACTACTCTAGAACCGCGCCAAGAGTTGGTCAAGATCATTCTTGAAGAATTTTTGACGCGTTTTCCGGGAATGCGGACCTGGGGGGACCCGGGGGTCTCCTGCGGGGGTCGCCGGGGGCCTCGTAGGGTTTCCATCCCCGGGAGGAATCCGTGACTGGAATGCGCGCACGTCGCTCGTGTCTGGCGGTGCCAGGCTCGAATCCCCGGATGGTGGAGAAGGCCCGGGGTCTGCCGGTGGACCAGGTCTTCCTCGACCTCGAGGACGCCGTCGCCCCCACTGCCAAGCCCGAGGCGCGCCGTACCATCGTGGCGGCCCTGACCGGGGAGGCCTTCCGCGCATCCGTCCGTTCCGTACGCGTGAACGACTGGACCACTCCGTGGACCTACTCGGACGTCATCGACGTCGTCGGTGGCGCCGGTGCGCATCTGGACACGATCATCCTGCCGAAGGTGACCAGCGCCGAGCAGATCGTCGCACTGGATCTACTCCTCACCCAGGTCGAGAAGTCCCATGGACTCGAGGTGGGCCGTATCGGCATCGAGGCGCAGATCGAGAATGCCGCCGGATTGGTCAACGTCGACGCAATCGCGGCAGCGTCACCTCGAGTCGAGGCTCTCATCTTCGGGCCGGCCGATTTCATGGCGAGTCTGAACATGAAGTCACTGGTGGTGGGTGAGCAGCCCGAGGGATACGACGTCGGTGATGCCTACCACTACATCCTGATGCGCATCCTGATGGCTGCGCGTGCGCACGACCTGCTCGCCATTGACGGTCCGTACCTGCAGATCAAGGAGCTGGACGGTCTCCGGCGATCCGCGGAGCGCTCGGCAGCGTTGGGATTCGACGGGAAATGGGTTCTACATCCGGATCAGATCGACGTTGCGAACGAGGTCTACTCCCCCCGTCAAGCCGACTACGACCACGCGGAGTTGATCCTCGATACCTACGCCTGGCACACATCCACCGAAGGTGGTGCGCGCGGTGCGGTCATGGTGGGCGATCACATGATCGATGAGGCGTCGCGCAAGATGGCAATGGTCGTTGCCGCGAAAGGGCGCGCCGCCGGCCTGTCCCGCACTCAATCGTTCCAACCACCGGAGGCGTGACATGACATCCAAGGACGCTCCGGTGTCGCCGGCGGTGCTCGGCCGGTTCTACGAGGACTTCGTCGTCGGGATGACATACCAGCACCCACTCGGGCGCACGATCTCCGAAGCGGACTCCACCTGGTTCACCCTCCTGACCTGCAATACCAACCAGAACCACTTCAATGCGGACTTGGCGCAGTCCAATCCGATCTCCGAAGGTCGCATCATCGTGAACTCCGGACTCACCGTGGCCCTCGTCCTGGGCCTGTCAGTCCTGGACATGAGCCAGAACGCGGTGGCGAACCTGGGGTGGACGGACATCCGGTTGACGCACCCCGTCTACGTCGGAGACACGATCTACGCGGAGAGCATCTGCCTGGACGCGCGCGAGTCCGCATCCCGCCCCGAGATGGGCATCATTCGAATGAAGACCCGGGGGTTGAACCAGGACGGCGACGAGGTCGTCACCTGGTTCCGCTCGGTCATGATCCCCAAGCGCAGCTCGGGGATCGGCCAGGGCTACTTCCCCCGGGCGAAGACCGGCCCCCTGACCCCGGATCCCCCCGAGGAGTGAGGTCGGTCACGTCCCAAGGTGCGGTCTAGGCGTTACAGGGGCAGACTCACAGTGTGTCGCAGGGACAGGGAGTAGAAGCCCCGACCATGGGCCTCACCGTGGCGGCGGTCGCCCGGCGCCTCGGGGTCGCTCCGGCCACATTGCGCACCTGGGACCGTCGGTACGGGCTCGGCCCTTCGGGGCACGAGGCGGGGTCGCACCGCCGGTACACCGCCGCAGACCTCGCTCGACTCGAGCACATGCGCAGCCTGGTCAACGCCGGCGTGCCGCTGGCCGCCGCGGCCGAGCAGGCCCTGGCGTTCCAGCCAGATCCCGAGCACCTCGCCCCCGTCACCGAACTGCGTCGCGCCACTGCTGCCCCGGAGACCGTCGAGGGGCGCCCGGGTGGCGGAAGCGTCGTTTCGATTCCGGGCGGGACACCGCATGCGCGTGGACTGGCACGTGCCGCGCAGTCGCTCGATGGACCGGCGTGCAGCGCGATCATCCGCGAGACCCTGGATCAGCGCGGTGTGGTGTGGACCTGGGATCACCTACTCCTCCCGGTGCTGACCGGTGTCGGGGAGCGATGGGAGTCCAGTGGTCGCGGGGTCGATGTCGAACACGTGTTGAGTGATGCGGTGCACGGGGAGTTGTCCGCCCGCGCACGGCGGGTGACATCGCCGGTCAACTCCCGACCCGTGGTGCTCGCAACCCTTGAGCAGGAGTCGCACTTCCTGCCCCTCTGGGCGCTCGCGGCCGCACTCGCGGAACGTGGGATCGAATGCCGGATGCTCGGCCCCCGTACCCCGGTCGACGTCCTCGAGCAGGCATCTCGCCGGATCGGTGCCGGGGTGGTGTTCGTGTGGTCCCAGCTGAGCGCCACCGAGGACATCCAGCCACTCGTCGAACTCACCCGGATGCGGCCGGCCCCGCGGGTGATCCTGGGCGGACCCGGCTGGCGCGGAGAGCCCGGGTCCGGGATCGAGCGGACCTACGACCTCACGGGTGCGGTCACCCGGATCGCCAGTCTCGTGGGTGGGTAGCCTCCTCTATATGGAGCGGGTGCATAACGAGGAGGCCGAGCACAAGTTCGCCTTCGAGGGCCTGACCTTCGACGACGTCCTCCTGCTTCCCGGTGAGTCGGACATCGTCCCGAGCGCCGCCGACACCGCCTCGCAGGTCACCCGCAACATCACCGTGCGCATGCCACTCGTGTCCAGTGCGATGGACACCGTCACAGAAGCGCGTATGGCCATCGCCATGGCACGCCAGGGTGGTGTGGGGGTGCTCCACCGCAATCTCTCCGTCGAGGAACAGGCGGTGCAGGTCGACCTGGTCAAGCGCTCCGAGGCCGGCATGGTCAGCAATCCGATCACCTGCGGCCCGCGCGATTCCCTGGCCGATGTCGACTCCCTTTGCGGCCGCTACCGGATCTCCGGCGTCCCCGTCGTCGACGACGGCGGACGTCTGGTGGGCATCGTCACCAACCGCGACATGCGATTCGAGGACGACATGTCCCGGCCGGTCGCCGAGGTGATGACGCCGATGCCGCTGGTGACCGCACCCCTCGGCATCGCGCCGGAGGATGCGCTCGCCCTGCTGGCCCGGCACAAGGTGGAGAAGCTGCCACTTGTCGACGATGCGGGTGTGCTGCGCGGGTTGTTCACCGTCAAGGACTTCGTGAAGTCCGACAAGTATCCGCACGCCACGAAGGACTCGGCGGGTCGGCTCGTCGTGGGCGCTGCCGTCGGTGTCGGCGACGACGCCGAAAAGCGGGCACGTGCTCTCATCGAAGCCGGAGTGGACTTCCTCGTCGTGGACACCGCGCATGGGCACTCACGTGCGGTCGTGGAGATGGTCGCCCTGCTCAAGCGCACATCCGAGGTCGACGTGGTGGGTGGCAACGTCGCCACGCGCGAGGGGGCCCAGGCGCTCGTCGACGCGGGGGCCGATGGCGTGAAGGTGGGTGTCGGCCCGGGATCCATTTGCACCACGCGTGTCGTGGCCGGGGTCGGCGTACCGCAGATCTCCGCGATCTTCCAGGCGGCGCAGGCATGTGCTCCCGCAGGTGTGCCGGTGATCGGTGACGGTGGCATCCAGTACTCCGGCGACATCGCCAAAGCCCTCGTGGCGGGGGCGAGCACCGTGATGCTCGGGTCCCTCCTCGCCGGGTGCGAGGAAGCACCGGGAGACGTGGTCTTCGTCAATGGGAAGCAGTACAAGGCGTACCGGGGAATGGGGTCACTGGGCGCGATGCAGTCACGTGGCCAAGCGCGCTCCTACAGCAAGGACCGCTACTTCCAGGACGATGTGCTCAGCGACGACAAGCTCGTGCCCGAGGGAATCGAGGGCATGGTCGCCTACCGCGGGTCCATCGCGGCGGTGGCACACCAGCTCGTC
>JBILLS010000075.1:0-3364 GCA_044375955.1 Candidatus Nanopelagicales bacterium | reverse complement strand
AAACGCTTTGGCGAATCGAGTCGCCTCGCAAGACTTCACCCATCACACGCCGTATGTGGCACCAGTGCATCTTCGCGCTCGAAAGTATCAAGGGATTACCCGAAGCTTGGTAGAGTGCTTGATGAAAGGCCATATCTGCGTCAATTAGAGCCATCAGGTCTTTCGTAGCGGCTGCATGCCGACCCGATTCAATAAGCGTTGCATCGAGTACCACCGCCTTATCGGCAGCCAGTGAGGCAGCAAGCGCATCTAGTGCCCCTCGTAGCTGATAGACCCATGCAATCACTTTGGGTTCAAGCGGTGCGATTTGAACACCTCGGCCCGGTGCATCTAACACCAGTCCGTCACGCTTGAGCAATCGCAATGCCTGTAGAACCGGCTGACGCGACACCTCAAATTGGGCCGCGAGCTGCTCTTGGGTAATGCGATGTGCAGGCGCAAGTACGCCCGAGCTAATCGCTTTGACTAACTCGTCGTAGACCTGTTCGACAAGATCGGGAGCGGCAATAAGTTTCGGCAGCATGGCGTAAGCAGGGATGGTTTACCACTGAAACGCTGCTAGGGAGTTTCTGTGAATCGACGACGACATCTATGCCATCGCCACTACTCCATACACGCCTCAGGGGAACGTACTCTGTATACAGAATACCAAATCCCCTAAGACAAGCCAAATCGAAGACGAGTCCGAAGATGAGTAATAGTTAGCTTGCCACGATCTGCCTATCGTCCTTTACGACGATGCCCCGGGAGGCGAGTTGGCGATCAAACAAGGATCTGCCCATGAAACTGCGTGAGATCTGTGCCGCAACCACCACGCTGATCATTGACAGGACGGCCCACTCATAGCTACCCGTCATTTCAAAAACAATAACGGTAGCTGCGACTGGAGCCCCGATGACCGTGGCAACGCAACTGGCTGCACCAAGCATGACGAAGGATGAAGTCATCGCGCCGGCGTTGGCAAGTGCCACATCGACAATCGACCCCAACATCGCGCCGAAGAACAGCGCAGGTGCAAAAACGCCCCCAAAATAGCCAAAACCAAGACACAGGGTAGTCATGACAATTTTTGCAAAAAGCAAAACAATTAATAGACTTAAAGCAAGCTTGCCCGCCATCGCCATGCCGATTGATCCAAGCCCGGCTCCGAGCAAATGGGGCAGCAAGGGCGAGATCACAAACAAAATGGCGGCAGGCAATAGTGGTCGCCATTGAAGCGGGATACCGGAGGCTTTCGCAAGCTTGGGGGCTTCAGTGACTGCATAGATGTAAAGCATCGATATAAGTCCTGACGCAATACCCAAGACAAGTGCGATGATCATGTTTTGCGCATCTAGTGCCGGCGCATCGATTACTTTAAAGAAGCGATGATCGCCAAGCAACTGCGTTGACACCCAGTATGAGGCGAAAGTACAAGCAAGAACGGGGCCGGGACCGAAGGCGCCAAAACGGCGGATAATCGCCTCATGGGCAAAGACCGCAGCACCGATTGGCGCAGAAAAGACCGCTGCAATGGCAGCTCCGGCCCCGGAACCGAGCACAACATCGCGAGGCAGCCGCGTGGAATTACGTTGTAACCAGGCACTCAAGCAGCCACCGAAGTGCACCAGGGGGCCAAACATGCCAACGGACGCACCACCCGATAAATTATTGAGTGCTAAAAGCGATGACAAAAAGCCCGATCGCAAATCGGCAGGCTTATCGTATTGTGCAAAGTGAATCAAGTCGGCAGGACCGTGGGGCCTACCATTTTCGAGCAACTTAAGAATCCGACCGGCAATCAGTGAGGACACCAAAAGCGCGACCCCAACTTGTGGCGAGTAATGCCAGGACAGGGCCGAAAACTCGGTTGGTAATGGCAATGCCCAAAAGCTGTTGGCAAAGCCCACGATCTTAAAAAAAGCGACGGCCGCACAGGCTACCAGTGCGCCAATAAGCAAGGACAAAGCAACTGCCGTGATTCGAATAGCTAATTGACTCGATCCTTCAGCAAGATCCAAGTCGTCTTTTGATTGGCTCATTAGGCCCTCCTCGGCAGCATCAGTGAGCGAAATTCCTGCATCAAATGGCATGCGCAGACCGAAGCCTGCGCAAACCACCCGAGCATCCGAGCTACTAACCGCCGATCATTTCGGCAATGCGTGCCTGATTCGCAGCAATCTTCTCGTGATTGGCAAGAATCTTCTCGCGGCGAGCGTAAATTTCTTCGCTATCTTTCAGAATAATTGCCCTATTTGCTTCGACTTTCTCCATGACCGCATCGATCTTTGCGCGATTGGCAGCGGCTCGCTCTTGGATTTCAGCAATTCGAGCAGTGTTTGAAGCGATACGCTCGGCGTTGGTCTCGGGTGTTGCCTGCTCGGGATGCAAATCACCGTCGAGCCACTGGCGGTTCTTTTCGATATTGCCCGAATTGAACTCAACGATCTCGGCGTTGCCTTCCATGATCATATGGTTGACTTCGATCAACATACGATTGATTTCGCTCATCTTTTCACTAACCGCAATAACTCGAGCATTAAGCTTGGAGCGATGATCGAGAAAATCAACATGCGCCTGATTCAATAATGAGTCACGGAAGTTTGCTTGTACCGGTCCTTCGACCTTCATCGATTGCAGAATAGCCTTGCGGTTTCTGAAAATATCATCGGTGTTTTGATTCGCCATTTGGCGATTGCCCATGAAGGCCGCCGAATAATTTTTTAAGACCAAGGCCCGGTTTTCCTCGATCATGGCGCGCTCGCGGTAGGCCTGCGCCTTGTTCCACATAACCGTGGACTCCAAGGCGTATAGCTTGGCACGGTTGGCGTTGATATTGGCACGATTGTCTTCAACTTGACTCATTAAAAGCTCCTCTGTCTGCGGCGATTAAAACACTTTTGTAAAAAACGATTTGACTTCAGGATGGGTAAAAGGCGAGAACCATCTCTGAGCGGCGGAGTGTATAGAACTTTTATGTTAGCGGAAAGTGTTTTGCGCAAAACGTTTTGTTTTAAATACTAAAGTATGTGAAGCAATTGTTTTCATTTAATCAATCGTAGCTAGCCCAATGAGTGCAACCAGCCAAAATGGTGCAACAGGGTCGTCTGACTTTTTCAAGGGTGAGGAAAGCGAGGCAAGCACTGATGCTGACCGATGTTCCAGACGCCAGCATGCCGTAGCCCCTCAGGTGATGCATGGTCGAGTTGTGCCAGCAAGCATTAGCACCGCCGAAGGCCGATTCAAAGTCAAAGGTCTCAATGGGCGCTACAATCAACCCTTTATGCGTAAAACGAGGATGATCTATGGGCCTATTTGGAAAAAAAGAGCCTCCACCGGGGCCCCGCGCCCCGGCGGGGGGTCGGGGGCGCCCGGGGCGTACCAG
>JBILLS010000007.1:0-59248 GCA_044375955.1 Candidatus Nanopelagicales bacterium | reverse complement strand
ACAGCCCCATCACGCAGTTTCTGAACTTTCTCAACCTCCTGCCCGATGACCGCATTCTCAACACGGGTATCGCGGTGGTCGCCGGCCTGACCTATAACTTCCTGCCGTTCATGATTCTCCCTCTCTACGCCGCGCTGGAGAAGATCGATCCGCGTTTGATCGAGGCCGGCGGCGACCTCTACGCCTCACCCGTCACCACCTTCCGCAAGGTGACCTGGCCGCTATCCCTCCCTGGCGTGGTGGCTGGGACCCTGCTCACATTCATTCCTGCGATGGGCGACTACATCAATGCTCAATTGCTGGGGTCCACCGGCGACCGGATGATTGGAAACGCGATCCAGGTCAACTTCATACAGTTCCGGGACTACCCGATCGCAAGCGCCCTCTCCTTCATCCTCATGGCGGCGATCCTCGTACTCGTGTTCAGCTATATCCGTCGTGCGGGAACGGAGGATCTGGTCTGATGAACTGGCTCCGGAAGAACTTGGTCGCGATCGTGGGCATTCTCGTCCTCGTCTATCTGTTCATTCCGATCGCCGTTATCGCGGTGATGAGTTTCAACAAGCCCGACGGCAAGTTCAACATCAGCTGGAATCAGTTCTCGACCGATGCCTGGCAGAACCTCTGCGGTGTGCCCGGAGTTTGCGACTCGTTCCTCGTGAGTATTCAGATCGGGCTGATCTCGACCATCGTGGCAACGATCTTCGGAACCATGATCGCCTTCGCCCTTGTGCGTTACCGTTTCCGCGGTCGTTCGTCGACCAATCTGCTCATCTTCCTGCCCATGGCCACACCGGAAGTGGTGATGGGTTCCAGCCTTCTCGCGCTGTTCCTGAACCTGCGCTTCCCACTCGGTCAGGTCACGGTGATCATCGCGCACATCATGTTCATCATCTCCTTCGTCGTGGTGACGGTGAAGGCTCGACTCCAGGGACTCGATCCCCGACTCGAGGAGGCCGCCCGGGACCTCTACGCGAACCCCCGGGCGACGTTCCGTTACGTGACCTTTCCCCTGGTACTGCCAGGAATCATCGGGGCGGCGCTTTTGGGCTTTGCCCTGAGCTTCGACGACTTCATCATCAGCTTCTTCAATGCGGGGACCCTGGTTACCTTCCCGATCTTCATCTGGGGAGCCGCGCAGCGGGGTATCCCCGTCCAGGTCAATGCGCTGGCAACCCTGGTGTTCCTCGTGGCGCTCGCGGTCGTCCTGACGAGCCAGTTCGTGAACTACCGCCGGCGCAAGGCGCTCGAGGTGATCCCGGATACCGATCGAAGTCCTGCGACGGTCGATGTGATGTCTCGCTCCTAGTCCGATATCGGGTTACGATCGAGCCAGTCGAGTGTGTGGAAGGGACTGGTGGGACGGCGCGGCGGTCGGCCGCGTCCCGCGTCCCGACCAGCCCTGGAAGCCTTCATGCGATTCGCCACCACGCCCACCGTCGAGGCCGAGGCCGCGCTGCGCGATGTCCAGCGCCGGGTGTTTTGGCTGGACCGCCCCGACCGACCCCCGGCCCATGAGCACCTCATCGGTGACACGACCGCCGATCTGGTCATCGTCGGCGGTGGGTTCACCGGGCTGTGGAGCGCACTGCTCGCCAATGATGTGGATCTCGGGAGCGACGTCATGCTGCTGGAGCGGGGACGCATCGGTGACGGGGGCACAGGCCGGAACGGGGGATTCGTCTCCGCGAGTCTCACCCATGGGTTCGGAAATGGTCTGTCGCGATGGCCCACCGAGATGTCGACGTTGCTGGAGCTCGGGATGCGCAATCTCGATGACATCGAGAGGTTCGTTGCCCTCAATCGAATCGGGTGTGACTTCCGCAGGTGCGGCGATGTCGCGGTGGCGGTCGCCCCTCATCAGGTTCAGGAGTTGCAGCACGAGTTCCGGGAGTTGCGGTCGATGGGAGTGGGGGCCCAGTATCTCGACCGCGACGCCATAACGTCGATGATCCACTCTCCGTCCTACCTCGCCGGTCTTTTCGATCATCGTGGTGTCGCACTCGTGGATCCGGCACGGCTGGCCTGGGGCATGGAACAGGTAGCGGAGCTCCGTGGTGTCCGCATCCACGAGAACAGTGAGGTGCTCGACTTCGAGGATCTCGGCGATCGAGTTGCGCTGAACCTCGCACATGGTCGGGTCGTGGCGCGACGGGTCATCGTTGCGACCAATGCGTTCCCGAGTGTGATCCCGGCCGTCCGACATCGGGTTGTGCCTGTCTACGACTACGTCCTCATGACCGAGCCCCTCAGCGACGCGCAGTGGGCGTCGCTGGGGTGGGCCGGACGCGAAGGGCTGAGTGATGTGGGCAACCAATTCCACTATTACCGGCCCACGGACGACGGCCGGATCCTCTGGGGTGGGTACGACGCGGTCTATCACTCCGGCAACGGATTCGGGCCACAGTTCGAAAACGACGAGGACAGCTACCGTCGGCTCGCAACGCATTTCCTGCAGACGTTCCCGCAGTTGGAGGGTGTCCGTTTCTCCCATGCCTGGGGAGGCGCGATCGACACCTGCTCCCGGTTCACTGCTTTCTGGGGAACGGAAGCGGAGGGCAAGGTCGCCTACGCCGCGGGGTTCACGGGCCTCGGTGTCGGCTCCAGTCGCTTCGCGGCCCACGTGATGCTCGATCTACTCGGGGGCCGGGATACGCAACGCACGCGACTCGAAATGGTGCAGACCAAGCCTCTCCCGTTCCCACCGGAACCTCTGCGCTCACTCGGAATCAAGTGGACGACCCTCTCGTTGCAGAAGGCCGACGTTCGGGGTCGCAGGAACCTCTGGCTGCGCCTGCTGGACAGGCTCGGGATGGGTTTCGATTCCTGAGCACGGATAGGGTCGAGACATGGCGCGGTACGGCAGTCAGTTCGGCCCGGACTACACCTTCTTGGGGGTCCCCGAGGCCGATGTGGACGACCCTGCCACGTTCGCCGGGGCCGACGTCGTCATCCTCGGTGCACCCTTCGATGGTGGAACCTCCTATCGATCGGGCGCACGTTTCGGTCCCGGCGCCATGCGTGCGGCGTGTTACCTCGGGCATGACGGCTCCCGCCCGTCCCTCGCTCTACGCGTCGACGGTCTCAAGGATCTGGGCGTCGTGGACGCCGGGGATGTGGAGATGTTCTCGGGTGATGCCGCGCGGTCATGTGGCAACCTCGAGAAAGTTGTGGAGACGATCGCGTCGACCGGTGCCGTGCCGCTCGTCCTTGGTGGCGATCACACGATCACGTGGCCCGATGTGACCGGGGTCGCCCGCGCCCGCGGGTGGGGTCGTATCTCGGTCATCCACTTCGATGCTCACGCGGATACCGGAGACATCGAGTTCGGGTCCCTCATTGGGCATGGGCAGCCTATGCGTCGACTCATCGAATCGGGGGCCGCACGCGGCGACCGGTTCTTCCAGATCGGACTTCGCGGATACTGGCCCCCACCCGAGGTCCTGGAGTGGATGGCCCAGCAGCGGATGCGGTCCTACGAGATGACCGAGATCGGTGCGCGCGGTTTCGATACCGTCCTCGACGAGGTCCTGGCCGCTGCGATGGACGAGTGCGACGGGGTCTTCCTCTCAGTCGACATCGATGTGGTGGACCCCGGGTCCGCTCCGGGAACCGGCACCCCCGAACCCGGTGGGCTCACGTCGCGGCAGCTCCTGGACGCGGTGCGACGGATCGCCTTCGAAGTCCCCCTCGTCGGAATCGATGTTGTCGAGGTGTCACCCCCCTTCGACCACGCCGACATCACTGCGATCCTCGGGAATCGTGTGGTCCTGGAGGCGCTGAGCGGTATGGCCAAGCGCAAGGCCGGTGGCACCTGGGATCCCGAGGCTGGACTGCTGGAGGGTCGCTAGCAGTCGTGCAAGTACTGATATGACGCCGCAGGCGTCGGAACGTCGGCAGCACTCAGCGACGACGTGGCTGCCACGTGTCGTCACTGTCCGGCGGCACGTGTGGTGAAGTCGACGGACGACCCGTGAGGCAGGGGACCGGTGTTCTAGGCCTCGAGGCAATCGACTCGATCCCGTACCTATTGCTGATGCGAGACGGGTTCGGCCAGCGCATCGGTGGCCTGGACTAGGCGCACTCCTCGAATCCCTGCTGCAGGACAGACAGCGCCTCCTCGAGGAGGTGATGCGGCATCGTGAGTGGCGGCAGGAATCGGAACACGTTGCCGTAGGTGCCCGTCGTCAAGGTGACGATGCCGTTCCTGTGGCAGAACTTGTTGAGATCGGCTGCCAGTACCGGATGCGGATTGGTCGTGCCCGGCTCCACGAGCTCGATGGCGAGCATGGCCCCCCGGCCCCGAATGTCACCGATCTGCGGGAAGTTCGCCTGGATATCTCGGAGCCTCGGCACCATGATCGATTCGATCTCGCGCGCACGCCCGCAGGCATCGTTCTCCTCCATCCACCGAATCGCGCCCAGGGCACCAGCGCAGGCGACGGGATTGCCGCCATACGTGCCACCGAGGCCACCGGCGTGGACCGCGTCCATGATGTCCGCGCGCCCCGTGAGCCCGGACAACGGCATGCCACCTGCGATCCCCTTGGCGGTGGTGATGAGGTCGGGGACGATGCCCTCGTGCTCCGAGGCAAACCAGTCACCCGAGCGACAGAAGCCCGACTGGATCTCATCGGCGACGAAGACGATTCCGTTGGCTTTGGCGAATTCGGCCATCGCCGTGAGATAGCCCGGTGCGGGAACGATGAAGCCACCCTCGCCCTGGATCGGCTCGACGATGATCGCCGCCACGTTGCCTCCGCCGATCTCCTTCTCGATGCGAGTGGTCGCCCACTGCGCGACCTCCTTGCCCCCGTGAGGTCCATCCCGGAAGGGATAACTCGCGGGCACGCGGTAGATCTCCGGGGCGAACGGGCCGAAGGAGTGCTTGTACGGCATGTTCTTCGCGGTCATACCCATCGTGAGGTTGGTGCGGCCGTGGTAGCCATGCTCGAGGACAACGATCGCTTGTCGCCCCGTGAAGCTCCGCGCGACCTTGACGGCGTTCTCCACCGCCTCGGCACCTGAGTTGAAGAGTGCACTCCGCTTGGGGTGATCACCCGGTGTGAGTCGGTTGAGGGCTTCGCACACCTCGATGTACCCCACGTAGGGGGTGACCATGAAACACGTGTGCGTGAACGCATGCGCCTGCATGGCGACGGCGTCTGCGACGTAGGGGTTGGCGTTGCCGACCGTCGTCACTGCGATACCTGAACCCAGGTCGATCAGGGAGTTTCCATCCACGTCGACGAGCACTCCGCCACCCGCCTTCTCGATGAAGACCGGCAGGGTGACTCCGACTCCGGCGGAGACCGCCCCGTCCTTGCGCGCCAGGAGGGCAGTGGATGCGGGGCCGGGGATGGGCGTGACGAGACGGCGCTCCTGTGCGATCCCGTTGTCGACGGACACTGCGGTCATGGGGCCTCCTTTGCACTCCTAGCGTAGGGCCGCACGCCTCCACCGCTGCTCGTAAGGGTCCGAACGTCCTGGGTAGCGTGTGCGCATGTCCCAGGGATCGCCGGCACCTGTGCGCGACTGGCCGAGCCTCGTCGCGGGACTCCCCTGGAGGGGGAGCGACCTCCGCGATGTGGTGCATCCCGGTGACGGCTCCGTCGTGGGCAGGGTCCATGTTCCCGACGAGCAGGCCACCGAGGACGCTCTCGCAGCGGCGTGGGCGGTGCGCGGTGCCGCGCGGGCGATGTCGGCGGCCACTCGGGCTGATGCCCTCATGCATGTCTCCCTGGGTCTCGCGAGCCGCATCGAGGAGGTGGCCGCGCTCATCACGTCCGAGAACGGAAAGCCGATCACCTGGGCGCGGGCAGAGGCGACCCGTGCTGTGTCGACCTTCCGATGGGCGGCGGAGGAGGCGCGTCGGTTCAATGGCGAGTTCCAGCGCCTCGACACGGAGAAGGCGACGGAACGGCGCGCCGCCATCATTCGCCGCTTTCCCTACGGCCCGGTCCTCGGGATCTCGCCCTTCAACTTCCCGATCAATCTCGTCGCCCACAAGGTCGCGCCTGCAATCGCGGTGGGGGCGCCGATCATCATCAAGCCTGCACCCGCGACACCTCTGGGTGCGCTCCTGCTCGGTGAACTACTTGCCGAGACGGACCTCCCGGCCGGCATGTTCTCCGTTCTCCCCGTCGGGAACGACATCGCGCCCAGACTCGTGGCCGATCCTCGACTCCCCGTGATCTCGTTCACGGGCTCGGAGGCTGTCGGGTTCTCCATCAAGAGGGAGGTCGCGGACAAGCACGTGATCCTCGAACTGGGGGGTAATGCCGCGGCCATCGTGCTCGATGACTACGCGAGCGACGCGGATATCGCCTGGGCTGCCCAGCGCATCGCGATGTATGGAAATTCGCAAGCGGGGCAGACGTGCGTCTCGGTACAGCGCGTATTCGTGGAACAGGGCGTCGCGGATCGATTCATCCCGAAATTGACTGCTGCGGTACGCGATCTTCCGAGCGGCGATGTCTGGGATCCAGCCACGGTTGTGGGTCCGGTGATCAGTGAATCGGCTGCCGATCGTGTGATGACCTGGATCGACGAGGCGGTCGATGCCGGTGCCACTGTGCTGGCAGGTGGTAGCCGTGCTGGGACTTTCATCGATCCGACGCTTCTCGCGAACGTGTCACCGCATGTGAAGTTGTCCTGCGAGGAAGTTTTCGGGCCGGTGATGTCGATACAGACCATCAAGGACTTCGACGAGGGCATTTCACTGGTGAATGATTCCCGGTTTGGCTTGCAGACGGGTGTCTTCACGCACGATATCCAGAAGATCTTCCGTGCCCATCGTGAACTGGATGTGGGCGGTGTCATCATCGGCGATGCACCCACGTTCCGCGCGGACCAGATGCCCTACGGCGGGATCAAGGCATCGGGAGTGGGCAGGGAAGGACTCCGGTTCGCGATGCAGGATCTCACGTACGACAAGGTCCTGGTCTTGACCGACCTCGACCTGTAGCGGCGCCCTAGACTGCGCGGATGACGAAATCACAGGGCCACGACATCGGTGGGCATCACCTCAATCACAAGCAGATCTCCGTCCTCGAGAAGGTGTTCGCTCATCCGGTCAGCCACAGTCTGACCTGGCATGACGTGACAACGCTCCTAGATGCGGTGGGGACCCTCGAAGAGAAGCACAACGGTTCATGGCACATCATCATCGGCGACCAAATGCAGGTGTTCGATCCCAATCACGGCAAAGAGCTCACGACCCAGCAGGTGATCGATCTTCGGCACATGCTGTCTTCCGCCGGCCTGGAGCCGGGCGCATGAGCGAGCCGGTGGAAGTTCCCAATCCCCACGGGGTCTCGGACCTTGTCGATGTGGTCGATCACTTCGTGGTGGTCGCTATCGACTATGCGGAATCCCGCATCTACGTCCTCGATGGCTCTCCTCGGCCCGAGCGAGTCGTTCCCTCGGATCCCCGGGGCTATCACCGACATCTGCACTCGAAGGCGGGAACGCTGAGCGGGTATTACGACCCCGACGACGTTGAAGTGTGGCGCTCCCTGGCGCAGCAACTTCGGGGCGCTCAGGCCATCCTGGTCCTTGGACACGGCTCGGGTAAGGCGAATGCCTCGCATCAGTTCATCACGTATGTCGAAAAGCACGACCGGGAGATTGCTCGCCGCATCCTTGGAGATGTTCGGGTCGATGTCGACGATCTGACCGATGCGCAGGTCCTTCGCCTCGGCCAGCAGTTCTTCGACATGGCACCGCCACGGAGTTGATATGCGGCGGGTGGTGATCCTTGGCAGTACAGGATCGATCGGGACCCAGGCCCTCGATGTCATCCGCAGAAATCGAGAGCACTTCACTGTCGTAGGGCTCGCTGCGTCAGGGTCGCGCTTGGACACGCTCATCGACCAGGTGCGTGAATTCGAACCCAGCACGGTCGCGGTGTCTCAGTCGACCACTGCCCAGGATCTCCAACTCGCCCTGTACTCCTGGGCCAAGGAGCGCGGGTACGCGCAGGGAGACGCGCGTATCCCACGCATCGTCGCCGGACCTGAGGCGCTCGAGTCGATCGCCGGCATGGAGTGCGACGTCGTCCTCAACGGACTAGCCGGTGCAGTTGGGCTGACTCCGACTTTGGCGGCGCTGTCGGCGGGCTCGGTGGTGGCGCTGGCCAACAAGGAGTCGTTGATCATCGGGGGAGACCTGGTGAAGTCACGCGCCCAGCCCGGTCAGCTCGTGCCGGTGGACTCCGAGCACTCCGCGATCGCACAGGCACTGCGCTCCGGATCGTCGACCGAGGTTGCCCGGCTGATCCTCACCGCGAGTGGGGGACCATTCCGGGGCTGGTCCCGTGACCAATTGGAGTCGGTGACTCCGGGGCAAGCGCTGAAGCATCCGACCTGGTCTATGGGGCCACTCGTGACCATCAACTCGGCCACGATGATGAACAAGGGTCTCGAGGTGATCGAGGCACACCTGCTGTTCGACGTCCCATTCGAGGACATCGACGTCGTCATCCATCCTCAATCGATCGTCCACTCGATGGTCGAGTTCGTTGACGGGTCGACCATCTGCCAAGCAAGTCCTCCGGATATGCGCCTACCCATCGCACTGGGTCTCGATTGGCCTCACCGGGTCCCCGGCGCAACCCCCGGTTGCACCTGGACTCACGCGACGACGTGGGAGTTCCAGCCCCTGGACGACGATGTGTTTCCGGCGATCCGAGTCGCCCGCACGGCAGGCACTGCAGGAGGCACGGCACCCGCAGTCCTCAATGCGGCGAACGAGGTGTGCGT
Source organism: Candidatus Nanopelagicales bacterium (assembly GCA_044375955.1). Classification (GTDB taxonomy): domain Bacteria; phylum Actinomycetota; class Actinomycetes; order S36-B12; family S36-B12; genus VGCC01. Next base: position 50,486 of record JBILLS010000007.1, on the reverse strand, counting down.
GGCGGAGTTCCTGGAGCACAGACTCCCGTTCCCCTCGATCGTCGAGACGGTGTCTCGAGTCTTAGATGAACATCTGGAATCCAGCTGGGTGGGCCCTGGCGAGGTCACGCTCGCCGCTGTTCACGAGGCCGATGCGTGGGCGAGAAGTCGAGTGGCGACACTCCTGCGCTCGTGAGGGATCCTCGGGGGCGTGCGAGGCGTCTCACCCATCGAGGAGAATGGGGTGATGGGTATGGAGATCGTGGGCATCACTCTGTTCGTGCTGCTCATCGGTCTGTCCATTGCACTGCATGAGCTCGGTCACCTGATCCCGGCGAAGCTCTTCGGAGTGCGCGTGACGCAATACATGGTGGGATTCGGCCCCACAGTCTGGTCGCGCACGCGCGGCGAGACCCAGTACGGGATCAAGGCGTTCCCGGTCGGTGGGTACATCCGGATGATCGGGATGCTCCCTCCCGGCAAGGACGGCCAGTCGCGATCGATGAGCACGGGTCGGTTCGCGACGATGATCGCGGACGCGAGGCAGGCATCCCTGGATGAGGTCCAGCCCGGCGACGAGTCCCGTGTCTTCTACAAACTTCCGGTCTGGAAGCGCTTGATCATCATGCTCGGCGGGCCGGTGATGAATCTTGTCTTGGCCTTCATCCTCTTCGGCATCATGCTCGTGGGTATCGGTACCCCGACTCCCACGGCCACGATCGATGGCCTCGTGGCATGCACTCCGACCGCCTCGGGCGGCACTGTGCAACCTCTCCCATCGGGGAATTGCCCGACGGGATCGGTCACGTCGCCCGCGGCCGCTGCAGGAATTCGGCCGGGGGATGAGCTCCTCGGTGTAGGGCCCATCGCCACCGACCGATGGGAGGAGGTAACCGGCTGGATCCGGGCCAACCCCGGCGAGACCGCGAACGTTGCTGTGATGCGCGACGGGTCACGTTTATCCATCCCCGTCAGCATTGCCCAGATCGAGCGCCCCGTCCTGTCCGCCGACGGCACCCCTACCGGGTCCATCGAGACGGTCGGCTTCATCGGTATTCGCCCGGAAATCGACTATGTGGGCGCGCCGGTGTCGAGCGTTCCCCCGTACATGTGGTCCCTGACGCAGGACAGCGTGGTCGCCCTGGTGTCCCTGCCTGTACGCCTCTACGAGCTCGTGGATGAAACCCTGATTGGGGGAGGCGAACGCGAACTCGATAGTCCCGTGAGCGTTGTCGGCGCCAGTCGACTCGGCGGCGAGATCGCGACCATGGAGGATCCCGTCGAGGGCAGGATCGCGCTTTTCCTGGGACTCGCCGCGTCGTTGAACCTATTCCTGTTCCTGTTCAACCTCCTCCCCATACTTCCCCTCGACGGGGGCCATGTTGCAGCCGCGCTCTACGAAGGCGTGCGCCGCGGCTTCGCTCGGATGACCGGTCGTCCGGATCCGGGTCCAGTCGACACTGCTCGGCTCCTTCCTGTCGCGTACGTCGTAGCTGCCGTGCTCCTAAGTGCGGGAGTGATCGTCATCTGGGCTGACCTGGTTAAGCCCATCACGCTGGGCTGACCCCGCTCCTGTGGTGGGGCCGGCAGCGGACGGCAATAATGCTGATGTGACGATCAATCTGGGTCTTCCCACTCCGCCACCCGCCACCGTGTCCAGCCGTCGCGCGACCCGGCAGATCGTGTTGCGTCACCCGACGCACCCGGTGGCCGTGGGGGGTGATGCTCCGATCAGTGTGCAGTCGATGACCACGACCCTCACGTCCGATATCAACGCGACCCTTCAGCAGATCGCGGAGTTGACCGCGGCGGGGTGTCAGATCGTCCGGGTCGCCGTACCGTCCCAGGACGATGCGGACGCCCTGCCCGCTATCGCGCGCAAGTCGGGTATCCCGGTTGTGGCGGATATCCACTTCCAGCCCAAGTACGTGTTCGCTGCATTGGACGCCGGGTGTGCGGGCGTACGTGTGAACCCGGGCAACATCAAGCAATTCGACGACAAGGTCGCGGAAATCGCCCGCGCTGCAAAAGATGTGGGCACCCCCATTCGCATCGGGGTCAATGCGGGCTCGCTGGACAAGCGACTCCTGGAGAAGTACGGCAAGGCGACTCCGGAGGCACTGGTCGAGTCGGCGCTGTGGGAGGCATCCCTGTTCGAGGAGCACGATTTCCGGGACATCAAGATTTCTGTCAAGCACCACGATCCCGTCATCATGATGAAGGCGTACATGCTGCTCGCGGAGCAGTGCGACTATCCGCTGCACCTGGGCGTCACTGAAGCCGGACCAACGTTCCAGGGGACGATCAAGTCCGCTGTCGCCTTCGGTGGTCTCTTGTCCCGAGGCATCGGCGACACGATCCGCGTCTCGCTCTCGGCGCCGCCGGTCGAGGAGGTCAAGGTGGGGATCCAGATTCTCGAGTCCCTCAACCTGCGTCAACGCGGTCTCGAGATCGTGTCGTGTCCCTCCTGTGGACGGGCACAGGTGGATGTCTACACGCTGGCTGAGCAAGTGACTGCTGGGCTTGAGGGACTCGATGTGCCACTTCGGGTTGCTGTCATGGGATGCGTGGTCAATGGCCCAGGGGAGGCGCGCGAAGCGGATCTGGGTGTTGCCTCCGGTAATGGAAAGGGACAGATCTTCGTCAAGGGCGAGGTCATCGCAACGGTGCCCGAGTCCCAGATCGTCGAGACGCTGATCGAAGAGGCGATGAAGTTGGCGGAGACCATGGAGTCCGGCTCCGGTAGTCCCGAGATTGTGGCGGGGTAGCCCTGACCATCCACGCCGACACGGTGGGGGTGCTGCGGCCCTTGGTCGGATCGGACTTCGAGGACCTGCTACCCCTCCTCGACCGCGATCCGGTGATGCACTGCTTCGTGGAGGGCCGGACTCGAGCCGTCGGTTTGGATCCCTACCGACTCGGCGGTGAGGTCTGGGGATTCGAGCGAGGTGACGCCGTCGAGTCCGCTTTTTACTACGGGGCGAACCTGGTTCCCATCGAGACGACACCTGCGGCACGCGCCGCTTTCGCCGATCACGCCCGCCGGGTCCCGCGACGATGTTCGTCGATCGTGGGCAACGCCGCGGAAGTCCTGGAACTCTGGCGTCTCCTGGAACCAGCCTGGGGGCCGGCCCGAGAGGTGCGCGACAATCAACCCCTGCTGACACTCGATCGCGATCCGAGCATCGAGGGCGACCCCCGTGTGCGATATGCGACAGCAACTGATCTGGATGTCCTCTTTCCTGCATGTGTGGAGATGTTCGTGGAGGAGGTGGGTGTTTCACCCCTAGCCGGTGGGGTGGGAAGCCTGTATCGCGCCCGCGTCGCCGACCTAGTTCGCGAACAGCGGGCGTTTGTGCGGATGTCGGGCGACTCTGTGGAGTTCAAAGCCGAGATCGGTGCGGCAAGTGCGCGCGCCTGTCAGGTGCAAGGAGTCTGGGTGCCGCCCTCTCTCCGTGGTCGAGGGCTCTCCGTGGGCGCCATGGCCGCAGTCGTGCGTGCAACGCGGCGCGATATAGCCCCCGTCGTGTCCCTGTACGTCAACAGTTTCAACACCGCGGCACGCAAGTGCTACGCCCGGGTCGGTTTCGAGCGCCATGGCACTTTCGCCACGGTGCTCTTCTGACGCGCGCGCAAAGCTGTGCTCGGTAGGGTTCCCACCATGATCCTGCGCATGTCCAGCCTCTTCGTGCGGACACTGCGCGACGACCCGGCAGACGCCGAGGTCCCGAGTCATCGCTTGCTCGTTCGTGCGGGGTACGTGCGGCGAATCGCTCCAGGGATCTTCAGTTGGCTGCCACTCGGGTACCGGGTCTACCGCAACGTCGAGCAGATCGTGCGCCAGGAGATGGACGCGGCTGGCTTCCAGGAGGTGCACTTCCCGGCACTGCTCCCGCGTGAACCATATGAGCGGACCGGACGATGGACGGAATATGGCGAGAACCTCTTCCGTCTCGAGGACCGGAGGGGCAATGACATGTTGCTCGGGCCGACCCACGAGGAGATGTTCACCCTGATGGTCAAGGGTGAGTACTCGTCGTACAAGGACCTACCCCTGTGCATCTACCAGATACAGACGAAGTACCGCGATGAAGCGCGTCCCCGCGCGGGGATTCTCCGCGGCCGGGAGTTCGTGATGAAGGACTCCTATTCCTTCGATGTGGACGATGAAGGGCTCGCGCGGTCGTACGGCCGCCATCGCGACGCCTACATCTCAACCTTCGATCGTCTCCAACTCGACTACACCATCGTCGGGGCGATGTCTGGAGCCATGGGCGGGTCCATGAGCGAGGAGTTTCTTGCCCCGACTCCCGTGGGCGAGGACACCTTCGTGAAGTGCACCGCATGCTCGTACGCCGCAAACGTGGAAGCGATGCGGACGGTGGTACCGCACACCCTCACCTGGGACTACGTTCCCGCGGCGCATGTGGAAGACACTCCGAATACGCCGACAATCGAGACTCTCGTCGCGGTTGCGAACACGACGGGACTGCGCAGGGGTGACCGGGAGTGGACTGCGGCGGACACCCTCAAGAACGTTGTTCTCATGACGGTGGATGCAGAGGGGAAGGAGTCTCCGCTCATCGTCGGTGTTCCAGGAGACCGCGAGGTCGACGTGAGACGACTGGAGGCCGCACTACATCCCCTCGGCGTGCGCCCCTTCGAGGAGGGGGATTTTGCGAGGTTCCCAGCGCTCGTGAAGGGCTACATCGGCCCCGAGGCGCTGGGTGAGGCACGGGGGCTGCGCTATCTCGTCGATCCCCGGGTCGTCGAGGGGACCCGGTGGATCACCGGCGCGAATCAGCCCGGACGACATGTCTTCGATCTCGTGTGTGGTCGTGATTTCACGCCCGACGGCGTCATCGACGTTGCTGAGATCGTCGAGGGAGATGCATGCCCGGAGTGCGGAGCGGTGCTCACGATCGCCCGAGGGATCGAGATCGGGCACATATTCCAACTCGGCCGCAAGTACGCGGAGGCGCTCGATCTCCAGGTGCTTGATGAAACCGGCACCCTCGTCACCGTCACGATGGGGTCCTATGGGATCGGGGTCTCCCGCGCCGTCGCCGCGATTGCCGAGCAACACCATGATGACAAGGGACTGGTGTGGCCGAGGGAGGTTGCACCGGCAGACGTGCACATTGTGGTGGCCGGGAAGGAAGACGAGGCGTATGTGTTCGCGGACCGACTCGCAAGCGACCTTGATGCCGCTGGAGTCCGCGTACTCATCGATGATCGACGTGGAGTTTCGCCCGGGGTCAAGTTCAATGATTCCGAACTCATCGGGGTTCCCACCATCGTTGTCGTAGGAAAGGGGCTGACCACCGGGATCGTCGAAGTCAAGGATCGCCGTACGGGTGACCGGGTAGATGTCCAGATTTCTGCGATTGGTGAACATCTTCGGGACCTGGTGCTCGCTTCATGATCGACGGGTTGGACCCGGCGACAATCGCACTTCTGCTCCTGACCGCACTCGCGGCCGGGTGGATCGATGCGGTGACGGGTGGTGGTGGGATGCTGCAAGTGCCCGCGCTCCTTCTGAGTTATCCCCAGTCACCGGCGTCCGTCGCTCTGGGGACCAACAAGGTTGCGAGTGTCTTCGGCACCGCTACGGCAACGGCGACATACCTGCGCAAGATCCGGCCACGGATGGCAACGGCACTGCCGATGGCGCTTGCGGCATTCGCCGCGGCGCTGCTCGGCTCGCGGACGGCGGTGGTGCTGCCAAAGGAAGTGATCGAACCGATCATCGTGGTGGCGCTATCGGCCGTGTGGGTGTTCATGCTGCTTCGCCCGACCCTTGGTGTCGAAGAGTCACTCCGGTATCCGAGTGGACGACGGCACTACGTGATCGCCATCACCGCGGGCGCAGCGATCGGCTTCTATGACGGGATGGTGGGTCCGGGGACCGGCTCCTTTCTGATCCTCGTGCTCGTCGCGGGACTCGGCTACTCGTTCCTGAATGCGTCCGTGACGGCGAAGATCGTGAACCTCGGCACGAACATCGCGGCGATCCTCGTCTTCGGTGCTGCCGACTCGATCATTTGGACGGTCGGTCTCCTGATGGCGCTGGCCAACGTGACAGGGGCATTCGTCGGTGCACGTACCGCTCTCAAGCGCGGAAGCCGATTCGTGCGTGGTGTGTTTCTCGTGGTTGTCGCCCTACTGATCCTTCGACTCGCCTGGAACATCGTCGTTGGGTGATGCCTGAGGGAATGCCTGACTCGAACCACCCCATCGCACCGCCGTAACGGCGCAGGCGATCGCCTGGTCGACGGCCCAGGACCTGTCCGCCCCCGACGATGCTGCGGCTGCATCCGCGTAGACGGGAACGAGTGCGTTTTCCGTGCTAATGATGAGGGCGGTTCCCGCCTCTGCCGTCACGAGTGCACCCGCGCGCGCATAGGCGGGGGGTGGGGCAGGTAGGGGGGTTTGGTCGCCGAGCATGGTCTGGACGCGGGTTCGTGCAGCCGCGTGGTCAGCGGCTCGCGCGAGCGCCTGTCGACGTTCACGCCCCCTCAGGACGACGCTCGCCGAACGGCATGCGGATTCTGAGGCGTCTCCAGCAAGGAAGATCGCCGTCCACGCGCTCATGAAATTCCCTCCGAGAGGCGGGCCAGTTCCGGTACGTGTGATGCCTCCGACGCCGCGATCAATGTCAGAAGCCTCACCCGCTCGGTGCCCGACTCGGTGGCGCAGCCATCCTGGCGCTCGCGCGTGGCCTGCTCCTCTGCGCTTATCAGGAGTCGGACGGCTTGACGTGCGGTCGCCGGAACTGTGACCGGTTCCGGGGTCGGTGACTCGGTGGATCCCAGTGCGCGAGCATGCTCGCGATGCTGGTCCTCGATCGGTGTGAGAAATGTGGCGAGATCGGGGAAGACTTCAACCACGGCCGCGTACAACGCGATGAGCCGGAGTTCCGAAGCCACCTGAGTATCGGAGGGAGCTGTGGGATCCGACTCGAGTGGCATGGGTGCGGGAGCCTCCGACGTACACGAGGAGACAAGCACGGCCGCGCCGACGGCACCCACCCCGGCGAGGAATGCACGTCGCGATGTCGGAGGGATCGGCACGAGCCCAATATCCCATCCACCCACGAGGGTTATGCTTGGGGCTACACGCGGGACCCACAACTGGATTCGCTCGACAGGAGGGCATATGTCCCCACGGGTGATGGAGATCCGCTCGCGAGTGGAGCCCGTCCTGGCGTCGCGGGGCGTAGATCTTGAAGACGTCTCGCTCACCTCGGTCGGCCGACGCGAGGTCGTCACGATCGTCGTGGATCGAGACGGCGGCGTGGATTTGGATGTGATCGCGGAGGTGAGCACCGAGATCTCCGGCGTTTTGGATCAACCTCCCTCCCTCTTTTCGGGTGCCTACGTTTTGGAGGTGACCTCGCCAGGCGTCGATCGCCCGTTGACGGAGGCCCGCCATTGGCGCCGGGCGGTCGGACGCCTCGTGACCGTTGAACGCGCAACCGCTCCGACCATGACCGGCCGAGTGATCGCCGCCACCTCAACCGGGGCGACGATCGCGATGGCGGATGGAAGCGAGGAGACGGTGGAATTCCCGGAGGTCTCATCAGCCCGCATCGAGGTCGAATTCGACCGCAAGGAGGTGGCTGGCTGATGGACATCGATGTCGCCGCGCTGAAATCACTTGTCCGCGAGAAGGACTTGTCCCTGGACCTCGTCGTCGAGACCATCGAGGCCGCGCTCCTCGTTGCGTATCAGCGCACACCGGGACACTCCGAGCATGCCCGGGTTTCCCTGGATCGAAAGTCCGGCCATGTCACCGTGTGGGCCTCTGAGGTCAGCGACGAGGGCACGCCGATACGCGAGTTCGATGACACGCCCAGCGATTTCGGACGTGTCGCTGCGACGACGGCGAGGCAGGTCCTACTCAGCCGTCTGCGCGAGGCCGAGGGAGACGCCACACTCACCGAGTTCACCGGGCGCGAGGGCGACGTCGTGTCCGGTGTCATCCAGCAGTCGAGCAACCCACGAATGGTGCGCGTCGATCTCGGCAAGGTCGAGGCCAATCTTCCACCGGAGGAGCAGGTGCCCGGAGAGACCTATCCGCACGGGGAGCGGATCAAGTGCGTGATCACCGCAGTGCGTAAGGGCTTCAAGGGGCCACAGGTGACCGTGTCTCGCACGCATCCCAACCTCGTTAAGGGACTGTTCGCCCTGGAGGTGCCCGAGATTGCGGACGGGACGGTGGAGATCACCTCGATCGCTCGTGAGGCCGGCCACCGTTCGAAGATCGCTGTGCGTTCGACCAAGGAGGGCGTGAACGCCAAGGGCTCATGTATTGGGCCCCTGGGAGCCCGGGTGCGCCAAGTCATGTCGGAACTCGGCGGCGAGAAGATCGACATCGTCGACCACAGCGATGACCCCGCGGAGATGATCGCGCATGCGCTGTCACCAGCCCGCGTGTCCGGCGTGATCATCGTCGACCGCACAGCCAAGGCGGCGCGAGTAACCGTTCCCGACTACCAGTTGTCCCTGGCGATCGGGCGAGAGGGACAAAACGCCCGCTTGGCTGCGCGCCTGACGGGGTGGCGGATCGATATCCGGCCCGACTCCACGCCGGGTGGCACCCCCGACGCTGGGCAGGATCAACGGAGTTAGACTTGTGCGCTGACCGTGTTTCGGGGCCTATGCGAACGTGCATCGGGTGTCGGGCACGCGACGCAGTGGGAAACTTGGTTCGAGTAGCCATGCGGGACGGCATCTGCATGGTGGATCGAGGTCGGAGCCTTCCCGGCCGTGGGGCGTATGTTCACCCCCGGGCGGAATGCCTCGACCGTGTGGAGCGCAGTTCCAACCTGGCCCGAGCCCTCCGGGTGCCCGGACCGGTGCGAACAGATGGATTGCGTACCGCGGTGATCGATGCTCGGAACGCCGAGGGCAACCGCCCCCGGTGACGGACACTTCCACCAGGGAGTTGTAGGAGATGAACACCCCATGAGTGCGCGAGCATGAAAGTGCAGCGCATCCACTGACGGTCCGGGGTGCATAACCCGGACCAAGACAGGAGAGTCGTGTCGAAGGTTCGGGTCTACGAGCTCGCGAAGGAGCTCGGGGTCGAGAGCAAGGACGTCCTTGCCAAACTTCAGGAATTGGGCGAATTCGTTCGCTCCGCCTCGTCGACGATCGAGGCACCCGTTGCGCGCCGCCTGAAAGAGGCGATGCCCGCCGTCGCACCCAAGAAAGCTCCCGCGAAGAAGGCTGCTGCCGCGAAGCCCGCAGCAGCCCCCGCACCCGAGCCTCCTACGCCGTCCGCCCCTGCTGTCGCCGCCCCCGAAGAACCGACGCCGCCGTCCACGGCTACGACGCCGCCCGCCGGCCCCCGGCCTGCTGGGCCGCGCCCCATGGGCCCACGCCCCGGAAACAACCCCTTCTCCTCAGGCGGTGGCGCCGGCATGGGACGTCCCGGCCCGCGTCCCGGCAACAATCCGTTCTCCTCCGGTGGTACGCGGCCCACCGGCGTGCCCGGCGCACCGCGACCCAACCCCGGCATGATGCCGACCCGGCCCGCTCGACCGGCTGGACCCGGAAGGGGACCCTCACGAGGGCCCGGTGGCCCCGGTGGCCCCGGTGGTCCCGGCGGACGCGGCGGAGGCTTCCCCTCGCGCGGGGGCCAGCGTCCGGGTTCCCCGACTCTTCCTCTGGGTGGTGCGCCGCAGGGACCGGGTGCCACGGGTGGACGAGGCGGGTTCGGGCGTGGTGGCGGACGTGGGAGCACCGCGGGTGCGTTCGGTAAGCCGGGAGGTCGCCCCTCGCGCGGACGAAAGTCCAAGCGCGCCAAGCGCCAGGAATTCGACAACATGGAGGCACCGAGCCTCGCAGGTGTGCGTATCCCTCGCGGTAACGGAGACATCGTGCGCCTGCCACGCGGTGCCTCGCTCACAGACTTCGCGGAGAAGATCGACGTCTCGCCCGCGGACCTCGTAAAGGTGCTTATCCAGCTTGGCGAAATGGTCACGGCAACCCAGTCCATCGACGACGAGACGCTCGTGCTCTTGGGGACCGAGTTGAACTATGACGTCCAGGTCGTCTCACCCGAGGACGAAGACCGGGAACTACTGGAGTCCTTCGACCTCGAGTTCGGCGAGGACGAAGGCGATGCGGCAGATTTCGTCTCGCGGTCACCGGTCGTGACGGTGATGGGTCACGTCGATCATGGCAAGACCAAGCTGCTCGATGCAATCCGCAAGACGAACGTGGTGAGCGGCGAAGCAGGCGGCATCACCCAGCACATCGGTGCCTATCAGGCCATTGCGCACACCCCTGACGGTGATCGGTTCCTCACGTTCATCGATACACCCGGTCACGAAGCCTTCACTGCCATGCGTGCCCGTGGTGCGCAGGTCACGGATATCGCCGTTCTGGTCGTGGCTGCAGACGATGGTGTGAAGCCCCAGACGATCGAGGCGTTGAACCACGCGCAGGCTGCGGAAGTTCCCATCGTGGTCGCCGTCAACAAGGTCGACAAGGAGGGCGCCGACCCGGTCCGGGTGCGCTCGCAGTTGACCGAGTACGGCCTGGTTGCCGAAGACTTTGGCGGTGACACGATGTTTGTCGACGTGTCGGCGCTGAAGGGTGGCGGAATCGAGACCCTGCTCGAAGCGATTCTGTTGACGGCCGATGCGGCGCTGGACCTCCGCGCCAATCCGAATCAGGATGCCCAAGGTGTCGCGATCGAGGCACATCTCGATCGTGGCCGGGGACCCGTGGCCACCGTCCTCGTGCAGCGCGGAACCCTTCGTCCCGGCGACTCCATCGTCGCAGGAGATGCCTTCGGGCGTGTCCGGGCGATGCTCGACGATGCCGGTAATCCGGTTCAGGAGGCTGGTCCCTCCACTCCGGTCCAGGTCCTCGGCCTCACGTCGGTCCCAGGTGCCGGTGACTCGTTCCTTGTCGTCCCTGAAGACCGGACCGCGCGTCATATCGCCCAGACGCGCCAGGCACGCGAGCGCAATGCACTCCTGGCGAAGAACCGGGTCAAGCGATCGCTGGAGGACTTCCTCGAGTCCTTGGAGAAGGGTGACGTCGAGGAGTTGACGCTCATCCTGAAGGGTGACGTGTCGGGTTCCGTCGAGGCCCTCGAGGATGCCCTGACCAAGATCGATGTCGGCGCGGAGGTGTCCCTACGCGTGATCCATCGCGGCGTGGGTGCCATCACGAAGAACGACGTCACACTCGCCAGTGCATCCAAGGCGGTCATCATCGGCTTCAACGTCAGGCCCGAGGGGAAGGTGGCCGAGTTCGCTGCCCACGAGGGTGTCGACGTCCGCTACTACAGCGTCATCTACCAGGCCATCGACGAGATCGAGGCGGCGCTCAAGGGCATGCTCAAGCCCGAATACGAAGAGGTGCAGCTGGGCATCGCCGAAGTGCGCGAGGTCTTCAAGTCCTCGAAGTTCGGGACCATCGCGGGATGCCTGGTGCAGTCCGGTGAGGTACGTCGGAACGCGAAGGCTCGCGTGATTCGCGACGGCGCCGTCGTGGCCGACAACGTGTCCATCGCGACCCTTCGTCGATTCAAGGATGATGTCACCGAGGTCAAGGAAGGATTCGAGTGCGGCATCAACCTGGGATCTTTCCAGGACATCAAGGTGGACGATCAGATCGAAACCTTCGAGATGCGTGAGAAGCCCCGGAAGCCATGAGTGCAAGCGAGGCTCGGCAGCGCAAGCTCGCAGAGAGGATCCAGCACATCGTGGCGGAGATGCTGGAGACGCGAGTCAAGGATCCGCGTCTGGGATTCATTACCGTCACAGACGTCCGTGTGACACCCGACCTGCGCGAGGCCTCGATCTTCTACACGGTCCTCGGAACACCGGAGGAACAGTCGAACACACGCATGGCCCTGGACTCGGCGACGGGACTGCTGCGCTCCGAGGTGGGCCGTCAGACGGGCATCAAGTTCACGCCGACCCTGACCTTCATCGCCGATGCGGTTCCAGAGAACGCCCGCCACGTCGAGGACCTCCTTGCACAGGCTGCGGCCGCCGATGCGGAAGTCCACGAGCGTGCCGCCCACGCCCGGTATGCGGGTGACGCGGATCCGTACCGACATTCGGTTGAGTGAACGTGCAGACACCCCGGGGATTCGTGGTGGTGGACAAGCCCCCGGGAATGACTTCGCACGATGTCGTAGCGCGGGTACGTCGTCAGTTGGGTATTCGACGTGTGGGCCATGGGGGAACTCTGGACCCGATGGCAACGGGTGTCCTCATCCTCGGCGTGGGTGACGCCACGCGACTTCTTCAATGGGTGTCCTCGGGGGACAAGTGCTACGAGGCAACCCTGCATCTGGGGAGCTCGACCACAACAGACGATGCGCAGGGTGAACTCCTCAAGATCGCATCGCCGGCCGCGGTCGCAGCTATCACCGAGCAAGAAATCGGTGCGGCTTTCGATTCCTTCCGTGGGACGATCCAGCAGGTTCCGAGCAGGGTCTCCGCCATCAAGGTGGCGGGAGTCCGCGCCTACACCCGCGCACGCTCGGGGGAGGAATTCGACCTGATCCCCCGAGAGGTGCAGATCTCGAAGCTCGACTGGTCCGTGGTGGCGCGGGGACCGGATTTCGTCGACGTGGCACTCGCGCTCTGCTGCTCATCGGGTACGTATGTGCGCGCGCTTGCCCGCGATATCGGGGACGCACTTGGAATCGGCGGACATCTGACCTCCCTGCGGAGAACCCGCGTCAACGGCTTCACGCTCGACGACGCTTCACCGATCGAGGCGATCACCGCCAACTCCGTGGTTCCCATCGAAGTCTGCGCGAGGCGCATTCTCCCCACCGTCGCGGTAGACCCGTACGACGAGTCGAATATTCGCCACGGTCGTCCGATCGCCTGGCCGTCCGTCGGCGTCGGCACCGTCGCCCTCCTTTCTGCTGATGGAGTGCTTCTCGCCGTGTGTCATGAAGCCGATGGCCGGACACGCTACGACTGTGTCTTTGCGTAGGCTCCCGCCGTGACACCCGACGGACGCTGCGTCATCACGATGGGCGTCTTCGATGGTGTACATCGGGGCCATCAGGCACTGCTGCGCAGGGCCAGGGAGATTGCTGATGCACACGGCCTTCCATTAGTCGTCTTGACGTTTGACCCGCACCCGGCCACCGTGTTGCGCCCCGAATCGACGCCGCCTCGTCTGATGTCTCTATCCCGGCGCCTCGAGTTGCTTCACGCCCACGGTGCCGACCAGGTGGAGGTGGTGCCGTTCGACACCGCCGTCTCACAAATGACGGATGAGGAGTTCGCGCGCGAATACTTCACGCGGCGCAACCATGCCGCCGCGGTCGTTGTGGGGGAGAACCTCCGATTCGGGCGCGAGGCAGCCGGCGATGTGGCCAGGCTGAACGAGCTCGGCACGCGACTGGGATTCGAGGGCGTGGGAGTCGAGCTGTCCCGCGATGGCGTTCCATGGTCGTCGACGCGGGTGCGCGCGGCGATCGACGCAGGCGACATGGGCACGGCCCGAACAATCCTGGGGAGGGATCCCGAGATGGAGGGAACCGTGATCACGGGTGATCGCCGCGGCCGCGAGCTGGGTTACCCCACCGCGAATGTGGACCCGGATCCCGGGCTCGCGCTCCCCACCGCGGGGATTTATGCCGGCCATCTCGTCGTCGATGATCGGCGCCTACCCTCCGCCATCTCGGTGGGGACCAACCCGCAGTTCGAGGGTCGCGAACTTCGAATCGAGGCATATGTGCTCGACAGGGACGACCTCGACCTCTATGGCGGCCGGGTCCGTCTGGAGTTCCGGGAGAGGCTCCGCGATCAGGCCGTTTTCCCGACCCTCCAGGACTACCTCGAGCAGATGGCCAGGGATGTCGCCAACGTGCGCATCACCCTCACCGACGCCCGGGGGTCCACGCCCATCTGAGCCCTGATAGCCTCAGGCCGACGGTTGCGAGGCGGGCGCCTCGCGATTCGTGTCCCACGCGGAGCAATCCGCAGTGCCAACCCGCACGCGCCCGAGAGGAAAACATGTCACTCGATACCACTACCAAGTCCGCCATCATCGCTGAGTTCGGCACCAAGCCGGGTGACACCGGTTCACCCGAGGTGCAGATCGCGCTCCTGACCCGTCGGATCCAGGACCTCACGGAGCACCTGAAGTCCCACAAGCACGACCACCACAGCCGCCGGGGGCTTTTGATCCTCGTGGGCCAGCGTCGCCGTCTGCTCGGGTACTTGGCGAACGTGGACATCAATCGCTACCGGACGCTGATCGAGCGGCTGGGTATCCGGCGCTAACCACGCGTACAACTGCATAACCGGACAACACGTCCACATGACACAAGACAGACGCGAGAAGGAGTGCGTCGGTCCTCGGTAGTGGCTGCCGGGCCTCGTTCCCGTTGGCCTCGATCGAAGACCGTCCGACTCCCCGGCGTCTCGGGCCATGCGCCCGAATGAGACAAGGAGAGAACATGGACGGATTCCATGTGTCGACGGCGGAAGCCGTCATCGACAACGGGTCCTTCGGTACCCGCACCATCCGATTCGAGACCGGGCGATTCGCCCGACAGGCCGCCGGTTCGGTGACTGTTTACCTCGATGATGAAACAGTTCTGCTGAGTGCCACCACCGCCTCGAAGCAACCAAAGGAGCATTTCGACTTCTTCCCGTTGACCGTGGACGTGGAAGAGCGGATGTACTCGGTAGGCAGGATCCCTGGATCCTTCTTCCGGCGCGAGGGACGGCCGACAGAGGATGCAATCCTGACCTGTCGTCTCATCGACCGACCCCTTCGGCCCAGTTTCGTCAACGGCCTTCGCAACGAGGTTCAGGTCGTCGTCACCGTGCTCGCACTCAACCCGAACGATCTCTACGACGTCGTTGCCATCAATGCCGCCTCGGCATCCACGCAACTCTCGGGACTGCCCTACAGCGGCCCCGTCGGCGGCGTGCGTGTGGCCTTGATCAAGGACCAGTGGGTCGCATTCCCCACGCATGAGCAGTTGCACGATGCGGTGTTCGACATGGTCGTGGCAGGACGAATTGCTGGTGACGATGTCGCCATCATGATGGTCGAAGCGGAAGCCACGGATCGAACTGTCGAACTCGTATCTGGCGGAGCCACAGCTCCGACAGAGGATGTGGTCGCCGCAGGTCTCGAAGCAGCAAAGCCCGCGATCCGCGCGCTCTGTGCAGCGCAGCAGCAGCTTGCTGTGGCTGCTGGTAAGCCTCCCGTGGATTACCCCATCTTCCTGGACTACGAGGCTGATGCTTTCGACGCCGTGGAGCGGCTCGCCATCGCGGACCTCCGCGAGGCGATGCAGATCGCCAGCAAGTCCGAGCGTGAAGCACGCCTCGATGACATCAAAACCGTCGTCATCGCGGAACTCGCACCGAGTTTCGAGGGTCGGGAGAAGGAACTGTCCGCGGCCCTGCGTTCGGTGTCCAAGAAAGTGGTGCGTGAGCGTGTCCTCCGAGACAAGGTGCGCATCGATGGGCGAGGTCTCACAGACATCCGGTCGTTGACCGCAGAGGTCGACGTGCTGCCTCGTGTTCACGGGTCCGCGCTCTTCGAGCGTGGGGAGACACAGATCCTGGGCGTCACCACATTGAATATGCTCAAAATGGAGCAGATGCTCGACACGTTGAACCCAGACAATCGCAAGCGCTACATGCACAACTACAACTTCCCGCCGTACTCGACCGGTGAGACGGGTCGTGTCGGTTCCCCGAAGCGACGCGAGATCGGTCACGGGGCTCTGGCGGAACGAGCCCTCATCCCGGTTCTTCCCTCGCGGGAGGAATTCCCTTATGCGATTCGACAGGTGTCCGAGGCACTCGGATCGAACGGATCCACGTCCATGGGATCGGTGTGTGCATCCACCATGTCGCTGCTGAACGCCGGCGTTCCCCTGAGGGCTCCCGTCGCCGGTATCGCCATGGGGCTCATTTCCGGAGAGGTGGATGGGCGTACGGAGTACGTCGCCCTCACCGACATTCTGGGAGCAGAGGACGCGTACGGCGATATGGACTTCAAGGTCGCGGGTACTCGGACCTTCGTCACGGCGCTCCAACTCGACACGAAGCTGGACGGTATTCCTGCCGAAGTTCTCGGCAAGGCACTGACACAGGCTCGTGATGCGCGGATGACAATCCTCGACGTGATGGCCGAGGCCATCGATGCCCCTGACGAGATGGCGGTCACCGCCCCGCGCGTCATCAGCATCACCATCCCCGTGGACAAGATCGGAGAGGTGATCGGGCCGAAGGGCAAGATCATCAATCAGATCCAGGAGGACACCGGCGCGGACATCACCATCGAAGACGACGGCACGATCTATATCGGCGCCACGGATGGGGCATCAGCGGAGGCAGCCCGGACCGCGATCAATCAGATCGCTAATCCGACCATGCCCGAGGTCGGGGAGCGATACCTGGGCACCGTGGTGAAGACCACGACGTTCGGTGCCTTCGTGTCCCTCGTTCCAGGTCGGGATGGTCTGCTGCACATCTCGGAAGTGAAGAAGATGGCCGGCAAGCCTCGCATCGAGAGCGTCGAAGAGGTTCTCAAGGTCGGCGACAAGGTCCAGGTCGAGATCAAGGAGATCGATTCGCGCGGAAAGCTATCCCTCGTTCCGGTCACCGCCGACTCCGAGGGATAGACCCCGTATGGGGCGCGCGCGAACGGAAACCCTTGTGGAAGAGGGCGACGGCAGCACGATCCGACGGACCGTGCTGCCGGGCGGGGTGCGGGTCGTCACGGAATGGGTCCCGGGGGTGCGCTCGGCGTCGATCGGGGTGTGGGTCGGTGCCGGGTCCCGCGACGAGTCTCCCGCAACGACCGGCTCGGCTCACTTCCTCGAGCATTTGCTCTTCAAGGGTACGAAGCGTCGCTCTGCGCTGCAGATCTCTGCGGAGATCGAGGCTGTGGGCGGTGATCTGAACGCGTTCACTTCGAAGGAGTACACCTGCTACCACGCGCGAGTGCTCGATCAGGACCTCGACTTGGCCATGGACGTCGTTTTCGACGTCGTTTCCTCTGCCGTGCTGGCACCCCCCGACATCGAGTCCGAGCGTGGTGTGATCCTCGAGGAGATCGCCATGCACGAGGACGACCCGGGGGAGATGGTTCATGACGAGTTCGCCTTCGCGCTTTTCGGCGACGCTCCACTCGGCAGACCGATTCTCGGCTCAGCCGAGTCGATCACCGGGCTGAGCCGGGACTCCATCCGTCGTTTCTATCGCACGCACTATCGACCACACCGTCTCGTCGTTTCGGCGGCGGGGAACGTCGATCACCAGCGGGTAGTCGCCGCGGTGCGTAGGAGTTTCGGGCATCTGGTCACCGAGGACCGTGATCCCCACCGGCGCGTGACCACGAGGAAACAGAGTGGCGTCGTGGGTGCTTCGCGCATCGTTCCCCGACCCACGGAACAGGCCCATCTCGTGCTGGGCGCCCCCGGGCTCCCACGATCGGATGAGCGTCGCTACGCGTTATCAGTCCTCGCCACCGCACTCGGTGGGGGGATGAGTAGCCGCCTTTTCCAGGAGGTTCGAGAGAAGCGCGGGCTGGCGTATTCCGTCTATACGTATGCACAGGGCTTTTCAGACGCCGGAGTCTTCAGTGTGTATGCAGGGTGCCTACCCTCGAAGGCCGACACGGTCCTCGCCGTGTGTCGGGAGGAGCTCGACTCCGTTGCACGCTCTGGGCTCTCCGGGGAGGAGATTCGTCGTGCGCAAGGACAGGTGCGGGGCGCGGCGGTCCTGGGGCAGGAGGACACGGGCGCCCGAATGCACCGGATCGGCAAGGCCGAGCTGGTGGGCGAGGAGATCGTCAGCATCGGGGAAGTCGTGCGGCGGGTCGAGCGGGTGAGCCCCGCCGACGTCGCGGAGGTAGCGGCGGCGATCCTCGGCCAGTCACTGACCCTCGCTGTCGTGGGTCCTTTCGACCGCACGCATACCTTCGGCGCGGTCGCGTAGAGCGAGTAACCTCCGACCATGTCTGATCCCATCAAGGTCGCGGTTCTGGGGGCTCGCGGGCGCATGGGCGCAACGGTCGTCGAGGCGATCGGGAACGCTGCTGACCTGGAATTGACCTGTGCCTTGGATCTGGGTGACTCGCTCGACATTCTGTCGTCGACGGACACGCGGGTCCTCGTGGACTTCACCACGCCGGAGTCTGTCCTAGACAACATCAGCTTCGCCGTCGAGCGCGGCATCGCATGTGTTGTGGGGACCAGTGGGTTCACCGCTGAGCGACTCGACGTTGTTCGAGGGTTGGTGAACCGTCACCCGGGGAGTGCAGTGTTCATCGCGCCGAACTTCGGTATCGGTGCGGTACTGATGATGCGGTTCGCTCGCATGGCAGCACCATTCTTCGACTCCGTCGAGATCATCGAGATGCACCACCCGGGCAAGGTGGATGCACCATCGGGAACCGCCTTGCACACGGCTCAAGCCATCGCTTCGGCGCGGGAGGACCGCAGCCCCGCGCCCGATGCAACGCGCCCGGAGGACCGCGACGCGCGTGGGAGGGTTGTGCAGGGGATTCCGATTCATTCGATTCGGGTTTCGGGCCTTGTCGCCCATCAGGAGGTCCTCTTCGGATCCGCCGGGGAGACCCTGACCATTCGCCACGACTCGCTGGACCGGGCGAGTTTCATGCCCGGGGTTCTGCTCGCGGTGCGGGAGATGGCGACGCGCACAGGTCTGGTCATCGGCCTGGAAGACCTGCTCGACTTGGTCTAGCGACCCTGCCACCAGTTTGTGAGCCGGTCCCGGGCGATGTCCCACGACTCGCGTCGGCCTAGGTAGTCGAGTCCTCGCTGAGCAACATGCGTGCGAATCTCCCCCTCGGCCGTCCGGAGGACGACCGTGGTCGCACCCGTGTCGATCGCAATGACGTCCGGCCACGGAATGTGGAGCGTCCGCGTCATCCTGATGACCCGCACACCCAGATCGCTGACGTAGGTGCCCACCTGCCAACCGCGGGCAGTCACGAGGAGAAGGGTGACGAGTACCGCGATGAGCAGGATGAGGGCGGGGACCGACGGTGCCGTGGCCACGACCAGCGTCCCCATCAAACCCACCCCGAAGGTCGCCGTGGTGAGCACCAGGAGCAACGCGACGCGGAGGGGCCCGCGGCCGGTGATGCGTAGGTAACGGGACTGATGCGCCAGCTCGTCGACCGGCACGGGCGCCGGATCGGGCCAGAGGAAACCGAAGATGCGTTTCTGGGTCACGGGCTCACGCCCCCCGCCCGCAGAAGTGCGGCTGTGACCGCCGCGACGACGACGACCACGATGAAGGGGGCGCGGGCGAGCAGGGCGAGGATCGCCGCGACGAGTCCCGCCGCTCGCGCGTCGAGGACGAGCGTCTGGCCCGAAGCGAAGGTCTGAACGGCAACGAGTGCCGCGAGAAGAGTGATCGGCAGGAGGGAGGTAAGGCGTCGAAGCGGAGTGCTCTCGACGAATCGGGCCGGGAGGATGTATCCCGCCAGTTTCTCGATGTAGGTTCCGAGGCTCGCGATGAGCACTGCCGCCCAGATCATGCGGTGGACCCCGATCTGCGCCGGAGGATCCAGTCTGCGCTGAGGGCCACCGCCGCCGCGCCGAGCACAGGGAGCCCGGCTGGGACGAAGGGCACCAGAGCCAGGGCGATCACTGCCGCGAGTGCCGCGAGGAGTCGGGTGTGGCGATCGACCAGGCGTGGCCACAGCAGGGCGATGAAGCCCGCCGGGATCGCAGCATCGAGCCCGAGAACAGTGGGGTCGCCCACTGCGCTTGCTCCCAGCGCGCCGATCGCTGTCCCCACGTTCCAGAGCACGAAGACCGAGAGCCCCGTCGCCCAGAAAGCGTGGCGTGCCTCTGCTGGATCCTCCCGATGACGGATAGCCATGGCCGTGCTCTCGTCGATCGTCAGCTGGGCTGCCGCGAGTGAACGAGGGCGGGGGAGCCGCAGGACGGACGAGAGACTCAATGCGTAGAGACCGTTGCGGGCCCCTAGGAGCAGTGCCGTGATCACGGCGGCCACTGCTCCTCCGCCGGCGCCCAGGATCCCGACGAAGGCAAATTGGGAGGCGCCGGTGAACATCGCGAGCGACAGGGTCTGGGTCTGCCAGAAATCCAGTCCGCTCGCGACGCTGATGGCCCCGAAGGACAACCCGTACGCGCCGGTTGCCACACCGATCCCGACGGCGTTCGTGGTGATCGATCGTCGCGACACGTCGTGACAGTAGCGGTCTATGTCACTCGTCGCCGATTCTCGTCCACCATTCGTGCTGCGGCAGGTGAAGGTCTGCGTCGATTTCCAAGACCCTGCGGTGTCCGCGTGGTCCCCAGCCGCTGTCGACGAGAAAGCGCGACGCGTCAGATCCCTGATCGATCCAGAACAGTAGGCCCTCGCGATGATCCGAGTGTGCGACCACGGCGCTCATCAGGCGGGATCCATGACCGGCCCGCCGGGAGACAGGATCCACTTCGAGCAATTCGATCAGGGTGTGGTCCAACTCCTCGCCCGGCGCAATTGTCGCGAAGCCACAGACTCGATCTGAGTCGTCGGTGGCCACGAGGATCAGGTGCTCGGGGCTCGGGGGCTCGGCGATCGCGGCGCGCCAGGACGGCTCGGTGGAAGCCTCCTCGAGTCGGTGCCACACCGTCTCCGGCCAGGAGGGATAGCGATCACGCCACGCCCGAAGGTGGATGGCTGCGATCGCACCGGCATCATCTGGCCGCGCGGCTCGGACGAAGGCCATATGGCGATCATGCCGGATAGGGTTTCGCCCGTGCCTGACGCGATCGAGTTCCGCAGTGACGTGACCGTGGAGCTGGTGCGTGCCAGTGCTAGGGACGCCGACGTCATTTTCGCGGCCCGGGTTTCCACCGCCGGCGAATCGACCCTGGATGAGATCGACGCCGATCCCGAGCGTTCCCGGGGCCTCATCAATTACTTGATGCGGGAGAGGCACGGGAGTCCCTTCGAGCACAACTCGATGACCTTCTTCGTCCGCGCACCGATTTTCGTGTGGCGCGAGCACATGAGACACCGCATCGCCAGTTATAACGAGGAATCGGGGAGATACCGGGAGCTTGAGCCGGTCTTCTATGTCCCCGACAGATCGAGGAACGTCGTTCAGATCGGAAAGACGGGAGCCTACGAATTCATTCCGGGGGATGATCACCAGTACGCACTCATCGAGTCGGAGATGAAGGCCTCGTGTGAGCGTGCATACCGGGCGTACAAGGACCTCCTCGACGCGGGAGTGGCGCGGGAGGTGGCGCGCATGGTGCTGCCCGTGTCCATCTACTCGAGCGCCTACGTGACGGTCAACGCACGGTCGTTGATGAACTTCCTCTCACTCCGCCTGAAGTCGGATGACTCGCGGTATCCCTCGTATCCTCAACGCGAGATCGAGATGGTCGCCGAGAAATACGAGGGTGCGTGGTCGGAACTCATGCCGATCACACATGCCTCCTTCGTGGCCAACGGTCGTGTCGCACCGTGAGCGGCAGTACCCTCATCCCATGAGTTCCGCGCCCTTCGGTGTCATGCTCACGGCGATGATCTCGCCGTTCAAGGCCGATGGATCACTCGATCTCGATGGTGCGCAGAGGCTTGCGGCGCACCTCGTCGACGACCGCCGCCACGACGGACTGGTCATCAATGGAACGACGGGCGAGTCGGCAACGAAGACTGACGCCGAGGACCAGGCGATTCTGCGCGCTGTGGTGGAAGCGGTGGGAGATCGCGCGACGGTGATCGCAGGCGTGGGGACGAACGACACCGCCCATTCGATCGACGCGGCTCGCGCGGCACAAGCGTGCGGTGCCCACGGCGTGATGGCTGTCACCCCGTACTACAACCGACCGCCGCAGGAGGGACTCGTCGCACACTTCCTCGCGATCGCGGACGCCACGGACCTCCCGATGATCACCTATGACATTCCGAAGCGCACCGGCACCGCAATTGAGTTGGACACCCTCAAGCGGATCGCGGAGCACCCGCGCATCGTGGCAAACAAAGACGCGAAGGGGGATCTCGAATTCGCGCAGTGGGGTATGCGCGAGACTGGCCTCGCGTGGTATTCGGGGGACGATGCCTTGAACCTCGCCCTGCTCAGCGTAGGCGCGTGCGGCATGATCTCGGTTGTTGGCCACATCGTTGGAGATCGACTCGCCGAGATGGCTGTTGCGGTTCAGGCCGGTGATATGCATCGTGCGCGGCAGATCAACTTCTCGCTTCTTCCCGTCTACACGGGCATGTTCCGTACACAGGGTGTGATCCTGACCAAGGCGGCGCTGTCGCACATCGGACTCCCGGGTGGGCCTGTCCGACTTCCGCTGGTGGATGCGACACCGGAGCAGATCGAACGACTTCGGGTCGATTTGACTGCCGGTGGCGTTCCGGGTTTCGAGTAGCGTGCTGCACACAGATCTCGGACCACCTCCCGCAGTCGCGGCGGGTGCTCTACGCATCACACCCTTAGGTGGCCTGGGTGATATCGGCCGCAACATGACCCTCTTCGAGATTGACGGAGCCGTCCTCGTCGTCGATTGCGGGGTCCTCTTTCCGGCGGAGGCCCAACCAGGTGTCGACCTGATCCTCCCGGATTTCGCGTCCATCTCGGATCGGCTCGAGGACATTGTGGCCGTCGTGCTGACACACGGGCACGAGGACCATGTGGGCGCCCTTCCATATCTCCTGCGATTGCGCGAGGACATTCCGATCCTGGGATCGCGACTGACCCTCGCCCTTGTCGAAGCAAAACTGAAGGAGTTCCGCCTGTCACCGCCGATGACGCAGGTTTCCGATGGTGAAGTCGTGACCATGGGGCCCTTCACCCTCGAGTTCCTCGCCGTCAATCACTCGATTCCAGACGCGATGGCCCTGTCGATCGCCACGTCGGCCGGACGGATGCTGCACACGGGTGATTTCAAGATGGACCAACTTCCTCTCGACGGTCGTGTGACCGATCTGAATGGATTCGCGCGGCTGGGTGACCTAGGCGTCGACATCCTTCTCATCGACAGCACGAATGCAGAGGTACCGGGGTTCGTCCCCAGCGAGAAGGACATCGTGCCGGTCCTGGACAGCGTGTTCGCGCGTGCGCGTGGCCGGATCATCGTGGCCTCGTTCGCGTCCCATGTGCATCGGGTGCAGCAGATCATCGATACGGCGGTAGCGCACGGACGACACGTCGCATTCGTCGGTCGGTCGATGGTGCGCAACATGGCTATCGCCCGGGATCTCGGGTACATGAAGATTCCGGGGGAGACCCTGGTCTCCAGTGATGACATCTCCGCGTTGCCGGATGACCGCGTGGTCCTGGTGTGCACCGGTTCCCAGGGTGAGCCGATGTCCGCCCTGTCTCGAATGGCTAATCGCGACCACGCGGTCGTGATCGGAGGGGATGACACCGTGATCCTGGCCTCCTCGCTTATCCCCGGGAACGAGAACGCTGTCAACCGGGTCATCAACGCACTGACCCGCCAAGAGGTGTCGGTGGTCCACAAGGGGAATGCCCTTGTCCACGTGTCAGGTCATGCGGCCGCCGGGGAGCTGCGCTACGTCTACAACATCGTGAAGCCCCGGTATGTCATGCCCATCCACGGCGAGTGGCGCCATCTGCGGGCCAATGCGCGAATCGCGGAGAGCGTGGGCATCGCTGCGGACCACGTACTCGTCGTCGACGACGGCGTGAGCGTTGATCTGTGCGACGGGGAGGCGCGGGTGAGCGGCTACACGCCGGTCGGTCACGTCTACGTGGACGGGGCAGGGGTGGGCGATATCACGGAGGCCCACCTGCGGGATCGGCGGATCCTGGGTGAGGAGGGGTTCATTTCCGTCTTCGCCGCGGTCGATTTCGTGACGCGGACCGTGGTGGCCGGCCCCGAGATCCATGCCCGGGGTTTCGGCGCGGAGGTCAACGTTGACGAGGTGACCGGCCAGGTCCGCCAGGCCCTGGTGGACGCCCTGGGCTCGGGGGACGAGGACCTCCACGACCTCCAGCAACGTGTCCGCCGGGTCGTGGGTCGGTGGGTGAATACCGCCCACCGCCGGCGTCCGATGATCGTGCCTGTGGTCGTCGAAGCCTGACACGACCGGAGCGATGTTGCGCGTGTGACTACCGTGACGAGTGGGGTTAAACCCCTAGAGTGATCGCGTGGCGTCCCGTACGTCCGCTCCGGCACGCCGGAGTCGACCTTCCCCGACGGGCCGGAAGACCGGCCGGCGTAAGCCTGCGCGCACTCCGATGCGCCCCGGTCCCCTCGTGCGGGTCTCGGTGGCCCTCGGCAGGGCCCTCGCCACCCTGTGGTCGGGTTTGGCTGCACTCGTGGGTGCAGGTGTCCGGGGCCTGGGCCGGGGGGCGCGTGAACTCGACCCCGAGACACGCCGCGATGGACTCGGGCTGGCCCTTGTGTCGGCGGCCATCGTCGTGGGTGCGGCCACCTGGTTCGGTGTCGACGGGTGGTTCGTCGCCTGGACCGCGCAGGTAAGTCGCACTTTTCTCGGAGTCCTCGCACTTGCGGTTCCCGTCTTCCTTCTTTTCCTCGCGTGGCGCTTCCTGCGTCACCCCGACGAGGGATCCACCACCGGCCGCGTCGCAATCGGTTCGATCGCGCTCGTCGTCGCTCTGGTCGGCATGTGGCACGTGGCGACGGGAACTCCCACGCCAAGTGACGGAGCCGTGCGTATGGACTCCGGGGGAGGGGTGCTGGGCTGGTTGGTCACGGCACCACTCGCGTCCGCCGTCGGACCGATCGTCACGTTCCTCCTTCTCCTCCTCCTCCTTGCCTTCGGTGCGATGGTCATCACGGGGACCTCGGTACGCCAGGTGCGGATGTGGACCATGGTCGGGGTGGGCTGGATGCTCGCGCGTGCACGTGGAGTGCGCGTGAGGCCGGCCCCCACAGTCGCGCCGTACCCCGAGCAGGTGGATGCTGACGTGGAAGTTGACGAGCCCGATGACGTGACGGACGCCGTCGACATGGTTGAGGAGGACGCGGATGAGTACGCGGATGAACACGTGGACGAGTACGTGGACGTTGTCGTCGCCGAGGTTGCGCCGCGGTCGCACGTAGTCGATCCGTCGGCGGACACGCAGGCCATCCCCAGGGTTGTCGACGATGCGCCGACGGCACCCCTGGCCGTGCCGGCATCCATTCCCCCGCGAGCCCGCAGTGTCTACCGCGTACCGAAAGCAGACATGCTCACGGCCGGCCCCGGGCACAAGTCGGCGACCGGGGCGAACGACTCGGTCGTGAGGGCGCTGACGGAAGTTCTCGAGCAGTTCGGGATCGATGCGGAGGTCTCCGGGTTCATGCGCGGCCCGACGGTGACGCGGTACGAGATCGAACTCGGCCCCAGTGTCAAGGTCGAGCGAGTCACGGCCTTGAGCAAGAACATCGCCTACGCCGTCGCGAGCGCGGATGTACGGATCCTGAGCCCGATCCCAGGCAAGAAGGCGATCGGGATCGAGATACCCAACTCCGACCGGGAACTGGTGTCCCTCGGAGACGTCCTGCGCAGCAAGTCCGCAAAGACCGACCGGCACCCGCTGACCGTGGGCCTAGGCAAGGATGTCGAAGGCGGGTTCGTGACGGCGAACCTGGCGACGATGCCCCACATACTCGTTGCGGGTGCCACCGGCGCGGGCAAGTCCAGCTGCATCAATGCCCTGATCACGTCCATTTTAATGCGTGCGACGCCGGCCGACGTCCGGATGATCCTGGTGGACCCTAAGCGCGTCGAGCTGAGCATCTACGAGGGTGTGCCGCACCTGATCACGCCGATCATCACGAATCCGAAGAAAGCGGCCGACGCGCTTCAGTGGGTGGTCAAGGAGATGGACCGCCGCTATGACGATCTGGCGCAGTTCGGATTCCGTCATATCGACGACTTCAATAAGGCGGTCCGCGAGGGAACCGTCACGCCGCTACCCGGCAGCCAGCGCCAGATCGAGCCGTATCCCTACCTACTCGTGATCGTCGACGAGTTGGCCGATCTGATGATGGTCGCACCCAGGGACGTCGAGGATGCGATCGTTCGGATCACGCAGCTTGCCCGCGCTGCGGGAATCCACCTCGTTCTGGCGACCCAGCGGCCAAGCGTCGATGTTGTCACCGGACTGATCAAGGCGAACGTGCCGAGTCGACTGGCGTTCGCAACATCGAGTCTTGCGGACAGTCGTGTGATCCTCGATCAACCTGGTGCCGAGAAACTTGTCGGCCAAGGCGATGGGTTGTTCCTACCGATGGGTGCCAACAAGCCCACCAGGATCCAGGGTGCCTTCGTTGCCGAGCGGGAGATTCGGGCTGTCGTCGAACATTGCAAGAACCAGGGCTCAGCCGAGTACCTCCCGGAAGTGACCGCCTCGAGCGCACCGTCTCGTGAGGTGGACGAGGAGATCGGTGATGATCTCGATCTACTCCTCCAGGCCGTGGAGTTGGTGGTCTCCACCCAATTCGGATCCACGTCCATGCTGCAGCGCAAACTCCGCGTGGGATTCGCGAAGGCGGGCCGACTGATGGATCTGATGGAGTCCCGGGGGGTCGTCGGGCCGAGTGAGGGATCGAAAGCGCGCGATGTCCTGGTCACGCCGGAGGCACTCGCGGCGACCCTGTCCTCCATACGCGGGACCTCCTAGACCTTGCTCGATTGACCCACGCTCCGTAGCCTGTGTAGGGAGAGAGGTGGTCCTGATGGTCGGTGCGCGAGTGTCCGCTGCGCGTCAGTCCATGGGTCTGGGCATCGACGATCTCGCTGCCCGCACCAAGATCCGCTCATCGATCCTTGTCGCAATCGAGAGTGACGACTTCACGTCCTGCGGGGGCGACGTCTACGCCCGGGGTCATTTGAAGAGTATCGCGGCGATTCTGGAGATCGATCCGGACGAGCTACTGGACCTGTTCGATGCGTCCGCCGGGGAGCCCTAGCCGGTCCGTACGCTGGCCCGGTGGAGAACGGGACCCGACGTGTCGCCCTCGTGACTCTCGGCTGTGCGCGTAACGAGGTCGACAGCGAGGAGCTCGCGGCGCGCCTCCAGGGCTCAGGATGGTCTCTGGTCGAATCCCCGGAAGATTCCGATGTCGTGGTGGTGAACACGTGCGGATTCATCGAGGCCGCCAAGAAGGACTCCATCGACACACTGCTTGCGTTATCGGACGCGGGTCGAACTGTCGTCGCCGCTGGGTGCATGGCCGAGCGGTATGGCAATGAATTGGCCGAGGCGCTGCCGGAAGCGGCCGCCATCGTCGGCTTCGATTCGTATGCGACCATCGATCACGTGCTTACGGACGTTCTCGCAGGCACGCCTGTACGCGCCCACGAGCCGGTAGACCGGCGGACGCTCATCCCGATTGCACCGGTGGAAAGGGTGACAGGGTGGACGCCTCCGATGCTGCGGCACCGTCTGGCGAGTAGTCCAGTCGCGCCGCTGAAGTTGGCGTCGGGATGCGACCGACGGTGCTCATTCTGTGCAATCCCACGCTTCCGTGGTGCCTTCGTCTCGCGTCCACCCGAGGAGATCCTCGAGGAGGCCAATTGGCTTGCATCGCAGGGAGTGCGCGAGATCAACCTGGTGAGCGAGAATTCCACGTCGTACGGCAAGGATCTCGGGGACTTGCGATTGCTTGAGAGCCTCCTGCCCCGCATCGCCGAGGCGACTCCGGGCCTGCGCCTTCGGATCGCGTACCTGCAGCCGGCGGAGATGCGTACAGGCCTAGTCGAGGTGATCGCCCGGCACCCGTCCGTCGCCAGCTATTTCGATTTGTCCTTCCAACACGCCAGCCCGGACGTCCTTCGGCGCATGCGTCGGTTCGGGGGAGCCGAGCCATTCCTCGAGCTGCTGGCCCAGATCCGGTCGCACTCGCCCGCGGCTGGAGTGCGGAGCAATGTGATCGTCGGATTCCCGGGAGAGACGGATGCGGATCTTGCGACGCTCGTCGACTTCCTTGAGCGCGCCCACCTGGATGCGATCGGTGTCTTCGGCTACAGCGACGAGGACCAGACGGAGGCGCTGACTCTCCCCGGGAAGATCGAACACCAGGAGATCGACCGTCGGGTTGCGTTCGTGAGCTCCCTTGCCGAGGAGCTCATGGCGCAGCGGGCCGCCGCACGCATCGGTGAGGAGGTACAGGTCATCGTGGAGGCGGTCGAATCCGAGGGGGTGGAGTGGCAGGTCGAGGGTCGCGGTGCCCATCAGGGACCTGACGACGGAGCCACGACCCTCCGCGGCAGCGGCACCCCACCGGCCGTCGGGGAGTTCGTCACCGGGATCGTCGTGGACTCGGAAGGTGTCGATCTGATCGCGAGGCAGACCCCGTGAAGTCCGGCATCTGGAACCTTCCCAATGCTCTGACCCTGCTGCGGCTTGTATGTGTTCCGGTCGTCGGTTTCCTCGTCCTGGGTGCCGACACCGCCTCGGCTCGGTGGTTAGCGGCGCTGGTCTTCGTGGTCGCGTCGCTGACCGACATGGTCGACGGTGCGGTGGCGCGTGCGCGAGCACAGATCACGGCAATCGGCACGCTGCTTGATCCCATCGTCGATAAGGCGCTCACCGGAATGGCACTGGTCGCCTTGTCGATCATCGGTGAGGTGGCGTGGTGGATCACCATCGTCATCATGGTCCGGGAAATCGGCGTGACGGCGCTGCGCCTGCTTGTCGTCCGAACGGCGGTCATACCCGCCTCGCCTGGTGGGAAGGTCAAGACCATCGTGCAGATCGTGGCGATCACCATGCTCCTCGTGCCCCTGACCCAGGTGCGTGCCTGGGACGTCGCGGCCCACTTCGCACTGTGGATCGCCCTCGTGGTCACCATCGTTACGGGTGTCGACTACGTGATCAGGTTTGCTCGCGTTCGGAGTGCCGGGTGAGTGACGCTGGGGACCTCGTCGCCGCGCTCGACCAGCGAGGTCTGACGATCGCCGTGGCGGAGTCCCTCACCGGTGGTTGGGTCTGCGGTGCGGTGGCGAGTATCCCGGGGAGTTCGAGGGTGCTGCGCGGTGGCGTGGTGGCCTATACCGTCGAGGCGAAACACATTCTGCTCGGCTTGGATGATCGTGTTCTCGAACCAGGCGTGGTGAGCGAGCCAGTTGCAGGGGCCATGGCCCGTGCCGTGGCGGGCATTCTCGGGGCGGATATCGGGATCGCGACCACCGGCGTCGCAGGGCCCGACCCGCATGCGGGGCAGCCGGTCGGCCGGGTGTGCCTGGGCGTGTGGAGCGCCTCCGCGACACGGACCTGGACCGTGGACCTCGTGGGGGACCGCGACACGATCCGGCACTCAAGCGTGGAGGCGGTTATCGCGGGAACCGTGGAACTCCTGGCCCGGTCCTGACGTCCAAGGCCCGGGAGTGTTCTCGCGTCCGATGGGAGGGCGCGGTACTGTGCCGGAGGGAGGCATCATGATCGTTCTGCGACAGGTGATCGGCGACGAGCTGCGCCGCCGCCGTCAAGACCAGGGACGCACCCTGCGCGACGTCTCCGGTGCTGCCGCCGTCTCCCTCGGTTACCTCTCCGAGGTCGAGCGTGGGCACAAGGAGGCTTCCTCCGAGCTCCTCGCGGCTATCTGTTCTGCGCTCGACGTGTCCCTGGCCGATGTTCTCGCCTCGGTCAGCAGCCACGTGGCGGCCGAGGAGTCCAAGGCGCTGCACTGACGTGCGGCTCAGTGACTTCTGGGAGCGCATGACCGCGGTCTTCGGTGCCGAGTACGCGGCTTCCTGGGCTCGTGACACCGTTCTGCCCGAACTCGGATGCACCGTGGACCAGGCGATTAGCCGTGGGGTCGAGACCAAGGAGATCTGGTCGGCCGTCTGCTCCAATGCCGAGGTCCCCGCGATCCTCACCTAGTTCCCCCTAGGGTCATCGCATGCGGAGACGGGACGTGCGTCGGCAGCTGGACTTCCTCACGATCGTCACGTTCGGCCGATCGGGGAGTACCGCACTTCAGGCGGTTCTGAACGCCCATCCGAACACCCTGATCCGCGGAGAGAACTACCTGGCGGCCCGTGGGTTGCAGGGGTATGTGCAAGCCCTCGCCGCCGCAGCCGACCGGCATCACTCCGGTCGCCCAGATCATCCGTGGTTCGGCACGGCCAGGCTCGATCCTGGTGCGGTTCTGGAATCTGCCCGACGCACCTTCATCGACGATGTTCTACGTCCCAAGCCCGACACGCGCTGGTCTGGCTACAAGGAGGTCCGCTACGAGACCGGATACTTCGCGACGGCAGATGAACTCGTCGACCATCTTCTCTTCGTCCGCACGCTCCTACCCGGGGTGCGATTCCTGATCAATGTGCGCGGGGCCAGGACATCGCTCACCAGCGGCTGGTGGCCGCACAACCCCCACGCCACCGAGGTGCTGACCGCGACCATCCAGAACCTGCGTGATGCGGGCGCTCACCTCGCCTCGATCCTGGGGCCCGGCACCGTGGGGCTCGTCGAATACGAGGAGTGGTCGAAGGACCCGGGTGTTCTATGTGACGCCCTGGGTGCGATCGGCTTTCCGGTGGATCCCCGACTCGTGACCGAGGTCCTCGCGATTCGACTCGACCACGGGAGAAGCAGTGACTAGCGCTGTGAGCTCCGAGGTCGATGCGGGTGTGATCCAGGGCCGCACAGTGCGCACGCTCGCCTCCAGTCAGGTTCTCGGCGGAATCGCGGTCGCGGGATCGATCCCGGCGGGTGCTCTGATCGCCGCCGGGGTGTCGGGTTCGGAAGCCATCGCTGGGCTCGCCCAGACATTCGGCGTTGTGGGTGCAGCTGTGTTCGCGCTTCCGCTCGCCCGCATTGCTCTGTCCCGCGGACGACGCGCAGCCCTCTCACTGGGCTACGTGCTCGGCTGTGTGGGCGCGATCACGGTCGTCGTGGGCGCAGTTACCCGGTCCATCGTCATCGTCCTTGCCGGATGCGCCATGGTGGGTGTCGCGTCAGCATCGGGCTATCAGGCTCGGTACGCGGCCACGGATCTCGCCACCCCCGATCGTCGCGCCCGTTCGCTGTCCATCGTGGTGTGGGCGGCGACCGTAGGCGCCATCGTCGGACCCAACCTGCTCAACGCCAGTGGGCTGCTCGGTCTGCGCCTGGGCCTCCCGCAACTCAGTGGACCGTACGTTGTGTCGGCGGTGTGTCTGGGGGGAGCGGCGATCGTCCTCACCCTGTTCCTGCGGCCGGACCCGTACCTGCTCTCGGTGCGAATCCGGGAGGGTGGTGGGGAGGTTCGATCACGGCCACGGCTGCGTGACGGCATCGATCACATCCGACGACACCCGATGGCAATCCTCGGTATCGCGAGCATCGCTATCGGCCACGTCGCGATGGTGATGGTGATGGTGATGACGCCCGTGCACATGGCTCACGTCGATGTCACCTTGCAGGTGATCGGGCTGGTGATCAGCGTCCACGTTGCCGGCATGTACGCCTTCTCACCGGTGGTCGGCTGGGCGGTGGATCGGATCGGTCGCATCCCGATGATCGGCGTCGGGATCGTGATCCTTCTCGTGTCGTGCCTGGTTTCCGGGATCGCGCCCGCGGACAACGCACTCGTGCTCGGCCTTGGGCTGCTCCTCCTCGGCTTGGGCTGGTCGTGCACCCTGATCGCGGGATCGACGCTGGTGACCGATTCTGTGTCCCCGGAGGAGCGGCCGTCGGTTCAGGGTCTGTCGGATCTCGTGATGAACGCTGCAGGTGCGCTCGGCGGAGCCCTTGCGGGTCTGATCGTGTACTTCGGCTCCTACGGACTGCTGTGCGCTGTCGCCGCCGTGCCTGTTCTCGGCTTGGCGGCGATGACGATCGCTATGAGGGCGAAGGGTTAGTCCGCGCCGAAGTCCAGGGCCGCGCGATCGAGTGCACCCTCGTTGTCCTCGACCCGTCCCGCGATCGAGGGGGCACCTCCTGCCTCCAGGTGGCCGACGAGGTCTGACTGTGCACCGAGCTGACCCTGTCGGGCGTACATCTCGAGCTTGGAACGGGTATCGGCGATGTCGAGGTTGCGCATGGTGAGTTGCCCGATTCGATCGCTGGGTCCGAAAGCAGCATGTTCCACGCGCTCCATCGAGAGCTTGTCCGGGTGGTAGGACAACTCCGGGCCGCGAGTATCGAGGATCGTGTAGTCATCCCCTCTGCGGAGCCGCACGCGGACCTCGCCGGTGACTGCGGCTGCAACCCAACGCTGGAGTGATTCGCGCAGCATGAGCGCCTGAGGGTCGAGCCAGCGGCCCTCGTAGAGCAGCCGTCCGAGGCGCCGACCCTCGAGATGGTAGTTGGCAATCGTGTCCTCGTTGTGGATCGCGGACACCAGTCGCTCGTAGGCGATGAACAGCAGTGCCATTCCCGGCGCCTCGTACACACCTCTGCTCTTCGCCTCGATGATCCGATTCTCGATCTGATCGGCCATACCCAGACCATGGCGACCGCCGATGGCGTTGGCTTCTTGGACGAGTGCCACCGGGTCGTCGAATTGCCGACCATTGATGCGCGCGGGACGACCGCGTTCGAAGGTGATCGTGACGTCCTCGGCGTCGATCGTGACGTGAGGATCCCAGAACCGCACACCCATGATGGGTTCGACGATCTCCAGGGACGTGTCGAGATGTTCGAGCGACTTCGCTTCGTGAGTGGCACCCCAGATGTTCGCGTCGGTCGAGTAGGCCTTCTCCCCGCTGTCGCGGTAGGGGAGGCCCTGCTCGCTGAGCCAGGCGCTCATCTCGGCCCGACCACCCAGTGTCGTGACGAACTCGGTGTCGAGCCACGGCTTGTAGATGCGCAACTGCGGATTCGCGAGCAGCCCGTACCGGTAGAAGCGTTCGATGTCGTTGCCCTTGTATGTCGACCCGTCGCCCCAGATGGAGACGTTGTCGTCATGCATGGCACGCACAAGGAGTGTCCCGGTCACCGCCCGCCCGAGCGGGGTTGTGTTGAAGTACTGCCGGCCACCCGACCGTATATGGAAGGCGCCGCATGCCAGGGCTGCCAGGCCCTCCTCCACCAGCGCAGCCCGGCAATCTACGAGCCGGGCGATCTCGGCCCCGTACTGGGTGGCCCGATCCGGCACGGAGGCGATATCCGGCTCGTCGTACTGACCGAGGTCCGCCGTGTAGGCGCAGGGGAGTGCCCCCCGGGCCCGCATCCAGGCGACGGCCACCGAGGTATCGAGGCCGCCGGAGAAGGCCAGGCCCACCCGCTCGCCGACGGGGAGCGTGGAGAGCACCTTGGACATGGGCTAAACCTAGGACCTCGTGTAGGGGCGGGTGCGGAGGCCATCGGGCCGCACGACTGCTCGAATCACGCGCGACCGCCGAAGGTCTCGTCCCCTCCAGGGAGTTCCCTCAGCAGGGGCACGGCGTGTCGCCACTATTCGAACGTACGTTCGATATAGATTCACACCCGGCACAGCCCACGGCCTCGGAAGCGAGCCAGATGCGAGGGCGGAGGCGGTGTCAGAGGCTCGCCCTAGCGTCCAGCTTCGACCCGCGAACAAGGAGTGAACATGGCCAGCGCAGCAGCAGACCGCGAGAAGGCACTCGAGGCCGCCCTCGCCCAGATCGAACGGTCCTTTGGCAAGGGCTCGGTGATGCGACTGGGGGAGGAGGGCCGCGCCCCGATCGAGGTCATCCCCACCGGGTCGATCGCCTTAGACGTCGCCTTGGGCATCGGCGGTCTACCGCGTGGTCGGATCGTGGAGATCTATGGCCCCGAGTCTTCGGGCAAGACCACGGTGGCGCTCCACGCGATCGCGAGCATCCAGGCTGCCGGTGGGCTCGCTGCTTTCATCGACGCAGAGCATGCCCTCGATCCCGACTACGCCTCGTCGCTGGGAGTGGACCTGGACAACCTGTACGTCTCCCAGCCCGACACGGGGGAGCAGGCACTCGAGATCGCCGACACCCTGGTGCGATCGGGTGCCATCGACCTCATCGTCATCGACTCGGTCGCGGCACTCGTGCCACGTGCGGAGATCGAGGGTGAGATGGGCGATTCGCATGTCGGACTCCAGGCGCGCTTGATGAGTCAGGCGCTCCGCAAGATGGCTGGCGCACTGAGCAGCACCAACACGACTGCGATTTTCATCAATCAGCTGCGCGAGAAGATCGGTGTGATGTTCGGCTCCCCCGAGACGACAACGGGTGGCAAGGCCCTGAAGTTCTACGCATCCGTGCGCCTGGACGTGCGTCGCATCGAGACGCTGAAGGGCGGTACGGAGGCCGTTGGCAATCGCACCCGTGTCAAGGTCGTGAAGAACAAGGTGGCGCCGCCGTTCAAGCAGGCGGAGTTCGACATCATCTACGGCGAGGGCATCTCGCGCGAAGGGTCGCTCATCGACATGGGCGTAGACGTCGGACTCGTGAAGAAGTCCGGCGCCTGGTACACCTACGAGGGTGACCAGCTTGGTCAGGGCAAGGAGAACGCACGCGCTTTCCTTAAAGACAACCCGGATCTCGGTTTGGAGATCGAGAAGCGCATCAAGGAGTTTCTGGGAATCGGCCCCCGTGTCGATGCCCCCGCGCCCGTAGTCGCTACCTCCGCATCGGTCGACGATGGCCCGCCGGAGGGGTGACCAGGACAGTCACTCCGAGTCCGCTGTTCGCGAGGTAGTCCTCCGGCGCCTCTCGCATGCACCTCGAACGCGGGGCGAGTTGTCGCAGGATCTGTCTCGACGGGGAGTTCCCAGCGAACTCGTTGATTCTGTCCTGGACGGAATCGAGGACGCGGGGCTCATCGACGATGCGCAATTCGCCCGGCTGTGGGTTGAATCGCGGCACCGTGGACGCGGCTTGGGTCGCAGTGTCCTGCGACGGGAACTTCTCCACCGTGGTGTCGAGCCCGACTTCATCGAGGATGCCCTGGGCCACATCGACAGCGATGCCGAGATGTCCCGGGCACGCGAACTCGCTGAACGCCGGCTGCGAGCCCTGCAGGGCTGTGACTCAGTGACACAGCGTCGTCGATTGATTGCGTATCTCACCCGCCGCGGTTACCCGGGGTCCATGTCGTCCGCTGTTGTCGCGGAGGTGCTGGGTTCCGTCGACAGGGCGATGTGACCAGAATCACGTAGGGACGTCAGCTGGAACGAGGAGTGGCCGGTGAGGCCGAAGTGCTTCGGGGCGACCGGGTTGTTAGCGTTGATGTCTTCCAAAGGAGCGTCATGCCTGGTCTGTCCGCGTGGGCGGTTCGTCGTCCCGTCATAGCCCTCGTCACCTGGGTGCTGGCCCTCGCCGGGTTCGCCGGTCTCGGTCTCGGTCTCGGTGGGGCGTACAACGACTCATTCGACCTTCCCGACACCGAGTCGAAGGTGGCTACCGACCTCCTAGTGGA
Source organism: Candidatus Nanopelagicales bacterium (assembly GCA_044375955.1). GTDB lineage: Bacteria > Actinomycetota > Actinomycetes > S36-B12 > S36-B12 > VGCC01. The sequence continues at coordinate 15,210 of JBILLS010000007.1, read as the reverse complement.
GAGCGGCACGGATCTTGGGGGTGTCGACGGAGGCGCGACCATCGTGTGGTCACCGAGCGCGGGGACCGCCGTGGATCCCGCTGTCGCGGGCACGGTGCTCCCACTCCTCGAAGAGGTTGCGACGCTCAAGAGCGTTACGTGCGTCACCAATCCCTTTGATCCCCGAGGTGCCAACCTCGGTCGCGAGTGCACCGCTGGAGGTGGCCTCGATCCGGCAGCGGCAGTCCAGGCGCTGACGCCCGCAGAGTTGCAGCAGCTCGCCGCCGCCTTCTCGCCGGTGAGCCCGGACGGGCGGGTGGCCTACGCAACCATCAACTTCGCTACGGACGACAGCGGTGCACCCGTTGTCTCATTGGAGGACGCGAAGGCGATCCTGGATGCAGTGGGTGCGCTTCAGTCGGAGTCCCTCCAGATCGGCGCGCAGGGCCAGCTTCTGGAGTTCGCGGGTCAGCAGCCACCGAGCAGTGAGGGCATCGGCATCGCGGTCGCCATCGTGATCCTGCTCATCGCCTTCGGATCGATCGTCGCCGCAGGACTCCCAATCGTCACTGCACTCGTGGGCCTCTTCGCGGGGTTGATGTTCGTCGCCTTCGTCGCGAACTTCCTGGATGTGGCCACCTTCGCGCCCACTCTGGCCGCGATGATCGGGCTCGGCGTCGGCATCGACTACGCACTCTTCGTCGTCAATCGCTTCCGCCAAGCGATCTTGGCCGGTCGAGACGCGAAGTCTGCAGCAATGGAGTCGGTCCACACCGCAGGCCGTGCGGTCGTGTTCGCCGGATCCGCGGTCATCATCGGGCTCCTGGGCCTCTTGGTCCTCGGCATCAACTTCTTCACGGGCCTGGCGATCGGCGCAGGCATGACCGTTGTCATGGTGATGCTCGCGGCGGTGTGGATGTTGCCGGCACTCCTCAGCCTCCTGGGGACGAAGGCCCTTGGGCTGAGACTCCCCTGGGGCAAGCGCCCGGGAAGCGGGGGCGGCGAAGGTCGGGCGTGGGCGCACTATGGGCGCTTCCTGCAGCGGATGCCCTGGCTGACCTCGCTGCTGGCCCTGGGCTTCGTTGTCATTCTGGCCATCCCGGCCTTCAGCCTGCGACAGGGTTTCGCCGACGACTCCGGCAAGCCCGAGGGTTCACTAGCCCGTGTCGCATACGACCTCAGGTCGGAGGGTTTCGGCCCCGGATCCAACGGTCCCTTCCTCGTCGTGGCCGACCTCGAGGGAGTGACCGATCCCCAGGCGTTCGGCGCGATCGTTGCCGGCTTGGCTCAGGCAGAGGGCGTGGCGGGCACATCCCCCAGCCTGGAGACCTTGCCGATCCTCGCCAAGTTGGCCGATCCTGCCCAACCCCCGGAGAGCATCCAGGCGATCGCGGTCTTCCCAGCGTCCGCGCCGCAGGAGGAAGCGACCGCTGATCTCCTCGATCGGCTGCGCGCCGAGGTGAATCCCGCGCTCGAGGAAGCGACGGGTGCGCAGTTGTACGTGGGTGGGACGCAGGCCATCACCCAGGACTTCACCCTTGTTCTGACAGATGCACTGCCGTTGTTCCTCACCGTGGTCGTGGGACTCGGTTTCCTCGCACTCGTGATCCTGTTCCGATCGATCGTCGTGCCGCTGACCGGAGCCCTCACGTCACTGCTCAGTCTTGCGGCGGCGATGGGCATCACCGTCGCCGTCTTCCAGTGGGGATGGTTCGCGGATGCGCTGGGCGTACCCGGCACCGGTCCAATCTTCCCCTTCGTCCCGATCATGGTGTTCGCGATCCTGTTCGGCTTGTCCATGGATTACCAGGTCTTTCTCGTGTCCCGGATGCAGGAGGAGTGGATGCGCACGAAGGACAACCTGGTGAGCGTCCGTCGCGGTCTGGCTGGTTCGGGGCGGGTCGTGGTGATCGCGGCGGCGATCATGTGCAGCGTTTTCCTCGCCTTCGTGCCGAGCACGAACTCAACGATCAAGCTGTTCGGCGTGGCTTTGGCGTCGGCGGTCTTGGTGGATGCGTTCGTCGTGCGATTGGTCCTGGTCCCGAGTGTGATGTCGATGCTCGGGTCGGCAAACTGGTGGCTTCCCGCCTGGCTCGGGCGAATCCTTCCCAGGGTTCAGATCGAGGCGGGCGAGGACGAGGTCACCGACGACGAGGAGCCCTCGCGCGTCACGGTCTGAATCCGGGCCCGACCACTCCGCCTAGAATCGCGAGCCTCAGGGAGGCCTCCATGGGGGTAGCGATGCCCGAAGCCCGCGTGCGCACGTACCAGGTCCGCACCTACGGGTGCCAGATGAACGTGCACGACTCGGAGCGTCTCGCCGGTCTCCTCGAGTCCGCCGGCTATCGGGCTGTTGAGTCCGACGAGGTGGCGGATGTGATCGTTTTCAATACGTGCGCCGTTCGTGAGAACGCGGATAACCGTCTCTACGGGAACCTGTCGCACCTGGTGCCACTCAAGGAGTTGCACCCGGGCATGCAGATCGCGGTGGGTGGATGTCTGGCACAGAAGGACCGCGGGGAGATCCTGGACAAGGCCCCGTGGGTCGATGTTGTTTTCGGCACCCATAACGTTTCGTCATTACCGATTCTTCTCGAGCGTGCCCGGGTCGAGCACGAGGCACAGGTCGAGATCCTCGAGTCCCTCGACGTGTTCCCCTCCACATTGCCGAGCCGCCGAGATTCCGGGCATTCGGCCTGGGTGGCGATCAGTGTCGGGTGCAACAACACGTGCACGTTCTGCATCGTCCCGACACTCCGAGGCCGCGAGAAGGATCGTCGCCCGGGTGAGATCCTCGCGGAGGTGAAGGCGCTGGTCGCCGACGGCGTCGTCGAGGTGACGCTCCTGGGCCAGAACGTCAATGCATACGGGGTCGAATTCGGTGATCCGTCGGCCTTCGCCCAACTTCTACGTGCCTGCGGGTCGATCGAGGGCCTGGAGAGAGTTCGATTCACCAGCCCCCATCCCCGCGACTTCACCGATGACGTCATTGCGGCGATGGCGGAAACGCCATCGGTGATGCCAGGTCTGCACATGCCCCTTCAGTCCGGCTCGGATCGAATACTGCGCGAGATGCGTCGCTCGTATCGAGCCGAGAGATACCTCGGAATCGTGGAGCGCGTTCGTGCAGCGATCCCAGACGCTGCCATCACGACGGACATCATCGTCGGATTCCCTGGTGAGACGGAGGAAGACTTCCAGGCGACCCTGGACGTTGTCCGTGCAGCACGTTTCGCGAGTGCATTCACCTTCCAGTATTCGAAGCGGCCGGGCACGCCTGCTGCGGACCTGCCCGAGCAGGTGGATCCGGAGGTCGTTTCCCATCGGTACGCGCGTCTCGTGGAACTGGTAAACGACATCGCCTGGGCGGAAAATCGTGCGTTGGTCGGACGTGAGGTCGAGGTGCTCGTAGCCGCGCACGATGGGCGCAAGGATGATTCCACCGCCCGTGTGTCCGGTCGTGCGCCGGACAACCGGCTCGTGCACGTGCGGGTGCCCGACGGCGTGGAACCACCGCGTGCCGGAGATTTCGTGACCGCACGGGTGACCTACGCCGCTCCGCACCATCTCATCGCCGATGAATGGCTCGACGTTCGGAGACGTCCCGGGCACTCTGTGGCAGGCATTGCCCTGGGTGTGCCCGTGATCCCCGCCCGCCCATGACCCCCCGGGTCCTGGCCGTGCTGGGCCCGACAGCTGCGGGAAAGACCCGCGCTGCCATCCAGGTCGCGCAGCGCGTGGACGGCGAGGTGGTCAGCCTCGACTCGATGCAGGCCTACCGGGGCATGGATATCGGAACGGCCACCCCCTCCGTGGAGGAGCGCGAGGGTGTCCCGCACCACATGTTCGACATCTGGCCGATCGAGCACCCCACGACGGTGGTGGATTTCCGGGACGCGGCACGTGCCGCGATCGAGGATGTCTGGGCTCGAGGTCGGATCCCGATCGCGGTGGGCGGCAGTGGTTTGTACGTTCGGGCCGTCCTGGAGACCCTCGACCCCCCGGGCACCGACCCTGATGTCCGAGCAGCGCTTGAAGAACGACTCTCCGATATCGGTGCCCGTGCGCTCCACGAGGAGCTCGCGCGGGTCGATCCGGCTGCAGCCGAGGCCATCGCAGCGACGAATGGACGAAGAATTGTGCGTGCATTGGAGGTGAATGCGATCACCGGAGACCCGTTCCAGGCTCACCTCCCGCGCCCAGAGGATCGCTACGCCACCATGCGGGTGGGGATCGCCATCGATAGGGGCTCTTTGGACGAGCGCATCTCCCTACGCGTGGAGGAGATGTGGCGGCGCGGCTTCGTTAACGAGGTGCGTGACCTCATGGGGCAAGGCCTCGCGCAGTCACCGACCGCTAGGGCGGCCCTCGGCTATGAACCCGTGATGACATTTCTCACCGGCGCCATTACTGAGGATCAGGCTCGGGAGCAGACGATCGCGGACACGCGGAAATTCGCACGCCGCCAGCAGCGCTGGTTCTCCGGGGATCCCCGCATTCACTGGGTGGAGTTCGACGAACCGTCCCTCGTCGACGAGGTCGCGGGATTTGTCACTCGGAGGTAGTACTCGGTCCCGATCAGGATCTCTGCGAGGGGGCGGGGGAGGCGAGATAGAACGCCGAGCGTGCGTACCCCAGAGTCCGCGACGGACTGTGACGCGTGTGCCCGTAGGGCAGCGAGCTTCTGGTCGAGATACGGGCGGACATCCACACGATGCGTGATGAGTGAACGCGGTGTCCAGGAGTTGTCGAACTCCTGGGGATCGAATCCGGACGGGGTCAGCCGCAGACGCGCGGCGGCGCGCACAGCCCGGGTGATGGGCTCCCGGGGAAGCGTTGCCTCGAAGAGCACCGGACTGCGCGCGGAGATCTGCAGAGCTGTGCGCACCGATCGATGCACATGCACATGGTCCGGGTGTCCGTAGCCACCGCTGGCGTCGTAGCCGATCACGATGTCCGCACCTTCGTCGTCGATGACCTCCGCGATGGCACGACCAACAGTGAAACAACCCGTAGAGATGAAGGCGTCCTGAACGTCACCTGTCAGTCCGGAGTCCGCGTAGCCGAGGTTCACCACGCGTGACACACCCAGCGCAGCCACCGAATCTCGAAGTTCACGTGCCCGGTGCGAGGCGAGGTTCGCGCCGTGCCGGGAGTCCGTGAGTCCGGCCGCCCCGTCCGTGGCCATCACGAGGATCACGCGATGGCCTTCGGCGACCGCCCGCGCCATCGTCCCCGCCGTCAGGAGGGCCTCATCGTCCGGGTGGGCATGGACGAAGAGGAGTGTCCGGCTGCGCATGGCCACATTCTGTAGGAGCGCATCGCAGTGCCGTACGGTCATCCCGTGCGGATCGTCCACGTGAGCGACTGCTACGCACCTCGCACCGGGGGGATGGAAACGCAGGTTCGGGCCCTAGCCCATCAGCAGGTGAAGGCGGGGCATGTCGTGACGGTCATCACGGCGACCCCTGGGAGATCCCCGGAGGAATCCGACGGCACTGTCGGAGTTATCAGGATCACCGCCCCGGTCCCAGGAGGCCTCCCCGTCCACCCGCGTGCGCGCGCTGCGATTGCGGCTCGACTGTCGGAGATCAAGCCCGATGTGGTCCATGTACATCTGGGTGAGATTTCTCCCTTCGCGTGGGGCGGTGTGCGCGCGGTCAGGCAACTGGGTCTTCCCCGAGTCGCGACCGTGCATAGCGTCTGGAGCCCGCTCATGCGTGGCCTCCTCGCACCGCTCGGGCGAACGTGGGCGCGGAGCCCCACGGTGATGTCCGCTGTGAGCGGGATGTCCGCCGAACGCGTGTCCGCGTCGCTGGGTGTCGAGGTGCACGTGCTCCCCAACGGAATCGACACCGATGTGTGGCACCCGCGGGCACAGCACGCGCACAGCGGTGTGCGCTTCATTGCCGTTCAGCGGCTGGCGCCTCGTAAGCGCACAGGGGCGTTGGTCCGTGCATTCGCCGCGGCATCGAGTGGGGATTCCAGTATGCATCTCGAAGTCATCGGGGACGGCCCTGCCCGCGCCCGACTCGAGAGGCGAGTACGGGCCTGGGGCCGGGAGGACGCAATCACCTTCCGAGGTCGGGTGACACCGGAGGAGATCCGTGCGGCGTTCGCGGGCAGTGACGTCTTCGTTCAGGCGAGTCGACGTGAGTCATTCGGTATCGCCGCCCTGGAGGCTCGCGCCTCTGGGCTCCCGGTGATCGCATACGGGGAGTCGGGGACTGCGGATTTCATCACGTCCGACCTCAATGGAATCCTGGTGTCGGATGATGCGGAGCTCGCAAGAGCCATCGGGTTCATGGGCAGGGATGCTTCAGTGAGGTCGCGACTCACGGCGCACGCCCGAATCGTCCCCGTGGAGCAGAGCTGGCAGACGGTGGTCCCCGGTGTGGACGATCTCTACGCACGTGCGGTGAGCGCAATTAGGCTGCCTAGGTGAGCGTGCGCATTCCATTCTCGAAGGGCCACGGGACTTTTAACGATTTCATCGTCATTCCGGATGCTGACAACACGTGCGATCTGGACGCCGAGCAAGTCCGGTGGCTCTGCGACAGGCGGGGAGGCCTGGGCGCAGATGGGGTGCTGCGAGTCGTCTCACAGGAGGCGAGCCCGGAGGCTGCGTCCGCCTGTGGGACCGCGCGCTACTTCATGGACTATCGCAATGCCGATGGGTCATTGGCGGAGATGTGCGGGAATGGGATCCGGGTCTTCGCGCACTTCCTCGTGGTCCACGGTTGGGAGACAGAGCAGGAGTTCGATGTGGGGACTCGTGCGGGTTGTGTGCGTGTGAAGGTGGTGGCGCCGGACATGTATGCCGTGAGGCTTCGCACACCCGCATCACCGATGGACGGGTCCTTCGAGGTGGCGGTCGGGGATTCGACGTGGGTCGGAGTGGGCGTCAACGCGCCCAATCCACACGTCGTGGCCCTCGGGGTCGCTCTGGAGGATCTTGGAGGCCTTGACGGATCCCTGCGCGTCAGCCCGATGCCCGCGAGCGGGGTTAACGTCGAGTTCGTGGAATTGCGTGGGCCTGGTCGCATTGCCATGCGGGTGCATGAACGCGGCGTGGGAGAAACACAGTCGTGCGGTACCGGGGCGTGTGCCGCTGCCTGGGTGGCTCGCACACAGGAGCCCAAGTGTCGCGAGTGGGATGTTGAAGTTCCGGGTGGTCACCTGAAGGTGACCGTGCACGAGGACGACTCCTTCACCCTGGTAGGACCGGCGGACCTGGTCGCGGAGGGGTTCGTGACGATTCCGTGACCACGGGCGAATTCGATCTCGAGGACCGCAGTGCACTGCGCCGGGTCACCGGACTCTCGACGGAGATCGAGGACGTTCGGGAGGTCGAGTATCGACAGATACGTCTCGAGCGCGTGGTGCTCGCCGGAGTGTGGACGTCGGGGACACTGCAGCAGGCCGAACGGGCGATGCGCGAGTTGGCGGCGCTCGCTGAGACCGCGGGCTCCGTCGTCGTTGACGGCGTGATCCAGCGGCGTGATTCCCCAGATCCGGCCACGTATCTGGGATCCGGGAAGGCCGCGGAGTTGCGCGAACTGGTGCGGGCCTGCTCCGCCGACACGGTTATCTGCGATGGGGAACTGAGTCCGGGCCAACTCCGTCAACTGGAGGACATCGTCAAGGTGAAGGTCGTGGACCGCACATGGCTGATCCTTGACATCTTCGCCCAGCACGCCCGAAGCCGGGAGGGCAAGGCGCAGGTCTCCCTAGCGCAGATGCAGTACCTGCTTCCGAGACTGCGTGGCTGGGGCGAGTCCCTTTCGCGTCAGGCTGGTGGCCGGGCTGGCGGAGCTTCCGGCGGAGTGGGCACACGCGGTCCGGGGGAGACCAAGATCGAAACGGATCGTCGGCGTATCCGCGACCGAATGACCAAGCTACGAGCCAGCTTGCGGCAGATGGACACAGCCAGGCGTACCCAGCGTTCGGCTCGTACTCGATCCGGGGTGCCCTCGGTCGCCGTTGCCGGCTACACGAACGCGGGCAAGTCGAGCCTGCTGAACCGGATGACCGGCGCAGGGGTCCTTGTGCAGAACGCGCTCTTCGCCACCCTCGAGCCCACCGTCCGCAAGGCGCGGACACCGGGCGGGCGCGATTACACCCTGACCGACACGGTCGGCTTCATCCGCCATCTGCCGCACGACCTCGTCGAAGCCTTCAAATCGACCCTGGAGGAAGTGCGGGACGCAGATCTGATCCTGCATGTGGTCGACGGGTCCGACGAGGCACCCTGGGAGCAAATCACGGCGGTGCGCACGGTGCTCGGGGAACTCGACGCAGGCGAGGTACCCGAGTTGGTCGTGATCAACAAGATCGACATCGCGGACCCCGGGACCGTTGCGGAGCTCCGTCGCCGAGAGCGGGAAGCGGTATCCGTGTCCGCCGCAACGGGCCAGGGCATCGCGGACCTCGAAGCACGGATCGAGGAGATGCTTCCGCGCGGGTGGACAGCCATCGATCTGGTTATTCCCTTCGAGCGCGGGGAGCTGATCTCGCGCCTCCATAGATGGGGGCGGGTGGACTCCGTCGACTACCGCGATGACGGAACCCACGTTGTAGGGCAGGCCCCCGAAGACCTCGCCGGAGTGCTGCGTGATGCCAGCCGGGGATGACGGGGCCGTCGCCGCGCTGCGCTCGGTCGTGAGTGATCTCGGCGGCGACACCCGTACGGGACAGGAGATCATGGCGGCCGCCATTGAGAACGCGATCCGTGAGGAGACGCCGCTCGTCATCCAGGCGGGCACCGGCACCGGAAAGTCCCTTGGCTACCTCGTTCCGGCGGTGCTCGCAGCACGTGAGCACGGGAAACGCGTCGTGATCGCCACGTCGACCCTCGGGCTCCAGAGGCAGCTGTCCGAGCGGGATCTGCCCCGCGTTCTTGCAAGCCTGGGGGTCGAGGACCGGGTGCACGCCGCGGTGTTGAAGGGGAGGCAGAACTACGTCTGTCTCAACCGCATGCGCGCAGAGGTCCCCGACGACGATGACGCGCTGTTCGGCATCGACACGGGTCGACTCGGGCAGCAGGTGCGTGACCTGCGCGCGTGGGCGGAAACGACAACCTCGGGTGACCGCGATGACTTCCCGGGTGACGTCGACGTGCGCGTCTGGCGCTCCCTCTCCGTCACCGCGCGAGAGTGCATTGGCGAGGCGAAGTGCACCTACGCGGCGGAATGTTTCTCGGCGCACCGACGGATGGAGGCGATGAGCGCTGACATCGTGATCACCAATCACGCCCTTGTAGCGATCAACACGACGGGGGAGTCGCAGGTGCTCCCGGCCCATGACGTCCTGATCTTGGATGAGGCCCACGACTTTGTCGACCGCGTGACGTCGGCGGTAACCGTGGAACTGCAGACCGCCGCCGTGCGACGCCTCCTCGCGCGTCTGGGGAGCAGGGTTGCCGCGGAGATCCGCGGTCATGCAGAGGAAGCCCTCGTCGCGTTGGAGGCCGCATGCGCCGGCCTGGACGGGGGAAGGATTCGCGAACTGCCCGCGGATCTGATCCTCGCGTTGACGTTGATGCGTGACGCGGGCCACGCGATCCTGTCGAATCTCGCGGCGGAGGATGCCCTCGGATCGCTGGACGACTCCCGGCTGCGGGCCGGGGTCGAGGAGATCCATGAGGCCTCGGCACGGGTCCTCGGCCGTCGTGACGACGACGTGATGTGGATTGACCAGGCCGCGGGCGACTTCACCCTCCACGTGGTCCCCCTGGACATCGGCGACGTGGTGAGGGAGGCACTTCCTGCCGTCACGATTGCGACGAGTGCCACACTCGTGATCGGCGGTGACCCTGACCGAACCGTGGCGTCCTTGGGACTCGCCGAGGGAACCGCGGTGATCGATGTTGGAAGCCCGTTCGATTTCACCCAACAAGGAATCCTCTACATCGCCAGCCACCTCCCCCAGCCGGACCGGGATGGGATCGCGATGGAGGCACTGGATGAATTGGCATTCCTGATCGAGGCCGCCGGCGGACGCACACTCGGGCTCTTCTCCTCCTGGCGCGGCGTGGAACGTGCCTCGGAGTACCTGCGTGTGAGGCTGCCGGAGATGCGGCTCCTCGTGCAGCAGCGGGGGGAGTCTCCCGCGCGGATGATCGAGGAATTCTCTCGGGATGAGACCAGCGTCCTTCTCGGCACGGTGTCCCTGTGGCAGGGAATCGACGTTCCGGGGCGTTCCTGCATCCTCGTAACGATCGATCGGCTTCCGTTTCCTCGGCCAGACGACCCACTTCTGGGCGCGCGGGCGGAGCGGGCTGAAGAGATGGGTGGGTCAGGTTTCATGGAGGTGAGCGTTCCGCGCGCCGCGTTACTTCTCGCCCAGGGCGCTGGGCGCTTGATCCGTGGTCATGATGATCGCGGAGTGGTAGCTGTGCTGGATTCGCGGCTCGCAAGCGCTCGCTACGCGAAGACGATTAGACAGACAATGCCCCCGCTGTGGACTACCAGCGATCGCGACATCGTGCTAGCGGCCCTGCAACGCCTTGCCGGCTAGAGCGAGCGGAGAACTGACACGACCTTGCCGAGAATTCGTGCCTCATCGCCCAGGATCGGTGCATAGGCCGGATTGTGCGGCATCAACCACACATGACCGTCGCGCTCCTTGTATGTCTTCACGGTGGCCTCATCACCCAGCAGAGCCGCCACGATGTCGCCATTCACCGCGGTGGGTTGCTGCCGGACCACGACCCAATCCCCCTCGCAGATCGCAGCATCGATCATCGAGTCGCCGACAACCTTCAGCATGAAGAGGTCGCCGTGGCCAACGAGGTCGCGCGGGAGGGGCATCGTCAATTCGACGGACTCCTCGGCCAGCAGTGGACCGCCCGCCGCGATGCGACCCAGGAGGGGGATCTCGACGACGTCGTCGGATGTCGCCACGGCCACTTCCGGCGTCTCACTGACGACCAGCGCCCGCGGGCGGTTCGGGTCGCGGCGCAGGTAGCCCAACTTCTCGAGAGTGGACAACTGGTAGGCGACCGACGAGGAGGAGGTCAAGCCCACCCCATCGGCAATCTCACGAACACTCGGTGGGTACCCGCGCTCCTCAATGCTCGCGCGGATCGTCTCGAGAATGGCGTGCTGGCGACGGGTGAGCCCGGTGGCGTCAGCCGGGCCATCGGGGAACTCCCGGACGTTGCCCTCCGAGCGGGTGATGCGTGAAGCCATGGCTCCTCCTTGTAGGCCCCCAGGCTACGGGGACGACACGCCGAAATCAAACATATGTTCGATCAACGGCGTGTCGGGGGGTCCGAGCATGGTATAAATCGTCCATATGTTCGATCGAACACACGTTCGAAAGGATCTTCCCCATGAAGAGCACCACTAGTACGCAGGGCCCGGTCCGTCTTACGCGACGCGGCCGGCTGGCCCTCACCCTGAGCTTCATCGCCCTGGCCGCAGGTCTCGTCACCGCGGCCGGTCAGGGAGCCGGAGCAAGTGATGACCCCATGGTCTCGGCCACGGACATCTACGTGGTGAAGCCCGGTCAGAGCCTTTGGGCCATCGCCCACGTTGTCTCCCCGGGCACCGACCCACGGGAGACCGTCGCGCGGATCATGGACCTCAACGGCATGGGGAGTGCCTCTGTCTCCGCGGGGCGCGCCCTGGTCGTTCCCGGGTGATACTTCCTGCGTGCTCCGGCTCCTGACGTCCCTCGTTGTGCTGGTGCTGGTGGCAGGTCCGGCATACGCCGCGGAGCGTGATCCGGGGTGGACCACGGAGGGAGACCCGCGCGCCTGTAGTGCCCCGGTCTGGCCGGCCAAGGCAACCGTCGGTGCCCCAGGGGAGGGGAGGCGGGTCCTGGTCATCGGGGACTCCCTGGTCCGCGAGGCTAAGCCCGACATCCTGCGGGGGCTCCGCGCTTCTGGATGGACGCCCACGATCCGATGTTTCGGCGGTAAGCGCTTGGACTGGGCACTCGCGCAGATAGATCGGGCCCGCACGATTGGTCAACTCCCGGAGGTCGTCGTGATCGTCATGGGCACTAACGACATGCGGTGGATCGATCGCGCCACCACTCGGTCGCGCATGCGGCAGGTGGCCCGCGAGCTGCGTGGCCGCACCGTCGTCTGGGTGGACACCTACGCGAGCGGGGGAGACCGATTCACCAAAGAGAAGCAGCGCTGGATCAACGGTCAGATCCGACAGTTGGACCGTCGGTACGCCCACGTGCACCGGGTGCCGTGGGGGGCGCTGGCGGAGGAGCAGAGTGTGCGGTTCGCGACGGCCCTGCACTACGACCGGCGAGGTGAGCGGGCTTTCGCTCGGGCACTGGTCGCAGGTGTGGACCGGGCCGCCGGTTAGCGCGACACGCCGGTACGGCTGCTTGCGTGGGGATGGCAGTCGGGTTTATCGTGCGGACCCCAAGATGTAGTGGCTGTAACCTTTAGTAACCTCAACAGGTTGTGGTCATTCGTCCACAGGTGTTCCACAGGATCTCCCCAATCCCAAAGAACCCGTGGGAACGACGCGACTGATGTGACCAGAGTGACGGGAGGGAAGGCAATGCGGTGTCCGTTCTGCCGTGCCGAAGACTCCCGTGTCGTCGACTCCCGGACCGCCGAGGAGGGCGCCTCGATCCGCCGGCGCCGAGAGTGCGTGTCCTGTGGCCGCCGTTTCACCACGGCGGAGACGACCACGCTGACCGTGGCCAAGCGAAGCGGTGTGAGCGAGGTGTTCTCGCGGTCCAAGGTGCTTGCGGGTGTGCGAAAGGCCTGCCAGGGCCGCCCGGTCAGCGAGGACGATCTGGCGCTCCTTGCTCAGCGTGTCGAGGACAGCGTGCGGGCGTCCGGTAACGCCGAGATCCCCAGCCTGGAGGTCGGTCTCGCGATCCTCGGACCACTCCGCGAACTCGATGAGGTCGCCTACCTGCGCTTCGCCTCGGTTTACCGGTCCTTCGACTCGCTCGAGGACTTCGAGGCTGAGATCGCACTGCTCCGCGCCGAGGGCGATCCGACCGGAACCGAGCCGGAACTTGTCGGACCCACGTCACAGACTGGGCCGAACTCATGAATGTGAAAAATGATCAACTCCAGCAGAAGGGCACGACATGTCACAGACGATGAGTAACCCCGTCTTCGTTCACAACACCCTGCACAACCCGGGGCTCGTCGTCGAACGTCTCTACACGACTCCGGGGGTGCATCCCTACGACGAGGTCGTGTGGGAGCGGCGCGATGTCGTGCAGACCAACTGGAAGACCGGTGAGACCGTCTTCGAGCAGAAGGGTGTCGAATTCCCCGACTTCTGGAGCGTGAACGCTTCGACGATCGTGACCACGAAGTACTTCCGCGGGGCACTCGGCACGGAGCAGCGGGAGTGGAGCCTCAAGCAACTCATCGACCGCGTGGTTTTGACCTACGTAAAGGCGGGTCGGGACAACGGGTACTTCCGATCCGATGAGGATGCCCAGATCTTCGAACACGAGTTGACATACATGCTCCTGCATCAGGTGTTTAGCTTCAACTCACCGGTGTGGTTCAACGTCGGCACGACTGCGCCACAGCAGGTCAGCGCATGCTTCATCCTGTCCGTCGACGACACCATGGAATCCATCCTCAACTGGTACAAGGAGGAGGGCATCATCTTCAAGGGGGGCTCTGGAGCGGGACTGAACCTGTCGCGTATCCGCTCCAGCCGCGAACTCCTGCGCTCCTCCGGCGGGACCGCGTCCGGCCCGGTCTCCTTCATGCGGGGAGCTGACGCGTCCGCCGGCACGATCAAGTCCGGCGGGGCCACGCGCCGTGCCGCGAAGATGGTCGTACTCGACGTGAACCACCCCGATATCGAGGAGTTCATCGAGACGAAGGTTCGCGAGGAGGACAAGATCCGGGTCCTTCGTGATGCCGGTTACGACATGGATCTGGGCGGCAAGGACATCACCTCCGTGCAGTACCAGAACGCCAACAACTCCGTGCGGGTCTCGGATGAGTTCATGCGCGCGGTGGAGTCCGGTGACACCTTCAACCTGACGGCTCGCACCGACGGGCATGTCGTGGAGACCCTCGACGCAAAGACGCTGTTCCGCACGATGTGCGAGGCCGCGTGGGCATGTGCCGATCCTGGTATCCAGTACGACGACACCATCAATGATTGGCACACCAATCCCGAGACCGGGAGGATCAATGCGTCCAACCCGTGCTCGGAGTACATGAGCCTGGATAACTCGAGCTGCAACCTCGCGAGCCTGAATCTCCTCACCTTCCTCAAGGAGGACGACACCTTCGACGCGGACCGTTTCGCCAAGGCTGTGGAGTTCGTGATCACTGCAATGGACATCTCGATCTCCTTCGCCGACTTCCCAACCCAGGCCATCGGAGACACCACGCGGCGCTACCGCCAGCTTGGTATCGGGTACGCCAACCTCGGAGCGCTGCTGATGGCCACCGGCATCCCGTACGACTCGGATGCAGGTCGCTCGTTCGCGGCCGCTATTACGTCGTTGATGACTGGAACCGCGTACAAGCGCAGTGGTGAGCTCGCCGGGATCGTGGGACCCTACGACGGCTACGCCCGCAATGCCGACGCCCACAAGCGCGTAATGCGCAAGCACGCCTCGGCGAATGACAACGTGCGTTCGGTCTCCACGCTCGACTCGGATGTCCTGAAGTTGGCCATCAAGAATTGGCAGGAGTGCGTGGCGATCGGCGAGAAGAACGGTTGGCGCAACGCTCAGGCTTCCGTCCTCGCACCTACCGGGACCATCGGGTTCATGATGGATTGCGACACCACAGGGATCGAGCCGGACTTCTCGCTCGTGAAGTTCAAGAAGCTCGTGGGTGGTGGATCCATGCAGATCGTCAACCAGACGATCCCTCGCGCACTCCGCAAGCTCGGCTACACCGAGGAGACTGTCGAAGCGATCGTGGAGTACATCTCGGAGAACGGGCACGTGATTGACGCGCCCGGGCTCAAGCAAGAGCATTACGCCGTTTTCGACACGGCCATGGGAGCCCGTGCCATCACGCCGATGGGCCATGTGCGCATGATGGCCGCGGTGCAGCCGTTCATCTCCGGAGCCATCTCCAAGACGGTGAATATGCCGGAGACGGCAACGATCGAGGAAGTCGAGGAGATCTACTTCCAGGGCTGGAAGTTGGGAATCAAGGCACTGGCGATCTACCGGGACAACTGCAAAGTGGGCCAGCCGCTCTCCGACGCAAAGGCGAAGAAGGTCGACGAGACCGTCGAGGCCGTAGCTGAGGCG